>NZ_JBICLU010000009.1:0-25445 GCF_043105645.1 Morganella sp. TYF_1 | reverse complement strand
TGTTATCGCGTTGTTCCGTGTCAGTGGTGGCGCATTATAGGGAGCTTTTCGTTTTGCACAACCTTTTTTTTGAATTTTCTTATTAACTGTCTGTCTTTTGAGCATCATGTCGTATTTTCCGGCAATTATGCCCGAAAGTTGCATTGCCTCCGGTAAACTCTCTCATTAAGATCACCAAAATACATTTATATTCTGAGGTAATTATTGTGAATAAACTCCGTCCCTATCTGACATTAACCCCTTCTGTCGGTAAAAATGTCATGATCGATGATTCTTCCGTCATTATCGGTGATGTGCGTCTGGCTGATGATGTCGGTATCTGGCCGCTGGTCGTTGCCCGGGGAGATGTCAATTACATTCAGATTGGTCAGCGTACCAATATTCAGGACGGCTCCGTATTACATGTCACTCACCAGACGGCGGATAATCCGGCCGGTCACCCGCTGATTATCGGCGAGGATGTTACCGTCGGCCATAAAGTGATGCTGCACGGCTGCACTATCGGTAACCGTGTTCTGGTCGGTATGGGTTCAATTCTGCTGGACGGTGTGGTGGTAGAGGATGATGTAATTATCGGCGCGGGCAGTCTGGTTTCTCCCGGCAAACATCTGGAAAGCGGCTACCTGTATCTCGGCAGCCCTGCCAAAGCCGTCCGTCCGCTGAAACCGGAAGAATATGAAGGGCTGAAATATTCAGCCAATAACTATGTTATGTGGAAAAATGATTATCTGTCGCAGGGTAACCGGTAAGGCGGTTCGTCCGCTTCACCCTTTTCAATATATTCGGCAAACTCTTCCTCCAGATCCCAGCGGTTCCGGCGGAAGAGTGACAGCATATCCTCTCCGGGCTCCGTTCCGTAACGGGATTGCAGGTATTGTGCAGAGACGCGGCAATCCGATAAAAAGCCGTTAATCATCACCGGAAAGACAATACACTCCCGGTCATCGTCCCGTGATTCGCGATCCGGAAACTGAATGGACTGGTTCATGATGTCATCTTCTGTTTGAGTTTTGTCAGTACCGGTGCAATATCCGGCAATACGCCATGCCATAACCTGAATGCAAAAGCCGCCTGGCCAGCCAGCATACCCAGCCCGTCAGCATACCGGGTCACACCGTTATCTGCGACAAGTTGCAGGAAAGGTGTCAGCCCCGTACGGTAAAACATATCGTAACAGGCAACTGACTGATTCAGTAATGACAACGGGATCTGCGGAACCGCGCCGTCCACCCCGGACGATGTGGCATTAATAATCAGTGAAAACCCGGTTGTTCCGGTTTCACTGATCGGCATTGCACTGACTTTTCCATGACCGGCAAACCGCTCAGCCAGAGACTGTGCCTTGCTGAATGTCCGGTTGGTAACGGTAACAGCGCATCCCGCCTGTAACAGTGATAACAGTGCGCCCCGGGCCGCGCCACCTGCACCAATCAGCAGAATACTGTCACCGGGGCGGATAAACATCAGCCGCTGCAAATCAATCACCAGCCCTTCGCCGTCGGTATTATCCCCTGCCAGCCGTTTATCTTCTGTCAGATACAGGGTGTTTACCGCGCCGCAGACCTGTGCCCGCTCACTACGCTCATTCACCAGCGCATGCGCCTGCTCTTTAAAAGGCAATGTGACATTCGCTCCCATCCCGCCCGCAGCAAAAAATGCAGAAACACTGTCGCGAAAGCCGTCGAGCGGAGAAAGGATCCGCTCATAACTCAGTTCAATACCAAATTGTCCGGCAAATTCCTGATGAATAAAGGGGGACTGGCTGTGTGCAATCGGATGGCCAAAAACGGCAAATTTTTTCATTCCGGGTCCTTTTGGTGTTCTGTCAGCCCTGGCGGTATAACTGCCCTGTCAGTGCATCACGGATCTCAGACGGATTTTTCCGCCCGCCGACCAGCCCGTCAACCACCGGGATCCGTCCGTTAAACTGTGCATTGACTTCATCAGTTGTCCGGCACGGCTCCAGCCCGCTCAGGTTCGCACTGGTGGACACCACCGGTTTGCCGTATGCCAGGCATAATGCTTTGACCACCGGATGATCGGTTACGCGGACAGCCAGCGAGTCAAAACGGCCGGTCAGCCATTTTGGTGTGGCGGGTTTTGCCGGGATCACCCAGGTCACCGGGCCCGGCCAGGAGGCAAACATCGCTTCACGCTGTTCATCTGTCAGCCGTGAATCATCAATATACGGTTTCACCTGATCATAGTTATCAGCGATCAGAATCAGCCCTTTTTCCCACGGACGCTGCTTCAGATCCAGCAGTGCCATCACGGCCTGTTCACTGTCCGGGTCACACCCGAGGCCAAAGACAGCCTCTGTCGGATAGGCGATAACTTCTTGGTTATTAAGTGCTTTTATGATTGTGTCGAAATTTGCTGTGGTTTGATTATGATTCATCATTATTCTCATTCTGTTCTTTTTGTCGTTTTGCGCAGGCTTTACTCGCACAACTTAATCTTACGCCTGTTGATGTCCTCTTTTCCACCAGCAGCGGATAGCCGCAATACTGACACTCGCCGGCAACCGGTTTGCTGTTCAGTGAAAACTGACAGGCCGGATAGCGGTTACAGGCATAAAAAATTTTACCGAACCGGGACTTACGCTGAAGTAACTTACCATTATGGCACTGCGGACAGGCCACTGTTGTTTCATCCGGTGAATCAATAGATGCAATATATTCACACTCCGGAAAATTTCCGCAGCCGATAAACATTCCGTAGCGCCCCTGACGCAGCACCAGCGTCCCGCCGCACTGCGGGCACAACTGTCCGTCCAGCACTTTGATGATATGTCCGTCAGTACCGGCTTTCAGCGGACGGATGTAATCACATTCCGGATAAGCAGAGCAGCCGAAAAAAGGACCGTGAGCACCATTGCGGATAACCAGCTCTCCGCCGCATTCCGGACAGCATTCCGCCGTTAATTTTGACATGATAATTTTACCTTACGCCGATACCGTTCAGTGATGCAGGCGGATATATCCCCCGCTGACCACGGCTATTTTACCTGATAACTCCAGCTGCAGCAGTTGTGTTGTCACCTCCGTGACAGGCAGCTCACACCGCGCGGCAATGATATCCGCCGGTGTCGGTTCATCATCCACATTAATCAGCACATGTGCAAACGGCAGTTCCTCCTGTACGGGTGTGATAATCGCTTCCGGTGTTTCCGGGATCGGCGGCAGCGCCAGCCACTGCATATTCAGCGCGAGATGATCCGTGATATCCCCCGGTGCTGTTGCAATATAGGCACCCTGTTGCAACAACCAGTGGTTGCCCTCATACGCCGGATTACCAAGCACTGCCGGTAACGTAAATACATCCCGCCCCTGCTCCAGCGCGCATTGTGCCGTAATTAATGACCCGCTGCGCCGTCCGGCCTCAATCACAATCAGCAGTCGGCTTAACCCGCTGATTATCCGGTTACGGCGGGGAAAATTTTTGGCCAGTGGCGGCACATCCGGAAAATATTCAGAGATAAGTGCGCCATTTTCTGTAATCTCCTCTGCCAGAGACCGGTGCTTTGCAGGATAAATATGAGATAACCCGCTGCCGGATACCGCTATTGTCTTTCCGCCGGATGCCAGCGCCGCCTCATGGCAGCATCCGTCCACACCCGCAGCCAGTCCGCTGGTGATGACCAGATTATGCTGCACAAGATGCCGGGCAAAACAGCCCGCCCACTTTTCGCCGTAATGGGTAACAGCACGGCTGCCCACCATACTGACCTGCGGGACAGATAACGCCTCACACTGCCCTGCCACAAAAAGCACAAGCGGGGGTGAATAGATCTGCTTTAATAAAAACGGATAGTGTGGTGATGACAGGGGCAATATCATGTTACCCGGTGAATCAGCCCATAATAGTGCCGTTTTCAGCCTGGATGTATTCACATTCATAAATTGCTGACACTGCACCAGTGTGAGTCCGCACTGATGTAACTGCCGGCAGATCGCACCGTTTTTCTGTGTGCAGGTCTCTGTCAGTATAGTGGCAGCACTGACAGCATGATGAGCACTTAACCGCCTGATACACGCCAGACGTAACCAAATTTCCCTTTCATCCATTGCACCATCCCGACTGAGCCTGTGATAAAAATGCGGTGTCCGCTGCGGGCAATACTGTCAATCAGGCTGATAACTGTCTAGAATAGACATTAATTTCCATCCATTTTTTAGATAGAACACGAAAAAATCTATGGCGTTATTAACTGTATTACATTATCCCGACGAGCGGCTTCGCAAGATTGCAAAGCCGGTTGAAAAAGTCGATGCCGGCATTCAGAAGATTGTCGATGATATGTTCGAAACCATGTACGACGAAGAAGGTATTGGTCTGGCGGCCACTCAGGTTGATATCCACCAGCGCATTATCGTGATTGATGTGTCAGAAGAGCGGAATGAGCGCCTGGTGCTGATCAACCCGGAACTGCTGGAAAAATCCGGAGAAGCCGGAATCGAAGAAGGTTGTTTATCGATTCCTGAGCAGCGGGCATTCGTACCGCGTGCTGAGCACGTTAAAATCCGGGCGCTGGACTATAACGGCGAGCCTTTCGAGCTGGAAACCGGTGATCTGCTGGCAATTTGTATCCAGCATGAAATGGATCACCTGGAAGGCAAATTATTTGTTGATTACCTTTCCGCTATGAAACGCCAGCGCATCCGTCAGAAAGTCGAAAAACTGGACAGACTCAGAGCCCGGTCTTAATACCCGCAGTCTTTATCTGCCACAGACCGCAGCAGCGCACGGGCACTGTTATTGTTTGTGGCATTATTATTTTTACAGGAAAGCAACGTGTCAGATTCATTACGTATTATCTTTGCAGGAACGCCTGATTTTGCCGCACGCCACCTCAATGCCCTGATTCAGTCGGAGCATAATGTCGTTGGCGTCTTAACCATGCCGGATCGCCCTGCCGGCCGCGGGAAAAAAATCACCGCAGGCCCGGTAAAAGAACTGGCACAACAGCACGATATTCCTGTTTTCCAGCCATCCACACTGCGCAAAGAAGAAAATCACCAGTGGATACGCGACCAGCAGGCAGACATTATGATTGTCGTGGCCTACGGGATGATTTTACCGCAGGCAGTGCTGGATATTCCGCGCCTGGGATGTCTGAATGTTCATGGTTCCCTGTTACCGGCATGGCGTGGTGCAGCGCCTATCCAGCGTGCATTGTGGGCCGGTGATGCCAAAACCGGCGTGACCATCATGCAGATGGATGCCGGTCTGGATACCGGCGATATGCTGTATAAAGCTGAATGTGATATCACATCAGAAGATACCAGTGCATCCCTGTATGAAAAACTCGCCGGTATCGGCCCGCAGGCACTGTTATATACACTGTCTCTGGTCTGTCAGAATGCGCTCCGCCCTGAAAAACAGGACAACACTCTGGTCACCTATGCAGAAAAACTGAGCAAAGAAGAAGCCTGGCTGGACTGGTCTCTTTCTGCCGCACAGTTGGACCGCTGTATCCGTGCCTTCAACCCGTGGCCAATCAGCTACATGGTGATTGATGAGCAACCGGTGAAAGTCTGGCAGGCCAATGTGATTGCGGAACAGACTTCCGCAGCGCCGGGAACGGTTATCCGTGCGGATAAAAACGGCATTCAGGTTGCCACTGCAGAAGGGATCCTGAATATCACACAGTTACAGCCTGCCGGGAAAAAACCGATGTCAGCCGCTGATATTCTGAATTCCCGCAAAGAATGGTTTACCCCGGGAAATTCACTGTAATTTTGTTTCATAACCGGCATGCCCAGTGTGGTATGCCGGTCACCCTTTCTCTTTATCGCTTGCCGGCATACCGGAATCACAATGAAAAACAGTTATAACCTACGCAGCATTGCTGCCCGTATCATCAGCCAGGTCCTGGATCAGGGACAGTCACTCAGCGCACTTCTGCCTGAATATCAGCGGGATATCAACCCGAAAGATAAAGCATTGCTGCAGGAATTATGTTTTGGTGTGATGCGGGTACTGCCGGAGCTCGAATGGTACAGCCAGCAACTGATGGCAAAACCGCTGACCGGTAAGCAACGGGTACTGCATTATCTGATTCTGGTCGGTTTTTATCAGCTCTGTTATACACGGATCCCGGCACACGCTGCGCTCTCCGAGACGGTTAACGGTGCTGTTGTACTGAAAAAACCCCAGCTGAAGGGACTGATTAACGGGGTGCTGCGTCAGTTCCAGCGTCAGGAGCAGGTGCTGTCCGAACGTTTTGCCAATAATGAAAGCCGCTGGCTGCATCCGAAATGGCTGCTGTCGCGGATTCAGGCGGCATATCCTGACAACTGGGAAGCCGTTATTACGGCAAATAATGAAAAACCGCCGATGTGGCTGCGGGTTAACCGTAACCATCACTCCGCTCAGGAATACCAGGCGCTGCTGGCAGAAAAGGATATTGAAACCTTTTATAATCCGGCATATCCCGATGCACTGCGTCTGGCAACGCCCTGCCCGGTCACTGATCTGCCGGGGTTTGCGGATGGCTGGGTTACCGTGCAGGACAGTTCCGCGCAGGGCTGTGCATTACTGCTTGATCCGCAGAATGATGAGACTATTTTAGACTTGTGCGCGGCACCCGGCGGGAAAACCACCCACATTCTGGAGATAGCACCCCGCGCTCATGTCATGGCTGTTGATGTGGATAAACAGCGTTTAACCCGGGTTAATGAGAATTTACAACGACTTAAACAAAACGCGGTGGTGAAAACCGGTGACGGACGTTATCCGGAACAGTGGGCAGAATCTCTGACGTTTGATCGTATTTTGCTGGATGCCCCCTGCTCAGCGACCGGCGTAATCCGCCGCCATCCGGATATCAAATGGCTGCGCCGTGATAATGACATCAATGAGCTGGCTGCGCTGCAACGGGAGATTCTGGACGCTGTCTGGCCGTATCTCAAACCCGGCGGCACACTGGTCTATGCAACCTGCTCGGTATTACCGGAGGAGAATATTCATCAGATAAATAATTTTCTCTCTTCGCACCGTGATGCTGTATTAACCGATACACCGGCAACAGGCTACCAGATGCTGCCGGATGCGCAGAGCGGAGACGGATTTTTTTACGCTAAACTGGTTAAACAGGCACTTCCTGCCTGATAAACAACCCGGACGATCATTTATATGAAAATTATTATTCTCGGTGCCGGTCAGGTCGGCGGCACACTGGCAGAAAACTTAGTGGATGAAAACAACGATATTACTGTTGTGGATACCAACCCGGACAGGCTGCGTCAGTTACAGGATAAATTCGATCTCCGGGTAATAAACGGAGCCGGCTCTCATCCGCGGGTACTGCGGGAAGCCGGTGCGGAAGATGCGGATATGCTCGTCGCAGTGACCAACTCCGATGAAACCAATATGATCGCCTGCCAGGTTGCATACACCCTGTTCAATACGCCGAATAAGATCGCCCGTATCCGATCCTCAGAATATGTCCGGGAAGCCGATAAATTATTTTTACCGGAAGCGATCCCGATCGATCACCTGATCGCCCCGGAACAGCTGGTGATCGACAGCATCTATAAACTGATCCAGTATCCCGGCGCCCTTCAGGTTGTGAATTTTGCCGAAGGCCGTGTCAGTATTGTCGCCGTGAAAGCTTATTACGGCGGCTCGCTGGTCGGAAACGCCCTTTCCAGCCTGCGCGAGCATATGCCGCATATTGAAACACGGGTTGTGGCCATCTTCCGTCAGGACAGACCGATTCGCCCGCAGGGTTCAACCATTATTGAAGCCGGTGATGAAGTGTTCTTTGTCGCCGCATCCGAGCATATCCGTGCGGTAATGAGTGAACTACAGCGTCTGGAAAAACCGTATAAGCGGATCATGATTGTCGGCGGCGGGAACGTCGGTGCCGGTCTGGCACTGCGTATCGAGAAAGACTATAACGTCAAACTGATCGAGCACAACGCCAACCGGGCAACCGATCTCGCAGAGCTGCTGCATGACACTATTGTTTTCTACGGGGATGCCTCCGACCAGGAATTATTAGCAGAAGAACATATTGAACAGGTTGATGTCTTTATCGCCCTGACCAACGATGACGAGGCCAATATCATGTCCGCAATGCTTGCCAAGCGGATGGGGGCCAAAAAAGCCATGGTGCTTATCCAGCGCAGCGCCTATGTGGATCTGGTTCAGGGCGGTGTGATTGATATCGCTATCTCCCCGCAACAAGCTACTATTTCTGCATTACTCGGTCATGTGCGCAAGGCAGATATTGTCAGTGTGTCCTCGCTGCGCCGTGGTGTTGCGGAAGCCATTGAAGCAATTGCACATGGCGATGAAAACACTTCAAAAGTCGTCGGACGCAAAATTGCCGATATTAAGCTGCCACCGGGTACGATTATTGGTGCAATTGTCAGAGATGAGCAGGTGATTATTGCGAATGCTGAACACAGCATTGAACAGGGAGACCATGTCGTGCTGTTCATTACTGACAAACGCCACGTACCCGAGGTGGAGAAGCTCTTCCAGCCAAGTCCGTTCTTTTTATAAATAAGTGCTTAATATTTTGATAGTAAATACTATTGATTTATACTTGAGAATGACAACTTGTTAACATTTTGGGTAAGGAAAAGGGTATGAGCTTCATAAAAGAGTTTCGTGAATTTGCAATGCGCGGCAATGTCGTTGATATGGCTGTCGGTATCATTATCGGTGCGGCATTCGGCAAAATTGTGTCCTCATTAGTTGCTGATGTCATCATGCCACCACTCGGTTTACTGATCGGCGGAATCGACTTCAAGCAATTTGCCGTTGTGCTGCGGGAAGCCAGCGGAGATGTGCCTGCTGTTGTACTGAACTATGGTGTATTCCTGCAAACCGTTTTTGATTTCGTTATCGTCGCATTTGCTATCTTCATTGCCATCAAAATGCTGAATAAATTACGCCGCGAACAGGCCGAAGCTCCCGCTGCGCCACCGGCACCATCAGCAGAAGAAACATTACTGACTGAAATCCGTGATTTATTAAAAGAACAAAAGAAATAATAAACTAAAAGGCCAGTAGTAAAAGATTATCTAATCGCTTACTACTGGCCTCCCGGTAACCTGCCTTGTTGTGTTTTTCTTTCCGGTTGTAACTCCCTTTACCTTTCTTATTTTTTTCTACTCTCTGCCGGAAAAGCGGATCGGATAACAGTGCTTCGAGGGCGTTATCTTGTATTACGCCGCGCTTGTGAGCATATTTTGTCATAGTAACCTCATTGATTATGCTTACTCTCTTTTTGTGAACAGCCACAGGGCTCTGTCGCGCCCTGTTCAAGGATTTCCAGGATGGTGCATTGTGAACTGACATGAGCCGTTCCGCAACAGGCATCACTCAGCATTTTCAGGGAATCCCGCATTCGCTGCATTTCAACTAACTTTGTTTCCACATCTTTCAGCCGGTCATCCACAATTTGCTTTGATTCACGGCAGGTGTGATGTTCAGGATCAACGCGGATCGATAGCAGTTCGCTGATCGCCTCCAGGGTAAACCCTAATTGTTTTGCATAGCGGATAAAACGCAGCCGGTGCAGATCCTGCTCAGTATACAAACGATAGCCACCATCCGTCCGGGTCTGATGATCCATCATGCCCTGTTTTTCATAAAAACGGATTGTATCCGGTGTCACTTCTGCAAGTTTTGCTAACTGACCAATTCGGTACATCGGCAACCTCCTGATATCATCTGGCCTGAAGCCATCATATCAGAATCGTAAAATGTTGTATGTCATTGGCAGAGATATGGGGATGAGGGGAGTAACTTCAAGGGCAGGATTAACAGAAATAAAAAAACCGGGTAAAAACCCGGTTTTTTTACGCAGTAACAGATTACTCTGCTGCTGCTTCAGTCTGGGATTCAGCGCGGTCAACAAGCTCAATGTAAGCCATTGGAGCATTGTCACCAGCACGGAAACCACATTTCAGAATGCGGGTGTAACCACCTGCACGCTGAGCGAAACGTGGTCCCAGCTCGTTGAACAGTTTTGCCACGATTTCGTTATCACGAGTACGGGCGAATGCTAAACGACGGTTAGCAACGCTATCCGTTTTAGCCAGGGTAATCAACGGCTCAACAACGCGACGCAGTTCTTTTGCCTTAGGCAAAGTCGTCTTGATAATTTCGTGACGAACTAAAGAACCGGCCATGTTACGAAACATAGCTTGGCGATGGCTGCTGTTGCGGTTCAATTGACGACCACTCATACGATGGCGCATGACCTTATCCTTCTCAGTAAAACCTTAACCTGTGATCTTATTCGTCAGCAATACTTGCCGGCGGCCAATTTTCCAGACGCATGCCCAGAGATAAGCCGCGAGATGCCAGAACGTCCTTAATTTCAGTAAGTGATTTCTTACCAAGGTTAGGCGTTTTGAGCAACTCAACTTCTGTACGCTGTACCAGATCACCGATGTAGTGGATTGCTTCTGCCTTGAGACAGTTAGCAGAGCGGACAGTCAATTCGAGATCGTCTACTGGGCGCAGTAAAATCGGATCGAATTCTGGTTTTTCTTCTTTCACTTCCGGCTGACGAACATCACGTAAGTCAACGAAAGCTTCCAGTTGTTCGGCCAGAATGGTTGCCGCACGACGAATTGATTCTTCTGGATCAATCGTGCCGTTGGTTTCCATTTCGATAACCAATTTATCCAAATCGGTACGCTGCTCAACACGTGCTGCTTCAACATTGTAAGCAATACGCTCAACTGGGCTGTAGCACGCGTCTACTAACAGACGACCGATTGGGCGCTCATCTTCTTCCGAATGAATTCGGGCAGAAGCCGGAACATAACCACGACCACGCTGAACTTTGATGCGCATATTAATAGATGCGCCTTCGTCAGTGAGATGGCAAATTACATGCTCCGGCTTGACGATTTCAACATCACCGTCATGGATGATGTCGGCTGCAGTCACAGGGCCAATGCCAGATTTATTCAGAGTTAAGATGACTTCATCTTTCCCCTGAAGTTTTACCGCCAGCCCTTTCAGGTTGAGCAGAATTTCCAGGATATCTTCCTGTACACCTTCTTTAGTGCTGTACTCATGGAGTACACCATCAATCTCAACCTCAGTTACCGCACAACCCGGCATAGACGAAAGCAGAATACGGCGCAGTGCGTTACCCAGAGTATGGCCAAAGCCACGCTCTAATGGTTCAAGGGTCACCTTGGCGTGCGTCGAACTGATTTGCTCGATATCAACCAGGCGCGGTTTAAGAAACTCTGTCACAGAACCCTGCATTGTGTCCTCTCTTTGGTGCTAAGCCTTACTTAGAGTAAAGCTCGACGATCAGGTGCTCGTTAATATCAGCAGAAAGGTCAGTACGCTCAGGAATACGTTTGAACACACCTTCCATTTTCGCAGCATCAACTTCCAACCAAGTTGGTTTTTCACGCTGCTCAGCCAGCTCTAAAGCAGCCTTAATACGAGACTGTTTTTTCG
Organism: Morganella sp. TYF_1; assembly: GCF_043105645.1. Taxonomy (NCBI): domain Bacteria; kingdom Pseudomonadati; phylum Pseudomonadota; class Gammaproteobacteria; order Enterobacterales; family Morganellaceae; genus Morganella; species Morganella sp. TYF_1. The sequence continues at coordinate 13,997 of NZ_JBICLU010000009.1, read as the reverse complement.
CTTTTTCACGAATGCTGATTACGTCGTTAGGGGAAACCTGATAAGAAGCAATGTTTACAACACGGCCATTTACCATGACAGCTTTGTGGCTGACGATCTGACGTGCTTCTGCGCGGGTTGCGCCAAAGCCCATACGATAAATAACGTTGTCTAAACGACCTTCCAGCAGAGACAGCAGGTTTTCACCGGTGTTGCCTTTCAGGCGGGTTGCTTCTTTATAGTAGTTACGGAACTGACGTTCCAGTACGCCGTACATACGACGAACTTTTTGTTTTTCACGTAACTGAACACCATAATCAGACAGACGCGGTTTACGGGCGCCGTGCTGGCCTGGTGCTTGATCTAATTTACACTTGGTGTCAATCGCGCGAACACCAGACTTCAGGAAGAGGTCTGTTCCTTCGCGACGGCTCAGCTTGAGCTTCGGACCCAAATATCTAGCCATTTTCTTTCTCCAACTATCCTAAAAAACGTGAGGGCGATTAAACGCGACGTTTTTTCGGAGGACGACAACCGTTATGAGGGATCGGAGTCACATCAGTAATGTTAGTGATGCGGAAACCAGCCGCGTTTAATGCGCGAACGGTTGACTCACGGCCAGGACCAGGTCCTTTAACCATAACTTCCAGATTCTTAATACCGTACTCTTTCACAGCCTCTGCGCAACGTTCTGCTGCAACCTGTGCTGCGAATGGAGTTGATTTACGAGAACCACGGAAACCGGAACCACCGGCAGTTGCCCAACCTAATGCGTTACCCTGACGGTCAGTGATGGTAACGATTGTGTTGTTGAAAGAAGCATGGATATGAGCCACACCGTCAGAGACTTGTTTTCTTACACGCTTACGTGCACGAACAGGTGCTTTTGCCATTATAAGATTCCCCGATTATTTCTTGATCGGCTTACGCGGACCCTTACGGGTACGTGCGTTAGTCTTCGTACGCTGACCGCGTACCGGAAGACCACGACGATGGCGTAAACCACGATAGCAACCAATGTCCATAAGACGTTTGATGCTGAGGGTCACTTCACGGCGCAGGTCACCTTCTACAACGTATTTAGCAACTTCGTCACGCAGTTGGTCGATTTGCTCTTCAGACAGCTCACTGATCTTAACATCTTCAGCAATACCCGTTGCTTTACAGATAGCCTGTGAACGGGTTAAGCCGATGCCGAAAATTGCAGTTAATGCAATAACAGCATGTTTATGATCAGGAATGTTAATGCCTGCTATACGGGCCACTATGCACTCCTAAAAATTTTGGGGTAATACTGATCTGAAAAGCCCGTTTTCAGGATACTCAAACAGTAGAACCACGTTTATAAAAAGATTGGCTGGCTAATTTAGCCAGCTCAATCCAACTTTGCAAGAAAAATATGCTTTTTATTAGCCTTGGCGCTGTTTATGCTTAGGCTCAGCACTGCAAATCACGCGCACGACACCGTGACGCTTAACGATTTTGCAGTTACGGCATAATTTCTTGACGGAAGCACGAACTTTCATTTTTACTCTCCGTAACTTCTAAAGCAAACCGAATTAACGGTTATAACCTTTGAGGTTTGCTTTTTTCAATGCAGACTCGTACTGACTTGACATCATCAGAGTTTGCACTTGAGCCATAAAGTCCATGATGACCACAACCACGATTAAGAGGGAAGTACCACCAAAGTAGAAAGGTACTTTCATTGCGTCACGCATGAACTCCGGGATTAGGCAGATAAAGGTAATGTATAACGCGCCAACTAAAGTTAAACGGGTCATTACTTTATCGATGTACTTGGCCGTTTGCTCTCCCGGACGAATTCCTGGTACAAATGCACCGGACTTCTTCAGGTTATCTGCTGTTTCTCTTGGATTAAATACCAGTGCGGTATAGAAGAAACAGAAGAATATGATTGCAGAGGCATAAAGTAACACATAGAGCGGCTGGCCTGGCTGCAGATACATAGAAATTGTCGTCAGCCAATCCCAACCAGTACCATCACCGAACCAAGATGCAATTGTACCAGGGAACAGGATAATACTGGAAGCGAAAATCGCAGGAATTACACCCGCCATATTCACTTTCAACGGTAAGTGTGTACTTTGTGCCGCGTAAACACGGCGGCCTTGCTGACGTTTGGCATAGTTAACGACGATACGACGCTGACCACGCTCCATAAAGACAACAAAGCAAGTAACCGCAAATACCAAGACTGCAACCAATAGCAACAGGAGGAAGTGCAGTTCGCCTTGACGAGCTTGCTCGATGGTATGACCAATTGCTGACGGGAGACCCGCAACAATACCGGCGAAGATAATGATCGAAATACCGTTACCGATACCACGTTCAGTAATCTGCTCACCCAGCCACATCAGGAACATAGTCCCTGTCACCAAACTCACAACAGCCGTGAAGTAGAATGCAAAGCCGGGGTTAATAACCAGGCCCTGCATACCAGGCATATTCGGTAAGCCCATCGCGATACCAACAGATTGGAATATACCGAGGACTAACGTACTATACCGGGTGTACTGGCTAATCTTACGACGACCAGCTTCCCCTTCTTTCTTAATCTCCGCCAGGCGCGGGTTCACCACGCTCAGCAGCTGGATGATAATCGATGCCGAAATGTACGGCATGATACCCAGCGCAAAGATTGAAGCACGACTCAACGCACCACCAGAGAACATGTTAAACATCTCAATGATGGTGCCTTGTTGTTGCTCGAGCAATTTCGCAAGAACAGTGGCATCAATACCAGGGATAGGAATGAAAGAGCCAATACGGAAAACAATCAGTGCGCCGAGCACAAACAGTAAACGACGCTTTAACTCACCTATTCCGCCTTTAGCACTTTGGAAATCTGTACCTGGTTGCTTTGCCATCTGTTACTTATTCCTCGATTTTACCGCCAGCAGCTTCGATAACAGCACGAGCGCCTTTAGTAACACGCAGGCCGCGTACAGTAACTGCACGAGTCAGTTCACCAGACAGGAACACTTTCGCGTACTCGATCTGTGGACCAATAACGTTTGCGGCTTTCAATACATTAAGATCGATAACATCGCCTTCGATCAGCTGAAGATCAGATAAACGGATCTCAGCAGTGACCATCGCTTTACGTGAAGTAAAGCCGAATTTTGGCAGACGACGATATAAAGGCATCTGACCACCTTCAAACCCACGACGTACGCCACCGCCAGAACGAGAGCTCTGACCTTTGTGACCACGACCTGCGGTTTTACCGAGACCGGAACCAATACCACGACCTACACGTTTTGGTGCGTGTTTAGCACCTGCTGCCGGAGACAGAGTATTTAATTGCATCTGTTACTCCTCAACTTTAACCATATAGGAAATACGATTAACCATACCACGAACCGCTGGTGTATCTTCGCGTTCTACAGTGTGGCCAATATGACGCAGACCTAAACCGACCAGAGTTGCCTTGTGTTTTGGCAGACGGCCGATTGAGCTGCGGGTTTGTGTAATTTTAATTGTCTTAGCCATGGTCCATTACCCCAGAATTTCTTCGACGGATTTACCACGCTTAGCTGCAACCATTTCCGGAGACTTCATGCTGTCTAAAGCATCCAGTGTTGCACGAACAACGTTAATTGGGTTCGTGGAACCATAAGTTTTAGCCAGGACGTTACGAACACCGGCAACTTCAAGAACAGCACGCATTGCACCACCGGCAATAATACCGGTACCTTCGTGAGCAGGCTGCATGAACACGCGGGAACCGGTGTGTGTGCCTTTCACTGGGTGGAATAATGTGCCGTTGTTAAGTGCAACGGTTTTCATGTTGCGACGGGCTTTTTCCATCGCTTTCTGGATTGCTGCCGGAACTTCGCGTGCTTTACCGTAACCAAAACCAACGCGGCCATTGCCATCACCCACTACAGTCAGTGCGGTGAAGCTAAAGATACGACCACCTTTAACGGTTTTAGATACGCGGTTTACCGCGATCAGCTTTTCCTGCAGTTCGCCAGCCTGTTTTTCGATGTGTGCCATCTTACACCTCTACCTTAGAACTGTAGGCCAGCTTCACGGGCAGCATCTGCCAGTGCCTGGACTCGACCATGATATTGGAAACCTGAACGGTCAAAGGATACTGCTTTGATTCCTTTTTCCAGTGCGCGCTCAGCAATAGCTTTACCTACTGCAACTGCGGCATCTTTGTTTCCGGTGTATTTAACTTGTTCGCTGATAGCTTTTTCAACAGTAGAAGCGGCCACCAACGTTTCAGAACCGTTTGGTGCAATAACCTGCGCATAGATATGGCGAGGGGTACGATGTACCACCAGGCGGGTTGCACCCAGTTCCATAAGCTTGCGGCGTGCGCGGGTCGCACGACGGATACGAGCTGCTTTCTTATCCATAGTGTTACCTTACTTCTTCTTAGCCTCTTTAATACGCACGACTTCGTCGGCGTAGCGAATACCTTTACCTTTGTAAGGTTCAGGGCGACGATAGGCGCGTAAGTCTGCTGCGATCTGACCAATAACCTGCTTATCAGCACCTTTCAGTACGATTTCAGTTTGGGTCGGACATTCAGCAGTAACGCCAGCCGGCAGTTTGTGCTCTACCGGGTGAGAGAAACCTACAGACAGGTTTACCACATCACCTTTAACGGCTGCACGATAACCAACACCTACCAGTTGCAGCTTCTTAGAGAAGCCTTCGGTAACACCAACAACCATAGCGTTAACCAGTGCACGAGTTGTACCAGCCTGTGCCCATGCGTCGGTAAAACCGTCACGCGGACCAAAGGTTAACTGGTTGTCTGCATGTTTAACTTCTACAGCGTTGTGGATATTACGGCTCAGCTCGCCGTTTTTACCCTTAATCGAAATAACCTGACCGTTGAGTTTTACCTCTACGCCGGCAGGAATGACGACGGGTGCTTTTGCCACACGAGACATTCTTTCCTCCCGAATTATGCTACGTAGCAGAGAATCTCGCCACCAAGACCAGCCTGGCGAGCTGCACGATCAGTCATTACACCTTTAGATGTAGAAACAACTGCGATACCCAGACCTGCCATAACTTGTGGCAGTTCGTCTTTGCGCTTATAAATACGCAGACTTGGGCGGCTTACGCGCTGGATACTTTCTACAACAGCCTTACCCTGGAAATACTTAAGCGTCAGTTCCAGTTCCGGCTTGATGTCGCCTTCGATTTTAAAATCTTCAATATAACCTTCTTCCTTCAGCACGTTGGCAATCGCCACTTTCAGCTTGGAGGAAGGCATGGTGACCGCAACTTTATTCGCGGCCTGACCGTTACGGATACGGGTCAGCATATCCGCGATGGGATCTTGCATGCTCATCTGTCTTTACTCCCGTGATTCAATATGGTGACAATTACCAGCTAGCTTTCTTAAGGCCCGGGATTTCACCGCGCATAGCGGCTTCACGGACTTTAATACGGCTTAAGCCAAACTTCCGCAGAAAACCGTGTGGACGCCCGGTTTGGCGGCAACGGTTACGCTGACGGGAAGGACTGGAATCACGTGGCAGAGATTGAAGCTTCAGAACAGCATCCCAACGATCGTCATCTGATGCGTTGACATCGGAGATGGTAGCTTTCAGTTCTGCGCGTTTTGCGAAGAATTTCTCAGCTAATTTTGCACGTTTTACATCACGTGCTTTCATAGATTTCTTAGCCATGAATACCCTGCCTTACTTGCGAAACGGGAAGTTAAACGCTGATAACAGTGCGCGACCTTCATCATCAGATTTCGCGGTGGTAGTGATAGTAATATCAAGACCACGAACACGATCCACTTTATCGTAATCGATTTCAGGGAAGATGATTTGTTCACGTACGCCCATGCTGTAGTTACCGCGACCATCGAAAGACTTAGCGGACAAGCCACGGAAGTCACGAATACGTGGTACAGCAATAGAAATCAGTCGCTCAAAGAACTCCCACATGCGTTCGCCACGCAGAGTTACTTTACAGCCGATTGGATAGCCCTGGCGGATTTTGAAGCCTGCAACAGATTTGCGTGCTTTGGTGATCAATGGTTTCTGACCAGAGATTGCTGCTAAGTCAGCTGCTGCGTTATCCAGCAGTTTTTTATCAGCAATTGCTTCACCAACACCCATATTCAGGGTGATCTTCTCGACCCGAGGGACTTGCATGACAGAATTGTAGTTAAACTGAGTCATCAGTTGTTTAACTACTTCGTCTTTGTAGTAATCATGCAGTTTCGCCATCGTATACTCCAAAAATTACTTGATAGTTTCGCTGTTAGATTTGAAGAAACGGACTTTTTTGCCGTCTTCGAATCTAAAACCTACACGGTCAGCCTTGCCGGTTGCCGCATTGAAGATTGCAACGTTAGAAACCTGAATTGCAGCTTCTTTTTCAACGATGCCACCTGGTTGGTTCAGGGCCGGAACCGGCTTCTGATGTTTCTTAACCAGATTGATACCTTCAACGATAACTTTACCAGAAGAAAGAACCTGTTTTACTTTACCGCGCTTACCTTTATCTTTGCCGGTCAGCACGATAATTTCGTCATCACGACGGATTTTCGCTGCCATAGTTCCGCTCCTTAGAGTACTTCAGGTGCCAGTGAGATAATTTTCATAAACTTCTCGTTACGAAGTTCACGAGTTACCGGCCCAAAAATACGCGTACCGATAACCTGCTCGCTGTTATTGTTTAACAATACACAAGCGTTGCTATCGAAGCGAATGACAGAACCGTCAGGGCGACGTACACCCTTCTTGGTGCGCACCACTACTGCCTTCAGAACATCACCTTTTTTTACTTTACCGCGCGGAATTGCTTCCTTGATGGTAATTTTGATAATGTCGCCTACAGCTGCGTAGCGACGGTGCGAGCCACCTAGAACCTTGATACACATTACGCGACGTGCACCGGAGTTATCGGCCACGTTCAGCATAGTCTGTTCTTGGATCATTTTAGTGCTCCGCTAAATGTCAACTACTACTGAGCCACTCTTACTAAAAAGAGAGGCCGTCCAAATACCCATATTACGAGGGCGCGGCATTATAACACCACATCTTCGTTATGGATAGAAAAAAATAAACGGCTCTAAAGCCGAGCCGTTTATTCTACATCAGAAAGCAGTGCTATTACAGTACCGCTTTCTCTACGACGCGAACCAGGGTCCAGGACTTAGTCTTAGACAGTGGACGGGTTTCGCGGATTTCTACCACGTCACCGATACCACATTCATTGTTCTCGTCATGTACGTGCAGTTTAGTCGTACGACGGATGAACTTACCATACAGAGGGTGTTTCACCATACGCTCGATAGTCACAACGATGGATTTCTCCATTTTGTCACTAACAACACGACCTTGCAGAGTACGGATTTTATCGGTCATTACGCACCCGCCTTCTCAGTCAATAAAGTCTTAACACGTGCAATATTACGACGCACTTGTTTTAACAGATGAGACTGTTGTAACTGGCCGCTTGCCGCTTGCATACGCAGGTTAAATTGTTCGCGCAGCAGGTTCAGCAGCTCAGTGTTCAGCTCTTCAACGCTTTTTTCGCGCAGCTCTTTCGCTTTCATTACATCACCGTCTTAGTTACAAAGGTGGTTTTGATAGGCAGTTTAGCTGCTGCCAGCTTGAATGCTTCACGAGCAAGCTCTTCCGATACGCCGTCCATTTCATACAGGACTTTACCCGGCTGGATTAAGGCAACCCAATACTCCACGTTACCTTTACCTTTACCCATACGCACTTCAAGAGGCTTTTCAGTGATAGGTTTGTCCGGGAACACACGGATCCAGATTTTACCCTGACGCTTAACTGCACGGGTCATAGCACGACGTGCTGCTTCGATCTGACGTGCGGTCAGACGACCACGGCCAACAGCTTTCAGACCATAAGTGCCGAAGCTCACATCCGCGCCGGCTGCCAGACCGCGGTTACGGCCTTTGTGCACTTTACGGAATTTTGTACGCTTTGGTTGTAACATTCAGCGACTCTCCTTTACTTACGGCCTTTACGCTGCTGTTTTTTAGGTTGAGCAGCCGGTTTTTCCGCCTGTTCAACTGCAGCCATGCCACCCAGAATCTCACCTTTGAAGATCCACACTTTCACACCGATAACACCATAAGTAGTCTGAGCTTCAGAGGTGTTGTAATCGATGTCTGCACGCAGGGTATGCAGAGGCACACGGCCTTCGCGATACCACTCAGTACGTGCGATTTCAGCACCGCCTAAACGGCCGCTGACTTCGACTTTGATACCTTTAGCGCCTAAACGCATAGCATTCTGTACCGCACGCTTCATAGCACGACGGAACATAACACGACGTTCCAGCTGTGAAGTGATGCTGTCAGCAACTAATTTTGCGTCCAGTTCAGGTTTACGTACTTCGGCAATATTGATCTGCGCAGGAACGCCAGCGATATCTGAAACGCTTTTGCGCAGTTTTTCAACGTCTTCACCTTTCTTACCGATCACGATGCCAGGGCGTGCAGTGTGAATAGTCACACGGATGCTCTTAGCAGGACGCTCGATAACGATGCGTGAAACTGACGCTTTTTCCAGTTCTTTAGTTAAGTACTTACGTACTTTAAAGTCGCTGTCCAGGTTGTCAGCGAATTCTTTGGTGTTCGCAAACCAGGTAGAGTTCCAAGGTTTAACAATACCCAGGCGAATACCATTTGGATTTACTTTCTGACCCATTGCTAGTCTCCAGGTATCAGCGATCGGACACAACCACAGTGATGTGGCTGGTGCGCTTAAGAATACGATCTGCACGACCTTTTGCACGAGGCATGATGCGCTTCATGGTTGGGCCGTCGTCAACGAAAATTTTCGCTACTTTCAGATCATCGATGTCAGCGCCATCGTTGTGTTCTGCGTTAGCAATAGCAGACTCCAGGACTTTCTTCACTAAACCAGCAGCTTTCTTGTTGGTAAAGGTTAAAATTTCCAGAGCTTGCGACACTTTCTTACCGCGGATCAGGTCAGCCACCAGGCGAACCTTCTGAGCAGAAGAACGAGCGTGGCGATGCATAGCAATAGTTTCCATCTCTTCCTCCTACCTTATTTCTTTTTGGCTTTTTTATCAGCCGCATGGCCGCGATAAGTACGGGTCGGCGCGAATTCACCCAGTTTGTGACCAACCATTTCGTCGGTAACGTAAACCGGAACATGCTGACGACCATTATGGACAGCGATGGTCAAACCGATCATGTTAGGAAAGATCGTTGAACGACGGGACCAAGTCTTAACAGGCTTTTTGTCACCGCTTTCCACCGCTTTCTCTACCTTCTTCAGCAAGTGCAGGTCAATAAAAGGACCTTTCTTGAGAGAACGTGGCATGGCTTATCCTCTAATTATTTCTTAGTACGACGATGAACGATGAAGTGTTCAGTGCGTTTGTTTTTACGAGTCTTCTTACCTTTGGTCTGAACGCCCCATGGTGTTACAGGGTGTTTACCAAAGTTACGACCTTCACCACCACCATGTGGGTGGTCTACCGGGTTCATCGCAGTACCGCGAACGGTAGGGCGAATACCACGCCAGCGGCTTGCACCGGCTTTACCCAGAACGCGCAGCATGTGTTCAGCGTTACCCACTTCACCTAAAGTCGCGCGGCAGTCTGAAGGAACTTTACGCATCTCACCGGAACGCAGACGAATAGTGACATAAGCACCATCGCGCGCAACGATCTGAACGTAAGTACCGGCAGAACGTGCCATCTGGCCGCCTTTACCTGGTTTCATTTCTACGTTATGAACAGTAGAACCAACCGGAATGTTGCGCATTGGCAGAGCGTTACCCGCTTTGATTGCAGCATCAACACCAGACTGGATTTGATCACCAGCTTTCAGGCCTTTAGGCGCCAGGATGTAACGGCGTTCACCGTCTTTGTATAATACCAGAGCAATATTTGCTGAACGGTTTGGATCATATTCCAGACGTTCTACAACAGCCGGGATACCGTCTTTGTTACGTTTAAAGTCAACAATACGGTAATTTTGCTTGTGACCACCACCAATATGACGGGTAGTGATACGGCCATTGTTGTTACGACCACCAGACTTGTTGTTTTTCTCAAGCAGTGGTGCGTAAGGTTTGCCCTTGTGAAGCTCAGGGTTAACCACTTTAACGACGTGGCGACGGCCCGGAGACGTAGGTTTACATTTAACAATTGCCATTGTTCTTTACTCCTCCGACTTACTCAGCGCCGCCGACGAAGTCCAGATTCTGGCCTTCCTGCAGGGTGACGTAAGCTTTTTTCCAGTCGCTACGACGACCGAAACGCTGACCGTGGCGCTTCACTTTGCCTTTAACCAGCAGAGTGTTAACACCTTCAACTTTGACTTCGAACAGTTTTTCAACTGCAGCTTTGATTTCAGCTTTAGTCGCGTCTTTAGCAACTTTGAGCACGATGGTATTGGTTTTTTCCATCGCGGTAGACGCTTTTTCAGATACATGCGGCGCGCGCAGTACTTTCAGCAGACGTTCTTCACGGATCATGCCAGCATCTCCTCAACTTGCTTAACTGCTTCAGCAGTCATCACTACTTTACCGAACGCGATCAGACTGACCGGATCGATTGCAGTGACATCACGCACATCAACCTTGTACAGGTTGCGAGCTGCTAAGAACAGGTTCTCATCAACTTCGTGAGTGACGATCATCACGTCTTCCAGAGCCATATCTTTCAATTTCTGTACCAGCAGCTTGGTTTTAGGTGCTTCTACAGCAAATTTTTCGACAATGATCAGACGATCCTGACGTACCAGTTCGGACAGGATGCTTTTCAGCGCGCCGCGGTACATCTTTTTGTTAACTTTTTGACTGTGGTCCTGTGGTTTCGCTGCGAAAGTGATACCACCAGAGCGCCAGATTGGGCTCTTAACTGAACCAGAGCGGGCACGACCAGTACCTTTTTGGCGCCATGGTTTTTTACCAGACCCAGTAACTTCAGCACGAGTTTTCTGAGCACGTGTACCTTGACGAGCACCAGCTGCATACGCAACAACTACTTGATGGACAAGCGCTTCATTGAAATCACGCCCGAAGGTAGTTTCGGAAACAGTCAGCGCGCTTTGCGCGTCTTTCATTACCAATTCCATTCCTATCTCCTCGACGTTAAGCCTTGACAGCTGGTTTAACAATCAGGTTGCTACCGGTTGCACCCGGGACAGCACCTTTTACCAGCAGCAGGTTACGCTCAGCGTCAACGCGAACGACATCCAGGCTCTGAACGGTTACACGTTCGTTACCCAGCTGACCTGCCATTTTCTTGCCTTTAAATACCTTACCCGGAGTCTGGTTCTGACCGATAGAACCCGGAACACGGTGAGACAAGGAGTTACCGTGAGTAGCATCCTGAGTACGGAAGTTCCAGCGCTTTACAGTACCGGCGAAGCCCTTACCTTTAGATGTACCAGTAACGTCAACTTTCTTAACGTCAGCGAAAATTTCAACGCTGATGTTCTGGCCAACAGTGAACTCTTCACCTTCTGACAGGCGGAATTCACGTAACAGGCGACCAGCTTCAACACCAGCTTTTGCGAAATGTCCTGCTTCAGGTTTGTTCACACGGTTAGCTTTTTTGCTGCCGGTGGTAACCTGAATAGCACGATAACCGTCAGTTTCGTCAGATTTAACCTGAGTAACGCGGTTATTTTCGATTTCGATAACAGTAACAGGGATTGACACACCTTCTTCAGTGAAGATGCGGGTCATACCCACTTTTTTACCGACTAAACCAATCATTGTTTCAACCTCTCAATCAATTGATACCTGATTAACCCAGGCTGATCTGCACGTCAACGCCGGCAGCCAGATCCAGACGCATCAGAGCATCAACGGTTTTTTCAGTTGGCTCAACGATGTCAACCAGACGTTTGTGAGTGCGAATTTCGTACTGATCGCGCGCATCTTTGTTGACGTGCGGAGAGATCAGAACGGTAAAACGCTCTTTACGGGTCGGCAGCGGGATAGGACCACGAACTTGCGCACCAGTGCGCTTAGCAGTCTCTACGATTTCCGCAGTTGATTGATCGATCAGACGATGATCAAAAGCTTTAAGGCGGATACGGATTCTTTGGTTCTGCATGAGACCAGAGCTCCAACTATTTTATAAACGTAAAAAATTACTCCTCGCACCCATTTCGATTGACGGGGGAGTGTAATCGTTCTCGATGTAATCCCCATATCGGGGATATTTTCATGAACAGCGAAAAAACAGACTGCCCAATGCTGGTATCAACCAGGCTTGCACAATTGGCAAGCCCGCGCATTATACGTGAATGAGCCCTGAAAGCAAGCCGCAAACCGGGATTTGTGCAAATTATCTCCGGCACTATGACAAAAAATCAGAAAAGAAAAAACCGCCGCGGGTTTCCCTGCCGGCGGTTCTGCACATTGCTTACTTCAGTGATTATTTCTCTGTTCTTTATTCTGTGTCTGCGTCCGCCATCTGCGCCTGCTGATAATTTTGCAGGCCCACACGGGCTATCAGATCCAGCTGGGTTTCCAGCCAGTCGATGTGAGATTCCTCTTCCGCCAGAATTTTTATCATTAAATCACGGCTGACATAATCATGTTTGGAATCGGCATAGGCAATCGCTTCGCGTAAATCTTTGGCGCCGTCCAGTTCCAGCTGAAGGTCAGACTTCAGCATTTCTTCCACATCTTCGCCGATATGAAGTTTGCCGAGATCCTGAAGGTTCGGAATCCCTTCCAGAAATAAGATACGCTCAATGTATTCATCCGCGTGTTTCATCTCATCAATGGATTCTTCATATTCTTTGTTGTTGAGTTTAATCAGACCCCAGTTTTTGAACATACGCGCATGCAGAAAATACTGGTTAATGGCAACCAGTTCATTTCCCAGCAATTTGTTCAGATGCGAGATCATTTTTTTATCGCCTTTCATGTACCCTCCTTTGTTTCCTGTCTGTTCAGTATAGACACAGGAAATAATTCACGGAGTGATTACAGTGACAAAATAGCGATACAGTTCAAAATTCCGGCGGGTTTAAGAGAAAAGATTCAGGCGACGCGGTCGACCGGGACAGACATATGCTCTTCTGCAATAACGGTTTTGGCGTGGCGGATGCATTTGCCGCATTCAGTGCCGACAGGGATAATTTTGCGCAGTTCACCGATGGAATGAACCTTATTCTGACGCACGGCATTCCGGATGGCTTTATCACTGATGGCATTACACAAACATACGTACATATCATTCCTCCTGACTGCGGTAAAGAGTAAATGATAATCAGTATTATTACAATTGCGATTGTGTAAATTTTGTCAGCCGCTGCCGGAAGAGAGATATAAAAAAAGAGAGCCGCAGCTCTCTTTTTCACAATCAGCAGGGAATTAACCCATTACTTTCGCTACAACACCCGCGCCAACGGTACGACCGCCTTCACGGATTGCGAAACGCAGACCATCGTCCATCGCGATTGGGTGGATCAGGGTGACGATCATTTTGATGTTGTCGCCCGGCATTACCATTTCAACGCCTTCCGGCAGCTCGATCATACCTGTTACGTCTGTGGTACGGAAGTAGAACTGTGGACGGTAGCCTTTGAAGAATGGAGTATGACGACCACCTTCATCTTTGCTCAGAATATAAACTTCTGATTCAAATTTGGTGTGCGGCTTGATTGAACCTGGTTTAGCCAGAACCTGACCACGTTCGATTTCTTCACGCTTGGTACCACGCAGCAGAACACCGACGTTCTCACCTGCACGGCCTTCGTCCAGCAGTTTGCGGAACATTTCAACACCGGTACAGGTCGTTTTGATCGTGTCTTTGATACCCACGATTTCAACTTCTTCACCGACTTTAACGATACCGCGCTCAACACGACCGGTAACAACAGTACCACGGCCGGAGATTGAGAATACGTCTTCGATTGGCAGCAGGAACGGCTTGTCAATTGCACGCTCTGGCTCAGGGATGTAAGAATCCAGGAAGCCTGCCAGTTCAACGATTTTCGCTTCCCACTCTGCTTCGCCTTCCAGTGCTTTCAG
>NZ_JBICLU010000007.1:0-188559 GCF_043105645.1 Morganella sp. TYF_1 | reverse complement strand
TATTTTTTGTGATATGTCCTGCGAGTGCCCACACAGATTGTCTGATAAATTGTTAAAGAGCAGTTGCAACCTTCGCTGCCGTTGCCGGTCTTCTGCGTTGTTGCGAGGCTGCGTATATTACGTTTCCAGCCCATTCGAGTCAAGCGTTGTTTTTCAACTTTTCGCTTTTTCTCTTTCTGCCGGAACCGCTTGTCAGCGTGTTGTTCCGTGTCAGTGGTGGCGCATTATAGACACTCGCTGAGATCACGCAAGTGTTTATTTGAAAAAAATGTTTGTTCGCGTTTTTTTTAAACAAAACATGTATATTTGAGCTTTTATTCACCGGTTTTGTCATTAATATGCCCATAATGCGTCTTATATATCATTATCCCGCTTTGTTAATGCATCACGCCAAGGAATCAGAATGCAGTTTTCAGAACAACTCAATGCGTCACAAAAGAACCTGTCTTATCTTCTGGCTGAAAAACTGGGACAGCAGATTTTATCCGGCCAATATCCGCCGGAGTCTATTCTGCCGGGAGAGATTGAGTTGGCGGAGCAGTTCGGGGTAAGCAGGACAGCGGTCCGTGAGGCAGTAAAAATGCTGGCGGCGAAAGGGATGGTCTTACCGCGCCCGCGCATCGGCACCCGGGTGATGCCGGTGATAAGCTGGAATTTTCTCGATCATGACTTTATAAAATGGTGGCTGAGCAGCGGTGACCACCGGCAGGTACTGAAATATTTCCGCGAACTGCGCGCCGCGATTGAACCTCAGGCCTGCGCACTGGCAGCCATGAATGCCGGAAAAGACCAAAAACAGTCACTCTCGTTTCTGTTAAAAGAGATGACCTTATTATCCGCCCATTTTGAGCGGGATAAATGGATAGCGGTTGATCACCGTTTCCACCACCTTATTTACCAGGCGTGCGGAAATCCGTTTTTTTCCTCTTTCGCCAATTTATTTGATTTTGTGTATCACAACTTTTTTGAATCCATCACCACCAATCAGGTTATTGAGATTGATCTCCATAAAGAGATTGTGGATGCCATTATCGACGGCAACGGAGAACGAGCCCGTCAGGCATGTCAGGTGTTGTTGAGTAAAGTGTGAATATGTAATAGTTACACTACTGACCATTCTGAGATAATGCATTAAGGGAAAACATGTTTAAAACAGCCCGGAATATGGCGGGCCTGCCGTGGATTGCC
This sequence comes from Morganella sp. TYF_1, assembly GCF_043105645.1. Classification (NCBI taxonomy): domain Bacteria; kingdom Pseudomonadati; phylum Pseudomonadota; class Gammaproteobacteria; order Enterobacterales; family Morganellaceae; genus Morganella; species Morganella sp. TYF_1. The sequence continues at coordinate 187,371 of NZ_JBICLU010000007.1, read as the reverse complement.
GCAATGGCGTTCTTTATGCAGGCGCTGGATGCCACCATTCTGAACACCGCTCTGCCGGATATTGCCAAAAGCCTGAATCACTCTCCGCTGGCGATGCAGTCCGCTGTGATCAGTTACACCCTGACAGTGGCGCTGCTGATCCCGGTCAGCGGCTGGCTGGCAGACCGCTTCGGCACCCGCCGGATATTTATTATCGCGGTGATTCTGTTTTCCCTCGGTTCTTTATTATGTGCCTTTTCACCCAATCTGCCATTCCTGGTGGTGTCACGGATTATTCAGGGGATAGGCGGGGCAATGATGATGCCGGTGGCCCGCCTGGCATTGCTGCGGGCTTATCCGCGCAGCGAGCTGCTGCCTATTCTTAACTTTGTCACCATTCCGGGGTTAGTCGGCCCGGTGCTGGGGCCGCTGCTCGGCGGGATTCTGGTGACTTACGCCACCTGGCACTGGATTTTTATCATTAATATACCTATCGGGATTCTGGGGATTATTTACGCCATCCGCCATATGCCCGATTTCACCATGCCGAAACGCCGCTTTGATACGTTAGGTTTTGCTCTGCTTGGTGCCGGGCTGGTCTCTGTTTCTGTCAGTCTGGATCTGTTCGGGGATAATGCCCTGGCAGCGGCAACGCCGTTCCTGGTGATGGGCAGCGGTTTTGCGCTGCTGACCTTCTATGCCCTGCACGCCCGCCGTATTTCTGCGCCGATTATTCCGCTGAGTCTGTTCCGCACGCGAACATTCAGTGTCGGGATCGCCGGTAACGTTGCCACACGGCTGGGCACCGGCTGTATTCCGTTTCTGATGCCGCTGATGTTACAGGTTGGTTTTGGTTATCCGGCAGTGGTGGCGGGGATGATGATGGCACCGACGGCAATCGGCTCTATTCTGGCAAAATCGGCGGTCACGCAGATTCTGCGCCGCTATGGTTATCGTCTGACATTATTTGCGGTCACACTGGTGATCGGCGCAATCATTTCATCCTTCTATTTCCAGTCACCGGGAATGTCTATTTACCTGCTGGTGCTGCCGCTGTTTATTCTCGGGATGGCGATGTCCACTCAGTTCACGGCGATGAATACTATTACCCTCGCCGATCTGACCGAGCACAATGCCAGTTCCGGTAACAGTGTACTGGCCGTGACCCAGCAGCTTTCTATCAGTTTCGGGATTGCGGTGAGTGCGTCTGTATTACGCTATTTTGAGTCTCAGGATTGGGGGTCAATCGTTGATAATTTCCATGCCACTTTTGTGACGGTCGGGGTGATGACGATTCTGTCGGCGTTTGTGTTCCTGTTCCTGAGCCGGACTGACGGGCGGAATATGATTAAGAAGAAAACCCGCCCCTCAGACAGTCCCGCCTCACCTTAACGGCAGATAACAGAGCCCCGGTTTATCAGTGCCGGGGTCAGCACCAGCAAATCAGAAGGCGCGTCTGCATCGTCCATACGGCTCAGAAGTTTATCCACTGCCAGTTTGCCCAGCTCATCTTTCGGCTGGTGAATGGTGGTCAGCGGCGGGGTAAGGAATGCCGCCAGATCGATATCATCGTAACCGATAACCGCAATATCCTGCGGGATACGCAACCCTTTCTGCCAGATAGCCTGATACGCACCGACCGCCATCGCATCGTTACCGGCAAATACCGCCTGCGGCGGCACCGGCAGGGAAAGCAGTTGATTCATGGCACTGAAACCGCCGCTGAATTCAAAATCACTCTCCAGCACGTACTCCGGCGGCACATCCAGACCGGCCTGCGCCATGGTGCGGTAAAAACCGTCCAGACGGGATTTGGCCGGTGATTTATCCAGCGGACCGGCAATGCAGGCAATCCGGGTAAAACCATTTTCGATCAGATGACGGGTGGCAATTTCGCCGCCGAGGAAAGAGTTGTCCTGAATCACATCTCCGCCGAACGCAAACGGCGACCAGTCCATCATCACCATCGGCAACCGGGGATAGCGGCTGAACACCTCCGCTGACGGGCCTTTTATCTCAGTACACATCAGCAGCAGGCCATCCACCCGTTTTTGCAGCAGCGTTTCCAGGCTGCTGTTCATCCGTTTGTAATCCCCTTCGGTATTACAGAGGATCAGGCTGTAGCCGCGTTCATAACAACTGCGCTCCACGCCGCGGACAACTTCCGCATAAAACGGGTTATTACTGGTGGTCACCAGCATTCCGATGGTATTGGTGCGGTTCATTTTCAGGCTGCGCGCAAGTGCAGACGGCGCGTAATTCAGTTCGGCAATGGCATCATTCACCTTCTTGCGCACGCCGTCACTGACAAAGCGGTTATTGTTGATGACATGGGAAACTGTCGAGGTGGATACCCCCGCCAGCCGCGCCACGTCTTTCATCGTCGCCACAGTCTTAACCACGCTCCGCAAGGAAAGCATCAATTTCACGGCGCCACGGCACCGATGGCTGCGCCCCCCGGCGGGTGACGGCGATCGCGGCGGCGGCATGGGCAAAACGCACAGCGTCATCTGCCGGTTTTCCTTCCAGCAGCGCCGTGACATACGCGCCGTTAAAGGTATCACCGGCTGCAATGGTATCCACCGCATTAACGTTAAAGCCGGGGATCCGGCGACCTTCACCGTTAACACTCAGCCAGACACCCCGGCTGCCCAGCGTGATCAGAACCTGTTCAATGCCTTTATCGTGCAGTACCTGCGCCGCGTTGGCTGCGCCGGCTTCATCACTGACAGAAATACCGGTCAGCTTTTCCGCTTCGGTTTCATTCGGGGTGATAACGTCCACCAGCTTCAGCAGGCTGTCCGGTAATTCCCGCGCCGGGGCCGGATTGAGGATCACTCTGGTCTGATGATTTTTTGCAGCCTGCGCGGCGGCGATCACGGTTTCCAGCGGGGATTCCAGCTGCATCAGCAGGGCATCGGATTGTTCAACAAGCCCTTTATAAGGCGCAAAATGTGCCGGTGTCAGCGCAGCATTGGCACCGGCACTGATGCCGATGACGTTTTCACCGTCTTCATTCACAAAAATCATCGCCACGCCGGTGGTCGCTTCCGGTACCACGCTGACTGCGGCGGTGTGAATACGATCGCGCTGCAACTGTGCCAGGATTTCCGCGCCGATAGCATCATCCCCCACACAGGCAATAAAGGTAATATCAGCACCGCTGCGTCCGCAGGCCACCGCCTGGTTCGCGCCTTTGCCGCCGAAGGCTGTCTGATATTGCTTACCGATCACCGTTTCGCCGGGTGCCGGGAACTGTGCAATATTCATAATATGATCGACATTAATACTGCCGAGAACGGTCAGACGGGATGTTGTCATTACCTTTATTTCCTTTATTACTGACAATACTCCCCGGCACGGTGTACCGGGGAGGCTGATATCGTTAGTCTTTTACAATCAGTTCTAACTCAACCGGAATGGTTTTGTCGATTTTTTCGCCTTTCAGGACTTTATCGGCGGTCTGAATACCGATAATGCCGATCTGGTCAGGACGCTGTGCCACGGTTGCACCCAGTTTGCCGCTTTTCACCGCTTTGATGCCGTCCGCTGTGCCGTCGAAGCCGACCACCAGCACATCATCACGGCCTGCAGTCTGCAATGCACGCTGCGCACCTAATGCCATTTCATCGTTCTGGGCAAATACCGCCTGAACAGCCGGATGTGCAGTCAGCAGGTTCTGCATGACGTTCAAACCTTTGGTACGGTCGAAATCTGCCGGCTGGCTGGCCAGCACATTCATTTTATGTTCAGCAACCGCCTGTTTGAAACCTTCACCGCGCTCACGGGAAGCTGAAGTCCCGGTGATACCTTCCAGCTGGATAACTTTAGCATCCGCGCCGGTTTTACGGGCGATAAAGTCACCGGCCAGTTTGCCGCCGAGAACGTTATCAGAGGCAACGTGGCTGACCACTTCACCTTTATTGGCAACACGGTCCAGAGTGATAACCGGGATATTGGCTTTGTTGGCCAGGATCACGGCGTTACCGACCGCATCAGAGTCTGTCGGGTTAATCAGCATCAGTTTGGTGCCTTTCACGGTCAGATCCTGCACGTTAGCCAGTTCTTTTGCCGGGTTATCCATAGAATCCAGAACCACCAGGTCATAACCGAGTTTATCCGCTTCTTTCTGCGCACTGTCTTTCATGGTGACAAAGAACGGGTTATTCAGTGTGGAGATCACCAGGGCAATGGACTCTTTTGCCAGTGCATTGGCGCTGATAGTGGCGCTCAGTGCAACAACGGAGAAAAGGGTCGCAATCTTTTTCAGTTTCATGTTTCTGTTCCTTGCAGGATTCGGGTAAGTGGATTATTTACTGCTTTTGTTATCAACGAGTACAGCCAGCAAAATCACAACCGCTTTAACAATCATCTGGTAGTTGGAGGAGATCCCCAGCAGATTCAGCGCGTTGTTCAGAAAACCTAAAATCAGCGCCCCGATCAGGGTGCCCATAATACGGCCTTTACCCCCGGCAAGACTGGTGCCGCCGAGTACCACAGCCGCAATCGCATCCAGCTCATAACCGTTACCGGCCATCGGCTGTGCGGACGATAAACGCGCCACTTCAATCACACTGGCTAATGCCGCCAGCAGACCACAGAGGGCATAAACAATGATTTTGATTTTATCGACATTAATACCGGACAGGCGGGTGGCGGATTCATTACCGCCCAGCGCATAGATATAACGCCCCAGACGAGTGTGATGCAGCAGATACCAGGCCGCCGCGAAAACAACAATCATCAGCCATACCGGTGCCGGGATGCCGAACAGACGCCCGATACCAAACCAGCTGAACACATCGGCGTTATCACTGAATCCGGTACTGATCGGGCTGCCGTCGGTATACACACGGGTCACACCGCGCAGTAACAGCATCATCACCAGCGTGGCGATAAAAGCCTGCACTTTCCCTTTCGCGACAATCACCCCGGTCACACCGCCGATAGCCGCGCCCAATGCCAGCGCACCGGCGACAGCCACAATGGCGTTAACATCCGCGCCCACCATGGAGGCCGCCACCGCACCGGTCAGAGCCAGCAGTGAGCCGACAGACAGGTCAATCCCGGAGGTCAGGATCACCAGCGTCATCCCCACCGCCATAATGGCGTTCACAGAGGTCTGCTGGAGAATATTGAACAGGTTATTCAGGGTAAAAAAGTTCGGGCTGATCATGGAGACAATCACAATCAGGATCAGCAGTGCTATCAGTGATTTCTGCTCAAGCAGCCATTCTTTGGAAAACCAGCGTTTTGACGCCGGGGTTGAATCTGTACGCATATCTTACTCCTGCCCTGCGCCATATTGTTTGCCGACTGCGGCGGCCATTAATGCTTCCTGAGTGACGTTTTCCGCGGCAAACTCCCCGCTTATCCGTCCTTCGTGCATGACCAGAATCCGGTCACTCATCCCCATCACTTCCGGCATTTCCGATGAAATAAGGATGATACTCAGGCCTTCCTGTTTAAATTTGTTGATCAGCTGATAAATCTCTTTCTTCGCCCCGACATCCACACCGCGTGTCGGTTCGTCGAGGATGAGGACTTTCGGCCGCGTCATCAGACCGCGGGCGATCGCCACCTTCTGCTGATTACCACCGGATAAGAACCCGATGATCTGATCCATGCCAGGGGTTTTGATATTGAACAGCTGAATAAAATCGCTGACGGTCAGATGTTCTTCTTTATGATTAAGGCGTCCGGTTTTGCTGCTGAAATACGGCAGCGCCGTCAGAGACATGTTTTCTTTTACTGACATCCCCAGCACCAGACCATCACGTTTGCGGTCTTCGGAGATATACACGATGCCATTATTCAGCCCGGCTTTCGGCGAGTTTATCTGACAGACGTTGCCGTCCATTTCTACCGTTCCGCCGGTTTTTGCCATCGCGCCGTAAATGATTTTCATCAGTTCAGTACGCCCGGCCCCCATCAGCCCGGAAACGCCGAGAATTTCATTCTCATGCAGCGTGAAACTGACATCATGCACATCACGACCGCACAGGTTTTTCACCACCAGCTTTTCTTTGCCGCGCGGCAGAGTCAGACGCGGATACTGATCTTCCAGCTTGCGCCCGACCATCATTTCAATCAGGGTATCCTCAGTCAGGTCAGATACCGGTTTTTCACCGATAAACTGGCCGTCGCGGAACACTGTCACGTCATCACAAATCTCAAAAATCTCTTTCAGACGGTGAGAAATATAGACAATCCCGCAGCCCTGCTCACGCAGTTCGCGGATCACACTGAAGAGCGATTCGGTTTCAGTGTCCGTCAGGGCATCTGTCGGTTCATCCATAATGATGACTTTCGACTCAAAACTGAGCACCTTGGCGATTTCCACCATCTGCTGATCGCCGATGGACAGTTCCGCTACCAGCCGGTGACTGCTGTAAGCAAGATTCAGACGGGCCAGTAACTTATCCGCTTCAGCGTACATCTTTTTCCAGTCAATGTTGCCGAAACGGCCGGTAAACTCGCGGCCGAGAAAAATGTTTTCTGCAATCGTCAGTTCCGGGATCAGGTTCAGCTCCTGATGGATAATCCCGATACCGGCTTCCTGCGACGACTTCGGCCCCGTAAACTGACGCTCCTGCCCCAGAAACAGAATCTGACCGGCATCTTTTTTATAGATCCCGGTCAGCACTTTCATCATGGTGGATTTACCGGCGCCGTTCTCTCCGACCAGCGCCATCACTCTGCCGGGGTAGACCCGCAGGGCGGCACCGGATAACGCTTTCACACCCGGGAACGCTTTATCGATACCTTTGAGTTCAAGTAACGGTTCCATAGACACCTCAGAATGTCACGCCGGAGAACAGCATCACATTGGCAAACGGTGTGCACTCACCGGTCCGGATCACGGCACGGCTGTTTTGTGTCTGTAACTTGAAAGAGGCATGAGTCACATACTGAATCTGAATCACATTACCCTGCTGTAATTCCAGTGCTTTCAGATGTGCCACGATCGCATCGTGCAGCTCACTGTTATGTGTCTGGATATCTTCCGCCATCAGCGCGGCTTCCACCTGCATCTCCTGCGTGATGACCTTAAACACCGACATAAAATCAGGCACACCCTGCGTTAATGCCAGATCAATACGTGGTGTGGCGGGCGGGATCGGCAGCCCGGCATCAGCAACAGTAATATGGTCGGTATGACCCAGACGCGCGATAACTGCGGAAACATCACCGTTCAGTAAAGCCCCTTTCTTCATAAAATCCTCCTGAGCGAAACGTTTCGCTTTTAAACTATGGTAGGAAAAATACCGGAAAACTCAATATTCATCCATAAAAAGTGTGATGGTGATCGAAACGTTTCGCTTAAGAATGTGTTAAATAAAAAAGCTAACTGATTGAATGAGTTACAGCTGAATGGATTCAATAAATAAAATAAAAAAACCGTTAACGCCGTCATCCGTCAGTCTGCAGCCTGAATAACACCCTAAATATATTACACCACCGTAACAATATGATATATATGTATATTATTTAAATAAGAATGGATAACTTTTGATATTCAGGGATATATCAATATATTGTTATGTTGCTCTGGTACATATAACCGGAGTTGTTTATGAAAAAGCACATCATTATTACCGCAGTATTGGCCAGCCTGTTTTCAGCATCCGTTCTTGCTCATGGATTTGTCACCAAACCTGCCAGCCGGGCCGCAAATTGCCAGTTAAAGAAAAATAATCCTCAAATGTGCGCATCTGCACAATGGGAACCTCAGAGTATTGAAGCGCTTTCAGGGTTTCCCGGCGGAAAATTCCCGCCTGATGGTCATCTTGCCAGCGGAAATATTGAACGCTTTATTCCGCTGGATATGATCGGCGATATTTGGTTTAAGGAAAAAGTAAAACCAGGGAAAATGGATTTTGAATGGAAAATAACCGCAGCACACTCAACCAGAAACTGGCGATACTATATAACAAAACCAGACTGGAACCAGGAGGTACCACTAAACAGAGAAGCGTTTGAATCTGAACCATTCTGTTATTTTGAAGACCACGGCAGTGTTCCGCCATACACCGTAACTCATCAGTGTGAAGTGCCGGAACGAAAGGGCTATCAAATCATTTATGCCGTATGGGAAATAGCCGATACCCCTAACAGTTTTTACCAGGTTATTGACGCCGATTTTAACTAATTACATCAGCTGCCGGGATATATATCGGCAGCTTTTTTACCATAAAAAAATCGAAAAACAGAAGAAACGTGATTTTACGCAGTAAACGCGGTAGCTTTTTTAGTTTATAAACGCAGAAACTGTATCAGTAAATTCACGGGAGTCCCATGCAACGTTCTGAACGTATCGCCCGGCTGAGCCGCCATCTGGAATCCGGGCTGTATGAACGACAGCACGCCATCCGGCTCTGCTTACTGGCCACCCTCAGCGGGGAAAGTGTTTTTCTGCTCGGCCCGCCGGGAATTGCCAAAAGTATGATTGCACGGCGGATGAAACTGGTTTTCAGTGACGCCCGTGCCTTTGAGTATCTGATGACCCGCTTCTCCACCCCGGAGGAGATCTTCGGCCCGCTCTCGATTGCGGCACTGAAAGATGAAGGGAAGTATCAGCGCATCACGCAGGGATACCTGCCGGATGCGGAAATCGTGTTTCTCGACGAAATCTGGAAAGCGGGTCCCGCTATCCTCAATACCCTGCTGACAGCAATTAACGAACGCAAATACCGCAACGGCGACAGCGAAAGCCCTATTCCGATGCGGCTGCTGGTGGCCGCCTCCAACGAACTGCCGGATAACGACAGCAGCCTGGAAGCCCTCTATGACCGGATGCTGATCCGCTTATGGCTGGATAAATTACAGGAAAAACAGAGCTTCCGCGCCATGCTCATCAGCACACCGGGGGCATCGGATGAACAGATCCCCGCGCATCTGCAGGTAACCGATGAGGAATATCATCAGTGGCAGGAAGAGATTGACCGTGTTGTGCTGACCGATCAGATATTTGAACTGATTTATCAGCTCCGTCAGCAGATTGAGCGGCTGGATAACGCGCCGTATATCTCAGACCGGCGCTGGAAAAAGGCACTGCGGCTGTTACAGGCCAGTGCGTTTTTTAACGACCACAGCAGTATCACGCCTCTTGATCTGATTTTGCTGAAAGACTGCCTGTGGCATGATTCCGCCTCACTGAAATCCGTTCCGCAACTGCTGACACAACTGATGTGTGAGCAGGCCTATCAGCAGCGCAGCCTGTTACTGAAACTGGAAAAATACTATCAGGAATGGCTCCTGGAAACGCAGACTCAGCAACAGCGTGATGCCTTCAGTGTGATCCGCAGCAGTGCCCGTTTCGGGCGCAAAGTCAGTTACGCTCTGCCGGATACGCTGCCGCCCAGCCCGGTCACCCTCTTTTTACATAACCCGCTGACATTACATGATATGACAGTCACTCATGTGACTATTGAGCGCTCAGCCTTTGATATCTTCTTTGATAAAGGCGTCTTTGATCAAGGAGGGAACATTGCGGCAAAACTCAACGGCATCGGCTTTACCCAGTCGGTATCCGCTGCCGTGAATGATAACGGCCTTCTGGAACTGCGTGATGTCAGTCTGCGCAGCAGTACCCTGTTCCCGGCGGGTACCGAAAGCCGGATGACAGAAGCACAGAAGCAAATCTGGCTCGATAAGCTTTCGGTGATACGCCAGACACTGGTGCAGCAGCGTCAGCTGTTTGCACAGCATCAGCCGGCACTGTTTGTCAGTGACGACTGGATTGCACAGATAGAGGAGAGCTTTCTGCCGGTGACAGAGCGCCTCGATAAACTGGCACAGCAAATGAGCAGCACCCCGTGTTAAGTCTTTCGGCACTGGATCTGGCGCTGGCAGTTAATGAAGGGGAACTCATTGAGGAGATCCTGCTGACACTGCTGGCGGCTCCGCAGCTGGCGTGGTTTTTTGAAAAGCACCCGCGGTTACGCCGTGCGGTGCTGACCGATATGCCGTCATGGCGGAAATCACTGGAAGAACGGGTGAAAGAGGCGCTGGTTCCGGCGGCACTGGCAGATGAGTTCCGTCTTTACCAGCAGAGCACCGCTGCAGACCGGACAGAATTTTACCGCCTGCTGCCGGAAATCCTCAAAACGCTGGAGGACATCAACTCGCCGTTCTCGCCGGAAGCACACCGTCTGCACAGAGATGAGCAGGAAACCACCTCTCATCAGATATTATTCAATCAGCGCTGGCGTATCAGCCTGATTTTACAGGTCACCACCTACCACAAAGAGATCCTGGAGCAGGAAAAAGAACAGCTTCTTGCCGAACTTCAGCAGCATCTGGCACTGAGCGGCAATCTTGATCCGCTGATCAGTGAAAATGAGCAGGCTTCCGGTAAGTTATGGGATCTGGCGAAAGGATCACTAAAATCCCCCGGCCCGGCGGACGATCTCCTGCTGCGTTACAGCGAGTTTTTAAAATCCCAGCCGGAACTGGAAAAACTGGCCTCACTGCTGGGGCGAAGCCAGACAGCAAAATCCGTTCCTCAGGACAGTGCGGTGACAGAGCCGGTCATCATTACCGAGCTGGTGCCGGATCAGACCCCGGAAGAGGTCAGCGGGGTCGGGCTGAGTGATGATGTGCTGCGTCTTCTGCCCGCCGAGCTGGCATTACTCGGTATCAGCGGCCTGGAGCTGGAGTTTTACCGGAAGCTGGCCGAGAAGCAGTTATACACCTACCGGTTACAGGGCGATCACTGGCAGGAACGGCAGGTGATGCGGCCGATCGTTCATCATAAAGATGAAAAACAGCCGCGCGGACCCTTCATTATCTGTATCGATACTTCCGGCTCGATGGGCGGTTTTAATGAGCGCTGCGCCAAAGCGTTTTGTCTCGCGCTGGTCAAAATCGCTATGGCCGATAACCGGCAGTGCCATGTCATGCTCTTCTCCACCGAACAGGTGCATTATGATTTTCTCGGCCCGGACGGTATAGAACAGATGACCCGCTTTCTGCTTCAGAGTTTTAAAGGCGGAACAGACCTGGCATCCTGTCTGACAGAGGCGGCAAAACGGCTGGAAACGCCGCAGTGGCGTGATGCGGATGTGGTGGTGATGTCTGATTTTATTGCCCAGCGGCTGCCGGATGAGGTGGTGAAGCAGGTAAAACGTTCACAGCAGCAGGGAAAACACCGCTTCCATGCGGTAGCCCTGTCCCATTACGGAAAGCCCGGTATCATGCGGATTTTTGATCACATCTGGCGTTTTGATACCGGCTTAAAAAATCGTCTGCTGCGCCGTTTCAGGCGGTGAGCCACCGGGCTCACCGTACAGCAAAAGTATTACAGCATATCAGAGATGGTTTCACGCACTTCCGGTGCCCACACACTGCATTGTACCTGGCCGATATGGCTGCGCTGAAGCAGTAACATCACCAGACGTGACTGACCGATCCCGCCGCCGATCGTCTGCGGCATTTCACCGGCTGCCAGCGATTTGTGCCAGTCCAGCTCCATCCGCACCTGCTGACCGGTCAGATCCAGCTGACGCGCCAGGGTGACCGGATCAACACGGATCCCCATTGAGGATATCTCGAACGCATCCTGCAGTACCGGGTTCCACACGATGATATCCCCGTTCAGCCCTTTGTAGCCGTCACTGTTCTCAGTGGTCCAGTCATCATAATCCGGTGCACGGACATCATGAGACTCACCATGAGATAATTGACCGCCGATGCCGATTAAGAAGACGGCACCCAGTTCTTTCGCGATGGCGCGCTCACGGCCTTTGGCATCCAGGTCCGGGTAGCGTGCAAGCAGTTCTTCAGAGTGAATAAAATGAATTTGGTCCGGCAGGAACGGTGTCAGACCAAATTCCTTACTTACTGCAAGTTCTGTTTCTTTTATTGTCTGATATATTTTACTCACTGTCTGCTTCAGATAAGGCAGCGTACGCTCCTCATCTGCCATCACTTTTTCCCAGTCCCACTGATCAACATAGACAGAATGGATTGGGGTTAAGCGATCCTCATCAGGACGCAACGCTTTCATGTCGGTGTACAGACCCTGGCCCGGCTGAAAATCAAAACGCCCTAAGGTTTTGCGTTTCCATTTAGCCAGTGAATGAACGACTTCAAAGGTTGAGCCCGGCAATGATTTAACTTTCACCTGAACCGCTTTTTCGCTGCCGGATAAATTATCCTGAGTACCATCACCCACGCGGCTTAAGATTGGCCCCTGGACTTCAATAAGGCCCAGTTGTTTTTCCAGCAGACGTGAGAAGTAAGACTTCACGAAGCTGATTTGCTGCTGCTGTCGGATGAATGATTTTTCCATGATAATAATCCTTGATATGCGGAACATGTATTGCCTGTGAAATAGATTAAGCAACAGAATGGGGTATAAATTCAATATCCTTTAGCAAAAATACCCTTTGCTATTTATAAAATTCATTTTTATGATGCTAAAAATGAATTTTCGTTAATTTAAGGGGCGTAAAATGGCCGAAATTTATCAGATCGACAATCTGGACCGTGACATACTTCACGCTTTAATGGCGAATGCCCGCACACCTTACGCGGAATTAGCGAAAAAATTTGCCGTCAGTCCCGGTACGATCCATGTCCGGGTCGAAAAAATGAAGCAGGCGGGTATCATCACCGGCACCCGGGTGGATATCAGTGAAAAACAGCTGGGATTTGATGTGACCTGCTTTATCGGCATCATCCTGAAAAGCGCCAAAGATTACCCGGCCGCCCTCAGGAAACTCGATAAACTGGATGAAGTGGTGGAAGTCTATTACACCACCGGGCAGTACAGCATCTTTATAAAGGTGATGTGCAAAACAATAGAATCTTTACAGGACGTACTTATCAACAAGATCCAGAGTATTGATGAGATACAGTCCACTGAAACCCTGATCTCCTTACAGAACCCGATCATACGAACGATCCGCCCGTAAGAAAAAATTCTTATAACCACATTATCCACAGGTAGATCCCAGCTGTTTCACAGCGTACAATAGCCGCTCTTTACAGCAGGGGATCACCATGACCACAGTTACTCTCATCACAGGCAGTACCATGGGCAGCGCAGAATATGTCGCTGAGCATGTTGCTGAAATACTGGAAAACACCGGTTTTACCACCGATGTGCAGCACGGGCCTGAAGCGGATGACGTGCCGCAACAGAACAGTACCTGGTTAATAGTCACCTCCACACACGGTGCCGGTGATCTCCCTGAAAATATACAGCCGTTTGCCGATGCGCTGCGTGAGCAGCAGCCGGATCTCAGTTCCGTCCGTTACGGGGCTATCGGGATCGGCAGCAGTGAATATGACACCTTCTGTGGTGCAGTCCGTACACTGGATACCCTGCTCACCTCTCTGGGTGCGAAAAAAATCGGTCAGTCACTCGAAATTGATATTCAGAAACACGACATTCCTGAAGATCCGGCTGAGATCTGGATCGAAGAATGGAAAAATTTACTCTGATTTGCTGATAAAAACAGCGATCAACTGTGGATAACTCAGGGATCAACTTGCGATCAACCCGTAGTTATTCACTGTATAAGATCACTCTCCGTCAGGCCCTGTGAATAAGTAGCCGTTTTGATCCCAGCTTATACTGAACAGGATCAACGGTACTTCACAGGAAATGATCCTTTACAGTTTTATGATCTTTATGGGGATTTAACACTTATCCACAGAGGATCGCGATCCTAATAAAAGATCTAATAAAGAGATCTTTAAATAAAAAGATCTTTATATAATTACCTGCGTCTTTACCGCTCATGGTCAGACGGCAAGAGTTGAGTTATATTCTCTCCCCCGATGCGCTACTGCATTTTGTAATGAAGGTTTAACATGTTTTATCCGGATCATTTTGACGTCATTGTTATCGGCGGTGGCCACGCCGGTACTGAAGCTGCAATGGCTGCGGCACGTATGGGCCGTCAAACACTTTTACTGACTCACAATATCGACACTCTGGGTCAGATGTCCTGCAACCCTGCTATCGGTGGGATCGGTAAAGGGCATCTGGTTAAAGAGATCGATGCACTCGGCGGATTAATGGCACATGCTACTGACCGTGCCGGTATTCAGTTCAGAACCCTGAACGCCAGCAAAGGACCGGCAGTTCATGCCACCCGTGCTCAGGCTGACCGTGTGCTTTACCGTCTGGCTGTGCGCACCGCACTGGAAAACCAGCCTAACCTGATGATTTTCCAGCAGCCGGTTGAAGATCTTATCGTTGAAAACGATACCGTTACCGGTGCAGTAACCCGCATGGGATTGAAATTCAGAGCCAAATCGGTGGTACTGACTGTCGGGACATTCCTGGATGGCAAAATTCACATCGGACTGGAAAATTACAGCGGCGGCCGTGCCGGTGATCCGCCGTCCGTCTCGCTGTCACACCGTCTGCGGGAACTGCCGCTGCGTGTCGGTCGTCTGAAAACAGGGACACCGCCGCGTATTGACGCCCGGACTATCGACTTTGCTCAGCTGACGCCACAATTTGGTGACAACCCTATGCCGGTATTCTCCTTCATGGGCAGTGCGGATGAGCATCCTGAACAGATGCCGTGCCATATCACCTACACCAATGAAAAAACCCATGAAGTGATCCGCAATAACCTCGATCGCAGCCCGATGTACGCCGGTGTGATCGAAGGGATCGGCCCGCGTTACTGCCCGTCCATCGAAGACAAAGTGATGCGCTTTGCGGATCGTAACCAGCATCAGATCTTCCTGGAGCCGGAAGGCCTGACAAGCAATGAAATTTACCCGAACGGTATCTCCACCAGCTTACCGTTTGATGTACAGATGCAGATTGTTCACTCGATGAAAGGTATGGAAAACGCACGGATTATGCGTCCGGGTTATGCCATCGAGTATGATTTCTTTGACCCCCGCGACCTGAAACAGACGCTGGAAAGCAAATACCTGCACGGCCTGTTCTTTGCCGGACAAATCAACGGCACCACCGGTTACGAAGAAGCGGCTGCCCAGGGGCTGCTGGCCGGTCTGAACGCCGCCCGCTATTCTGCCGATCAGGAAGGCTGGTTCCCGCGCCGTGATCAGGCGTATATCGGTGTGCTGGTGGACGACCTCTGTACACTCGGTACCAAAGAGCCGTACCGGATGTTTACCTCACGGGCGGAATACCGTCTGATGCTGCGTGAAGACAACGCAGATGCCCGTCTGACCGAAACCGGTCGTGAACTGGGTCTGGTGGATGACGCACGCTGGGCACACTTCAGTGAAAAAATGGAGCTGATCGAGAAAGAACGTCAGCGCCTGAGAGATATCCGCGTTCACCCGCAGTCCGGAAGCGTGAAAGAGATCAACGCGATCCTGAACACGCCTCTCTCCAAAGAAGCGACCGGGGAAGATCTTCTGCGCCGTCCGGAGATGGACTATAACCGGCTGATGACCCTGAGTGATTTCGCACCGGGGGTTGATTCACCGGCAGCAGCACAGCAGGTGGAAATCCAGGTGAAATACGAAGGGTATATCTCCCGTCAGCAGGATGAAATTCAGCGCCAGCTGCGTAATGAGAACGCCACACTGCCTGTTGATCTCGATTACAAACAGGTGAGCGGGCTGTCTAACGAAGTGGTGGCAAAACTCAACGACCACAAACCGACCTCGATCGGCCAGGCATCGCGGATCTCCGGTATTACACCGGCGGCTATCTCTATCCTGCTGGTCTGGCTGAAAAAGCAGGGTCTTCTGCGGCGGAGTGCGTAACGGATGCGTGATTTACAGCAACAACTTACCGCACTGCTGCGCAGTGCGGATATCCGGCTGACTGATCAGCAGAAACAGCAGCTGACCGGTTATGTGGAGATGCTCCACAAGTGGAACAAAGCTTATAACCTGACCTCTGTCCGCCAGCCGGAACAGATGCTGGTGCGTCATATCATGGACAGTATCGTGGTGGAACCACATCTGACCGGCAGCCGGTTTATTGATGTCGGCACCGGTCCCGGGCTTCCCGGTGTGCCGCTGGCGATTGTCCGTCCTGAGTCTCATTTTGTCCTGCTCGACAGCCTGGGCAAGCGTGTGCGCTTCCTGAAACAGGTTCAGCATGAACTGGGGCTGATCAACATCGAACCGGTTCAGAGCCGCGTGGAAGAGTATCAGGGTGAACCATTTGACGGAGTTATCAGTCGTGCATTTGCATCACTGGACGATATGCTCAGCTGGTGTCATCAACTGCCGGTACCGGAAACCGGGCGCTTTTTTGCACTGAAAGGCAGTGTCCCGGAAGAGGAACTGACCCGGTTACCGGAAGGCATTTCTCTCGTCAGTGTCGAAAAACTGGTTGTGCCAAAACTGGATGAACAGCGTCACTTGGTCATTCTTAAAGCAAACTGAGTTTGCGGTACGTCAAAAAACAGAAATATTTTTAAGGGGACGGAGTCAGCGCATTTTCTGCACCGTCCCTTTGTTTTTCCGGGAATGAAAATAAAATGCGTAACGGGGCCTTTACAAAATGACAACGGCGGATTGATTACTTCCCGGTAAGTTTATCTGCGAAAAATTTCATGCCGGATCATTTTTACTGACAACGTATTATTTCAAAAATATTTATTTTATTTAAAATTAATCTGTAAATATCAGTTAAATATTTATTTTTTCAATTAACTGGTTGATTGATATTGCTATTTTTACAGCGGTTGATCGCTATAAAATGTTAATTCAACTAATGTATTTTATGTTATGTGATTTTTGTCACGTTTCAGAAATGAGTTGTACGTCGTATTCTGAGGTAGGGTAAACTCTATTTTTTGTACGATTTGTGGTGGCGACAAAGAAATTAAATTTTTATTCACTTTTTCGCTACTTATTGATTGAAAACAATCTGGCTGCCCGTATAATTTGCTCGTTTTTGTCTCTTGACACTCTCGCTCAAAGGCAGTTTTATACATCACTCAGTAAGCCTGACCCCGGAAGGTGCACACGGAGAAACTAAATGTCATGTCTGTCTCCCTTTTCAACGGAAAATTGACCAAAAAACTGTTGTTTTTGCAGTTTATGACGTTTGTTGTTCTTAGTGCGCTTTTTTGCATAAAAAGTATCGAATGGGGTGCTTCCGCGCTGGCCGGGGGAGTTGCCGCATGGATACCGAATGCGATTTTTTTGCTGATCAGTAACCGGCAGAAAGCGCATGAGGAACCGCAGTCGTACCGGATTGCATGGTTTTTTGTGGTAGGGGAAGGGTTTAAAGTTATCTTCGCGATAGCGATACTGATGATTGCTTTAGGAGTGTTTAAAGCGGCAGTTGCACCACTGGTCTTGACCTATTTAGCGGTGCTTTTCGTGCAGATTATCGCACCGGCCGTGCTAAGCGGTTAGCGGTTTTAACAACAAAGGGTAAGAGGCATCATGTCTGCATCAGGAGAAAGTTTAACCACAAAAGAGTATATCAGTGGCCACCTGAATAACCTTCAGCTGGACCTGAATACTTTCGAGCTGGTCAATCCCCATGCGAACGCGACTCCATCTTTTTGGACGCTGAACATTGACTCCCTTTTCTTCTCAGTCGTATTAGGTATTTTCTTTTTATGGCTTTTCAGAAGGGTGGCAAAGAAAGCGACGAGTGGCGTTCCCGGGAAATTTCAGACTGCGGTAGAAATGCTTATCGGCTTCGTTGACAGCAACGTCCGTGATATGTATCACGGCAAGAGCAAGGTTATTGCACCTCTCGCATTAACAGTGTTCGTGTGGGTGCTGCTGATGAACGCACTGGACTTATTACCAATCGACTTCATTCCGTATATCGGTGAACACATCCTCGGTTTACCTGCGCTGCGTATCGTTCCGACCGCAGACGTAAGTATCACACTGTCGATGGCGATTGGTGTATTCGTTCTTATCCTCTTTTACAGCTTCAAGATGAAAGGCGTGAAAGGATTTGCAAAAGAGCTGACATTACAGCCTTTTAACCATCCGTTATTCATTCCTGTCAACCTGATTCTGGAAGGGGTAAGCCTGCTGTCAAAACCTGTTTCCCTCGGTCTGCGACTGTTTGGGAACATGTATGCAGGTGAGCTGATCTTCATTCTTATTGCAGGTCTGCTACCGTGGTGGTCACAATGGTTACTGAGCCTTCCGTGGGCGATTTTCCACATACTGATTATTACGTTACAAGCCTTTATTTTCATGGTTCTGACGATCGTCTATCTGTCGATGGCGTCTGAAGAGCATTAATTTTATTACCAATAACTGTGATTTAACTGAAACAAACTGGAGACTGTCATGGAAAACCTGAATATGGATCTGCTGTACATGGCTGCCGCTGTAATGATGGGCCTGGCGGCTATCGGTGCTGCGATCGGTATCGGCATCCTCGGTGGGAAATTTTTAGAAGGCGCTGCACGCCAGCCGGATTTAATCCCTCTGCTGCGTACTCAGTTCTTCATCGTAATGGGTCTGGTTGACGCCATCCCGATGATTGCTGTGGGTCTGGGCTTGTATGTAATGTTTGCGGTTGCGTAGTGATACGGCCACTCCCGGATATTTACATCAACTCAATTAGATAAAGAGGTATTGTGCTGTGAATCTTAACGCAACAATCCTCGGCCAGGCCATCGCGTTTGTCCTGTTTGTTTTGTTCTGTATGAAGTATGTATGGCCACCGATCATGGCGGCCATTGAAAAACGTCAGAAAGAAATTGCTGACGGTTTATCTTCCGCAGAACGTGCTAAAAAGGACCTGGACTTAGCGCAAGCCAATGCGACCGACCAAATGAAAAAAGCGAAAGCGGAAGCATCTGCCCTGATCGATCAAGCGAATAAACAACGCGCTCAGATCATCGATGAGGCAAAAGCAGAAGCGGAAGTTGAACGTAGCAAAATCGTAGCACAGGCGCAGGCGGAAATTGACGCCGAACGCAAACGTGCCCGTGAAGAGTTACGTAAACAGGTCGCCATTTTAGCTGTCGCGGGTGCCGAGAAAATTATTGAACGTTCCGTGGATGAAGCTGCTAACAGCGACATCGTTGATAAACTTGTCGCTGAACTGTAAGGAGGGTGGGGCATGTCAGAAATCGTTACTGTAGCTCGCCCCTACGCCAAAGCAGCTTTTGACTTTGCTGTGGAAAACCGGGCCGTTGAAAAATGGCAGGATATGCTGGCATTTGCCGCGGAAGTGACACGCAATGAGCAGATCGACGATCTGATTTCCGGTTCTTTTGCTCCGGAAACCCTGGCTCAGGCGTTTATCACTGTTTGCGGTGAGCAGATTGACGAGCATGTTCAGAACCTGGTTCGTATCATGGCTGAGAATGGTCGCTTAGTGACCCTGCCGGAAGTTAGCCGTCAGTTCGCAACACTGCGGGCTGCGCTGGAGTCAACCGTTGAGGTTGAAGTCACTTCAGCCGGCGAACTCAATGAACAGCAGCTGGCGAAAATTTCTGCAGCGATGGAAAAACGTCTGTCACGCAAAGTTAAGCTGAATTGCAAAATTGATAAGTCAGTTATCGCGGGGTTTGTATTGCGCGCCGGTGACCTTGTCATCGACAACAGCATTCGCAATCGACTCGAGCGTTTAACCGACGTCTTGCAGTCTTAAGGGGACTGGAGCATATGCAACTGAATTCCACCGAAATCAGCGAACTGATCAAGCAGCGCATTGCTCAGTTCAATGTCGTGAGTGAAGCTCACAACGAAGGTACGATTGTCTCCGTCAACGACGGTATCATTCGTATCCACGGTTTAGCCGAAGTTATGCAGGGTGAGATGATCTCTCTGCCGGGCAACCGTTATGCTATCGCACTGAACCTGGAGCGCGACTCTGTTGGTGCGGTTGTAATGGGTCCTTATGCCGACCTGGCAGAAGGCATGAAAGTCAAATGTACCGGTCGTATTCTGGAAGTGCCGGTTGGCCGTGGCCTGTTAGGCCGTGTGGTCAACACCCTGGGTGAGCCTATCGATGGTAAAGGCCAGGTTGAGCACGATGGTTTCTCACCTGTCGAAGTTATCGCACCGGGTGTTATCGACCGTCAGTCCGTTGATCAGCCTGTACAGACCGGTTATAAGTCTGTCGATGCGATGATTCCAATCGGCCGTGGTCAGCGTGAGCTGGTCATCGGTGACCGTCAGACCGGTAAAACCGCACTGGCAATCGATGCCATCATCAACCAGCGCGATTCCGGCATCAAATGTATTTACGTCGCAATTGGTCAGAAAGCGTCCACTATTGCTAACGTTGTCCGTAAATTAGAAGAGCACAATGCGCTGGCCAACACGATTGTTGTGGTCGCGAGTGCGTCTGAATCTGCGGCACTGCAATACCTGGCGCCGTATTCCGGTTGTGCAATGGGTGAATACTTCCGTGACCGCGGTGAAGACGCGTTAATCATTTATGATGACCTGTCAAAACAAGCGGTTGCTTACCGTCAGATCTCCCTGCTGCTCCGTCGTCCGCCCGGACGTGAAGCCTATCCTGGTGACGTTTTCTATCTGCACTCCCGTCTGCTGGAACGTGCTGCGCGTGTTAACGCGGAATATGTGGAAGCGTTTACCAAGGGTGAAGTGAAAGGCAAAACCGGTTCTCTGACCGCGCTGCCAATCATCGAAACGCAGGCAGGGGACGTATCAGCGTTCGTTCCGACTAACGTTATCTCCATCACTGATGGTCAGATCTTCCTGGAATCCGCGCTGTTCAACGCCGGTATCCGTCCTGCGGTTAACCCGGGGATCTCCGTATCCCGTGTGGGTGGTGCAGCACAGACCAAGATCATGAAAAAACTGTCCGGTGGTATCCGTACCGCTCTGGCACAGTATCGTGAACTGGCGGCGTTCTCACAGTTCGCATCTGACCTTGATGATGCAACCCGTAAACAGCTTGACCACGGTCAGAAAGTTACCGAGTTGCTGAAGCAGAAACAGTATGCACCAATGTCAGTGGCACAACAGTCTCTGTCACTGTATGCAGCTGAGCGTGGTTACCTGGAAGATATCGAAATTTCGAAAGTCGTGCCGTTTGAAGCTGCTCTGATTGGCTACGCCACTCGTGAACATGCTGATCTTCTGAAAGAAATCGACCAGACGGGTAGCTATAACGATGATATCGAAGCGAAGTTGAAAAACGTGCTCGATACCTTCAAGGCGACTCAGTCCTGGTAATACTAAACGGCCTGTGTGAACAGTACAGGCCGTCTGGTTCATGAGGAGAGCAAATGGCCGGCGCAAAAGAGATACGTTCTAAGATCGCCAGCGTACAAAATACGCAGAAGATCACTAAAGCGATGGAAATGGTCGCGGCGTCCAAAATGCGTAAAACGCAGGACCGCATGGCGGCCAGCCGTCCTTATGCAGAGACCATCCGCAGTGTGATTGGTCACATTGCATTGGGTAATCTGGAATATAAACATCCATACCTCGAAGAACGCGAGGTTAAGCGTGTCGGGTACCTGGTTGTTTCTACCGACCGTGGTTTGTGTGGTGGTTTGAACATTAACCTGTTCAAGAAGCTGATTGTCGAAATGAAAGACTGGTCTGACAAAGGTGTTCAGACTGATCTGGCTCTGATCGGGTCCAAAGCAGCGTCATTCTTTGCCTCTGTGGGCGGGAATGTGGTTGCTCAGGTTAACGGCATGGGTGATGAACCTTCGCTGGCTGACCTTATCGGTTCGGTAAAAGTCATGCTTCAGGCCTACGACGAAGGTCGTCTTGACAAGCTGTACATTGTAACTAACCGGTTTGTGAATACCATGTCTCAGGTTCCGACCATTGTTCAGGTTTTGCCGTTACCGCCAAGCGATGACGAAAACCTGAAGAAGAAAACCTGGGATTATTTATACGAACCTGATCCTAAAGCGTTACTGGATTCCCTTTTACGGCGCTACATCGAAGCGCTGGTATACCAGGGCGTTGTGGAAAACCTGGCCAGTGAGCAGGCCGCCCGTATGGTTGCAATGAAAGCTGCAACGGATAACGGCGGTAACATGATCAAAGAGCTGAATTTAGTTTACAACAAAGCGCGTCAGGCAAGCATTACACAAGAACTCACCGAGATTGTGTCCGGTGCTGCCGCGGTTTAACACCCAGGTTTTACGAATTACGTAGAGGATTCAAGATGGCTACTGGAAAAATCATCCAGGTTATCGGCGCCGTTGTGGACGTCGAATTTCCTCAGGATGCAGTACCGAAAGTGTACGATGCGCTTGAGGTAAAAAATGGTAATGAAAAACTGGTGCTGGAAGTTCAGCAGCAGTTAGGCGGCGGGGTTGTCCGTTGTATCGCTATGGGTACATCTGACGGTCTGAGCCGTAATCTGGAAGTAACCGATTTAGGCCACCCGATCGAAGTCCCTGTCGGCGTGAAAACCTTAGGACGTATCATGAACGTTCTGGGTGATCCGATCGATATGAAAGGTGACATCGGCGCAGAAGAAAAATGGTCTATTCACCGTGCTGCACCAACATACGAAGAACTGTCTAACTCCCAGGAACTGCTGGAAACAGGTATCAAAGTAATGGACCTGATCTGCCCGTTCGCGAAGGGGGGTAAAGTCGGTCTGTTCGGTGGTGCGGGTGTGGGTAAAACCGTAAACATGATGGAACTGATCCGTAACATCGCGATCGAGCACTCCGGTTACTCTGTATTCGCAGGGGTGGGTGAGCGTACCCGTGAAGGTAACGACTTCTATCATGAAATGACAGACTCCAACGTTCTGGACAAAGTATCACTCGTGTACGGCCAGATGAACGAGCCACCGGGAAACCGTCTGCGCGTTGCGCTGACCGGTCTGACCATGGCGGAAAAATTCCGTGATGAAGGCCGCGACGTACTGCTGTTCGTTGATAACATCTACCGTTATACCCTGGCCGGTACGGAAGTATCCGCGCTGTTAGGCCGTATGCCTTCAGCGGTAGGTTACCAGCCGACACTGGCGGAAGAAATGGGTGTGCTTCAGGAACGTATCACATCGACCAAAACAGGCTCTATCACGTCTGTACAGGCCGTTTACGTCCCTGCCGATGACTTAACTGACCCATCTCCTGCAACGACGTTCGCCCACCTTGATGCGACCGTCGTTCTGAGCCGTCAGATTGCGTCTCTGGGTATTTACCCTGCGGTTGACCCGCTGGATTCCACCAGCCGTCAGCTTGACCCGCTCGTTGTTGGTCAGGAGCACTACGATGTTGCCCGTGGCGTACAGTCAATCCTCCAGCGTTATCAGGAACTGAAAGATATCATCGCAATCCTCGGGATGGATGAGCTGTCAGAAGAAGATAAACTGGTTGTTGCCCGTGCCCGTAAAATCCAGCGCTTCCTGTCTCAGCCGTTCTTCGTGGCAGAAGTCTTCACCGGTTCACCGGGTAAGTTCGTTTCCCTGAAAGACACAATCCGTGGCTTTAAAGGCATCCTGGAAGGTGATTACGATCATCTGCCGGAGCAGGCGTTCTACATGGTGGGTACCATCGAAGAAGCTGTGGAAAAAGCGAAGAAGATTTAATCCGGTTGACAGGAGGCTGATATGTCTGCAATGACGTTTCACCTGACGGTAGTAAGTGCCGAAAAACAACTGTTTAAGGGCTTAGTCCAGAAGATTCAGGTGACAGGCAGTGAAGGTGAGCTGGGTATTTACCCGATGCATACCCCGCTGCTGACTGCCATAAAACCGGGCATGGTACGGATTGTTAAGCAATTTGGTGAAGAAGAGCTGATCTACCTTTCAGGCGGAATGCTCGAAGTACAGCCAAACGGCGTTATCGTACTTGCGGACACGGCTATCCGTGCAAACGATCTGGATGCTGCACTGGCGATGGAATCAAAACGCCGCGCAGAAGAAAACATCCGGAAAGCACATGGTGACGTGGATTATGCTCAGGCATCAGCCGAATTGGCAAAAGCAATTGCAAAATTACGTGTAATTGACGAATTAGCCAAGAAGATGATGTAACCGAGGCAGTTAAAATATAAAAGCCAGTCAGTATCCGCTGACTGGCTTTTTTGCGTTGCGAAATATGTGGTATTTTCGTGTGTAAACAGGTTTACTTGGCACTCTAAAAGAGGAGCGATCAGATTTCTTATGTCTACGAATGCTAAAAGTGTGGTAATTCTCGCTGCGGGTAAAGGTACCCGGATGTACTCCGCGCTGCCGAAGGTATTGCATCACCTGGCGGGCAAACCGATGGTTCAGCATGTGATTGATACTGCCCTTTCGCTGGGCGCACAGAACGTGCATCTGGTTTACGGACACGGCGGTGATTTATTACAGAATACGCTGTCGGATCAGAATCTGAACTGGGTTTTACAGGCAGAACAACTGGGAACCGGGCATGCGATGCAGCAGGCTGCACCTCACTTTGCCGATGACGAAGATATTCTGATGCTGTACGGCGATGTTCCGCTAATCGCGGCTGAAACCCTGGAACGCCTGATGGCGGTCAAACCGGAAGGTGGTATTGGTCTGCTGACGGTGATTCTGGATAACCCGGCGGGCTACGGCCGTATTATCCGTGAAAATGGTCAGGTGACCGGGATAATCGAACAGAAAGATGCCTCTGAAGAGCAGCAGAAAATCAACGAAATCAACACCGGTATTCTGGTGGCCAACGGCGGCGATCTCAAACGCTGGTTAGCAAAACTGAACAACAATAATGCGCAGGGTGAATTTTATATCACCGATATTATTGCCATTGCGCATCAGGAAGGGCGTCGTATTGAGACTGCTCATCCGGAAAAACTGAGTGAAATGGAAGGGGTGAATAACCGCCTTCAGCTCGCGGCGCTGGAGCGTATTTATCAGCGTGAACAGGCTGACCGCTTGTTACTCGAAGGTGTGATGATTCTGGATCCGGCCCGTTTTGATCTGCGCGGTACCCTGACACACGGTAAAGATGTCATTATCGACGTGAATGTCATTATCGAAGGCAATGTGACTCTCGGTAATAATGTGGTGATTGGTGCCGGTTGTGTGCTGAAAGATTGCGTTATCGGTGATGGCTCTGTGCTCAGCCCGTATACCGTGGTGGAATCATCTGAAATGGCACGCGACTGTACTGTCGGGCCGTTTGCCCGTCTGCGTCCGGGCTCTGTGCTGGCGGATAAAGCCCATGTCGGCAACTTTGTTGAAATGAAGAAAGCGACACTGGGGATCGGTTCCAAAGCCGGGCACCTCAGCTATCTGGGGGATGCGGAAATCGGTAACGACGTGAATATCGGTGCCGGAACCATCACCTGTAACTATGATGGCGCAAACAAATTTAAAACCGTGATCGGTGATGATGTTTTTGTCGGCTCTGATACCCAGCTGGTGGCGCCGGTCACTATCGGGAAAGGTGCGACTGTCGGTGCCGGTACAACCGTAACCAAAGATGTGGGTGATAATGAACTGGTGATAAGCCGGGTCAGACAAACCCAGATTACCGGCTGGAAACGCCCGGTAAAAATGAAAAAGTAAATACAATAATAACCCCATATCTACACAGCCCGGGGACACGGCAACGCCGTAAAAACAATCAGGCAGGACATCGTTAAATCAGGAATGTACAACTATGTGTGGAATTGTTGGTGCAGTAGCACAACGTGATATCGCTGAAATTCTGTTAGAAGGGCTTCGTCGTCTGGAATACCGCGGATATGACTCTGCCGGTATGGCGGTTGTGGACAGCGAAGGGCATCTGACCCGTCTGCGTGAAGTCGGCAAAGTGAAAATGCTGGCGGAAGAAGCAGAAAAAACGCCGGTTTCCGGCGGCACCGGTATCGCGCACACACGCTGGGCAACGCATGGCGAACCGCTGGAACGTAACGCACACCCGCATGTTTCCGGGACTATCGCCGTTGTTCATAACGGTATTATTGAAAACTACAGTGAGTTACGGGAATTACTGAAAGGCCGCGGCTATCAGTTCACTTCCGATACGGACACCGAAGTTATCGCTCATCTGGTAAATCATGAGCTTTCTCAGGGTGGTACACTGCGTGAAGCGGTACAGCGTGCTATTCCGCAGCTGCGCGGTGCTTACGGTACGGTAATTATGGATTCCCGTACCCCGGAACTGCTGGTTGCTGCCCGCTCAGGCAGCCCGCTGGTGGTCGGTCTGGGTGTCGGTGAAAACTTCCTCGCCTCTGATCAGCTGGCGCTGCTGCCGGTTACCCGCCGCTTTATCTACCTGGAAGAAGGGGATATCGTCGAAATCACCCGCCGTCATGTGCATATTTTTGACTGCAATGGTGATGAAACTGAGCGTGATGTGATTGAATCCAACGTTCAGTATGATGCCGGTGATAAAGGTATTTACCGTCATTACATGCAGAAAGAGATCTATGAGCAGCCGCTGGCCATCAAAAACACGATGGAAGGGCGTCTGCGTAATGAAACGGTTGAGTTCAGCGAGCTGGGTGAAAAAGCCCGTGATGTGCTGTCCGGTATCGAACATATCCAGATTGTTGCCTGTGGTACGTCATTCAACGCCGGGATGGTATCCCGTTACTGGTTTGAAGCACTGGCGGGGATTCCGTGTGATGTGGAAATTGCGTCTGAATTCCGTTACCGCAAACCGGCCTGCCGCAAGAACAGCCTGCTGATCACCATTTCACAATCCGGTGAAACTGCAGATACCCTGGCGGCACTGCGTTTGGGTAAAGAGCTGGGCTATCTGACTTCACTGGCTATCTGTAATGTTGCCGGTTCATCACTGGTGCGTGAATCTGATTTTGCCGTGATGACCAAAGCCGGAACCGAAATCGGTGTCGCTTCCACCAAGGCATTTACCACTCAGCTGACTGTTCTGCTGATGCTGGTGGCCTACCTCGGTCGCCTGAAAGGCAAGGGTGAAGCGCTGGAGCACCGTATTGTGATGGCACTGCATGCACTGCCGAGCCGTATCGAAAGTATGCTGTCTCAGGATAAAGTCATCGAGCAGCTGGCGGAAGATTTCTCTGACAAGAGCCACGCTCTGTTCCTGGGACGCGGGGATCAGTTCCCGATCGCCGTGGAAGGCGCGCTGAAACTCAAAGAGATTTCGTATATCCATGCGGAAGCGTATGCCGCCGGTGAATTAAAACACGGCCCGCTGGCACTGATTGATGCGGATATGCCGGTGATTATCGTGGCACCGAATAACGAACTGCTGGAAAAACTGAAATCCAACATTGAAGAGGTTCGCGCCCGTGGTGGTCTGCTGTATGTCTTCGCCGATAAAGACGCCGGTTTCAGCGACAGCGAAAATATGAAAATTATTCCGCTGCCGTATGTGGAAGAGCTTATTGCCCCAATCTTCTACACCATCCCGTTACAACTGCTCTCTTATCACGTCGCTTTAATTAAAGGCACTGATGTGGATCAGCCGCGTAACCTGGCGAAATCAGTGACGGTTGAATAAGCTGAACCTGATTTAGTTTCAGATAATTAATGAGTAAAGCCCGGCGAGTATCATTGTGATGCACGCCGGGCTTTTTCTATCCCGCCATTTTCATCCTTAAGAAAAACAACATCATTATTTGACTAATAATCATATTTATAAATTAAATGTGATTAGGTTCACTTACTTATCAGTAATAGAATTTGAATTTATTTCTTTAATAACCAATTATATAGAAAGCCAAAATAAAAAATAAATTAAGATTCAGGCACTAAAAATATCGCAAAATACTAATACTGGAGTAAGTTATGCTTAAAGATATCAGTATAAGAACCGTCATCATCGTATTTCTCATCTGTAATTTCACTACAATTAATATTATCTTTCTCTTGTCTCTGCCCGCACTGATTAAATTAGTCATGCTTAATATTGTGTGTGTTTTTACGTTCATCTGCTCATGGTTTTACATTACGACGTATCTGGTGAAGCCGATCAATGCCGTGAAAAACAGTATTGATGAGGTCAATGCCGGTAACTTATCGGTGCGGATCCCGGTTTTTGGTAATAACTGTGCCGGACGCCTGATCCCCGGAGTGAATCAGCTGGCGGAAAGCCTTTCTCTGCTGGTCAGTGAGATCCGCAGTTCATCAGATTCCGCATCGGTGTTATCTGAACAGCTGGCAATGCGCAGTTTTGAGTTATCTGCCAAGACGGAGCAGCAATCAGCCATGCTGGTGGAAACGGCATCCAATATGGAGGAGATTGCCGTCGGGACTAAAAATAATGCGGAGAATACGGTGCTGGTCAGTGAGCATGCGCAGGAAGCAACGGAGTTTGCCGTACATGGCGGTAAACTGATGGAGGAAGTGGCTGCGAATATGCATTCTATTAATGAGTGTACTAATAAGATGACTGAAATTATCACCCTGATTGATTCTATTGCCTTCCAGACCAACATTCTGGCACTGAATGCTGCCGTGGAGGCTGCCCGTGCCGGTGAGCACGGCAGAGGGTTTACCGTGGTTGCCGGTGAGGTCAGAAATCTGGCTCACCGCAGTTCAGAATCTGCCAAAAATATTAAATCTCTGATTTCCGTGACAACCGATAATGTTAAACAGGGTGAGGATATTGTTCACCGCGCCGAAGTGAATATGAATAAGATCGTTGAGGGTGCGGAGCGGGTAAACGGCCTGATGGCGCAGATCTCTGTTTCCACGCAGCAGCAGCAACAGGGTATCGAGCAGATAGCAACAGCCCTTTCCGAGCTGGAACAGGCAACGCAGGGCAGTGTGATGATCGCTGATGAGCTTGCCGGTTCTTCTGATGCGCTTAAGGCTCAGGTTGCGGATTTACAGTCACGGACACGGGATTTCCGCCTGACGGATCACGCCGCTGCTCAGCCGCACAGCAAACCGGCATTAAATACCGGTAAACGGGCCGCGCGGTTTGCCGCATCAGCTCAGGCATGATTACCGAAAACCTGAATCGCCTGCTGTAATCGTGAGGAGCGCCGTGTCAGTTCAGAGGTGGCACCGGTGACATTATTGACCATGTCAGTATTGTTGCCGGTCATGGTACCGATACGGGCGACAGATTCATTGATAAGCTCCAGCGCCTGAGTCTGCTCTTTGGTGGCAAGGCCGATTTCATTGATCATGGATGACATTTTCAGCACATCGGTGACCATCTCCCCGAGCTGGGTTTCAGTCTGCTCTGCCATTGTCACGCCGGTGCGGACATTGGCTGCATTTTTTTCAATCAGGATTTTTATCTCTTTGGCGGCAGCGGCGGAATGCAGCGCCAGGTTGCGCACTTCTGCAGCCACAACAGAAAAGCCCCGTCCGGCCTCCCCTGCCCGGGCGGCTTCCACCGACGCATTCAGCGCCAGAATATTAGTCTGAAAGGCAATACGGTCAATCACACCGATGATATCAACGATCTGATTATTATCCGCAGAAATGGTATGCATCATATCGATGGTTTTCTGCATGGTTTCGTTGCTTTGTGTTGCACTGTTACTCGCATTACCGGCGATATTCATCGTCAGATAAACACTTTCGGCGGTCTGCTGTACCGCGCTGCTGATCTCCTCTATGGCGACCGCAGTTTGCTGCAGATGGGAGGATGCTTCTTCAGAGCGGGTATGTAACGCGGTGGTTTCCTGTGAAACCCGCTGGTTGATAGCACGGATCCCGGCAACCTGTGTGCTGACATCATCCACCAGCGAGTTCAGATTAAGCCCGGACTGATTCACCAAACGCATCAGCAGCCCGATTTCATCCACTCTGTCCATGTGTACCGGATCCGGTTTCTGCCCGGAGACGACTTTTTTCATCTGTGACAGCAGTAATTTAACCGGCTGAGAAACCTGTGACTTGAGATACACCGACAGCAGAAGAAATAAAGCCGCCACACCACCCGCCTGAATAAACGGGTTTAACGGTGAAAATACCAGCGCCAGGGTTAATAACATGACAGTTAATAAGGAATAATTAATCCGCTGCCCGACCGGCAGCCATTTCAGTAATGATAAAAATGCCAGTTTCCCTTTGCGGATAATAATGCCCTTAAAAAGACGGTATCCGTTTAATTTATTATTCTTTAACCTGCTGTAAAGTGAGGCGCTTTTTTTTATTTCATCACGGGTTGGTACGGTCCGGACAGAAATATAGCCGGTTAATTTTTTATCGTGCCATACCGGGGTGACATTTGCCCGCACCCAGTAATGATCGCCGTTACGGCAGCGGTTCCTGATAATACCTGTCCAGCTGTCGCCCTGTTGCAGGGTATACCACATATCAGCAAAGGCAGCCGGTGGCATATCCGGATGACGGATAATATTATGAGGCTGCCCGGTTAATTGTCCTTCCTCAAACCCGCTTGCGGTAATAAATGCAGAGTTTGCATAGGTTATATGGCTCTGGGTGTCAGTGGTTGACATTAATATTGCATTATCGTTAAGTAAGTATTCATGCTGTGTGACAGGCATGTTGTTTTTCATGATAACCCCGGGTGATATAAAATAATGACAAAATAGTCTCCCGCACTGTTAAAAGACAGTACGGAATGGTTGTTTTATTTTTTGGCTAATATATTCGCAATTGACCTGGAAATATAGATTTTTTTATTTTTAAAAATTATTTTTTGTCATGGAAATGAAACAATTTAAGCGATCTTTAATTATTAAATTAATATTATGCGTATTCTGGTTTGTTGATATGACAACCTTTTTTATGTTATTCGTTTTTTATCCCGGATAGGGATTTTAAATTTAAATAAATCTGAGTTTCGGAATTTTAAAATCATTACTTAACCGTAATTTTCAGTGAAGACAATAACAGTGTTTTTAAGGTAAATATGTACCGGTTATCTGGCCGGATGATCAGGAATGTGGCGCAGCGTCATTTCGGCGATATTCAGCGATTCCGGAAGGGCGATACGGTAAGTGCAGAACACTTTTCTCAGATTCATGTC
Organism: Morganella sp. TYF_1; assembly: GCF_043105645.1. Lineage (NCBI taxonomy): Bacteria > Pseudomonadati > Pseudomonadota > Gammaproteobacteria > Enterobacterales > Morganellaceae > Morganella > Morganella sp. TYF_1. Next base: position 156,631 of record NZ_JBICLU010000007.1, on the reverse strand, counting down.
CACAACGATGGTGTCGAGCTGTAAATTTTTCGGGATGGAAAACCCGAGACCGGAGCTGATAAACACAAACAGGTTCTCCACCGGAACATAAAACAGCACATGCTGGCGTTCAAGTTCAGTGGCGGAGACCAGACCGAACAGTTTCAGCGGCAGTTTATTACCGGCTTTAAGATGCGGGATTTGCAGTGTCGGGTGGGCACCGCACCAGTAATTGAGGTTATCCGGTGTCTGCGGCGGGCGTGATGATATCGGGTCATAATGACCGGCATACTCTGCCCGTTCCTGCCAGGTCCGGCCGAAAAAGCCGAAACCGTCCGGACGGAGTATCTGACTGATATGCTCTGCCGGGATATCAGGGGATTCTATCTGATGTGCCGGTAGTTGTGTTTTATCACACTGCGCCAGAAATTCCGCCGGATACCAGCCCATACCAATCGGGTTTGCCGGAGAGGTAAAAACGCGGTTACCGGTGCTGTATGTCCCGCCGGAGGCATATTCATAACGGATATCAAGATAACGGATAGGTTCAGATTTTGTCAGAAACCACTCGCTATCCTCTTTTGTCCAGTAACGGGGGCCGAATATGCGCAGGACTTTCTGATATTTTCCGATCTGAATACCGACATCAAAAACCGGTACCGGATTATTCTCCGGTACAAATGCGGTGGCGTTAATAACAATATCGGTTTTCGGTTTATAAGGGGCTAAATCACTTTCATATTCAATACTGGTATCAACCATTTCACTGTAACTGATATCCGTATAATTCAGCATGGATTGTTCCGGGGATATAACCAGCTGACTCTGACCATCACGGTTATTTATCCGGATATCATACGTAATACGTGACGCAACAATATGAAATGTATCATGTTGCTGATTGTCGCTGTCAAAATTCAGTGCCGGAAAAATAGTGTGATTGACAAAATTCATAACATTAGCCTTTATAACAGATAAAAAATCACAACAATAAGTAATTTCCCTCAGGCTGATGTAATACAGGGCAGATAGAATAATCTCCTATGTATAAACACGATATTTTTACGAATTCAGCCGGTTTTTAATACCGCTTAATGTAACCTTTTTCCGGGAAATTAATATAAGAGTTAGCCGATATTCTTTTTATTATTTACCGCCCGCACTGCAGGCGGTAAATAAATGTTTATCAGGCAGAAAAATTGAGACAGGCCGCTCCCCGGGCACCGCCGGAATCGCCGTAACGGGCTTTATGAATGGCCGGCAGCGAGGCAACACCGTAGAGATACTGCGGCAGGTATTCCGGCAGCAGGCGGTAAATTTCCTCAAATTGTGATAATCCGCCGCCGATCACCAGTAAATCAGGATCAAAGACACTAAGCACATTCCCAAGGTAGTGTGCGAGCAGCGACATATACCGCTCAACGTGCAATTTTGCATTATGGTCACCATCGTAGTAACGGGTGATAATATCAACCGCACTGAGTTTTTCACCGTAAAATGCCGTGAAAATCCGCTCAAATCCCGGGCCGGAAAGATAGGTTTCAAAACAGCCGGTTTTTCCGCAGCCACAGAGGGTCTCCGGAACCTGATGGCCGAGAAGTTTATCCCCTTCCAGCGTCATATTGATGTGGCCGATTTCACCGGCGATCCCGTTTTTCCCCGGCAACACGGTGCCGTTAAGCACAAAGCCGCCGCCGACACCGGTGCCGAGGATCAGTCCCAGTACTGTCGGGTAGTGGCGGAATGCCGGATCCCAGGCTTCGGAAAGTGCAAAGCAGTTGGCGTCATTTTCAATTTTTACCGGGCGCTGCAGTATCGTTTCCAGATCACGGCGCAGCGGCTGATACTGCGCGGCGGGCACATTGGTGGTAAATACCGTTCCTTTTTCATGATTCACAATACCGGGAACGCCGATGCCGATTTTTCCTTTGCATCCGAGTTCGCTATCCGCCTGTTCTGTCAGCTGCCGGAATGCCTCAAGCAGCGTGGCGTAGCTTTCTTTCGGTGTTGCGATACGCTTTTGCCAGACCGGTTCCAGTGCTTCATTAAAAACGGCAAGCTCAATTTTTGTCCCGCCCATATCAAAACCGTAATACATGATGATTCCGCCCTGTTCTGATCACTGTTGTGTTATCCCCAGCATAAAGCACCGGCGGCCGGATGAGAACCCGCTGCCTGATATAAGTCCGGCTTCTGAACAGCGGGGGATCATCAATAAATTCACTTGCACCGTTATTCATATTTTGTCAGGTTAAGTATATTGCAAACGCAGTTCAGATGAGAATAAAAGGAAACATCACGATGAAAAATGTGGGATTTGTCGGCTGGCGCGGGATGGTGGGGTCGGTGCTGATGCAGCGCATGACAGAAGAGCGGGATTTTGACGGGATCCGTCCGGTATTTTTCTCAACCTCGCAGAGCGGCGGGGAAGCGCCGTCATTCGGCGGGCACCGCAGTACGTTACAGGATGCATTTGATATTGATGCCCTGCGCTCACTCGACATTATTATCAGCTGTCAGGGCGGCGATTACACCAATGATGTCTATCCGAAGCTGCGTCAGAGCGGCTGGAACGGTTACTGGATTGATGCGGCATCAGCACTGCGGATGAATGATGATGCTATCATTATTCTCGACCCGGTGAACGGTAAGCATATAGAAGAAGGGCTGAATCGCGGCATTAAAACATTTGTCGGCGGTAACTGTACGGTCAGCCTGATGCTGATGTCACTGGGTGGCCTGTTTGAGGCGGATCTGGTGGAATGGGCTTCTGTGGCAACTTACCAGGCGGCATCCGGTGCCGGCGCGCGCCATATGCGTGAGCTGCTGATGCAGATGGGGGCATTGAACGCCCATGTGGTGAAAGAATTGCAGGATCCGGCTTCCGCGATTCTGGATATTGAACGCAAAGTCACTGAATTTACCCGCAGCGGCGCATTACCGGCGGAACAGTTCGGCGTACCGCTGGCCGGGAGCCTGATCCCGTGGATTGATAAGCAGCTGGATAACGGCCAGAGCCGTGAAGAGTGGAAAGGGCAGGCTGAAACCAACAAAATCCTGTCACGCGGTCAGAATATTATTCCGGTGGATGGCCTGTGTGTCCGTATCGGCGCTCTGCGCTGCCACAGCCAGGCATTTACCCTGAAACTGAAGAAAGATCTGCCGGTTGCGGAGATTGAGTCATTGCTGGCTGCCCATAATGAGTGGGTGCGTGTGGTGCCGAATGATCGCGATATTACTGTGCGCGAGCTGACCCCGGCGGCGGTCACCGGCACACTGAAAACACCGGTCGGGCGCATCCGTAAACTGAATATGGGGCCGGATTATATCTCTGCATTTACGGTGGGTGATCAGCTTCTGTGGGGTGCCGCAGAGCCGTTACGCAGAATGCTGAATATTTTATTAAAATAATAACAATAATCTGGTATTTATCACAAAAGCAGACTCATGTGTTGATTTTTTCACATGAGTCATTTTTTTAATTTGCGTTTTGCTTTTTTTGCAGTATCAGCATCTTCTTACTGACTGAACCGGTTAAACGACAGCCTGAATGTGTTTTTTACGACTGAAAAACAGATATCAGACCTATATTGCCGGGATTATGGTTACATTCCGTTTATTGTTTGTTATTTGCACAAAATGTGCTGGTAACACTTTATTCCTCTCCCTTTTTTATTTTCCTGTTAAAACAGTACATATAATGTGTTGTCTATTTCCGGTACTGTTTTATAGCGGTTATTTATTCTTCATAAGAATTAAAATCCGGGTTACCAGCCAAACAACCTGACATCGTGTTTATATTCAGCGGTATGTTTTAAATGTCCGGCTATATCTGTCTCTTTCCTGCTTTTTTATCTGTGATTTCTGCTTCTGTAAAAATGGCTTGATTCGGGTAAGAAAAAAAGACATCAATCTATGTTCATCCTTATTACACGATTTTTCCGGTTATTCATTCTTTTTTCGCTAATTTTATCCTGTGGCGTATTTATATAAAGAGGTATTAATTTCACAAAAATGTAACGTAATAAATAAATGTTTCTTTTGTGTTAATCCTGGATTTTAATCAGTTCAATTTATTTATTACTGTCGTAAAAAGATAAATAACATAAGAAATTGTAAATATTAACTCATCTTACAGATTTGAAAATTGTGTATTTCATAAGCTAATATACATAGGTTACTTCACTGAACACACGGTTTTAAGCGGGTATTTCTCTGTGTTCCCGCCATTACCCGTGAGCAGGATAACAATAGAGTTAATTAATTTTAACTATCAATAAGTGATCTGAGAAGGAGGTTTTATGTCTCTTCATGCAGTGAAAGGTAAAAATAGTTCAGAATTTATTGATATTTACGCATCAACGGACTCGGATGCAAAACTCCCTAAATACAAAATGCCGGAAGACAGCAGTGACCCGCGGATTATTTACAGTGTGGTCCGCGATGAATTACTGCTGGATGGTAACTCCCGTCAGAATCTGGCGACATTTTGTACAACCTGGGTTGAGGATGAAGTCAAACAGCTGATGACAGACAGTGTCGATAAAAACATGATCGACAAAGATGAATATCCGCAAACGGCTGAAATTGAAAGCCGCTGCGTGCATATTATTGCTGATCTGTGGAATTCCCCGCAGGCACAGGAAACCATCGGCTGCTCTACCACCGGCTCCAGCGAGGCAGCAATGCTCGGCGGGCTGGCAATGAAATGGCGCTGGCGTAAAAACCGCGAAAAACAGGGGAAAGATACCAGTAAGCCGAACCTGGTAACCGGCCCGGTACAGGTGTGCTGGGAAAAATTTGCCCGTTATTTTGATGTTGAACTCCGTCAGATCCCGCTGGAAGGCGATGCCCTCGGTATGCAGCCGTCTGATCTGCGCAAATATTGCGATGAAAACACCATCGGCGTGGTGGCAACACTGGGGGTGACGTTTACCGGGATTTATGAGCCGGTGGCGGAACTGGCAAAAGAACTGGATGCAATACAGCGGGATACCGGTCTTGATATTCCGCTGCATGTTGATGGTGCCAGCGGCGGGTTTATCGCACCGTTTATCCAGCCGGAACTGGTGTGGGATTTCCGGATTGAGCGGGTGAAATCCATTAACAGCTCCGGACACAAATACGGCTTGTCACCGCTGGGTGTCGGCTGGGTGGTCTGGCGCAGCAAAGAAGACCTGCCGGAAGAGCTGGTTTTCAATGTCGATTATCTCGGCGGCAATATGCCGACATTTGCACTGAATTTTTCCCGTCCCGGCGGGCAAATCATTGCACAGTATTATAACTTCCTGCGTCTGGGACGCGCCGGTTATACCAAAATTCAGCAGGCGTGTGCAGATACTGCGCAATGGCTTGCGGATGAACTGAATAAGCTGGGGATTTTCGACCTGGTGTATGACGGTCGCGGCGCACTGCCGGCGGTGGCTTACAAGCTGAAACCGGGCGTGACACAGTTCAATCTGTATGACCTTTCCGATCGCATCCGCACACGCGGCTGGCTGATAGCGTCGTATCCGCTTCCTGCGGACAGAGAAAAAACCGTTGTTCAGCGTATTATGGTCCGCCACGGTGTCAGCCGTGACCTGGCCGCACTGCTGCTGGATGATATCAAACGGGCTATCGATCACTTCAGGCAAAATCCGGTGGTGAACTCCACGGCTAAAGCAACCTTCCATCACGGTTAATTAACAACGACCTCCGGCTGGTATCCGCAGCCGGAGGCTCTCACTCATTATCCTCCGGGGTGCTTTTATGACTGATACTTCAACCAAAAAACCGTCTTCCGGTGCAGCCAAACTGACTGTCGGCACACTTATCGTCATGAATATTGTGGCGGTGGTGAGCCTGCGTGGTTTGCCTGCCGAAGCGGAATACGGTCTCAGTGCGATTTTCTATTATCTGTTTGCGGCGGTGTTCTTTCTGATCCCCGTATCACTGGTTGCCGCTGAACTGGCTACCGGCTGGTCGGAAAAAGGCGGGGTATTCCGCTGGGTCGGCGAGGCGTTCGGGCCGCGTCTGGCATTTCTGGCGATGGCAATGCTGTGGATTGAGGTGACGGTCTGGTTCCCGACCGGGCTGACATTCGGGGCGGTATCACTCGCCTTTATCAATCCGCATCAGGCATTTGATGAAGCGCTGGCAGCCAATAAATTCTTTGTGCTCGGTGTTGTGCTGTTTATCTACTGGCTGGCGACGTTTATTGCCTTTAAAGGGGTCGGCGCATTTGCCCGGGTATCAAAATGGGGCGGGATTATCGGGACGATTGTTCCGGCGATCATTCTGATTGTACTCGGTTTCTCCTATCTGTTCAGCGGTCAGACGCCGCAGATTGACCTGGCGTGGGATCAGGTTCTGCCGGATTTCTCAAACTTCGATAACATTGTGCTGGCGGCCAGTATTTTCCTGTTTTACGCAGGGATGGAAATGAACGCCATTCACGTGAAAGACATTGATAACCCGACCAAAAACTACCCGAAAGCCATTATTCTGGCGGCGGCGGGTACGGTAGCTATCTTTGTGCTGGGCACGCTGGCGATCGCCTTTATCATTCCTCAGTCCGATATCAGCCTGACCCAGAGCCTGCTGGTGGCTTACGATGATATGTTCAAATGGGCGCATATTCCGTGGATGGGGCCGATTGTTGCCGTCATGCTGGCTATCGGCGTGCTGGCGAGTGTCGTAACCTGGGTTGCCGGGCCGTCCTCCGGTCTTCTGGAAGTGGCGAAAGCGGGCTATCTGCCGCACTGGTTTCAGCATACCAACAAGAACGGAATGGCCACACATATCCTGCTGGTACAGGCCGTGCTGGTTTCTCTGCTGGCGGTACTGTTTGTGGTGCTGCCGTCCGTGCAGGCGGCCTATCAGATCCTCAGTCAGCTGACGGTTATTCTCTATCTGATTATGTATATGCTGATGTTCAGCGCTGCGATTTACCTGCGCTTCAGTCAGCCGCAGCGTGCCCGTCCGTACCGGATCCCCGGTGGTAATGCGGGGATGATTATCCTCGGCGGTATGGGGCTGCTCGGTTCATTAACCGCGTTTCTGTTCAGCTTTATCCCGCCGGCACAGATTGCCGTCGGCAGCCCGGAAGTGTATGTGGGGGCGCTGATCGGACTGACCGTTCTGTTCGTTCTTCTTCCGTTTGTTGTTTATCAGATCCGTAAACCCGGCTGGCGTGATCCGGACAGTGATTTCGCACCGTTTACATGGGAAAACAAAGGAAAAGCATCATGACAGATTTAACAGCAATCAAGCAGGCGGTGACCAATGCCTGGCAGCAGTTTCATCAGGCTCCCGGCGGTGCGAATGCGGACTATATTCCGTTTCTGGCTAATATCCCGTCCGACCTGGCAGCGGTTGCGGTAGTCACTGTGCAGGGCGATGTGATCAGCAGTGGTGACGCTGATTACCGGTTTGCCATTGAGTCAATTTCCAAAGTCTGCACGCTGGCGCTGGCGCTGGAGGATATCGGCCCGCAGGCGGTGCAGGATCAGATTGGTGCCGATCCGACCGGGTTGCCGTTTAATTCAGTGATGGCGCTGGAACTGCATAACGACAAACCGTTGTCGCCGCTGGTGAATGCCGGTGCGATAGCGACCGTCAGTGCGGTCACTGCAAAAACCGCTGATGAACGCTGGCAGCGCATCCTGACCATGCAACGCCGTCTCGGGTCGGAGAATATTGCACTGTCGGATGAACTGAATCAGTCGGAGCAAACCACCAATTTCCATAACCGGGGCATATCCTGGTTGCTTTATGCGGCTCAAAACCTCTATTGTGACCCGATGGAGGCCTGTGATGTGTATACCCGTCAGTGCTCCACACTGCTGACTACCAAAGAGCTGGCTACAATGGGCGCGACACTGGCCGGACACGGTAAAAACCCGGTAACCGGTGAGCAGGTACTGAACCCGGCGCATACCCCGTTTGTCCTGGCGGAAATGACCATGGAAGGGCTGTACGGTCGCTCCGGTGACTGGGCATACACGGTCGGGTTACCGGGTAAAAGCGGGGTCGGCGGGGGGATCCTCGCAGTGGTACCGGGTGTGATGGGTATCGCGGCATTTTCACCGCCGCTGGATGATGACGGAAACAGCGTCAGAGGCCAGAAAATGGTGGCGTCGGTTGCTGCCGCACTGGGATATAACCTTTACCGGTGATCCCGCTGACAACGATAACGCCCGGATTTCCGGGCGTTATCAGCTGTAAACTAACGCCGGTGGCAGCATCTATTTTGTTTCAGGAGTCGGGTATGAAGTCAGTGTCATCAGAAAAGCCGTTAACACTGTTACAGGTTATTGCGCTGGGGATCGGCGCGATGGTCGGTGCCGGGATTTTTGCCCTGCTGGGGCAGACCGCGCTGATTATGCAGTCTGCAACATGGATTGCCTTTGCCTGCGGCGGTCTGGTCGCATTATTTGCCGGTTATGCCTATGCCCGGCTGTCCGCCTGCTATCCTTCTCCGGGTGGCATTATTGATTTCTTCCGGCTGTCATTTCCCGCTGTTCTGACGATTGCTTTATCCTTTTTGTATCTTGTTACGCTGATCCTGACGGTGGCGATGGTGGCAAGAGCGTTCGGAGCTTACGCCGTTCAGCTTTTTCATCAGGGCAATGAATCGGCCTTATTACCGGAAGTGTATACCGCGTTTATTATTATCGCGGTCGGTCTGATGAATATCACCGGCAGCCATGCGGTTGGTAAAGTTGAAGTTCTTCTGGTGGGCACCAAACTGGTGATTATTATCGCCCTGGTGGCGACGGGTGTATTTACCGTGGATACAACACTGCTGAATATCAGCACGTTTTCCGGTGATACCCTTTTTTCCGCCGTCGGGCTGACGTTTTTCGCCTATGCCGGATTCGGCATGATGGCAAATGCCTCAGATAAAGTGGCAAATCCCGGCCGGGTGATGCCGAAGGCATTTATGATCGCCATTTTATTCACGATTGCGCTGTATATCAGCCTGGCGCTGGTATTACTCGGCAATCTCTCGCCGTCTGATCTGGTACGTTATGCCGATACCGCTGTGGCTCAGGTGGCTTATCCCGTATGGGGAAAAACCGGTTTTGTGATTGTGGCCGCCGCCGCGCTGCTGGCGACAACATCCGCCATTAATGCCACCCTGTTTTCCGCCTTCAATATCACCGACAGAATGTGCAGCACCGGTATTCTGCCGGATTCCTGGGGCAAAACGGTATTCCGGCAGGGTACGCTGGTGAATATTCTGCTTATTCTTCTGACATTGTTGCTGGCGCTGTTCCTGAATCTCAGTGACTTGGCAAATGTCGCCAGTTTTACGTTCCTCCTGTGTTATCTGATGGTGCTGGTGGTGGCGTGGCGTCAGAGCGCGGTAATCCGGGCATCAAAACTCATTACCGGTACCGGGATTGTCCTTGTCACTGCGGTATTGGCCGGGTTTGTGGTGACGTTGCTGAGCGGAGGGTTTATTTCTGTCAGTGTGATTGCTGCGGCGCTTATTCTCTGTCTGGCTGCCGGTTATCTGCGGAAACGGAGCCGGAAAGATGAATGAATGGCTCGATAATATTCTGCTCAATTATGTGACGTTTGTGTCGCTGTTCAGCCCTCCGGCGACCATCACTGCCGCCACGATTATCCTCGGCCGGATTGACCGGAACATATTGTGGCAAATCGCCTGGAAAATTGCGGCGGGATACACACTGGTCATGCTGGTGGTTATCTGGCTGGGGAACTGGCTGCTGACGGCTCTCGGGCTGAGTGCGGATGCCCTGACTGTCACCGGTGGTATTGCGCTGCTGGCACAGGGATGGCCGATGCTTATCCGCGGGGTCAAAGAGGAGCACAGTGATATTCCGGTCAGTGTTATCCCACCGAAAGATATTATGCGGCTGGCAATGGTACCGCTGCTTTTCCCGCTCTCGATGGGCGGCGGCACGATAGCGGTCGGAATTTCACTGGCCGGACACAGTGATTCCCTGTCCGGGCTGATACAGCTTTCTGTGGTGATCCTGCTGATGCTGCCGACCATTGCCCTGACTTTTCTGGCAACCGGGCCGCTGCACGGGCGTTTATCCCCCGGGGTGATGGATACCCTGGCGCGGATCTCCGGCATCATTCTGGTCACGCTGGCGATTCAGTTACTGGTCTCGGGAATGGTCGGTCTTGTTACCACAAATCTGAAGCATCTTACGGGGTGAATTAAAAAAATAAAGCCCGGAAAACCGGGCTTTATGGGGGTCTTAGAGAGAGGAAAAAATTATACGTCGATATTTGCCGCTTTCAGGGCGTTCTCTTCGATAAAGGCACGGCGCGGTTCAACATCATCACCCATCAGAGTGGTGAATAACTGATCCGTTGCAATCGCATCTTTTACCGTGACCTGCAGCATACGGCGGGTTTCCGGGTTCATGGTGGTTTCCCACAGCTGTTCCGGGTTCATTTCACCCAGCCCTTTATAGCGCTGTACAGCCAGACCACGGCGTGATTCTTTCATCAGCCAGTCAAGAGCCTGTTCGAAGTTGCTGACGTTCTGACGGCGCTCACCACGGACAACATAAGCACCTTCTTCAATCAGACCACGGATAAGCTCACCCAGTTTAGAGATGCGGGCATATTCGCTGCCGTGAACAAAATCGAAATCCAGATTGTAGTCAGTATCCACACCGTGGGTACGGATAGTCAGTACCGGCTCAAACAGCTGACGCTCTTTGTTTTCCGCAATGCGGTAGCTGTAGGTGCTGCCATGCTCTTCATGACGGGTCAGGCGCTCAGTCAGGCTCTGTGCCCAGGCTTCCACCTCGGATTTGTTCAGCAGCGCGGATTCTTCCAGTTTCGGCTGGTAGACCAGGCTGTTTAACAGTGCCAGCGGATAGAGACGCTCTAAGCGGCGGATAATTTTGTGTGCGCCGTTGTATTCGTGCAGCAGTTTTTCCAGATGTTCGCCCTGAATCGGTGCGGCAGTTTCGTTTACATACAGTGCTGCGCCATCCAGCGCGATAGAGACCTGATATTGCTCCATCGCTTCGTCATCTTTAATATACTGTTCCTGCTTGCCTTTTTTCACTTTATACAGCGGTGGCTGTGCGATATACACATAACCGCGCTCAATGATTTCCGGCATCTGACGGTAGAAGAAGGTCAGTAACAGGGTACGGATGTGTGAACCATCGACGTCGGCATCGGTCATGATGATGATGCTGTGATAGCGCAGTTTGTCCGGGTTGTATTCGTCGCGGCCGATACCGCAGCCGAGTGCGGTGATCAGGGTGGCAACTTCCTGAGAAGCCAGCATTTTATCAAAACGCGCCTTCTCAACGTTCAGGATTTTACCTTTCAGCGGTAAGATTGCCTGGTTCTTACGGTTACGCCCCTGTTTTGCAGAGCCGCCCGCAGAGTCCCCTTCCACTAAGTACAGTTCGGAGAATGCCGGGTCGCGTTCCTGGCAGTCCGCCAGTTTACCCGGCAGACCGGCTAAATCCAGCGCGCCTTTACGGCGGGTCATTTCACGGGCACGGCGTGCGGCTTCACGGGCACGTGCGGCATCAATAATTTTACCGACAATGATTTTGGTGTCGCTAGGGTTCTCATCCAGATATTCAGACAGCTTTTCGTTCATCAGGGTTTCAACCGCGGTTTTCACTTCGGAAGAGACCAGCTTGTCTTTGGTCTGAGAGGAGAATTTCGGATCCGGCACTTTGACGGAAATAACTGCCACCAGCCCTTCACGGGCATCATCCCCGGTGGTGCTGACTTTGGATTTTTTATTCAGCCCTTCTTTCTCAATATAGCTGTTGAGTGTACGGGTCATGGCGGCGCGGAAACCGGCGAGGTGAGTACCGCCGTCGCGCTGCGGAATATTGTTGGTGAAGCAGTACACGTTTTCCTGGAAAGAGTCATTCCACTGCATGGAGACTTCCACGCCGATATCGTCTTTCTCGGTGGAGAAATAGAAAACGTTGTTATGAATTGAGGTTTTGGCGCGGCTTAAATATTCCACGAATGCTTTGATACCGCCTTCGTAGTGGAAGTGATCTTCTTTGCCGTCACGTTTATCGATCAGACGGATCGATACGCCGGAGTTCAGGAAGGAGAGTTCGCGCAGGCGTTTTGCCAGAATGTCGTACTGGAATTCAGTCTCGCCTTTGAAGGTGTCCATGCTCGGCCAGAAACGCACGCGTGTCCCGGTTTTATCGGTTTCGCCGACAACAGTCAGACGATCCTGCGGTTCACCGTGGCGGTAGATCTGCTCGTGAACTTTGCCGTCACGGCGGATAACCAGTTCCAGTTTTTCAGACAGGGCGTTAACAACAGAGACCCCGACGCCGTGCAGGCCGCCTGAGACTTTATAGGAGTTATCATCGAACTTCCCGCCGGCGTGCAGAACAGTCATGATAACTTCTGCGGCGGAGACGCCTTCTTCTTCATGGATCCCGGTCGGGATCCCGCGGCCGTCATCCTGTACGGAGACTGAATTATCATTGTGAATGGTCACAACGATGTCTTTACAGTAACCGGCGAGGGCTTCGTCGATAGCGTTGTCAACAACCTCGAAGACCATGTGGTGTAAACCGGTTCCGTCATCGGTATCACCAATGTACATTCCCGGGCGTTTACGCACCGCGTCCAGCCCTTTTAATACTTTGATACTTGAGGAGTCATAGGTATTCGACATCAACGTTTCCCGCTCATCTAATCCTGATTATTGAACCTGTATTTTACCTTTTTCCACGACAAAGAGGCGACTGTTTTCATCCGCCATATCACTGACCTGTTCAGGGGTGATGGCACTGACAAAAACCTGTGCCTGTGTGGCTTTCAGCCGGTGAGCCAGTAAAAGACGGCGCCCGGCATCCAGTTCGGAGGCAAAATCATCAAGCAGATACAGGCATTGCTGCCCGCTCTGACGGGTGAAATATTCACCCTGTGCTAACCGCAGCGCGCACATCAGCAGTTTTAACTGACCACGTGAAAGTAAATCTTCCACCGGCACCCCGTCCGCCCTGATCCGTAAATCCGCTTTATGCGGGCCGGAGGCGGTGTAGGTCAGTGCGCGATCCCGTTCAAACTGGCGCTGCAGAAGCTCTGAATAATCGGTCTCTTTATCCCATCCGCGCTGGAAAGAGACACTCAGCGAAAATTCAGGTAAAAACTGCTGACAGGTCTGCTCAATATCCTGAGCAATCGCTGTCACATAACTCTCCCGCCACTGACTGACCTGTTCAGCAACCGGAATCAGCTGCTGATCCCAGTGGCGGATCTGACCGTAATTTGAGACCTGGCGGAGGGCGGCATTGCGCTGTCTCACCAGACGTTTTAAATCACTCCACAGCGCAAAAAATTGCGGCTCATTGTGGAAACAGCCCCAGTCAATATAAGCACGGCGGAATTTCGGCCCGCCGTTGAGCAGGGTAAAACCTTCCGGGGTGATAAGCTGCATCGGCAGTAATTTTGCCAGCTCGGCAATTTTATGGCCGTCGGTACCGTCAATGCGGACCTTGCTGTCACCCTGACGGTTTTTACTCAGGCCGACGCTGGTGGCCCGATCTGTCTGTTCCTGCCCGAGTTTGCCGTGCAGGATAAATTCGTCGTTATCATGGCGGATAACACGCCCCGCCTGTACTGAGCGGAATGCCCGGCCGTGACCGAGTGTGTAAATGGCTTCCAGAACACTGGTTTTACCGCTGCCGTTCGGGCCGACCAGAAAGTTAAACCCGGTAGCCAGCGGTAAATCCGCATTTTCGATATTGCGAAAATCACGGATAAGTAAACGCGAGAGGATCATCGTGTTACAGGCGCATCGGCATCACAACGTAAGCGGCTGCATCACTGGCGTCATCTTCAATCTGTACGCTGGAGGTGGCATCGGTCAGTTTCACCGAGACATCTTCGCATTTCAGTGTGTTAAGAACATCAAGGACATAGCTGACGTTGAACCCGATTTCCATGTCGGTTCCGTCATAGGTGACGTCCACGATTTCTTCGGCTTCTTCCTGCTCCGGGTTATTGGCGGTAATTCTGAGCTGATTGTTGCTCAGATAAATCCGCACGCCGCGGAATTTCTCGTTCGATAAAATCGCCGCACGGGAAAAAGCCTGCTTCAGCATATCACAATTTGCCGTCAGCGTTTTGTCCGGGTTTTTCGGCAGGACACGGCGGTAGTCCGGGAAGCGGCCATCCACCAGTTTGGAGGTGAAAATAAACCCGCCGACATGGGCGCGGATATTGTTACTGCCGATTTCCAGTTTCAGCAGGGCATCGCCGCCGTCCAGCAGGCGCATCAGTTCGATGACCCCTTTACGCGGCACGATCACCGAATGGTCCGGCAGTTCCTGTCCGATATCCAGTGAGCAGACCGCCAGGCGGTGCCCGTCGGTGGCGACAGTGCGCAGCACAGAGCCGCTGGTTTCAAACAGCATGCCGTTTAAGTAATAGCGGACATCCTGATGCGCCATGGAAAACTGGGTGGATTCAATCAGGCGTTTTAATGTTGCCTGCGGCAGAGAGAAAGTGACATCACTCTGCCAGTCATCCAGATTCGGGAAATCCGAGGCCGGTAACGTGGACAGCGAGAAGCGGCTGCGCCCGGAGCGGACCAGAAGACGGTCACCGTCAAGCTCAACACTGATTTGCGCGCCGTCCGGCAGACCCCGCCAGATATCCAGGAACTTCCGTGCCGGTACCGTGGTTTCGCCGTTTTCATGCGGCTGATCCAGCGGAACGGCGGCCATCATTTCCATCTCAAGGTCTGTCCCTGTGAGATGCAGTACGCCATCAGAGACTTTCAGCAGTAAGTTACCCAGAATCGGTAGGGTCGGGCGACCGCCCAACGGACTGCTGACCTGTTGTAAGGGTTTTAACAATTGCTCACGTTCAATGATAAATTTCATAGCGCTATGATGATAATGTCCGGATTAAGTTAGAAAAATCTTCTTTGATGTCGTGGCTTTCCTCACGCAGCTGCTCGATCTTACGGCAGGCGTGCAGAACGGTCGTGTGGTCACGGCCGCCAAAAGCATCCCCGATTTCTGGCAAACTGTGGTTTGTCAGCTCTTTTGCCAGTGCCATCGCCATCTGGCGCGGTCGGGCGACAGAGCGTGAACGGCGTTTGGAGAGCAGATCAGCCACTTTAATTTTATAATACTCAGCAACCGTTTTCTGAATATTATCGATGGTGACCAGTTTCTCCTGCAGCGCCAGCAGATCGCGCAGCGCTTCACGCACAAAATCGATGGTAATCGCCCGCCCGGTAAAGTTGGCGTTGGCAATCACCCGGTTCAGTGCGCCTTCCAGTTCACGGACATTGGAGCGCAGACGTTTCGCAATAAAGAAAGCCACTTCATCCGGCAGGCGGATGTTGTTTTCATCGGCTTTTTTCATCAGGATGGCGACCCGCGTTTCCAGTTCCGGCGGTTCAATGGCAACGGTTAATCCCCAGCCGAACCGCGACTTCAGGCGATCTTCCACCCCGTTAATTTCTTTCGGGTAGCGGTCGGAGGTCAGGATTATCTGCTGATTACCTTCGAGTAACGCATTGAAGGTATGAAAAAATTCTTCCTGAGAACGCTCTTTGTTGGCAAAGAACTGAATATCATCTATCAGTAAGGCATCGACAGAACGGTAGTAACGTTTGAACTCTTCAATTGCGTTGTTCTGTAAGGCTTTGACCATATCCTGCACAAACCGTTCTGAGTGCATATAGACCACTTTGGCGTTGGCTTTGCTTTCCATAATGCTGTTGCCGACGGCATGTAATAAGTGGGTTTTACCCAGACCGGTTCCGCCGTATAAGAACAGCGGGTTGTATGCGCCACCCGGGTTATCGGCCACCTGACGGGCGGCTGCGCGCGCCAGCTGGTTCGATTTACCTTCCACAAAGCTGTCAAAGGTGTGCTTCGGGTTGACGTTGGAACGGTAAGCCACATCCGGCTCCGCACTGTTATCATGCCAGCTCGGGCGCAGTGCGGGGGCTTTTTCCCGCGAAGGCGGCTGTTTCATCGTCCGTGACGGGGGAATACTTCTTTCCGGTGTGCTGACCGCACCGGCCGGTTTATTACCGACCTCAAAGCGCAGCTGCGGAATGTCATTGCCGCAGAAATCGGACAGGAGCGCATTAATGTTATTAATGTACTTCTCCCGTACCCAGTCGAGCACAAACCGGTTTGGGGCATAGAGCGCCAGAGTGTCATCACTCAGCTCAGCCTGAAGGGGGCGTATCCACATACTGAATTCTGTGGCAGGTAATTCATCCTGCAAACGGGCAAGACATTGCTGCCAAAGCGAAAGAGACACGGTGAACTCCCCTAAACAAGACCAGTCAAAGAAACAGAATAAGATTTTTCACGCAGACACAGCACATACAGACGTATTGTCCTCTGCATGTTTCAACGGACACTTCCGTGTACAAAAGTGAGGCTGTGTTATGGACGATCATTCCCTGCACCGGCGATCACCGCACGGGTGAAAATGATCGTGACGACGGATCATATCGCAAAAGCGGGACAAGATCCTCATCCTTTTACACAGTTTTCCGGGTTTTTATCCACAGGGGCTGTCAGCCCGTCCGGAGCGGGATTCAGGCCGGAGTATAACGAATCCCGGCGGGAGAATACAGCGGGAAGATCCCGTTTGGGGATAAGTTTTGGTGAATTATCCTCAGGCAGAAAAACGGCACTCAGGATCCGGTGCGCGATCGAATATTCACGGATCGCGGATCGATCCTTGCGCTTTGCCGGGGAGTCCGTATAATCTTGCACCCTGTGCGCGTTATCTGTGTCTTGATACGGTGATGTGTGCAGGCAGGTTATGGGTAAATGCAATTATGTGCAGAAATCTGTGTTATCGCGCCATCTTTGATTGACGGACAGGCCCGGATTTTATTACAATCTCGCATCTTTCCATATTGATGTTGCGATAAGGCACAGAGGTCAGCCACTTTCCGTGATGGCCCTTTCAGCAGAAAGATGAGAGTCCGCCGCTGAATTTACTGTTTGCCGATGCGTTTACTGAATCAGTAATAATTTAAAGTTTAGGTAGAAACCGCTATGAAACGCACTTTTCAACCGTCCGTACTGAAGCGTAACCGTTCCCATGGTTTCCGCGCTCGTATGGCCACTAAAAATGGTCGTCAGGTTCTGGCTCGCCGTCGTGCTAAAGGCCGCGCTCGTCTGACCGTTTCTAAGTAATAAAGCTAACCATACGTGGTTAAGCTCGCTTTTCCGAGGGAGTTACGTTTGTTAACTCCCGAGCATTTCAACTTTGTCTTCCGGCAACCACAACGGGCAAGTACTCCTGAAATAACACTTCTGGGACGCCGTAATGAGCTGGAACATCCCCGCATTGGTCTTACCGTCGCTAAAAAAAACGTTAAACGGGCTCATGAGCGCAACCGCATCAAACGGTTAGCGCGTGAATACTTTCGTCTGCACCAACATGAGTTGCCCGATATGGATTTCGTGCTTCTGGTAAGAAAAGGGGTATCGGAGTTGAGTAATCGCGAGATTACGGAAGCATTGGGTAAGTTATGGCGTCGTCACAGTCGCTTGGCGCACGCTTCCTGATCCTGTTAATCAGAGGTTACCAGCTGGTGATAAGTCCGCTGCTGGGACCACGTTGCCGCTTCACACCAACATGCTCGCAATACGGAATTGAGGCATTGCGCAGGTTTGGTATGATAAAAGGCGGTTGGTTAACGGTGAAACGCGTATTAAAATGCCACCCTTTACACGAAGGTGGTGATGATCCTGTCCCACCTAAAAATGATGATAACAGAGAACATTAACGATGGATTCGCAACGTAATCTTCTATTCATCGCTTTGCTACTCGTATCCTTCTTTGCATGGCAGACGTGGGAAAGTGATAAGACACAAGCACTTAACGCGGCTACTCAGGCAACGCAGCAGACGACAACGCCAAGTGGTGAAAGCAGCGGGCAGAACAAATATATTACGGTCAAAACAGATGTGCTGTCACTGAACATCAATCTGCGCGGCGGTGATATTGATGAAGCTGACCTTTTGGCTTACCCGGCAACCTTAAAATCCGCAGATCCGTTCCGTTTACTGGAAACAACACCTGAATTTGCCTACCAGGCAATCAGTGGTTTAACCGGTGTGAATGGCCCGGATAACCCGAATAATTACAAAGATCGCCCGCTGTATACCACTGAACGCGATACTTTTGTGCTGCCGGAAGGTCAGGATGAACTGCGTGTTCCTCTGACTTTCGTTCAGGATGGTGTCACTTATGTGAAAACCTATATCCTGAAGCGCAAAGACTATGCCATCAGTGTTGATTACACCATCAAAAACGACACCTCCGCTCCGCTGGAAATGGCGTTTTTCGGTCAGTTAAAACAATCTGTGAATTTACCGGAACGTCTTAACAACGGCAGCAGCAACTTTGCGCTGCATACCTACCGTGGTGCGGCGTACTCGTCTGAAGACACCAACTACAAAAAATACAGCTTCAGTGATATCGAAGATAAACCACTGAACATCAACACCAATGTTGGCTGGGTGGCGATGTTACAGCAGTATTTTGCGACAGCGTGGGTTCCTGAGAAAGGCACCACCAATAATTTCTATACGCTGTACAGTGCCAAAACCGGCGATGCATTTATCGGCTATAAGAGTGATGCAATCCGTATCGGGGCAAACAGCGAAGCGAAATATAACGCAACTCTGTGGGTCGGCCCTGAACTGCAGAACGAAATGGAAGCTGTGGCACCGCATCTGGACTTAACCGTTGATTACGGCTGGTTATGGTTCATTTCTCAGCCGCTGTTCAAGTTACTGAAGTTTATCCACAGCTTCATCGGTAACTGGGGCTTCTCCATCATCGTTATCACCTTTATCGTCCGCGGTATCATGTATCCGCTGACCCGTGCGCAATACACCTCTATGGCGAAAATGCGTATGCTTCAGCCGAAGCTGAAAGCAATGCGTGAGCGCATTGGTGATGACAAACAGCGCATGAGTCAGGAAATGATGGCGCTGTACAAAGAAGAGAAAGTGAACCCGCTGGGTGGCTGCTTACCGCTGATCATCCAGATGCCTATCTTCCTGGCACTGTATTACATGCTGATGGGCTCGGTGGAACTGCGTCACGCGCCATTTATCGGCTGGATCCATGACTTATCCGCACAGGATCCGTACTACATCCTGCCGATTCTGATGGGTGCAACGATGTTTGTGATCCAGAAACTGTCTCCGACAGCGGTCACCGACCCGTTACAGCAGAAGATTTTCACCTTTATGCCGGTGATCTTCACCGTCTTCTTCCTGTGGTTCCCGTCAGGTCTGGTGCTGTACTATATCGTCAGTAACCTGGTGACTATCCTCCAGCAGCAGATTATCTATCGCGGTCTGGAAAAACGCGGTCTTCACAGCCGCGACAAAAAATAAGCCCGTGACCGGCGGGGAATCTCTGCCGGTCTTATAGTATTATTTAAAGGCGGTCATATTGACCGCCTTTATTGTTTATCACACGGTGAGAAAGAGAGACATGGTCATGAATAACGCTGAAATTCAGAGCACCGATACCATTGTGGCACAGGCAACACCGCCGGGACGCGGCGGAGTCGGTATTTTACGTGTGTCCGGCCCGCAGGCGGCACAGGTGGCTCAGATTGTACTGGGGAAACTCCCGAAAGCGCGTTATGCCGATTATCTGCCTTTCCGTGATGAAACCGGCAACGTGCTGGATCAGGGGATTGCGATTTTCTTCCCCGGCCCGAACTCCTTTACCGGTGAGGATGTGCTGGAACTCCAGGGACACGGCGGGCCGGTTATCCTCGATTTATTGTTAAAACGTATTCTGCTTATCGATAATATCCGTATCGCCAATCCCGGTGAGTTTTCCGAGCGCGCATTCCTCAATGACAAACTGGATCTGGCGCAGGCGGAAGCCATTGCGGATCTGATTGATGCCAGTTCGGAACAGGCCGCCCGTTCTGCGATGAACTCATTACAGGGTGCTTTCTCCGGCGAAGTGCATCAGATGGTGGAAGCACTTACTAACCTGCGGATTTATGTGGAAGCGGCAATCGACTTCCCGGATGAAGAAATTGATTTTCTTTCTGACGGTGTGATTGAAGCTAAACTCGATACCGTGATTGCTGATCTGGAACGGGTTCGTTCTCAGGCGCGTCAGGGCAGCCTGCTGCGTGAAGGGATGAAAGTGGTGATTGCCGGTCGTCCGAATGCCGGAAAATCCAGCCTGCTGAATGCGCTGGCCGGACGCGAAGCCGCGATTGTCACCGATATTGCCGGAACCACCCGTGATGTGCTGCGTGAACATATTCATATCGACGGTATGCCGCTGCATATCATTGATACCGCCGGGCTGCGCGAAGCCGGGGATGAAGTGGAGCGGATCGGTATTGAACGCGCCTGGCAGGAAATTGCACAGGCAGACCGCGTCCTGTTTATGGTGGACGGCACCACGGTGGATGAACAGACCCCGGAACAAATCTGGCCGGAATTTATGTCCCGCTTACCGGCCGGTATTCCGGTCACCATTATCCGCAATAAAACCGATATCACCGGGGAAACCACCGGTATCACAGAGCGGAACGGCGATACGCTGATTAAACTCTCTGCCCGCGAAGGCCACGGTATTGATTTGCTGCGCGATCATCTGAAAACCACCATGGGATTTGAAGGCAACACCGAAGGCGGATTCCTCGCCCGCCGCCGTCACTTACAGGCACTGAACACCGCTGCAGAGCATCTGATTTCCGGCCACGAACAGTTAGTGGTTGCCCGCTCCGGCGAGTTATTGGCAGAAGAACTGCGCCTCGCCCAGCAGGCACTGAGCGAAATTACCGGGGAATTCACATCGGATGATTTGCTGGGACGTATTTTCTCGAGTTTTTGTATCGGGAAGTGATGGCTTCTGGTTTTTGTCCGGATTAATGGATTATTTTAGATGGATCTTTTCTCTCGTTTATATAAATACCAATCCACAGATAAACGCAGCCAACTGGAAAATTTTTGTACGGAAGGTTTCTGTGACATTCTTAACCGGATGACAAAAGAACAGCAGCACAATTTTTTAATAAAAATGGGTGTTTGCGCTGATTCAGATACAAAAATTAAATGGCAAACACAATATACGATTACGGATTCAGAAGGGAAATCCCGTTATCCGGATTTAGTGGGATTGGTTGATAATTTTGTCAGGTATTTGATTGAAGTAAAAATTAATGCGTGTTTTACACAAGGCGTAGATATTAACGGAAATTCATTATCCCAGCTTCAAATTTATGATCGCTGGTTATCTGCACATTCGCCGGATGCCTCTGCCGGTACGTTAATTTTACTGACTGATAAAACGATGCCGGAGCAAAGTTTTAAAGATATTTCATCTTCTGACTTCGGTATAAAAAACAGAAAATTATGGTATTGGCAGTCTGTTTTTGAGCAACTTACAATGGTTTCAGATATTCCTCATGTTGAAGACTATAAACAATTTTTATCAAATCAGGGATTAGCAATGGATTTACCTACAAGGCAGGATTTTGCTGTTATGGAACTCCTGTACAGCGGAGCCGGAAGACGGCTGGACGGTTTAACAAAGAGTGTATTTGACAGAATAAAACAAAAGTATTCAGCGGAAACGCTGTTTAACTGGGGCGCTGAAGATAAATACAGACATGGTGGCAGCAGTGCAAACTGGCAGGGTGCCATATGCTGGAGTTGGGTTATGTTACGGCGGGAACCCTATCACTATTTCTATTGGGGGATTCAGTTCCCTGAATATAATGAATGGGATAACGGAGAATGCCATTCTCAGAGTAAAAAAAGTACATCTCCTTGCCTGGTTTTTGGTTATATGGCGATGAATATAGAGTATTGTAAACGGGCTATTGTTCAGTTTTCTGAAAATTTTGGCAGCGATTATTGCCCCGGAAAGCTTCCTCCCAATAATAATACAGAAGCTATTATTTTTGATCAGACGTTACCCCTGAGTCACTTACTGGACAATAATTATAATCTGGACATGGTTGTTGATTGGCTTTGCGATAGAATTGATAATGCACTGAATATCATTAAGAAATTAAAATAATATTCAGCGCAATGTGTCATTCCGGTTGTGGGCTGTGACCATTATTTACTGCACTTAATATCGCCGCCTTACGCCGCGACGGCAGTGTAATACAGACCAGACAGGTGAAAATCAGAGCGACTCCGGCCCAGCCGGCGGCGGTGAGTTGTTCGCCGACAATAATGGCGGCGAGTGCGGCGGCGACAACCGGTTCCAGCAGCGTGATAGTGGTGGCGGTGCTGGCGGGAATACGCGCCAGTGCGTAACCGAAACAGACATAGCCGAGAAACATCGGCACACAAGCCATGTAAATGCCGACCGCTGCGTTTTGCCACGAATCCAGGAATGGCGCGCCGTAAAGTGCCAGCACCGGCATCAGCAGTAATCCCCCGATCCCGAAAATACCGCCCATGGCTGCCCGTGACGGAATGTTGCGCTGCATCAGGCGGCGCGCGGCCCAGGAATAAAGTGCATAAGTAAAGGCGGCGAGTAATCCCAGTATGACACCGGTCAGAGTGGCGGATGTGTCCGCTGCGGCAATCTGTTCCGTGCCACCGGAAAGGGAAAGCAGCGCAATACCTGTCAGGCCGAGTACGGCACCGCTCAGCCAGCGCAGTGTCATGCGGGCACCGTCCATGATGATTTCAATAATTGCCGATAAAACCGGTGCCGTACCGATAGATACCACGGTGCCGATAGTTACCCCGGCCAGCCGCATTGAGCCGTAAAAGGCGAGCGGATATACGGCAACAGCAACGGCACCCAATAACAGCAAATGCCATTGCTGCCGGAAAGCGCCGAGGTTGCGGCGGATCGGTGTGATGGCAATCGCAGCCTGGAGCAACCCGCCGAAACCCATGGCGGCAGCACCGATCGCAACAGGACTGACATCCGGTGCGAAGGTGGCAGAAACCCCGGTGGTTCCCCATAAGAAGGAGGCCAGGATAATGACGGCAATGCCGGTAAAGTGGCCTTTGGGGGTCTGGATCACAGCGCCTCCAGCATGGTTTTTGCCATGGCGGCAGCCTGTAATACCCGTGCCCCGTGTTCTTCCAGCCCGGCGAGTACAATAGCGCCCTCCAGTAAAAAAGCCAGGTGTGCAGTCAGCTGCTCTGCTTTCGCAGTGTCTTCCGGCAGCAGCTGATAAAGATTTTTGCGGATAATATCAGCCACTTCAGATTTGTGAGCACACACTTCGCGGCGTTCCTCACTGCCGGCCGGAAACTCAGCGGCGGCGTTCAGCAGGCCGCATCCCCGGAATCCCCGTTCATAAGCAAATTCAGCATGGTCGTGATAAGCATCAAATACCGCGAGGATCCGCTGTGCCGGGGTTATTGCCTGTTGCAGACGGACATCATATAACGCCAGCCATTCTTCATGCCGCAGCCGGATGTAAGTGGTCACTAACTCAGCTTTGGAGCTGAAATTGTTATACAGACTTTTTTTGGCGACACCGGCCTTTTTGGTGATCGTATCAATACCGGTTGCCGCAATGCCCTCGTTGTAAAACAAGATGCCTGCGGCTTCCAGTAAACGGTCTCTGGCACTAAGCCGGGTCTGTGTTGTGTCGGTGTCCTTCATCCGGAAAATCTCTTGTGACTAATAAGTAGGTAGACCAGTATACCTATTAATCCGGTATGCACAAGAAACAATCACTGTTGCTAATACACACCGCCGCTAAAACCCCTTATTCAGCTGAAAACGTAATGAGAATGTCACCCTCCGCTTTGCGCCCGGCGGCGGCGTACCGACAGCAGCAACCCTGATGACGGCATCCATTGCGGCGTTATCCAGTAATTCATAACCGGAAGAGCGGGTAACGACCGGAGCAAACGGTTTGCCGTTATCGTCGAGTGAAAATGAGATAGTGCTGATCCCCCGTTGTCCGGCGCTGCGGGCCCGGCGGGGGTAATGTTTTTGCTCCTCAATTTTTTGCCGCAGCAGGTTAAAGTAATCCTCCTGTGCTTTCCGGTTATCAGCTCCTGCGGTGGCAGAATTTGTCGGGGATACCGCCTGTCCGCCGGACTGCTGCTGTGTGGTTTTATCCTCTCCGGTATCTGCGGTGGTTACTGTGGCAACCGGTTCTGATTTCTCCGCTTTTTTGTTCACGGTTTTTACTGCCGGTTTTGCTGATGGTGGTTTGGTTGTTTTCTCCGGTGTTGTCCGGCGGGCGGTTGTCAGTTCTGCCTGAGACGGTGATTCCTGTGGTGGTGGTAATTGTTCCGCTTCCGGCTCTGTTTCCTGATATGCCGGTGCTGCATTCATCCGGATGGTGACAGCCGCCGCCGGGGTTTGTCCCCGGTTATCCATCTGATGCTGTTGCGGGGCGATCACCGGGGGGCTGCCCGTGATGAACAGCCCGGCGACGGAGAAACACACACCGATCGCAGCAACAGAAACCATCTGCTGCCACGTTCCGGTTCTTTCCCGGGAAAACAGGAAAGACGGATGCGGTAATGCTATTGCGCCGTACATAAATCAGAACCTCGCAGAGACATTGAATTTTACGGCCCGTCCCGGTGCAGGCATCATCGAACGGGTGAGCGGGTCGAGGTAATATTCATTGGTCAGGTTGGTAGCGGTCACCTCCAGGGCAACATCCGGGGTGATTTTATATTTGGCGTAAGCATCCACGGTCAGTACCGAATTCCAGCGCATCGGGTAATTATTAAAATCGCTGTATTTTCCCGGAACAATACCCATCAGACGTTTCTCCTGGCTGTTTTCCACCGCACTGTGGTAGAGCCAGCGGCTGCCGATTTCTAATGACTCCTGCAATAAACGTCCGCCGAGGTTAAAGGTCACAGAATAGTGCGGCTGGATTTGGGTACGCAGGAACCCGCCCGGATAACCGCCGTCAATGCATGACGGGATATCTTTCAGCCCGGTCGGATCCATAAAGGCATGGGATGTTTCATCACAGACTTTATTGGTGAGATTATAGGTCACACCCAGATCACTGAAGATCCAGCCATGATCATAACGGGCCTGGATTTCAATCCCTTTCAGGAGTTGCTTATCCATCTGTGTAAAACGGAAATAATTATCACGATCAAAGACATTGTGGATATCCGTATGGAAATAATTCAGCCGGATATCTGCGTGACGATCGGCGCGGAGCAGTGATTTCCCGTTAAAAACCACACCGTATTCCCGGGTTACCGCACGCTCCGGTTTATAACGGTAACCGATATGCGGGGCAGAGAAACCGGAGAACCCGACAGTATCCTCAAACAAACTCGGCATACGCACGGTTTCCGCATAGCGGCCATACAGACGCAGATCATCGGTCAGATGAACCGAGGCAGACAGCATCGGTGTCCAGGCGCTGGCCTGGCGGCGGGGTTTTTCTTTCCAGGTGTGGGTGACGGGTTGCACTTCTCTGTCACCGTGCGAAATAGGGAGGCTGCCATACTCATAGAGATACGTTTCCTGCCCGGTATAGGGATCAATACCCCGCAATGCGGTATCGATATCCGGCCGGTCTTTCTGTTTCAGGCGTCCGTCACTGGTATCCACCGGCCAGAATGCTTGCTCATGTACCATTGGCCGGTCTTTCCGGTTGTTAAGGTAATCACGACGCCATTTTGGGTATATAGACTGAAAAATTTTTCCCCATGTTGCTTGTTTTTCTTCCGGGGTCAGTTCGTGCCACATACCCTGCTGCCGTTTTTTATAAACCTGTGATTCTATTTCGGTCATATTCCGGAAATAATTCAGGTAATAACCGGTAACTTCATAGTTTTGTTTGCAGTAGGGGTCTTTACGGGCGGCGCACTCGTTGGAAAGATCATCGACACTCCAGTATACGGTTTGTCTGCCGCCGGCACTGAGTGACAGCCAGGAGACCGGCTGCCAGTCCAGACTGACGGATTGCTGATATTCAAAGCGGCGGCCTTTACGGGCGGGAACAGCGAACATAAAGCGTTTATAGTTTTCCAGGCTGGTATTACTGTCCAGATGCTCAAACTGCATATTGGCGGCCAGAGTCACCGACAGTTCCGGGGTAAAAGCAAACTTATTGCTGAAATCCAGCCCGTAGCGCTGATTCTGTACATTCAGGGCAGCACTGTTAATCAGGGTGCCGTCGATTGCCGGGTTGATAGTGCTGATATCCCCTTGTTTATAGCCATCGTCCATGTTCTTCGGGTAGCGCGGCCAGCCGCCGCCGGAGTTGGTATTGCTGGTCGTCAGCGTCGTCCACAGGCGGATATCTGCATCAATATAGGCAAGATGCGCCGGTTGGGATTTCAGGTGAAGATAACCGGCCTGTGCATGCAGGTCAGCCAGCGGCCACTGCGGAATAATATTATCCTCAGCGCGGATCCAGCCCAGCCGGGAAGGCATAATATCGCCGAAATCCGAGCGGGTATCGCGCCAGCTAAGTTGCAGCGCGTGGTCATCATTCAGATACCAGGTATTTTTTATCAGCCAGGATTCCGTTTTTGCCGATGTATTGGGAACTTCATTACCCTTGCGGTAAATACGGGACACAAACGGCATATACGGGTCATAGGTTTTGTTGGATGTTTGCAGAATACCGATATCATTGTCAGACATTTCATCATTATAGTGTTCGCTGTGGCGTTTACCGGCAAAATAGTTTCCCCGGTCGCGGTAAGCATAAGCCAGTAACAGATCCATATTTTCCTGACGGGTACCCACTGCCAGACGCCAGGCGTAATCGCTTTTATTCAGTGCGGGGGCATTATCCCGGTTTTCCGGGGTTAAGTGGGTGCCGGGGTCGTCAATAATAAGCCAATCGAACTGCATATTATCCACAAGGCGGTAATCTTCCCCGAGCCCCAGATTGGGTATCCGGGCTTTGGTGGTATTACTGCTGTTTTCCAGCATCAGTGCAGCACCAAATTGGTCACCGTTTTTCACCACGTCATTGATAGTGAGTGTTTTCATAGCAACACCACCGCCTACCGATGTTTTCAGGAGCGGGTTAAGGGACGGGCCTTTTTCAATCTCAATTTCACTGATCAGCATCGGGTCGAGGTAGTTACGGTTATTGGCACCGTTATAACCCCGGTACACCGTCACGGCCTGTTCGGTGCCGTCGATGGTGACCGGTACACGGCCCGGCCCCTGTATTCCGCGGATATTGACATCCAGTGCATTACCGTTGCGGGCATCGCCGCTGAATACCCCGTTGGCGCCTTTGAGAATATCGGCGGCAGAGGCACCTTTATAGCGCTCTATTTCTTCTTTGGTGAGGATCAGGGTGGAGACATTTTTGTCATAGATTTTATCTTTGGCGCTGTCAGCGGCGGTCTGTTCATTACGAAGTGTAATGTCGCCCAGGTGCTGATTTTTTTCCTCTGTCGCCAGTCCCGGCAGCGGGATAAATAACACGGGCAGAAGCAGTGTGATGGTTTTATATGGATGACCAGATAATGGTAAATGCGAAGACATAACGATTCCCGGATGATAAAAAAGAAATAATCAGAAAGGGTTAAAACAGCCGTTCAAAACGCAGCATGATTTCAGTCTGCCGGTAGCTATAAAGCCACGGTACAGAACTGCGGTTGCGGGTGTGGATCAGCGAAAGCTGAGGTGAAATCTGCGCGAATGACGGCGGATAGAGTGCGAGTGTTGTGCTGTACTGTCGGGTGAGATTCTCCCTGGCCTGGCGGTGTAACGGATGTGTATGGTGATAACGTTTACGGGTGTAAACGGCATGAACAGACTGGGACACCGACGGGTGCCACAGGTAGGTCAGTCCGGTATGCAAGGCAGCTGTCCGGTAATGTTTATAGGGATCATTTTTTTTGTGAACGGTGGTTTCTGCCTGTAAATACAATGTGGCTGCCGGATGCGGACGCCAGGTTATCTGCGGCATCAACTGGTATTCAGTGCCGTTATGTGAATGCAGATAAGGCTGATAACGGTGCTGTCGCAGTGCCGCCAGTCCGCCCAGAGACCACTCCGGGCTGAATTGCTGATTCAGATATGTTTGTAAGCCGTAAGCGGAGGAAAAACGGCGTCCGGCGGAAAAATGCTGCTCCAGCAGCGGGGTCAGTTGCCATAAAGTATGGCGATCCTGATAGTGATAACCCGTTTTAGCGGTCAGTGTTACGGTATTAGCTACCTGATTCGCGGCATCATACCGGGTGGATACCCGGTAGTGCTGCGTCAGAAAATGGGAGCCGGACAGCGGTGTCAGCCTGCGTAAATCCCAGTCGCTGCGCCATTGTAAGACGGCATGGGGGATCTGCGGGATAAGGCTGGCATAACAGGAACCATCGGGGCTGTAGTGCAGGCAGTGTGCTTTCGGCTGCGGGGTCTGATAATAATTATCCGTGTAATGGCTGCCGGCGCTGAGCAGTAATGACCAACTGAGTGCCCGGGTGAGTTCGGTAATGGCGCGGGTAATTTCCGGATAGTGGGGAGAGGTCACCGGCAGGTGCTGACTCAGTTCCCGGAACAAAAACAATGCGTTCCCGATCTGACGATCGGCCCGGTAGCTGCGGGCCAGTTCTAGTTGTGCGGCAAAGAAATCGGGTTTCTGTTGCAGAATGGTATTATATAACCCGATAGCAACCCCGGGGCGCTGGTTTAAATAGGCCAGTTTTGCCTGGCTGAAGATAATCAGTAACGGGTCAGCCTGATGTTCCTGCTGATAAACAGATAAGTAATGATAAATCGCTTTGAGGTTATTTTTCTTTAGTGAGAAATATAAATTTTGTGCGGTATTATTTTCTGAATGATTATTTTTTTGTATAGTTGCAGATACCGGTAATGAAAAAACAAGTAATAATAAAAAAAGAATAAATCCGTTAATTAACTTTATCTGCGACGACATAATTATACCCGGTAAACATCAGGAACAGATAATCTGTTCCTGATGAAATGTATCAATAATGAATCAGGACTTGGTTCCGCCGAACGCGATATTCTTCGCTTTATCGCTGCTGAATTCAGCATAACCGGCAACCTGCTGTGCATTGTCACCAAAGAAATGCCCGTTGGTCGTACCGCTGACGGTTGTGGTATCAGTACCGGTGGTGCTGACAGATGCAGATCCGTTAAAGGCTGAACCACTGACAGCGCCGCTCAGGCTGTAGCTGAGATCGGTTGAGCTGAGAGAGCCGGTAAAGGTATTAGCATCAAAATTGGTGCTGAATGTGCCGCTGATCTGTTCACCGCTGCTGTAGCCGCTGAGTCCTTTAATGCTGTACTGTGCCGTCCCTTCGGATGGCATAGCCGCAGTGATATCTTTCCCGGCGTAATACACGGTATGGGAATCGTCACTGAAATCCGTACCGGAAACCCACTCACCGTAATAAATATCGGCATCGGCTATTTTGGCAAAGTTAAAAGAGCCCATATTGCGGTGTGACTGCGGAGTGGCGGTGATAACAGAAACACCGTTATCGTTTGGTGCTGCACGGTTGGGTCCCTGCAGTCCGGCAAAGCTGACTTTGGTTCCGTTGTGCATGCCGGAATAACCGATTCCCGGTTCTCCGCCCGGTGACGGATGTCCCTGACGCTCTGATGCAGCGGTTACGCCGACAATGATATAAGTGCCATCTGGTGTTTCTGAACTGCCATAGCCCGCATTAGCCTGAGCCTGTGTGGCGGAGAATGCGGCACACAGGGTAACCAGTGTTGCCAGCGGGGTTTTCATATTAAATGTCTTCATAAACTAAACTCCTTGTAATTTAATGAATGACCGGGTGAGTGAAATACCTTTTTCCGGTGTGATTGCCGGAAGACAAATAAACGATAAAGGAGAGTGAGTTTTTTGTAAATGAGAATTATTATCGTTTGTTTGCAATGAGAATAATTTGATTAGAATGCTAATTAAATAACGAATTAAAAAATCACCATTTTTTATTTTTTGTGACAGATTTATTTCAAATATAAGAGTGAAAATATGTGATGCACATTCAGAGTTTTTCTGTGCGGTAAATAACGTTACTAATTCATAAGTATTATTAAAAGTGATGAGTTATTTTTTTCTTTTATTGATAAGGTGATTTTAAACGCAATAATAATGCGTTCAATTAACGGCTGTTATCGCATTTGATTTGGCATTTCTGTTTCATACTGTCCGGTGTTTTGAGCTGAACGGATAATCTGATAATGAAACAAATGCTGATATTTTTGTTGTTAACGGTGCTGACCTGCGGATCCGCATCGGCCACATGGCCGCAAATCGGGAGAAGTGATTTTTCTGAGCGTTATGAGGTGATAACCCTGACACCGGATATGCCGGTGCCCGGTGCGGCGGATAATGACCCGGCAACAAAAGGTCTGCGGCTGATCGGCCTGCGGCGTGATGGCAACGGGGAGTATTCTGAGGTCACCCGGCAGTTTTCTCCGGGAGCGACAAAACATATCCGCTATAAAGGGCGGCAGTACCGGGTGGTCGGGGATGTTTACCGCACGGATAATCTGTCAGATACCGGACGTTGGGATAAAGGGCAGTCCGTGGTGACGGAAGAGTATTATGAAATTCTGGATAAAGACGGAAAACGGACAGGAAAGGGATTTTATTTTTCGTCGCACCGCCGCTGATATGTAAGTATAAATAAGGCATCAGCAATAAAGGTTGTATTAAGTTTTTTGCCCGGAAAACCGGTAACATAGCGGCAATCACCCTGATTATCGGAGAAGTACATGTCATCAGTCCGGATCCTCAGTGTCGCACAGTGTCATGAATCGTTGCTGAACAGCGCGGAAGCACTGGTTGCGGAGCAATGGCCGTTGTTTATGTTAGCCAGTCCGGTTTCTGACCAGTACTGGGATACACTTTATCTTGAGGAAAATTTGCCTTTTCAGCAGGTTGCAGTTGCAACCATTGCCGGAGAGGAGCAGGTCGCCGGGCTTCTGAGTGCGATTCCGTTTTATTTTCCGGAAGATGCACCGCTGTCTGATCTGCCGGATGAGGGCTGGGATGCGGTGCTGACGCAGGGGGCAACCGATACCCGGAAACCGACATTTGTATCCGCTCTGTCGGTGACCGTTGACCCGGATTTTCGCGGGCGCGGTATCCCTGCTCAGCTTATCACCGCACTGAAAGCAGCCACTGCACAAGCCGGGCTGAAGGGCGTGGTGGTACCGGTACGGCCTACGCTCAAGGCACAGTATCCGTTACAGGATTTTGCGGAATATTGTCAGTGGCAGACCCCGCAGGGTGAGCCGTTCGACCCGTGGATCCGCACACATGTCCGGCTGGGCGGGCAGATTATCAAACCGGCGATGCGTTCGATGGATATTACGTCATCCGTTGATAACTGGTCTGAATGGACCGGGATGGCCTTTCCGCACGCCGGTCAGTACATTGTGCCCGGGGCACTGGTACCGGTTCAGGCTGATCCTGAAACGGATCGGGTCATTTACCATGAGCCGAATCTGTGGATATATCATCCGCTGGCTGAATAGTCAGGGGATCAGCCGTTCCGGGTGGGTATAGATGGTGGCCCGTCCTTTTTTACAGAACCCAACCAGCGTCAGGCGGCAGCGTTTGGCGGTTTCAATCGCCAGTGTGGTCGGGGCGGAAACCGCAAACAAAATTTCCGCGCCGCACTGTGCGCTTTTCTGCACCATCTCATAGCTGGCGCGGCTGGACACCAGCACCGCGCCGTCTGCCCACTGTGCTTTTGCCCGCATACCGAGCAGTTTATCCAGCGCCACATGGCGGCCCACATCTTCACAGCCCCCCAGCAATTCGCCCTGCGGAGAAATCCAGCCTGCGGCATGGGTACAGCCGGTCAGTTTTCCGATTTCCTGTACCTGCGGCAGCTGGCTGAGTGCTTCATCGAGGTGACTGAGAGAAAAGGTCTGTGTGAAATCCAGCGGTGTGATCGGCCGGAAAATCTCGCTGATCTGCTCGGTGCCGCAGATGCCGCAGCCGGTGCGCCCGGCCATATTGCGGCGGCGCTCTTTCAGTCCGGCAAAACGGCGGGCGGATAATTCAACGTGGACTTCAAAGCCGCCGTGGCAGGCATCCGTAATATCAATCCCGCGAATTTCATCAGCGGATTCAATAATACCTTCGGAAAGCGAAAAACCGATCGCAAAATCATCCAGGTTTTTCGGACTGGCCATCATCACCACATGGGAGATGCCGTTGTACACCAGAGCTACCGGGGTCTCTTCCGCGACCCAGTCATTTTCATTATGCCCGGGTTTACTTTTTTGTTGCACATTTGTGAGATGCGCACCGCGAATTAGGCAATTATGTAACGACTCTATGGAATAAATGTCATCCATCAGATGAATTCCTGCGCTTAATAATACATAATAATAGTATGGGTAAAAGTTTACACCATTCCACCAGGCAATGAACCTGATCGCACGTACCACTGTGCGGATAAAAAGAAAGTTCGCTGTGGTTTATCCTGCAGCGGCATAAGAGCAATGTAATAAGGAGATCTCCATGCAAGTCAGCAGAAGGCAGTTCTTTAAGATCTGCGCTGGCGGTATGGCGGGTACAACGGCAGCGGCTCTGGGGTTTGCCCCGGCGGTCGCCATTGCCGGTTCACGTCAGTATAAGCTGTTGCGTGCGCGTGAAACCCGTAATACCTGCACATACTGTTCCGTTGGCTGCGGGCTGTTAATGTACAGTCTGGGTGACGGGGCAAAAAACGCCAAAGAATCTGTTTTCCACATTGAAGGGGATCCGGATCATCCGGTAAACCGTGGCGCATTGTGTCCGAAAGGCGCAGGTCTGATTGATTTTATCCACAGCGAAAGCCGCCTTAAATACCCTGAAGTCCGCGAGCCGGGTACCAACGAGTGGAAACGTATCTCGTGGAATGAGGCGTTTGATCGTATCGCCCGCCTGGTCAAAGATGACCGCGACAGTAACTTTATTGAAAAAAACAGCGATGGCGTGACCGTCAACCGCTGGTTAACCACCGGGATGTTATGCGCGTCTGCCGCCAGTAACGAAACCGGCTTTGTCACCCAGAAATTTTCCCGCGCCCTCGGCATGCTTGCCGTGGATAACCAGGCGCGTGTCTGACACGGACCTACGGTAGCAAGTCTTGCTCCGACATTTGGTCGCGGTGCCATGACCAACCACTGGGTTGATATTAAAAATGCCAACCTTATTGTTGTGATGGGCGGAAACGCTGCGGAAGCTCACCCTGTCGGGTTCCGCTGGGCGATGGAAGCCAAAATCCATAACAATGCCAAACTGATCGTGATTGACCCGCGCTTTACCCGTACTGCGGCTGTGGCGGATTTCTACACGCCTATCCGTTCCGGTACCGATATTGCGTTCCTGTCAGGTGTCATTAAATACCTGATGGAAAATGAAAAAATCAACCGTGAATATGTTGAGGCGTACACCAACGCCAGCCTGATCGTGCGTGAAGATTACGCGTTCGATAATGGCTTGTTCAGCGGCTATGATGCGGAAAAACGTCAGTACGATAAAACCACCTGGAACTACGAGCTGGATGAAAATGGTTTCGCTAAACGCGACACCACATTGCAGCATCCGCGTTGTGTCTGGAATTTACTGAGAGAGCACGTCAGCCGCTATACCCCGGATGTGGTGACCAATATCTGCGGGACGCCGAAAGACGACTTCCTGAAAGTCTGTGAATATATCGGCGAAACCTGCGCGAAAGATAAAACCGCCTCATTCCTGTATGCACTGGGCTGGACACAGCATACTGTCGGCGCACAGAACATCCGTACCATGGCCATGATCCAGCTGCTGCTGGGTAACATGGGGATGCTGGGCGGCGGCGTGAACGCACTGCGCGGTCACTCTAATATTCAGGGCTTAACTGACCTGGGTCTGCTGTCACAGAGCCTGCCGGGCTACCTGACGCTGCCGTCTGACAAACAGACAACACTGGACAGTTATCTGGCTGCCAATACACCAAAACCAACGGTGCCGGGCCAGGTCAACTACTGGGGCAACTATCCGAAGTTCTTTGTCAGTCTGATGAAAACCTTCTACGGTGACAAAGCGCAGAAAGAGAATAACTGGGGCTTTGACTGGCTGCCGAAGTGGGACAAAGGTTACGACGTCCTGCGTTATTTCGACATGATGGATAAAGGGGAAGTGAATGGCTATATCTGCCAGGGCTTTAACCCGTTAGCCTCATTCCCGAATAAAAACAAAGTGGTGAAGGCGCTTTCAAAACTGAAGTTCCTGATCACCGTTGACCCGCTGAATACCGAAACATCGAACTTCTGGCAGAACCACGGCGAGATGAACGATGTGGATCCGTCTCAGATTCAGACCACGGTGTTCCGTCTGCCGTCCTGCTGTTTCGCGGAAGAGAACGGTTCTATCGTTAACTCCGCCCGCTGGTTACAGTGGCACTGGAAAGGCGCGGATGCCCCGGGCGAAGCTATCAGTGACGGCGAAATCCTCTCCGGTATTTTCCACCGTGTCCGTAAGCTGTATGAAGCGGAAGGCGGTAAGGTGCCGGAGCAGGTGCTGAACATGACCTGGAACTACTTCGACCGCGATAATCCGACCCCGGAAGAAGTCGCGCAGGAGAGTAACGGTCTGGCGCTGGTGGATCTGAAAGATGCTGACGGCAATGTGATTGTGAAGAAAGGCGAGCAGCTCACCTCCTTCGCACAGTTGCGTGATGATGGTACCACGGCAAGCGGATGCTGGATTTTCGCCGGCAGCTGGACACCACAGGGTAACCAGATGGCGCGCCGCGATAACGCTGACCCGACCGGGCTGGGTAACACTCTCGGCTGGGCGTGGGCATGGCCGCTGAACCGCCGTGTCATTTATAACCGTGCGTCTGCGGACCCGGCGGGTAAACCGTGGGATCCGAAACGCCAGATTCTGGAGTGGAACGGCAGCAAGTGGATCGGTATGGATGTGCCGGACTACAGCAACGCCGCGCCGGATTCGGATGTCGGGCCGTTTATCATGCAGCCGGAAGGGATGGGCCGCCTGTTTGCTATCGACAAGATGGCAGAAGGGCCGTTCCCTGAGCACTACGAGCCGATTGAAACCCCGCTCGGCACTAACCCGCTGCACCCGGATGTGGTCTCCAACCCGGCAGCCCGTATCTTTAAGGACGACTGGGCGCAGATGGGTAAAGCAGCAGAATTCCCGTATGTCGGTACAACGTACCGCCTGACGGAGCATTTCCACTACTGGACCAAACATGCACTGTTAAATGCCATTATTCAGCCGCAGCAGTTTATCGAAATTGGTGAGCGTCTTGCGAATGAGAAGGGGATTTCCCAGGGTGATACGGTAAAAGTCAGTTCCAAACGCGGCTATATCAAAGCCAAAGCAGTGGTGACCAAACGCATCCGGACGCTGGATGTGAATGGTCAGAAAGTGGATACCATCGGTATTCCGATTCACTGGGGCTTTGAGGGTGTGGCGGTGAAAGGCTTTATCACCAACACACTGACACCGTTTGTCGGGGATGCGAACACCCAGACGCCTGAATTTAAAGCCTTCCTGGTTAATGTGGAAAAGGTGTAAGGAGATAAATTATGTCAATGCAATCACAGGACATTATTCGTCGCTCTGCCACCAATTCCCTGACCCCCGCACCTCAGGTGCGGGATTTTAAGGAAGAAGTGGCGAAGCTGATTGACGTGACCACCTGTATCGGCTGTAAAGCCTGTCAGGTGGCCTGTTCGGAGTGGAATGACATCCGTGACAAAATCGGTACCAACGTGGGGGTGTATGACAACCCGCAGGATTTGACCGCCAAGTCATGGACTGTCATGCGTTTCTCTGAAGTGGAAGAGAACGGCAAATTTGAGTGGCTGATCCGTAAAGACGGCTGTATGCACTGCGCGGACCCGGGCTGTCTGAAAGCCTGCCCGGCGGAAGGTGCGATTATTCAGTATGCCAACGGGATTGTTGACTTCCAGTCAGAGCACTGCATCGGCTGCGGTTACTGTATCGCGGGCTGTCCGTTTAATGTGCCGCGTATCAACGAAGAAGATAACCGCGCTTATAAATGCACACTGTGTGTTGACCGCGTGGATGTGGGTCAGGAACCGGCGTGTGTGAAAACCTGTCCGACAGGCGCGATTCATTTCGGCTCGAAAGAGGATATGAAAGCGCTGGCCGGTGATCGTGTGACTGAGCTGCAAAGCCGTGGTTATGCCAAAGCCGGTCTGTATGATCCGCAGGGTGTCGGCGGTACGCACGTGATGTATGTGCTGCACCACGCTGATAAGCCGCAGTTATATCACGGCCTGCCGGAGAACCCGGAAATCAGTGCTGCGGTGAAATTCTGGAAAGGTGCATGGAAACCACTGGCCGCAGTCGGCTTTGCGGCGACCTTTGCGGCGGCAATCTTCCATTACGTGGGTATCGGTCCGAACCGGGTATCAAAACGTGAGGAAGAAGAGGCCCTGAAAGATATTCAGGATGTTCCGGCAAAGACTGAGCAATCAGCAGGTCAGGAGGAGCAGAAATAATGCAACAGGATGATCGCGAAAAAATTATCCGCCACAAACCCATTGCGCGTATCAATCACTGGGCTGTGGTCATTTGTTTTCTGTTCACGGCCATCAGCGGGCTCGGGTTTTTCTTCCCGTCGCTTAACTGGTTTATGAACATTCTGGGTACCCCGCAGTTATCACGTCTGCTGCATCCGTTTACCGGTGTGGTGATGTTCTTACTGTTTGTGTTTATGTTTTTCCGTTACTTTAAACACAACTTTATCAACCGTGATGATATCGAGTGGGCGAAGCAGATCGGCAAAATCATGAAAAATGAGGAAGCCGGTGATGTCGGTCAGTATAACCTCGGTCAGAAAGGGGTGTACTGGGCAGCCAGTATCTGCCTGTTCCTGCTGTTGCTGAGCGGTATTGTTATCTGGCGTCCTTACTTTGCGGAGTATTTCTCCATTCCGGTGATCCGCATTGCGCTGCTGGTACACTCAATTTCTGCTATCGGGCTGATTATCACCATTATTGTTCACGCGTATGCGGCAATCTGGGTGAAAGGATCAGTGCGTGCGATGACGGAAGGCTGGGTAACGCGCGGCTGGGCGAAGAAACATCACCCGCGCTGGTACCGTCAGATTGTGGCAAAAGAGCGCGAAGAGGATAAAAAAGGTCAGTGACCGTTTTTAATCTTCTTGTGTGACTATTCAGAAGGCAGGGATCTCCCTGCCTTTTCGACATTTTAAGGCAGCCGGTTCATAATAGGGTTTTACTTGCCGGACCGGCTTATCCTCTCCATATCAGAAGAAGAGCAATATCATGAGTATCCGAATTGTATCCAAAGAAGAGCTGGGACAGGCTCAGAAAAATGAAAAAGGGATTGGCTTTATCCCGGCCGTGCTGTTTCCTAATCTGAAGAATCTGTATCAGCGCCGCGCCGAACGTTTTGATGAGCTGGCCAAAGATAACCCGTTTGCGGATTACCTGGAATTTGCGGCGGAAATCACCCGCGCCCAGCAGAAAGCCCTGTATGACAATCCGCTTGAAATGGATATGGATGCCCTGATGGCCGCCAATATGCCGGGCAAAGCCCTGCTCGACTGCCGCACCTTTCAGCGCACGGAACACTGGCGCAAACTGCTGAAAAGCATTATCGCCGAGCTGCTGCCGGTCGCGCCGGATCATGCCCGTCCGACCCTGGAAAACCTGGACAAAGCCTCTGAAAATGAGCTGGAAGATATGGCAACAGCGTTGTTTAATCAGGAATTTTCTGCTGTATCCCCGGATAAGTCCGTGTTTATCTGGGCAGCGTTATCCCTGTACTGGGCGCAGATGGCGTCGATGATCCCGGGCAAAGGCCGTGAAGAGCACGGCGAACACCGCCAGTTCTGCCCGGTCTGTGCAGCGATGCCGGTCTCCGGCGTGATCCAGATCGGCACCACGCAGGGATTGCGTTATCTGCACTGCGGATTATGTGAAACCGAATGGCATGTGGTTCGTATTAAGTGTACTAACTGCGAGCAGACCCGTGATCTGAATTACTGGTCACTGGAAAGTGAACAGGCGGCGGTGAAAGCAGAAAGCTGTGGTGATTGCGGCAGTTACCTGAAAATCCTGTCACAGGAAAAAGACGCGAAAGTGGATACCGTGGCGGATGACCTGGCAACCCTGATCCTGGATGCCCGGATGGAAGAAGAAGGTTTTGCCCGCAGCAGTATCAACCCGTTCCTGTTCCCGAACGAATAAGTCAGTGAAGTGAGTCCGCTATGAACGAACGTGCATTATACAGTCAGATACCTGCCATTGACGGGTTATTACATGAAACACCGGTTGCCGCACTGACAGAACAGTACGGACAGACCTGTATCGTCAGTATGCTGCGGGAGATGCAGGATGATGCACGTGACGCGATCCGTGAGCGGCAGCAGCTGCCGGACTGGCACGATTGCTGGGCGGATGAACTGTCCCGCCGTCTGGACAGCGAGCGGGAAGCACTGCGGCCGGTCATTAACCTGACCGGTACCGTGCTGCACACCAATCTCGGCCGGGCATTACAGGCGGAAGCCGCCATTGAGGCGGTGACCAATGCCATGCGCTGGCCGGTCACGCTCGAATATTCCCTTGATGATGCCGGGCGCGGTCACCGCGACAGCATTGTTGCGGAGCGCCTGTGTCAGCTGACCGGTGCGGAAGCGGCCTGTATCGTCAATAATAATGCGGCGGCAGTATTGCTGGTGCTGGCGACGATGGCGGCCGGGCGGGAAGTGATTGTTTCCCGTGGTGAACTGGTGGAAATCGGCGGTGCCTTCCGTGTACCGGAAGTGATGAGTCAGGCGGGCTGCCGTCTGGTTGAGGTCGGTACCACGAACCGGACCCATCTGCATGATTATAAAAATGCCGTCAGTGAGCAGACCGCGCTGCTGATGAAAGTCCACACCAGCAATTATCATATTGAAGGTTTTACGGCGGAGGTCTCCGGACAGGAACTGGCGGCACTCGGCCGGGAACTGGCTATCCCGTCGGTGATTGATCTCGGCAGCGGTGCGCTGATTGATATGACGCAGTGGGGACTGCCGGAAGAGCCGATGCCGCAGCGCTATCTGGCGCAGGGCATTGATATTGTGACTTTCTCCGGCGATAAACTGCTCGGCGGGCCGCAGGCAGGGATTATTCTCGGCAAAAAAGCGTGGATTGAGGCGATACAGCGTCATCCGCTCAAACGTGCTCTGCGGGCAGATAAAATGACCCTGGCGGCGCTGGATGCCACGCTGCGTCTGTACCGCCGTCCGGAAAAACTGGCACAGACACTGCCGTCACTGCGCCTGCTGACCCGGTCTGCTGACGATATTTATGATATGGCACAACGGCTTGTGCCGAAAATTCAGGCATATTACGGTGATGAATGGGTGATCCGCACAGAGCCCTGCTCCTCGCAGATTGGCAGCGGATCCCTGCCGGTGGAACGCCTGCCCGGCTGGGCAGTGACGTTTACCCCGCAAAACGGAAAAGGCAGCGCCTTAGCCACTCTGACGCACTCTCACCGTCAGCTGACCATTCCGGTGATCGGGCGGGTGAGTGACGGGCGTCTGTGGTGGGATCTGCGTTGCCTTGAAGATGAAAACCGACTTTTACAGGCACTGTTACCATGATTTTTGCTACAGCCGGCCATGTTGACCACGGAAAAACGGCACTTATTCAGGCTGTTACCGGTGTGGATACCACCCATCTGCCGGAAGAGAAAAAACGCGGAATGACCATCGACCTTGGCTACGCTTACTGGCCGCAGGAAGATGATACCGTGATCGGCTTTGTCGATGTGCCGGGCCATGAAAAGTTTCTCGGCAATATGCTGGCGGGTATCGGCGGGATCCGCCATATCCTGCTGATTATTGCCTGTGACGATGGGGTGATGGCACAAACCCGCGAGCATTTGGCGATTCTGCGTCTGGCAGGACGCCCGCAGATCTCGGTGGTGCTGACCAAAGCCGATCGCGTTCCGGCGGAGCGGGTTGAGGAAGTCCGGCAGCAAATCACAGAGCTGCTGTTATCTGACGGCTGGCCGGAAAGCCCGGTGTTTGTCACCTCATCCCATACCGGCGAAGGGCTGGATGCACTGCGGGCGCACCTGCGTCTGCATCATCAGCAGCAATCCTCAGACAGCCGGACAGAAAAACGTTTCCGGATGGCGATTGACCGTGTTTTCAGTGTCAAAGGGGCGGGGCTGGTGGTAACCGGTACTGCGCTTGCCGGGCGTGTCAGCACCGGCGACACATTATGGGTGACCGGCAGCGATAAATCTGTCCGTGTGCGCGGCATTCATGCCCAGAACCGTCAGCAGGAACAGGCGCAGGCCGGTGATCGCGTGGCGATCAATCTGAGCGGGGATGTCAGCAAAGAGACGGTTTCCCGCGGCGACTGGCTGCTGAGCGAAAAACCGGTGCAGTCCGCACACCGCATTCTGGCGGAAATTGAAACAGATGAAGGTCTGAAAAGCTGGCAGCCGGTGCATATTCACCACGGTGCCAGTCATATCACCGGGCGGGTCTCCCTCCTGAGTGAGGATAACATCCGTCCGCTGCTGGCGGAAATCACCCTTGATACCCCGCTCTGGCTGGCGGAAGAAGACCGGCTGATCCTGCGCGATATCAGTGCGCAGCGCACACTGGCGGGTGCCCGGGTACTGAATTTATCCTCTCCGCGACGCGGAAAACGTCGTCCGGAATTTCTGGCATGGTTATCAGAACGGGCAGCGGCACAGAATGATCGTGATGTTCTGCTGTGCGAACTGCCGCGCGGGGAGGTTTTTCTGCCGGTGTTTGCCTGGGCGCGGCAGCTGACAGCAGAAAAACTGACGGAATGTACCGCCGGGCTGAATCTGTTGATCAATGACGGTTATGCCCTTTCGGCACAACGGGTTGAAACGGCAAAAGCCATTCTGCTGGCCACCCTGGCGGATTATCATCAGTCACACAGCGATCAGATGGGCGTCGGCCGTGACCGGCTGAAACGGATGGCATTACCGGTGCTTTCTGATTCCATCGTATTTCCGGTTATTGCACAATTACTGAATGAAAAGCAGATTGTCAGAACCCGGGGCTGGCTCCATCTGCCGGGATTCGGTCTGGCCTTCGACCCGGCTCAGGGCACGCTCTGGCACAGTGCGGAACCACTGTTTCAGCAGGAACCGTGGTGGGTTCGTGATCTGGCCGTCAAACTCGGTATTGATGAAACAACTGCCCGTCAGTTTCTGAAAAAAGCCGCACAGCTGGGTCATATTATGGCGATTGTGCCTGACCGCTATTATCACCGGTCACAAATCACGGAATTTGCGCAGGTTATCCGTGAATATAATCAGTCACATGAAGCAGGTATCGGTGCGGCACAATTCAGGGATAAATACGGCATGGGGCGTAAGCTGGCCGTACAGATTCTGGAGTTTTTTGACAGAACCGGTTTTACCCGCCGCAGAGGGGACAAACATATTTTGCGGGATGAGGGACTGTTTTAATTTTCGTCAAAAGGGATTTAAGGCATGAAAATTGATTTGGAAAATTTTGTCAGTGAATTTAATAAGGATAAATTTCCCAGCTATTATGTTAAAAATGCAAAAATATATAGCCGGGAGATCGCCTTTGTGGAGATTGAAACCGGGGCATTTAAAGTTGCACTCGATGTCGATTCAAGGGGAAATGTCTGGCTGGCATTCAGGGATTATGGCTCTCTGGATCTTTTTAAGAAAAGCCTCAAACATGATTTTGATTATAAAACATTAATTTATGATGGCCGGAATAAAAAATATGAATTCAGCCGGATCCCGCTGGATGAAACAGATACTGTCTCCATTGTCCGCGGGATAGCCAGGGATATTATCGGTTTTTATAATGACATCTCTGTTGATTTCTATGCCGTAAAACAGAATGAACTCAGCAAAAAGATTGAATCGCATTTATACCAGAGTCGGGTAGCGAAAGTACTGGATGATACGTACCATTTCTTCAGGGGAAAACGTTTATCCGTTCTGGAAACGATGAGATGGATGAAAGAAAATAAATGCGGGATCAGCCGGTTTGGTGATGGTGAGCTGATGCTGATGCTGGAACTCGGTATTTATTATCAGAGTTCGGATAAAAAACTGATGTATGAATTGCGGAGTATTTGTTCCGGAAAGCGTAATACACTTGTTTGTATGCCTGGTTATGGATCAGAAGTCAAATTCTGGCAGGATTTCTGGGTGAACTACTGGTTTATCTGTAAATTTTTTATTGATCAGCCGGTATACGGTGACTCGTTTGTCAGTCGTCCGGAGGGATTTTATCAGTGTGGTCAAGAACTGGCTGATGCCTGGATGGAACTATGGGAAGGAAAAAATGTTTGTATTGTGACGGGCAAAGATTCACGTCTGAATACCGAACACTACTTACTGTCTAATATAAAGAATAAAGATGTTATCTGGTCAAAAAACAAGAATGCTTATGACGATATCGACCAGTTAACTGAACAGTGCCTGATGAAAGAGAATATTGATCTGTTTTTAATTGCGTTAGGCCCTGCCGGTACCGTATTGTCTGCCAGACTGACAGATAAAGAAAAGATAGCATATGATATCGGACATCTGACGAACAGCTACGATACCGTCTTTTCCGGGGCAGCCGTACCGGAGCAGCTGCCTTTCTGATCATAAAACAGTTTGCTCACAAGATAATGCTGGTCAGTTAAGAAACTGACCAGCCTGTTATACGGCCTTCTGTCATCAGGCTTTAGTGGCTAAAATGACGCTGGAGGCTTTTATCAGTGCGACAATGTCATTACCTTCATGTAATTCCATTTCATCGCGGCTTTCATTGGTAATAACGGCTGTCAGCGGCAGACCTTTTTCGGTTCTCAGGTGAATTGTGCTGTTGACCGCACCATTGACCATTTTGCTGATTTTACCGCGGAACTGATTACGGGCGGAAAAACGCAGACCGCAATCCGGATTTGCCAGTACCACCCACGGTGCTTTAATAATCGCGACAGCGTCTTTCCCTTCGCGGATCCCTAATACGTCACAGCTCTCTTTGGTGATGACGGTTGTCAGAATTTCACCATGCTCAAGTGTTAATTCCACTTCATTATTAACAACACCGGCAACAATGCGGGAGACTTTACCGGTGAGCTGGTTACGTGCGGAAATTTTCATTGTGTGACCTCTTTCCTTTTAGTGATTAACTGAAATGGTTAATCTTCCTGTTGTATCACACGATATACGCAGCGGCGAGAATCCGTGAGTAAATATTCGACCCGTTCCACACTTGCATTTAAAACTGTCTGAAAGAGTTCCAGCTCGGCGCGGCAGAATCCCTGACACATGCGGGCAGCGGAGCAGATAGGGCAGTGGTTTTCAATAATCAGCCAGCTTCCTTCCGGTTCTTTTTCCCACTGCGCCATATAGCCTTCCTCTGTGCGGATGGCAACGAGGCGGATAATGCGTTCTTCCAGGGTTTCCGCACCCTGAAGTTTATCAAAATAGTCGCGGCGGGCTTCGTTTTCACGGGCGGTAATAATTTTGCCGATAGCATCCTCGCCGAGTTCGCGGCGGATAGTGGTCAGGATTTTGACGGTCAGCTCCGCATGGCTGTCAGGAAAGCGTTTATTGCCCAGCGCGGTCAGATGCCAGCGCTGCACCGGACGACCAACCCCCCGGCATTCGGAATGTGCCTCAACCATGCCGTCCCGGGCCAGTTTGGTAAACTGCTGACGGGCGGCTTCCCCGGTGGTGCCCAGATGCTCCCCGGCTTCGGATGCCTGCATCGGGCCATGCTTTTTCAGAAGAATAAGCAATTTTTCGCCGACCGATTGTGCGGAACTGAGGTTGCTTTCCAGGTTAGTTCTTGACATATTCTCGTGCCCGGTATTTATTTATCCAAGTTAATTCTTGTTTAATTTATCGTATTCAGCAAAGTATCACAAGACTAAAGGATGGTTCTATGTTGCCTGATGACAGCCGCTGGCGTGATCTCTTCTCAGGGAAAAACGCTGCGATTTCAATCGCTCTCTCGTTCGGTGTTGTTATTCACGCCGTTAATATCTTAATGGCGACCACCATTTTGCCATCCG
Organism: Morganella sp. TYF_1; assembly: GCF_043105645.1. Classification (NCBI taxonomy): domain Bacteria; kingdom Pseudomonadati; phylum Pseudomonadota; class Gammaproteobacteria; order Enterobacterales; family Morganellaceae; genus Morganella; species Morganella sp. TYF_1. The sequence goes on along the minus strand of NZ_JBICLU010000007.1, from coordinate 112,665 downwards.
TTGTTGCTGATATCGGCGGCCTGAATCTGTATGCCTGGAATACCACACTGTTTGTGGCGGCATCCATTATCGGTTCTGTACTCTCCGCCCGGCTGCTTGCCGTATACGGTGCCCGTATCGCCTATCTTATCTCGGTGGTGGCCTTTTTCGCCGGCAGCCTGGCCTGTGCGCTGGCACCCCGGATGGAAATTATGCTGCTGGGGCGTACCATTCAGGGCTTCGGCGGCGGTGTTATGTTCGCATTGTCTTATGCCATGATCAATTTAGTGTATGTGCCGGCACTGTGGCCGAGAGCCATGGCGCTGATTTCCGGGATGTGGGGTGTTGCCACATTAGTCGGTCCGGCAGTCGGGGGTATTTTTGCCCAGTTAAACGCCTGGCGTTTTGCTTTTGGTGTGATGTTGCCGCTGATGGTTATTTATGGGCTCTTTTTGCTTACGATTATGCCGAAAAAGCAGAAAGATGACGGCACCCGGCCGCGCCTTCCTCTGATCCAGCTGACATTACTGACTGCCGCTGTGCTGGTGGTCTCTGCGGGGAGCCTCAGCCCGGATGTATTCCTGAATGTGGGCGGTGTGGTGGTCTCGCTGCTGTTACTGATTGTGCTCGCGCTGATTGAGCAGCGCAGCCGCATCCGGTTACTGCCGGAAAATACCTTTCGGCGCGGCAGTCATCATGCGGCGCTGTATATCACCATCTCTCTGCTGGCGATCGGCATGACCTGTGAAGTGTTCGTGCCGTACTTCCTGCAGCGCCTGCACGGGCAGTCGCCGCTGGCATCCGGTTATATGAGTGCGCTGATGGCGCTGGGCTGGACTGTCAGCGAGATCATCAGTGCCGGATGGAAAGGGGCGAAAATGCGCGCCAGTATTCTGCTCGGGCCGGTTTTTGTGCTGGCGGGGCTGGTTCTGCTGGCACTGACGCTCTCTGTACCGTCTGCCGGTACATGGGGCATTATGTCGCCGATCCTGCTGGGGTTATCGCTGGTCGGATTCGGGATCGGGTTCGGCTGGCCGCATCTGCTGACCCGGATTTTACAGGTGGCTGCGCCTGCGGATAAAGAAATCGCCGCTGCCTCCATCACCACCGTGCAGCTTTTTGCCACAGCACTGGGTGCGGCGCTGGCGGGAATGATTGTTAACGTCAATGGTTTTAATGACGGCACATTGACGGGTGTGATGTCTTCAGCCTACTGGCTGATGATGTTACTGGCGATTGCCCCGCTGATTGCGATTTTCACCGCCCGCCGCTGCGCGGCTATTTCTTACTGCTGATTATCCCGTTTATGATAATAGTGTATGCCGGAATGAGGACTGTATCCCGTTCCGGCGTTTTTTTACACTGACCGGATGTTTTCTGTCAGGGTAATGTCCGTTATGTCTCAGTATCATCTCGAATTTGAAAAACCAATCATTGAGCTGGAAGAAAAAATCGCCGCATTGGAGTCATTTAAAGAGCGCAGCAGCGATTTGGGGTTTGATCCGGATGATGAAATCGCCTGCCTGCGGAAAAAATGTGAAAAACTGACCCAATCGATTTATGCGGATCTCGGCGCATGGGAGATTGTCCGGCTGGCCCGTCATCCGCTGCGGCCCTATACCCTGGATTATATCAGTCTTATTTTTACGGATTTTCAGGCGCTTGCCGGTGATCGCGCCTTTGCCGATGATAAGGCGATTATCGGCGGGCTGGCGCGTCTTGAGGGCCGTCCGGTGATGGTTATCGGTCACCAGAAAGGGCGGGATACCAAAGAAAAGTTACTGCGCAATTTCGGGATGCCGTCACCGGAGGGCTACCGTAAGGCGCTGCGCCTGATGAAAATGGCCGAACGTTTTCATATGCCGGTGCTGATGTTTATTGATTCCGCCGGCGCCTATCCCGGTGTGGGTGCGGAAGAGCGCGGACAGGCGGAGGCGATTGCCCGTAACCTGCTTGAGCTGTCACGGCTGAAAACCCCGGTTATCTGCTCCATCACCGGCGAAGGCTGTTCCGGCGGGGCGCTGGGGATCGGTGTCGGCGATCGCATCAATATGCTGCAATACAGTACCTATGCGGCAATTTCGCCGGAAGGGTGTGCTTCTATTTTGTGGAAAAGCGCGGACAAAGCGCCGCAGGCTGCTGAAACCATGGGGATGACCGCCCCGCGCCTGAAAGCACTGGGTATTATCGATACCATTATTCCCGAACCGGCGGGCGGCGCTCACCGCAACTATCAGCAGGCAGCGGATAATCTGCGTGAGCAGCTGTTGCAGGATCTGGCGGCGTTATCCGCCTTACCGGAAGACGAATTACTGGCGCTGCGCTATCAGAAATTAATGTCTTTCGGCTATTGCTGAGGACAGATTAACCTGTTTGTGATAACAATAGGGATGAATATCTCTCACAACGGGGACGCTGTCATGGCGGTCGATCTGAATTTGCTGCCGGTTTTTCTGGCAGTGGCGGAACAGGGCAGTTTTACCGGTGCTGCCACCCGGCTGGGAATGCCGTCGTCTAATGTCAGCCGGGCTATCAGACAGCTGGAAACCCAGACAGGATGCCGTCTGATCGAACGGACAACCCGGCGTATGCGCCTGACGGCACAGGGGCAGCAGTTGTATCAGTGCGCCGGAAAAACGGACGCCATGCTGCGGGAAACCTTTTCACAGATCCGCAATGACGATGTGCTGACCGGCTGTTTCCGGCTGACGGTACCCGGTGAAGGCTGCGGGGAAATGCTGGCACCGGTGCTGGCCCGGTTTGCCGCGCTGCATCCGGATTTGCAGATCCGGTGTGACACCCGGCTGACTCCGGCGGATATTATCAGTGATGATATCGATCTGCTGCTGACCTATCAGCGCGGAGAGATGGCAGACAGCAGTTATCACAGCCGCCTGATTCAGTCCTGGTCGTGTGTGGTGGTGGCTGCGCCCTCATTACTGGCGCGGACCGGTATCCCGGTTTCTGCCGCTGAGCTGACCCGGCTGCCCTGTATTTCCAGCCTGAGTGCCCTGAACGGTCAGCCGTGGGTTTTCCGTAAACCGGACGGCGGGTGGCTGACTGTGCGCATTAACAGCCGCTACCAAGTTAACGGTGCGGCACTGGCAGCGGCAGCAGCCGTTGAAGGGCTGGGTTTTGCGATTTTAACAGGGCATTTGTGTCAGCAGGCGTTTCGTGACGGCACATTGCAGGCTGTCCGGCTGAATGAAGAACCGGCTCCCATTGAGCTGAGAGCCGTCTATGCCAGCCGTCGTGAGGTTTCACCGGTTATCGACAAATTCCTGCATTTTCTTGAATGTTCGCTGCGGGATCAGGCTACTAATCAGTAGCTGCGGAATACGGTCTGTTTTCCGTCCGCATCATAGGCGATCACATCATACGGCTCTTTCATATCCTTATATTCCATGCCGAGGCTGCCGACCGGCATCCCCGGAACAGAAATCCCTTTGGCACTTTCCGGCAGTGTATTAATGGCATCCAGGCTGTCCGCCGGGACGTGACCAATCACATATTTGCCGTTCAGCGTGGCGAGATGGCAGCTCATCAGGTTCGGGGTGGCTCCGGAACTGAGCATCATTTTCTCCAGCTGTGCCTGCGGAATAACATTGGTTTCCACATCATAACCGGCTTTTTCCACCCCTTCCGCCCACTGGCCGCAGCAACCGCAGGTCGGGGATTTATACACAGTGACGGTTCCTTTTGCCGCCATGGCACCGGCAGATAATGTGGTTAATAATAAAGATAACGCCCAAACGGATTTTTTCATCGGTATTCCCTGTAATGAGTCGGATAATAATGATGAGATTAATGGTTTACCTTAGGGGAAGGTCAATACAGGGGAACGTATAGTTATGCGGAGAAGTGTAAAGGTTTAAACGGAGGTCATAATGGTAACGCACCTGACATTACAGATAACAGCAACAGAAACCCGGATTTTTTCTGCGGAGGCTGATGTGCGGCTTCCGCTCGGCGACAGTGTGATTGACGGATTTGTTTTCCGGCACTCGCCGGTGACCGCTTATGAAGCGGAAGTAGCGATCGAACATATTGAAAACCGGATTATCCCGGCGCGGGCCACACTACCAGCCGGAGAGCTCATTTTGCATTGCCCGGATCCGCGGCTAAACTATCTGCTGACTGGTGATGAAGCGGATTTCTTATCCACTGAGGAAATAGAACGCGCGTTTAATGAGATCGTGAATGTCATCAGCGGCAGCCCGGTATCATCAACATCACTCCCTTCCGACAAACAATTCACGGCGTTTTTACTGATTATCCGTGAGATCACCCATCACTGGGGACTGGCAGGTCTGGTGCCGGGAACAGCCGGAAAAAATGATGTGATATAACATGCATGCAAAATGACTCTTATCAAAATAAATTATAAAATTTGTATTATTATTTAGTTCCCGGGGTTACTGCTCCGGCGATTGTATGATGACAGAGCTGAACAGATATGAGCATTGCACTGATAAATAAGATTAAATCCGTTTCTTCCCGGTTTTCAGCCGGGTATTTCGGCATGGTTCTGGGGCTGATCGGCACCGGGATGGCATGGCGTTACGCAGCGGCGGAGCAGGGCTATCCGGCAATCATCGGTGAGGTGATTATTGGTGCCGGTTGTGCGGTCTGGCTGGTGCTGATCACACTGTTTATTATCCGCAGTCTCTGTTTCCCGGAAAAAATGACCGACGAGTTCCGTCATCCGGTCGCCAGCGGGTTTTCCAGCTTGTTACCGGCGACCACCGTGCTGGTAGCGATGGGGCTGACGCCTTATTTTCCGCTGTTTTCCACCGGATTATTCGCCCTTGGTGCCGTAGCGCAACTCTCTTATGCCGCGTGGCTGGTCGGCTCCCAGTGGAAAGGGGAGTACCCGAAAGCGGCGACCACCCCGGTGCTCTATCTGCCGACTGTCGCTAATAATTTTATCTGTGCCATGGCATGTGGTGCGCTCGGGTTTACTGACCTTGGTATTCTCTTCTTCGGCGCCGGGGTTTTCTCCTGGCTGAGCCTGGAACCGGCGATTCTGAAACGTATCCGTAGTGACGGGCTGATGGATGAAAAATCGCGCCTCTCTTTCGGCATTCAGCTGGCACCGGCGCTGGTGGCATGCAGCGCCTATCTGGCGGTAAATCAGAATCACATTGATTTCTTTGCCAAAATGCTGCTCGGTTACGGGTTACTGCAACTGGTGTTTATGATCCGGCTCATCCCCTGGTTTACCCGGCAGGCATTTACTTTATCATTCTGGAGTTTTTCATTCGGTGTATCAGCACTGGCAAAATCCTCTCTGAATATCAGCATGTCTTCAGATAATGAATTTATTCACCTGCTGGCATTCACTCTGTTTATCTTTTCCAACGCCTTTATTCTGCTGCTGGTGGTGAATTCACTGCGTCTGCTGGTCAGAAAGCAAATCACCCGCGCCCGTATCCGCGAAGAAAATTAATATTCAGTCGCCGGTTATCAATTTGATTATTTATTAATCATTATTCTCATAATGATATCTGCACTGAAAAACCCCGCTGCCGTGAGATGTTCAGTACAAATAGTGAACAGTTTCACAAAGTGATCAAAAACGCCGTTATTAATCACATTTTATAACCCTTTTCCCCGCTAATACGTCCTCCTGGTGTGGTTATTGCTTTATCTGTTGATACAGATTGCATAACAGCCGTCTGTTCTCCACAAGAGTCCTAAATAAAACAGATAGTTATTAACAGAGTCAGATAGTCAAATTCACGTACAGGAGAGAAGAGATGTCTGATCAACAAAACACAGCATCTGATCTTATTTACCAGCTCGAAGATAAGCCCCCGTTTTTACAGGCAATTATTGGTGCCGTGACCCATCTGCTGGCCATTTTTGTCCCGATGGTCACACCGGCGCTGATTGTCGGTACTGCCTTACAGTTATCGCCTGAGACCAATGCGTATCTTGTTTCCATGGCCATGATTGCCTCCGGTGTCGGCACCTGGCTGCAGGTAAACCGCTACGGCATGGTCGGTTCGGGGTTATTATCGATTCAGTCCGTTAACTTTTCATTTGTGACAGTGATGATTGCCATCGGAACCAGCATGCGGGCTGATGGTGTTGATGAAGAACTGTTACTGTCCACTATCTTCGGTATCTCGTTTGCCGGTGCATTCTTAGTTGTGGGATCGTCTTTTATCCTGCCCTATCTGCGCCGGGTGATTACGCCGACAGTCAGTGGTATCGTGGTTCTGATGATCGGGCTGAGTCTGATAAAAGTCGGGATTATCGATTTCGGCGGCGGCTTCTCCGCCAAGTCCTCCGGTACCTTCGGTGATTATCAGAATATCGGTGTCGGGTTACTGGTTCTGCTGGTTGTTATCGGGTTTAACTGCTGCAAAAGCCCGCTGCTGCGCATGGGCGGGATCGCGATCGGGCTGATCGTCGGTTATATCTGCGCCCTGTTCCTGGGGATGGTGGATTTCAGTCAGATGAGCAAAGCCGCGTTTATCACGATCCCGGTGCCGTTCAAATACGGTTTCTCGTTTAACTTCGCCCACTTCCTGGTGGTTGCTATTATCTATCTGCTCAGTGTGCTGGAGGCAGTCGGTGACCTGACGGCAACCGCGCTGGTGTCCGGGCAGAAAATTCAGGGGCCGGAATTTCAGTCCCGTCTGAAAGGCGGGGTAATGGCGGATGGTCTGGTCTCTGTGGCGGCTTCCGCGATGAGTTCTCTGCCGCTGACCACTTTTGCCCAGAACAACGGGGTTATTCAGATGACCGGGGTGGCTTCCCGCCATGTCGGAAAAATCATTGCGGTTATCCTGGTGATCCTGGGGCTGTTTCCGGGGATCGGCTGGTTTTTTACAACGATTCCGGCACCGGTGCTGGGGGGTGCTATGACACTGATGTTCTCCATGATCGCCATTGCCGGGATCCGCATTATTTTGTCAAACGGTCTGCGCCGCCGCGAAACCCTGATTGTGGCGACCTCACTGGGCCTGGGGTTGGGTGTCTCTTATGACCCGGCGGTTTTCCACGTCCTGCCGACATCCCTTTATGCGCTGGCAGAAAACCCGATCTGTATGGGCGGTGTGACAGCTATTATTTTGAACCTGATTATCCCGATCAGTAAGGAAAAAGAGCCGGATGATATTGAAGAATCTGTGAGGGAAGAGGAAGTTTAATCAGCACGGCCTGACAGCCCGCTTATCTCCGCGGGCTGTCAGTATGCGGACTTACCGGTGACTGAGTGCCGGATTAGTGTATTTCTCCGGTAACCCCTGTCTCCCGGAAAGCGCTAAAAAAGCGGTTTAATGATATGTCATACCTGATTTTAACGAGGTTCTAACCTGCCCGCACTTTGCGCAAAATACCGATACACTCCGATACATGCGAACCGGAAATATTAATATCTATACAAACAGGGTGCAACGGTCGATTTTCTTTTTTGGGTAACCCCCATGCCGGAACCAACGTTACTATATATATTTCCGGCTAATTATCTCTCCATTTATGCCTGGCTTGATATAAAACGAGCACAGTATGGTAAAGATGATTTTAACAACGATTACTTGTTTGAAAAGGAAGGGCTTGTAGAAGTTCAACCCAATACACCGCTTCTGAAAATGGCGTTATATAAAATTAATTCTGATTTGACTGAAATACTAATTACTGAGGAAACACAATTATATAACAATGTGCAATTGTACAGAAATTTTCTGCTGCTGAGTATTCCGAACCGGGATTACGGGCAATATCGCCTGAGAGTGACTGTATTGGGTGACTGGCCTGAGTTAAACAAAGATGGGTTTACGTATTTTATAACAATAAAAACGTCCTTCACCAAATGAGTTGTTAATACTTATTAAAATTTAATATCTGTATTTGTTGCTGTGCAATCCACGCTATTATTTGTTTATCTATGAGCTTTGGTATTGTGCAATTTCCAATATAAAAATAGTCGGGTATACCTAAATCACGTTTGCATCCCCAAGATGTACACCCGGGAATGCAATGTTCTGAGTGTAAAAAAACCGGCGGATACAGAGCATCAGCCGGCTTATGGATTTGTACTGAGTTACTGTGAAGCGTTACCATAAGAAAGTTGTTTAATGGATTTGTGCAGAAAGAACATTGAGCTTTCCCTCCCCATACCTATTAAGGCGGGAAAGCCGGGAAAGTGGGAAACAAAATAACCCACCTTCATTGTAAAGTTAATTAGCCATGCAATGCTTCTGCTAAATTCGTGACCACATCGTAATTCACGCCGATTGCAGCAAAATGCTTCTCGCCGCAGGCAATTTTATCTTGCTCGGGCTCACGTAGTTCTTTGCGGTTACGTGTACTTTTGGTTTCTCGTACCAGATACAGTTTTTCTTCACCCTCTGTCACCAATGCCCAGTCAGGGTTATAGGGGCCAACGGGGGTATCTATCTTAAAGCTGGCGGGTAGTTTGCAGTAAAACTTGATCCGATCGTCATTATCACAAGCTTTGGCAAATTCACGTTCAACTTCTGAATCGTACTCAACGAAATCAAATAGTGTCTTATCTTGGTTTTGCACTTCGTACAGATTATTCAAGTAGCGGGTTATCCCGAGTTTGGCTTCTTGTTCGATGTTGTGCATTTCATAAACACTACCACCGACCTTTTCATACTCGATACCTCGCACTGTCACGTGATGCAAAACATCCTGAATACACTGGGTAACTTGGTTAATAAACACTTGCGGATTCTCAGGAAAGTCCTTTAACCTGCCACCGTTTTTGAGTATCTCTGCTAAAGTGTGGCGGGTCAGCTCAGTACTGTTTTGCAGATAAGCCAATAGATCGGGCAAATCCGGTGACTGGCTTATTTCTCGCACGCCGCCAGAAATTTGCTCCCCTTCGATCCCGGCCTTGTTGGTATCTAACCGATAGACTTCAGTTGTTATCCGTGAGCGGTGAATGGGCGGCATTTCCGCAATGGCTTTAGCTGCCGCTTTAACCAGCTCATCGGTATCAAAGGTCACGCGGAATCGGGTTCGCTGGCTGATGCGCTCCCAGAGCTCTCTGAATGCCGGGTCTAGTGTAACGTTTTTACGAAGTGTCAGCGTGCGTTTGTCCCGCGCATTAACAATTCTATTCCTGAACACGTATTTATTTATCTCATCCGTGACCTGTGGTCGCATGTGTGCCCATTCCGGTGGAAGGTCAAGAATGAAGTGAGGATTTTTAGGATCGAATTTATCCGTCACCCTGCCTTCTGCATCCAGATAGCCATTTTTTTGTAACGAGCTAAAAATCACTTCTGACGCTTCTTGTCCAATATTCACATATTGACGAGCGTCAGGATTAGCCAACTTAGCAAAGGCATTGATCCCCAATTTACCAAAGCCTATGCCGTAGTCTTCCTCATACTCAGTCTGCAGTTGCTTAGCGAAATCATCATATGATTCGTTAGCTATCACGGTTAGTCTGTTCACCGAAGCATCATGAACACGTTCGCCGTTTTGGTTTACAGGCAAACGCAAGCCCCGGCCAATTTCCTGACGTTTTCTATCAGTGCTTTTGGTTTCGTTTAACGTACAAATCTGGAACACATTGGGGTTATCCCAACCTTCCCGCAATGCGGTGTGGGAGAAGATAAAACGCAGAGGCTCGTCAAGAGACAGCAAGCGTTCCTTATCGCGCATGATCAATGAATAGGTATCTTCATCGTCTTTAGTCTTACCCGTGGTGTCCTTCGCAATGCCTTTTTTGTCTTGCGAGAAGTAGCCGTTGTGAACTTCTGCCACAGGGAAATTCAACAGCCCACGATACACGGGTTTCTGTGTTAGTTCGTTGTAAGCTTCTTCAAACCAACGCCCCAGCTTGCCTAAACTGGTGGTGCCGTCGTCATTGTATTCGCGGTAGTTTGATACTTTATCGATAAAAAACAGAGAAAGGACTTTGATCCCTTTGCCTTTAACGGCAAGTTCTTTCCTGAGATGCTGCTCTGCGGTTTCATAAATCTGCGCTCGCATCAGCTCGCCGTTTAAGCCACCGAGTTGCTCACCCAATCGCAATACTTGACCATTTGCGAACTCAACATGTTCGATCCCCGGCTCACAACTAATGTTGGCGACAATCCACCCATGTTGATATTCCTGTCGTTCTTTCGACGAAGTGTATAAATCGGCACCTTGCTTAACGGTAACCTGCTTTTTCTTTGGTCCGGTTTTATCCTGCACATTAATTTGCAGCTTAGCCTTAATGCCGTTTTTGTTATCCACTTCTTTTAAAGCGACGAATGTATTGTTGAAGCTTTGCTCTTCAACCATGCTGGCGACTTCAATACGTTTCACCAACTTAAGATCATAGGCTTCTATCGGCCCCAGGCTATACAGCAAGTTGTAAGGGTTCTTGTGCGTTGCGGAATAACGCAAGGTACAAAGCGGATTCAGGTTGTGCAGGGCTTCAGAACGCTTGGTTTGGTCTTTTCTGGTGTCGCCCTCAACCGACTGAGGTTCGTCGATAATGACTATCGGATTAGCCGCACGAATAAAGTCGATGGGTTTGTTGCCACTCAGCTTGTCTTGCTCACGGTTGATAATATTTTGCTCTTTCTCAAAAGCCTGAATATTGATCACCATGATCTGGATTTTGTTGCTCGAACCAAACTGGCGTACTTGCCCCAGCTTAGAAGAGTCATAGACAAAATGGTCGAACGGAACATGGTCGTAAAGCTTTCGAAAGTGCTCCCGCATAATCTGAATGCTTTTCAGCACCCCTTCGCGAATCGGCACACCCGGCACTACGATGATGAACTTGGTAAACCCATAGGTTTTATTGAGTTCAAATAAGGTGCGCAGGTAAACGTAAGTTTTACCCGTGCCGGTTTCCATCTCTACCGAAAAATGCGGCACATGCTTTTTAAGCTTATAGGTGCCTTTTTTATCTTCCTGCTCTAAGTCAAACGAGGTGCTGAGCAATTCATCAGCGAGAACAATATTATTGGTTTCCTGCACTTTACGCAGGTTTCGGAGCAGGTGCTCCTGTGTGAGCACTAATTGGTTTGAGACAGCAGCAATACCACTAAATCCATCGCCATCGAGTGAGAGTTGACTACCACCCGATTGTTGCCCTACAGAAACAGTAAACGCATCCTGTGCGAGAGGTTGTTCTTCGAACAAATCAACCGCAGCCTGAACCGCATCTTTTTGGTAATCGAGCGTGGCATTAAATTTAAGCTTGAGCCCTGTTGATTGATTAGACATGACCGCTCCTTAAACCACTTTGAAGACCATTTCGGCTTCGCTATCTTGCGAGCGGGCTCTAAACGCCTGAGCCGTATTGGCTTTTAGCTGATCATTGCCCCGGAAGCCTTTATCCAGACAGATAAATTGCATAGGCTCCAATGCGATAACAGCATCAGTTAGTTCTGCGGTAAGTTGATCTTCAAGGCAGATTAGTAAAGCGCGATTTGCAACTGAAAATACGGTTTTGCCATTCAGGTTGATAGACTCAATTGATTCGGTCGGTTCAAAACCTGCTTTAAGTAAAATTTCAAAAAGAATTTCGTGCTGCCCTTTACCGGCAACGATGTTGTTTACGCTCAGTTCCAACTGTGCCTGGATCTGTTCAATGCTGCTGTTTGCATTGGCTTGCCAATCTTTAAAGCATGATGTGGTAAGTTTTAATACTTTAAATCCGGTATCAAAATTTGCCCCTTTCGCCTTATATATGTCGGATGCTTTTTTAATTCGATCCAGACATATATCGGATATTTTTTTGTAACCTAATTTGAATGCCCCGGACTTTTCATCACATTTCTCTGGTAACTGTACTAAGATGAAATTTCTGTTCACACCATCATCGTTCTGCAAATCCATTAAAGCATGGGCGGTACTCCCTGAACCTGCAAAAAAGTCAACAGCAATACCACCGTCTCTCATGACAAATTCAAATAATTCTTTTAATACTAATTCATCTTTAGGGTGGTCAAAAACGTCATCACCCATTAGTGCTCTTAGCCGTTTTGTCGCTGCCCGGCCATCCTGATAGAAAACACTGTAAGGTACCTGGTCTTCCTTGTCTTTAAGATAGGACTTGATACACGGAACTGCAGATTCATTTGGCCCGAAATGTACGCGTCCATTTTTGATCATGTCATTCATTTTTTCAGGATCAGAAAACATCCACCCTCTTGAAGGAATTTTCACGGGTTTACCGGTAATAGGATGCAGAACCTCATATTTGGGCCCGCCGCCACCGGGCCAGGAAATATCAGCAGGGAAGTACACTCCGTTCTTATCAATTACCGAGTAGTGTTTATGCTGTTTTGCTGGCGCAGAGTTTGGCAGTTCTTTGAACCATGCTTTTAACAATCGAGTGGCTTCTTCAAAATCGCTATTTGCTGCTTTAACTGCTTTATCTGCCGCTTTGTAGATATCCTCCAATCCCTTCTTCTTCTGTCGCCAGGTAATTTTATTTTCAGATAGGCAGGCTGTAGATTTTACATAACAAACTACATATTCATGAGATACCGAAACCAGTTTTGAATCGTTCTTTCGTCCACCAGACCAAGTGAATTGTGCAACAAAGTTTTCTTCGCCAAATATCTCATCCAATAATCTTCTGGTGTTTTCAACTTCGTTGTCGTCAATTGAGACAAATATAACTCCGTCATCTTTTAGCAAGTTTTTAGCTAAATAGATTCTTGGGAACATCATATTCAGCCATTTGCTGTGAAATCGACCTTCGGAAGTGGTATTAGTAGTGAACGTTTTTCCTTCATCATCTAACAGACCTGCATAAGCAAGATAGGTATCTAAGGTTTCCTGATAATTATCCGGATAGATAAACTCGTTGCCGGTATTGTACGGCGGGTCGATATAGATCATTTTCACCTTGCCGTAATAGCTCTTTTGCAACAGCTTCAGTACTTCAAGGTTGTCACCTTCAATAAATAGGTTTTTGGTGGTATCCCAGTCTGCAGACTCGTCCGGACAGGGCTTTAAGGTTGCACGGCTTGGCTCCTGAATCATTTTCATACAGTCGCGTTTACCCGGCCATTCCATTCCATAACGCTCGCGTCGTCCCTCATAGATATCTGAGAACGTCCCCAACTCGGCCTTAAGGCGTTCAAAGTCAATGGATGACACGACATTGCCGTCAGCATCTTTCGTTTCGGTAAACACACCGGGGAAGAGTTGTTTTAGTTCATCACGACGCTGAGCGGCAATATCCAGGCTTTCTCCGCCCATCACTTCTGGCTTATGTGTCATCTCGTTTTCACTCTTTTAAATTCTGAAAATTAATCTATCAGGCTCACGTCAGATAGTGTCTGATCCCATTACCTTGCAGTGGTACTCGATCTGTTTGCGCGGAAACTGCCGGGATAACAGTCCGATGGAGCGCTTCTTCAGGAGCCTGAAAAACGAGTGGGTACCGGTGACCGGCTACACCAGCTTCAGTGAAGCTGCTCATACAATCGAAAAAACGCTAAAACCGTGGCCAGTTTTAGTTGACTGCTGCAGTCATGCAAATTGCCCATTTTCCGACCTCAAAAAATGGGGGAGTACAATCCCGCTAAACAAACTATAGCGAGAAAATACTCCCCAACCTACTGCCCATAACTACCAAAACCTAGTAGGTCCGCAATGGATGTCATGAGTGTCATTTCTTCATAATCTAATGATTTATAATGGCTTTGCGTCCATCCTTGACCACTGGTAAAGCGTTACTCAATGTTTTGAATCTGCTCACGCATCTGCTCAATCAGCACTTTCAGTTCAATCGCGGAACTGGTGATATCGGCATTGATGGATTTTGAGGCGAGGGTGTTCGATTCGCGGTTGAACTCCTGCATCATAAAGTCCAGACGGCGACCAACGGCCTCTTTTTTCTTCAGGATATTATGGGTTTCTTTCACATGGGCATCGAGGCGATCTAACTCTTCCGCCACGTCAATACGCTGTGCCAGCAGGATCAGTTCCTGTTCCAGACGGTTCGGATCGACCTGAATCTGTGCATCATCCAGTTTGCTCTGCAGGCGCTCACGCTGCCATAACAGGATATCCGGCATCTGCGCCCGGACTTTGCGGACTTCTTCGGTCACACCGTCGAGGCGCTGTTCGATTAAGGTCTTCAGTGCCGCGCCTTCACGTTCACGGGCATCGATAAAGGCGGTGATGGTATCATCGAGAGCAGCCAGCAGTTCTTCACTGATGGTGTCCAGATCCTGTTCCTGTGCGGACATCACACCCGGCCAGCGCAGAATTTCCAGCGGATTGATTTCCCCTTCGTGACTGTAGTTTTTAACCCAGTTTGCGGCAGCAACCAGTTGTTTTGCCAGGTCTTCATTCATATTCAGCCCGCTTTGCGCGTTGCTGCTCAGGTCAAAGCGGAGGTTACACTCAACTTTTCCCCGGGTCAGACGCTGGCGCAGACGCTCACGGATCACCGGCTCCAGGCTGCGGAGTTGTTCCGGCAGACGGATGTAGGTTTCAAGGTAGCGCTGGTTAACAGAGCGGAGTTCCCATGCGGCAGTGCCCCACGGGCGTTTGACTTCCTGACGGGCAAACGCGGTCATACTACGGATCATGATATCTGTCCTGTGATGGATTTATTGCTCTGATTATAGCGCTGTTATGGTGTTAAGGCATAGGCATTCACCGGTTTAAGCCGTATAATGCGCCCCCAACAGTTAACTGAACCGGAGAATCACTATGAGTCAGTCATCACGTCCCGCTGGCCGGGGAACAGACCAGGTGCGTCCTATTACTATCACCCGTCATTATACCAAACATGCCGAAGGCTCTGTGCTGGTCGAGTTCGGTGACACTAAAGTGTTATGTAATGCCTCCGTTGAAGAAGGTGTGCCGCGTTTCCTGAAAGGTCAGGGACAGGGCTGGATCACAGCCGAATACGGCATGCTGCCGCGCGCAACCAATTCCCGTAATGCCCGCGAAGCCGCCCGTGGCAAACAGACCGGCCGCACAATGGAAATCCAGCGCCTGATCGCGCGTTCGCTGCGTGCTGCGGTTGATCTGACCAAACTGGGCGAGTTCACCATCACCCTCGATTGTGATGTTATCCAGGCTGACGGCGGCACCCGTACTGCTGCTATCAGTGGTGCCTGTGTGGCCCTGGCTGATGCGCTGAATCAGATGGTCGCAAAAGGCCAGCTGAAAGCCAGTCCGCTGAAATCCATGGTTGCCGCCGTTTCTGTCGGTATTGTGGACGGCGAGCCGCGTTGTGATCTGGAATATGTTGAGGATTCTGCGGCAGAAACCGATATGAATGTGGTTATGATTGATGACGGGCGGATGATTGAAGTCCAGGGCACGGCAGAAGGTGCGCCGTTCAGTCATGATGAATTGTTATCACTGCTGGCCCTCGCAAGGGGCGGGCTGGAAACCATTTTCACCGCCCAGAAGGCGGCATTAGAAAATTAATCAGAAGGCGACGTGATAGTCGCCTTTTTTATGCCTGTGATTCAGGCACGTTATCCGTCAATCAGAATCAGGAGATCCCGATGAAAGCTTATCAGCGCGAATTTATTGAACTTGCGATGAAAAAACAGGTACTGAAATTTGGTGAGTTTACGCTGAAGTCCGGCCGGAAAAGCCCGTATTTCTTCAATGCCGGGTTATTCAATACCGGGCGGGATTTGGCACTGCTCGGACGCTTTTATGCGGCAGCATTATGCGACAGCGGCGTGCAGTACGATGTCCTGTTCGGGCCTGCCTACAAGGGCATTCCGATTGCAACGACAACAGCCGTTGCACTGGCTGAGCATCATGATCTTGATATGCCGTACTGCTTTAACCGCAAGGAAGCCAAAGATCACGGGGAAGGCGGAACACTGGTCGGCAGTCCGCTGAACGGACGGATTATGGTGGTGGATGATGTCATCACGGCCGGAACAGCTATCCGTGAGTCAATGGAAATCATCAGACAAAACAATGCCACACTTGCCGGTGTGATGCTGAGTCTTGATCGTCAGGAAAAAGGCAAAGGTGAGTTATCCGCCGTCCAGGAAGTGGAGCGGGACTATGGTTGTCAGGTATTTTCCATTATCACACTGAATGATTTAATCAGTTATCTGGCGGAAGATCCGCAGATGGATACCCATTTGCAGGCTGTACGGGCTTACCGTGAGCAGTACGGGATTGAAATCTGAGCCGGACAACAGGCAAAAAAAAGCCCTCGCCCAATAAAACGGGCGGGGTGAGTAGTTTAACTAAAAATGGTATTACTGAAGTTGTGCAAGGAGCAACGGCCAGCGGGTTTCAAATTCCTGTGTTGGCCGGTACTTAAATTCTGAGCGTACAAAACGGGACAGCATGCCTTCGCAAAAGGCGAGTAACTGAGATGCTAACAGGCTTTCGTCATAAGTAAAACCGCTGCCGTCACGGATCCGCTTTTCTTTTAAGACCTGACGCAACTGAGCTTCGATCCGTTCATACAACTGATTAATTCTGCTCTGTAATTTATCCTGCTCAAACATCAGTGCGTGACCGGTCATGATACGGGTCAGGCCGGGGTTCTTTTCAGAGAATCCCAGAATCAGCATCAGAATCAGTTTGATCCGCGAGATTGTCTCTTTTTCATCCTGAAGAATGAGGTTTATCCGCGAAATCAGTGAGTCCTCAATAAATACGATCAGGCTGTCGAACATTTTTGTTTTGCCGGAAAAATGACGATAGAGCGCTGCTTCTGAAACACCCACACTGGCGGCAAGTTTGGCGGTTGTTATACGCTGGCTGCCGTCGCTGGACTCAAGCATCTGCGCAAGCGCCTGCAGGATCTCCTCGCGCCTGTTCTTCTTTTTTGTACTTTCTGCCATGTCAGATAAAACCCCTGCGTTAACGCAAAAACACATCTGCCGACTGACAGCGGTACACCAGTACGGCTGTCAGAAAAGTGGCGGAGATAACGGCGTTATTAGTATTATTGACGGCCTGAATGGCCAAATCCGCCGGCTCCGCGTTCACTTTCGGTAAATTCTTCAACAATATTGAATTCAGCCTGAACAACAGGAACGATAATCATCTGTGCGATACGCTCGCCCGGCTCAATTGTGAAGGTGGTATCGCCACGGTTCCAGACGGATACCATCAGCTGGCCCTGATAATCAGAGTCAATTAAGCCCACCAGGTTGCCGAGAACCACACCATGTTTGTGACCGAGCCCGGAGCGCGGCAGCACCATTGCCGCCAGGGTCGGGTCGGCAATATGGACAGCAAGGCCGGTCGGCAGTAACAGTGTCTGGCCCGGCTTCAGCTCAGTGGCTTCATCCAGGCAGGCACGTAAGTCCAGACCCGCAGAGCCCGGCGTGGCGTAGGCCGGTAACGGAAATTCCCCGCCGATGCGCGGATCAAGAATCTTAATGTCGATTTTTTTGGTCATAGTGTTTCAGTATTTCGTCCAGTAAATGGTGGCTGAGCTCTGATTTGCTCATGTTCGGTAAGCTGATATCGCCGGTATGCCAGTACAGATGCAGGGCATTGTTATCACTGTTAAACCCTTGGTTTTCAACAGAAACATCATTGGCGCAAATCATATCGAGCTGTTTTTTCACCAACTTACCGCGCGCGTATTCTTCCACATTTTGGGTTTCCGCTGCAAATCCAATCACAAATGGCCGGTTTTTTTCCAGTGCGCCGACACCGGCGATCACATCCGGGTTTTTCACCATCGTGAAGGTGATTTCGTCGCCCTGTTTTTTAATCTTCTCGGGCGCAACCGCTTTGGCGCGGTAATCGGCAACGGCGGCACAGCCGATAAAAATATCCTGCTGCGGGGCTGTTTTTTGTGCAGCATCATTCATATCACAGGCACTGCTGACATCAATACGTTTAACACCCGGTGGTGTCGGTAGTGTGACAGGCCCGGCAATCAGCGTGACATCCGCGCCGCGTGCTGCGGCAGCTGCGGCAATGGCAAAACCCATTTTACCGGAGCTGTGATTGCTGATAAAACGCACCGGGTCGAGTGCTTCGCGTGTCGGCCCGGCGGTAATGGCGAGACGGATGCCGGACATATCCTGTTTTTTACGGAAGTGCTGTTCTGCCCGTGAGACTATCTCTGACGGATCCAGCATGCGTCCCGGACCAATATCACCACAGGCCTGGCTGCCGCTGTCCGGCCCCCAGACGGCAAAACCGAGTTGTTCCAGGTGTGCGAGATTCTCCTGTGTGGTCTGCGCACGGTACATCTGCTGGTTCATGGCCGGTGAAACGGCGATGGTGGCATCAGAGGCCAGGCAGATAGTGGTGACCAGGTCATTTGCCATACCGGCGCTCAGGCGGGCAATCAGATCAGCGGTGGCGGGCGCGAGAATAATGAGATCCGCCCATTTTCCCAGCTCAATATGACCCATTGCCGCTTCCGCAGCAGGGTCAAGCACACTTTCAGCCACCGGGAAGCCGGAAACGGCCTGGAGTGTGAGCGGGGTGATAAATGCGGTCGCAGCGGGTGTCATGGCGACACGGACAATGGCACCCCGGTCACGCAGACGGCGGACAATCTCAGGGGCTTTATAGGCTGCGATACCACCACTGATACCCAGAACTATCTGTTTTCCTGTCAGTTCGGACATTGTGTTTGATCCAGTTATTTTTCGGAGATACGCGATTTTACCACAACACCGCCGTATAGGTAGGGTGCTGTGTATTTATCCAGCTAAATAATGTTTTTTCTTCGGCGCATCTCGCAAAAATAGCCTGTTTTATACGGAAAAACCGCCGGAGCTGACATACTTTTTCCGGTGAAACAGGGAAACCGGCGGGGGAAAAATGGACAATATAACCGGAAATACGGCGCTGATGCCGAGAGAGAAACTGATCGCTTACGGGGCATCCGTTCTGAGTGATTCAGAATTACTGGCTATTTTTTTGCGTACCGGCACCCGTGAGCGGCCGGTGCGGCAGTTTGCGGAGTATCTGCTGGAGGTCTTCGGGTCACTGCACCGGCTGCTGACCGCCGGGTATGAGGAATTCAAATCCCTGAACGGGATCGGGGACAGTAAGTTTTGCCAGATGCAGGCGATTGTCGAATTATCCCGGCGCTATTTCAGCAGTCAGTTTCAGGAAACACAATTTCTCAGCAGTGCCTGTACCGTAAAGGCCTATCTTAACCAGCGGATGGCTTGGCAGGAGCGGGAAGTCTTTGCTGTGCTTTTTCTTAATAACCAGAACCAGCTTATCCGTTATGAAGAGCTGTTTTCAGGGACAGTAAACTGCGTGGAAGTGCATCCCAGAGAGATTTTGCGTCTGGCGCTCAAAGTGAATGCAGTTTCTGTGATTCTGGCGCATAATCACCCCTCCGGTAACGAAAACCCCAGCCGGGCTGACCGCCTGCTGACAAAAAAAATTGTTCAGGCATGTGAGCTGGTAGGGATAAACGTGTTGGATCACCTGATTGTCGGGAAATTCAATATGTTTTCGTTCGCAGAACACGAGATGATCTGAGCAGTTTTTTTCGCAGAAACACGCGATCTTTACTGTTCGGGTCTTGAGCGTTTGCGCCGGAAAGCGTATACTACGCCACCTTTGAGGATCTTGGGTTTGGCGAGAAGAGCCTATCTCAGCATATTTTTGCTGGTTGACAGAGCAATTTCCCGGCGAGTCAAAAGTAAGCTGAGATGGGCTCCTAAGCCTGACGAGGCAGCCTCACCCAATACAAAGCTCGAGCTGATTAGATTTTTGGAGAATAGACATGTCCCGAGTCTGCCAAGTTACTGGCAAGCGTCCGATGAGCGGTAACAACCGTTCTCACGCATTAAATGCGACCAAACGTCGTTTTCTGCCGAACCTGCACTCTCACCGTTTCTGGGTTGAGTCTGAAAAACGTTTCGTGACTCTGCGTGTATCTGCTAAAGGTATGCGTATCATTGATAAAAAGGGTATCGAAGCTGTTTTAGCTGATTTACGTACCCGCGGTGAGAAGTACTAAGGAGCTGAAAAATGGCTAAAGGTATTCGCGAAAAGATCAAACTGGTTTCTTCTGAAGGTACAGGTCACTTCTATACCACTACGAAGAACAAACGTACTATGCCTGAAAAACTGGAAATGAAAAAATTCGATCCGGTTGTTCGCAAGCATGTAATGTACAAAGAAGCAAAAATTAAGTAATTTCTGCTTTCTGATTGAAAAAACCCGGCTCCGGCCGGGTTTTTTATTGCCTGTTTACCGGAGAAAGGTAAACGGCAGAGGGCAATATGGTCATCTGTTTTCACTTTCTGGGTTATCTGGTATAATATATCGTAATTTTATGAATTGTTGGTGCTTTCATATAAAATGATATCATTCATAACGTTAATTAGCGATAAAATGGCAGATAAATCGGGTACTTATCTTAAATACTGATTGTAAGAGTATTAAAATATTCAGATTGTTGTATCATTTACAGGTACTATTATCTCGTCAGAACATACAACTATAACGGCTGATTTATTTATTATTTTTATATAGTTTTTATATGATTACTGAGTTGGCGTGACAGTGATAGCCGGAATCAGAGTCAGTTTACTTCACAGATAAAAACGAATGTTGGAATATGATATGAGTAACCCGGTTATTTCGGTCATGATTGCAGTACATAATGCGGCGTCATCAATCAGGGCCGCATTAGAGAGTCTGGATAATGCCCTGAATGAGAATGGTTCTCCGGAACGGGTTGAAGCGATCATTATTAATGATGGTTCCACAGATAAATCGTTAGATATTATCAATCATTATCAGCCGCGAAATTTTATTAAGGTTGTTGAAACAGTCAACTTTTCTAATATTGGTAAAGTCCGTCATTATGCGTATTCATTATCCCGCGGCGAATATATCACAGCGTTAGACAGTGATGATATGCTGAAAAACGGTGCGCTGACCCGGGTTATGGATATTATGCGGGAGCATCCGTTTGATCTGCTGATAACCCGTCTGGATGAGCATCACGACCGTCATCCGGTATTAGAGATTGAGGATAAACCGGTTGTATCCATCACACAGGACAGATTAAAAGAACTTTATCTGGAACATAAGATGGTGAAAGGGCATTTACTTGGCCGTTTTATCCGCCGTGATATCCTGACAGATGATATGTTTCCCGAAATTTATTGCTATGAGGATGTGGTTATTACGGCATATGTGATTTGTGCCGCTCAGAATATTCTGATCACAGACACTCAGATTTATTGCTATTATAAACATCGCGGCAGCTTATCCACAGAGAAAAGTATGAATAAAACCGTTCTTTTCCTGCAAATTGTTTTATCAATGGAAAATTTCTTTGTAAAAAATAAAAATGAAAAAGTGATGTTTGAAGGTCTGTTTGTTAAAGTATGTTCTGATTATTTATCCAGAAATAACAAACGCAAACTCCCGCGTTTTGTTATGGACCGGTTTAATGATATTAAAACATTTCACTTTCTGTTCAGTACTAAAGTAAGACTAAGCAGAAAAATGATGTTTTTAAAAATAAAATCAGCAGGCGTTTTTTAAATGGTGATGAACAGAACATTACCCATTATCATTGGTATGCTGATGACTTTCTCGATGGTAATTGCTTCTTTCGTGGATACCTTGTCACGGGACGCTTATTTTATACTGAGTTATTTATCCGTTATCGTGACATTCTGGCTGGTCTTTTTCAAAAAAATGATGCTTTTCCGTGATCGTGCAGCATTGCTTGTTGCGGCGTCATTTCTGCTGTTCGGACTCTCACGGGTTGCCTGGTCATTTCTGATGAATGATGACGGGATGAGTGTTTATAAAAACCATTCTCCTACTGCGTCGAGAATTATACTCGGAGCATTTATTTTTTGTGTATGTATCTTATTAAAGCGTGAACTGCGGACATTTTTCAGAAATGTATATGTTTCAGGTATTATCAAGGTATTACCACTTTATATTTTATTGTATGCACTCTATGATATTTTTGTTTTGCATAAAAACAGGGTGGAGTTAGATACAAACCGGGCAACAGTAGCAGCATACTTTATCAGTGCAATATTTTTTGTCAGCCTTCATTATTGTATTCAGGTAAAAAATAAATTAAATGTCACATTGTTTTTTACTAATCTGATTATTTCCAATGCAATTATTATTCTGACACAAACCCGTGCGGCGATAGCTATCTACCTTCTGCTTTCTGTTTGCTATACCGCCATTGTTTTCCGCAAGAGCCTGAATATAAAAACAGTGAGCATTATCGCGGTGCTTTTGCTGATTTTTGCAGGTTCATCATATGAGTTCTTATATAAATCCCGGATAAATGAAGCAATCACTGAAACTCAGGGTTATGATGTGTCAAAACCGGGGGGATCACTGGGTGATCGCTATACCATGTGGTATGCAGGGCTGTCTGCTTTTAAGCATGCCCCGATGGGACAATCGTTTCAGGCCCGTAATGACTTTATTTCAGAAAAAATAGCAGCCGGTACAATCAGTGATTCAATCACTGTCTACCTGACGGTGCATCTGCACAGTGAATTGATTGACGTGTTGTCATTGCAGGGGGTTATCGGTGGTGTACTGCTGGTGCTGATTTATCTCTCGCTGTTCTATGCCGGGATCCGGAATAAGAACCTGTTGCTGATAATGGTGACATTGTGTCTGGCCGGTTATGGCCTGACAGATGTCTTGTTCTTCAGCCGTGAGAGTATTACTGTTTATCTCCTGTGTATTGCAGTGGCGCTGGTCACCGGCGGGAAAGAAGACGCCGCACAACCGCTGCTGCCGGTTAATCGCTGAGGAGTTATCTGTGCCGGAATTACCTGAGGTCGAAACCAGCCGGCGCGGCATTGAGCCGCATCTTGTTGGTAATACCATACGTTATGTTGAAGTCCGCAACCGGCGGCTGCGCTGGCCGGTGTCAGAACAGATTGAGCGCCTGAGTGACCGGCCGGTACTCAGTGTGCAGCGCAGGGCAAAATACCTGCTGATTGAGCTGCCGGAAGGGTGGATCATCATTCACCTGGGGATGTCCGGCAGTTTGCGAATTCTTTTGGAGGAAACGCCGGAAGAGAAACACGATCATGTGGATATGGTGCTCGGTGACGGTAAAATTCTGCGCTATACCGACCCGCGCCGCTTTGGTGCCTGGTTGTGGGCGGATGACCTGGCAACCTGCCCGGTACTGGCGAACCTGGGGCCGGAGCCGCTGAGTGATGATTTTGACGCCGCGTATCTGTTCGCCAAATCCCGCAAACGAAACACACCGATCAAAAGCTGGCTGATGGATAATAAAATTGTGGTAGGCGTGGGAAATATTTATGCCAATGAATCCCTCTTTTTATCCCGCATCCATCCGCTGCGTCCGGCGAAAGATCTGACGATGGATGAGGTAATCCTCCTGGTTACCACCATAAAGCAGGTACTGACGGAATCCATCAAACAGGGCGGCACCACGCTGAAAGATTTTTTACAGTCAGACGGAAAACCCGGCTATTTTGCTCAGGAACTGTTTGTGTACGGAAAACACGGAGAATGTTGCCCGAACTGCGGACAGAAGATTGACGTGGTGAAGGTCGGTCAGCGGAGCACGTTTTTCTGCCCCGCCTGTCAGCACTGATTACGCTTTACCGAGTTTTTGCATCATTGCCTGTGCAACGGACGCAGGCAGAAATGCAGAGACATCGCCGTCATGCAGAGCCACGTCTTTGATCAGGGATGAAGAAACAAAAGAGAGGTTCTGTGACGGCAGCAGGAAAACACTCTCGAGATCCTGCGCAAAATGGCGGTTCATATTCGCCAGCTGCCATTCATATTCAAAGTCAGCAACAGACCGGACACCCCGGATCAGCACATTGGCATTTTGCTTTTTGGCAAAATTCGCCATCAGCTCGGAAAATCCCAGCACTTCCACATTCGGGATATGAGCACACACGTCCTTTGCCAGCGCAACCCGCTCATCGAGAGTAAACATCGGATTTTTACGGCTGCTGTTGGCGATCGCCAGCAGGATGTGATCAAACATTTTTGAGGCGCGCTCAAGAATATCGATATGACCGCAGGTAATAGGATCAAAAGTGCCGGGATAGATTGCGCGTGTTTTCATGATGCTGACTCATCGTTGTTGCTCACGGACCATAGGGTGGCGTATTTATTAAAGGTATATTGTGCGTTCACAAATGCAAGGATAAGCCCCTGTCTGCCATCCAGGAATCCGGCTCTCAGCAGCCAGGTTTTACAGAACGCACCGGCGGTGTGAGTCAGCACAGAGAGGAAAGAGCAGCGTTTACCGGCCAGATGGCGGGCTTTTGCCCAGTCAGCAGCATAGCGTAACTGTTTTTGCTGAAACTCAGGTAAATCGCGGCAGGTCAGGTGCAGGACATCCCCTTTCAGTGTGATGACATTGGCACCCTGAGTCTCCAGAGATTCATGAACTGCGTTACTGTTGTACTGATATTGCTCACGCGGATATAACCGCAGGACATGATCCGGATACCAGCCGCTGTGTTTCATAAAGCGCCCGAGAAACAGATTTCGGCGGGCAAAGCGGTATACGGTATTTTTCTGCGGTGCGGCAAGGACCTGTTCAATCGAATGTTTCAGCTCCGGCGTGATCCGCTCGTCGGTGTCGAGCATCAGGATATAATCCCCGGTGGCATACTGCTGGGCAATCTGCCGCTGACGGCCGAAGCCCGGCCACTCCCGGTTTTCATACACCTGAGCCTCGGCATCGCGGGCGATGGTCAGTGTGTCGTCCTGACTGCCGGAATCGAGCACAATGATTTCATCCGCCAGTCCCTGAACGGAGTTCAGGCAATCACCGATAACATCGGCATTGTTTTTGCTGATCATTACAACAGAGAGACGTTTTTTATCTGTCATCAGTGGCTCCGCGGCGGCAGATACGGGCCGAGCAACTGCATCAGACGGTGCAGTGCGCCCTGATTCTCATGAAGTACCTCGGCGGCATGCCGCCCGCAGTACAGCCGGTAATCCTCATCATTGAGCAGATTACTGACGGCGTCACTCAGACTTTGTTCATTCGTGACGGTCAGCAGGGCATCGGCCTGCTGTAATTTGCCGCAGATATTGTTGAAATTGAAGGTGTGCGGCCCCATCAGCACCGGCAGGGCGTGTGCGGCGGCTTCCAGCGGATTATGTCCGCCGCGTTCAACCAGGCTGCCGCCGACAAACGCGATATCCGCCAGTCCGTACAGCAGCATCAGTTCACCCATGGTATCTCCGACCACCACCTGTGTTTCCGGTGACGGAATGGTGTTACTGCTGCGCATGACATAGGTCAGACCGGCTTTTTCGGTCAGTTCGCGTGCTTTGGCAAACCGTTCCGGATGGCGCGGCACCAGGATCAGCAGCAGATTCGGAAAGTGCTTCAGCAGGGTTTTATGGGCACTGAGAATAATGTCTTCTTCGCCTTCATGGGTACTGGTTGCAATCCACACCGGACGGCGGGCCGCCCACTGACGGCGCAGGGTAACGGCTTTGGCAGCCAGTTCCGGCGTGACAGAAATATCGAATTTCAGGCTGCCGGTCACATGCAGTTGCTGGCGGCGCAGGCCGAGTTCAATAAAGCGTTCACCGTCTTCCTGATTTTGGGCCGCGACCAGCGTGATCCGGTTCAGGATAGTTTTCACGAAACTGCCTGCTTTTTTATAACCGGCAGCCGAGCGCGCGGACAGACGGGCATTGGCGATCACCAGCGGAATTTTCCGGCGGTGCAGTTCGGTTATCATGTTCGGCCACAGTTCGGTTTCCATGACGATCACCAGTTTCGGCTGAACGGTATTGAAAAACCGTTTCATTGACCCCGGTAAGTCGTAAGGCAGATAGACGTGGTAAACATCATCACCTAATGCTGATAAAACCCGCTCTGAGCCGGTCGGTGTCATGGTGGTGACGGTGATGGGTAACGTCGGATAATGGTGGCGTAATGCCCGGACCAGCGGCACTGCGGCGAGTGTTTCGCCCACAGAAACCGAGTGCAGGATGATACCGCCGGTGCCGGTTTTTCCTTTGCAGAAACCATAACGTTCACCCCAGCGTCTGCGGTAGGCCGGGGAGCGGCGGCTGCGCCATAACAGACGTAACCAGATAAGAGGTTGGATCAGGTAAAGCAGAACCTGGTATACACGCAGTAACATTTTATCAGTTTCGCAGATAAGATTACGGCAATAGTAGCATAAAACTAACACGAATAGCGCATTAAAAAGCATAAACCCGGTGCCGCTGACAGCCGGAGCCCCGCTGCCCGGTACAACACACTGCGCTATCTGTTAATACTGCCGGGAACGATTTGTGGTAATCTGTGCCTCAGATATTGATACCTGTTATTCCCTGATTTCTGTCTGACCCCAATGGAACTCTTATGCAAACAGCACCCGCGCCGGTACAGCGCATTTTAGTGATAAAACTCCGTCATCACGGCGATATGCTGCTGATAACACCGGTGATTAATACTCTGAAAGCGAATTACCCGGATGCTGAGGTGGATGTCCTGCTGTATCAGGAAACGGCACCGATGCTCAGCCGTCATCCCGGCATCAGCCATATTTTTGCCATGGACAGAGACTGGCGTAAAGAGGGAACCTGCAAACGTATCGGGCATGAGTGGCGTTTACTGAAATCATTGCGACAGCGCCGTTATGATCTGGTGGTGAATCTCGCGGATCAGTGGTACAGCGCGATTGTCACCCGGTTCACCGGTGCCCGTATCCGCGCCGGGCTGGATCTGCGGAAACGGCAGAGTATTTTCTGGAAAAAATGTTACACCCTGCTGGCAGATACTTCACAGGAACTGACCACGCATACGGTGGAGCAGAATCTTAACGGGTTAGCGCCGCTGAATCTGCCGGTGACTGTCAGTCATGTCACCATGGCGTATTCAGAGGAAGACCGGCAGAAGACAGAGCAGCTTTTGCAGCGTAAACAGGTGACCGGTGAGTATATTGTGGTACAGCCGACGTCCCGCTGGTTCTATAAATGCTGGGATGACGACAAAATGAGTGACGTTATCCGCACATTAGCGGATGAAGGGCATCAGATTGTGCTCAGCAGCGGGCCGGACCCGCGCGAAAAAGCAATGATTGCATCCATTCTGGCACCGTGTCAGCAGGCGGTGGCAGACGGCAGCATTGTCTCTGTTGCCGGAGAACTGACGTTGCCTCAGCTTGCCGCCCTGATTGATCGTGCAAAACTGTTTATCGGTGTGGATTCCGTGCCGATGCATATGGCTGCCGCCCTGAAAACACCCATGATAGCCCTGTTCGGCCCGACAAAACTGGTGTTCTGGGCACCGTGGCAGGCAACCGGTGAAATTATTAAGGCATCAGATTACGGCGAACAACCGCATCCGGATGATATCGATACCGGAACGGATGAACGTTACCTGAGCCCGATCCCGGCAGAAGCTGTGATTGCGGCAGCACGGAGATATTTATGAAAGAGATGCGTCTGGCGATTGTCCGTCAGAAATACCGTCCGGATGGCGGCGCGGAGCGCTTTGTCTCCCGGGCGTTGGAAGCACTGGATAACCGGAATCTGGATCTGAATGTTATCACCCGCTCCTGGCAGGGCGCTGCGGCTCCCGGCTGGCATATTCATGTGGTGAATCCGCCGAAATGGGGCCGGATCAGCCGTGAGCGCGGATTTGCTCACGCCGCCCGTGCCTGCTGGCAGAATGAAAAATTTGATATTGTTCAGAGCCATGAACGCATCGCCGGTTGTGATATTTACCGTGCCGGGGATGGTGTTCACCGCCGCTGGCTGTTACAGCGGGCGCGGGTGTTGCCGGCCTGGCGGGCGAAACTGCTGTTTGCCTCACCGTATCACCGTTATGTGATGAAGGCGGAGCAGGAGATGTACCATGACCCGCATTTTAAGCAGGTGATTTGTAATTCGGTGATGGTAAAGAAAGAGGTGATGGAAGACTTCGGTCTGTCAGAGTCACAGATTACCGTCATCTATAACGGCATTGATTCTGAGAAGTTTCATCCGCTGCCGGAAGCTGAGCGTCTGGCGCTCCGGCAGACGCATCAGATCCCGGCGGCGGCAAAATGCCTGGTGTACGTTGGTTCCGGATTTGAACGCAAAGGTCTGGCGGCGGCGATTATGGCTGTCAGCCGCAATGATGCCTGGCTGCTGGTAATAGGTCAGGATAAAGCAGAAAAAAAATATCGTCAGCTGGCGGTATCTCTGGGGTGTGCTGATCGTATCCGTTTTGCGGGCATGCAGAAACAGACACTGCCGTTTTATCAGATGAGTGACGGATTGCTGCTGCCGACGCTGTATGATCCGTTCCCGAATGTGGTACCGGAAGCGATGGCCTGCGCACTGCCGGTGATTACCAGTACCACCTGCGGCGGGGCGGAGTTTATCACGCAGGGTGAAGAAGGTTTTGTCTGTGATGCGCTGGATATTGCCGGTCTGGCAGACGCGGTTTCACAACTGCCTTGTGATCACCTCAGCAGCCGGATGTCTGCATGCGCGCGGCAGCGGGTTTTACCTTATACACCGGCGGCGTTATCACAGCAGCTTATCGATCTCTACGGGCGGGTCCTGGCATAATGAAACAGCATATTTTATTTATTATTGACGGTTTACCGGGCGGCGGCGCTGAACGGGTGGTGCTGAGCCTGAGCCACGGGCTGGTTCTGGCCGGTTATGATGTCACTCTGCTGTCACTCAGCAATACCCGTGATTATGACATCCCTGAAGGCGTGGATTATCAGGTTTCTGCAGACAGCTACCGGGGATTGTTCCACCGCCAGACAGAAATCCGGCGACGTGCCGGAAAGATGGATACGTTTTTATCCGGTCTGTTTGCCCGTAAAGGCAAACCGGCACTGGTGGTGTCCAATCTGCATAAAACCGACCGTATTGTGGCGGTATCACAGGCACTGACCGGGCTGAATGTCTGGTTTTGCCTGCACGGCATGTTTTCAGCCAGTTACCTCGGCAATAAAACCGGCCTGCGCCGTCGTCTGAAACAGGAAAAAATCCGCCGTGTGTATAACGGACGGAATATTATCGGCGTGTCCGGTGCGGTGTGCCGGGATTTGTGTGAAAACGTCGGGGTCACGCCGCAGCAGTGCGTGACCATTTATAACCCGTTTGATGTTGCGGATATTCAGCGCCAGGCGCAGGAAGATAACCCGTACCGGGGGCAGGATTACATGGTTCACCTCGGGCGTTTTCATGAGGTGAAACGGCAGGACAGATTACTGACCGCGTTTGCACTGGCTAATCTGCCGTGCAAACTGTTGCTGGCGGGTCAGGGCAGCCCGGCAGCCACACAAACGCTGAAAAGCCAGGTGGCTGAACTCGGTCTGGAAGAGCGGGTGAAATTTATCGGTTTTCAGTCAAAACCAATGCCGGTTATCCGTGGGGCGAAAGCGGTGGTACTGAGTTCCGACAGTGAAGGGCTCTCTTCTGTTCTGATTGAATCCCTGATCTGCGGTACACCGGTGGTCAGTACCCATTGTCCGGGCGGGATCGGCGAGATTATGACCGGCGAATTGACCGCCTATTTATCCGATATGACACCGGTGAGCCTGGCGGAAAAAATCCGCCTGGTTTATGAACATCCGCCGGTGATCACACCGGAGATGTATCAGAAGTTTGAGCAGCAGACGATCGTCCGCCAGTACTGCGATTTAATTCAGCCCGTCCCGTCAACACACGTGTGAGGAGCACAACCATGGCGAAACCCGCTTTTATCATCACCCTTGATACGGAAGGGGATAACCTCTGGGAATCCGGTCCGGTGATCACCACGCAGAATACCCGGTTTTTACCGCGCTTTCAGGCATTGTGTGAGAAGTACAGCTTTAAGCCGGTCTGGCTGACCAATTATGAAATGGCAACCGATGATGCCTATATTGAATTTGCGCAGGATGTGATCGCCCGGCAGACCGGGGAGATCGGTATGCATTTACACGCCTGGAACAGCCCGCCGCTGAAGGCACTGACAGCCGATGATGATCGCTTCCAGCCCTATCTGATTGAATATCCTGACGATGTGATGAAAGAAAAAATTAACGTCATGACATCACTGCTGGAAGATAAATTACAGACCAAAATGGTCAGCCACCGTGCGGGCCGCTGGGCATTCAATGAAAAATATGCCCGTTTGCTGGCAGAGTTTGGTTATCAGACAGACTGCTCGGTGACACCGCGGGTGAACTGGGCATATACCCCGGGGGCACCGGCACCCATCGGTAACGGCGGCACCAATTACCTGAATTTTCCGTCTGAAGCCTATTTTATGGATCTGAATGATATCCGTCGTCCCGGGGATTCAGCGCTGTTACAGGTGCCGATGAGTGTGCAGTTCCGTCATTCCCCGCTGATGAACGGCCTGAAACAGTTTTATGATAAGTTACGCGGCAAAAAACGCTCGCCGTCCGTGAACTGGCTGCGACCGAAAGGCGGGAATCTGGCACAGATGCAGCAGGTGGTGGATGCCTGCCTGGCGCAGGGAAATGATCATATCGAGTTTATGCTGCATTCATCTGAATTTATGCCGGGCGGCAGCCCGACATTCAGGGATGAGGCAGCGATTGATGCACTGTATGATGATCTGGAGCAGCTGTTTGCGTATATCGCACAGCGGGCAGAAGGGATGACGCTGGCGGAGTTTTATCAGCGGAAACTCGCACAGCGTCACGCATCATAATCTTAACGCGGCATGTGCTCTGCCATGGCGGCGAGCACATCATCCGCACTGACAGAGGATAAATCCCCGTCCTTTGATGTCAGGGCAAACTGCCCCTTACCGTAACCGCCGATCAGCCCCGGGTCTGTCGGGCCGTACAGGGTGATATTGGGTTTATCCAGCGCGGCTGTCAGGTGACTCAGCCCGGTATCGACTGAAATCACGCCTTCCGCACCGGCAATTTCTGCCGCCACATCCGCCAGTGATAATTTCGGCAATACATGCACATGGGTGAATCCTTCCGCCAGGCGCAGCGCCCGCTCCTGTTCATGCGGTGCGCCCCACGGCAGACGGACATGCAGATCAGTATCAGCCAGTTGTGCAAACAGCGCCCGCCAGTGTGATTCCGGCCAGTGTTTGGCATCACGGGTGGTGGCGTGGAGACAGACCAGATACGGCGCGTTATCCGGTGAGATTATCCGGTTATTCAGAAAATGGGCGGCAATCGCGTAATCCCCCTGTGTCTGCGGTTTCTCATAGCCGAGACTCAGGGCAAAAAGCTGACGGATGCGCTCAACAGCATGCTGTGTTTTACTGACAGCGTGTTTCTCATCATAGAAAAAACTCGCCAGCGGCTCGCGGATACTGTGCCGGTCGTAGCCATGTTTGCGCCCATGTGCCAGCCGCGTGACCAGCAGGGCACTTTTAATCAGTCCTTGCGCATCAATGACAGCATCATACGTCTGTGATTGTACGGCTTCGCGGAACTGACGGCGTTCATCACGGATATCACGGCGGAACCAGTTTTTCCGCCAGCGGCGGATAGCGACCGGAATGACGCGATCAACAGCAGCGTGCCAGCCCGGGATCTGGGCAAAACCCTCTTCAACCACCCAATCAAACGTGATCTCTGGGAATGCCTGCACGGCATCGGTCAGTGCGGGCAGGGTATGCAGCACATCCCCCATCGACGAGGTTTTGACGATTAACACACGGCGCATGGCGGGGAACTCTTCAGCAAATCGTCCAGTTCAGACAGCACCTGCGCCGGCTGAATATCAATCAGGCTCTGATGATAGCCCTCATGGGCATCTCCTTTGCGGACTTTGTGATAACCGGAGATCAGACGGATAACGCGGGCTTTCTCTGACAGCGGCGGCGTGAAATCCGGGCTGCTCGGGCCGTATAAAGCAACCAGCGGGCGATCCAGTGCGGCAGCCACATGCATCAGACCGGAATCGTTGGTGATAATGGCATGACAACCGGCAATCAGGTTTACCGCCTGCTCCAGCGAGGTTTTTCCGGCCAGATTCAGGCAGTTTTCGCGCTGTTCATCACTGAGCATGGCGAGGATTTCCTCACCGGCAGCGTGATCTTTTTCCGAGCCGAACAGGACTATCTGAACATCGCGCTCATCAATCAGTTTCTTCGCTAATTCACCGTAGTGATAATGCGGCCAGCGTTTTGCCGGGCCAAATTCAGCTCCCGGACAAAAACCGATAACCGGGCGGTGATCGCTGATATTAAACGCCGCCATACTTTCTGCGATATCCTCATCCCGCACCACCAGCTTCGGCCACAACAGAGGCTGT
Organism: Morganella sp. TYF_1; assembly: GCF_043105645.1. Lineage (NCBI taxonomy): Bacteria > Pseudomonadati > Pseudomonadota > Gammaproteobacteria > Enterobacterales > Morganellaceae > Morganella > Morganella sp. TYF_1. The sequence continues at coordinate 80,535 of NZ_JBICLU010000007.1, read as the reverse complement.
GGCAGAGCGGTGGCGGCAGGGACATCCGCTTTATCATACGCGAGGGCAACATAGCGCTGCACCATCAGCGGAAAAGCGGCTTTGTCGAGTTTCCGGTGATCGTTGAGCAGACCATAACGCATCTCACCCAGCCAGCCGGTGCGCACCGGGATCTTCGCAAAAAACGGCACCAGCGCTGATTTTAACGAGTTCGGCAGCACATAAGCACGATCATACTTATTATCACGCAGGGAATGCCCCAGACGGCGGCGCTCGCCGAGAGCCAGAGCGCCGTGACCGAGCGGCATGGCGATAGCCTCATCCACTTCCGGCATTTTTGCCAGCAGCGGACGGCACCACGCCGGTGCCATCACATCAATCGTTGCCTGCGGATAACGTGTTTTCAGGGTACGGTAAAGGCTTTGTGACATCATCATGTCACCGACCCACGACGGCCCGATCACCAGAATTTTCATGTGCGTTTAATTAATTTCCCTGATTTAACCAAGCCATATATTCACGAACACCTTCGGCGACCGTTTTGAATTCGCCCGGATAACCCGCGGCACGCAGATTGGTCAGGTCTGCCTGGGTATAAGCCTGATAGCGGCCTTTCAGTTTTTCCGGGAACGGAATGTAATCGAGCGCGCACTGGCGATCACTGTGGAAGTTGGTCACGGCATCGGCGACAGCCTGAAAAGATTCCGCACGACCGGTGCCGCAGTTGAAAATACCGGATTTGGCATTTTTCCAGAACCACAGGTTGACATCCGCCACATCACCCACATAGATGAAATCGCGCAGGAAGTTTTCACTGCCGGAGAATAATTTCGGGTTTTCGCCGTTTAAAATCTGATTATTCAGATGGAAAGCGACACTCGCCATGCTGCCTTTATGGCCTTCACGCGGGCCGTAGACGTTGAAATAACGGAAACCGCAGATCTGAGACTCTGCTTCCGGCAGTATTTCACGGACATACTGATCAAACAGGAACTTGGAATAACCATATACATTCAATGGTTTTTCATACTGCCGATCTTCAATAAAATTGTCACTGCGCCCGCCGTAGGTGGCGGCAGAAGAGGCATACAGGAACGGGATCCGGCGATCCAGACAATAATGCAGCAGTTCTTTGGAGTACTGATAGTTATTATCCATCATGTACTTGCCGTCCCACTCGGTGGTGGATGAGCAGGCACCTTCATGGAATACCGCCTCAACATCCCCGAAATCATCCCCGGCGACAATACCGGCAATAAAATCTTCTTTATCCATGTAATCGGCGATATTCAGATCGACCAGATTGACAAATTTGGTGCCGTCTTTCAGGTTATCCACGACTAAAATATCTGTGTAACCGTCATCATTCAGTGCTTTTACAATATTGCTGCCGATAAAGCCGGCACCGCCGGTGACAATAATCATCACGCATTCCTCTGTTCGGTTCATTTAAGAAAATGAAAAAATCACTGCTTTTATCATAGCATTGAAGGAGGGCAGACGTGGATGAAAAAATAGCGCTGACGGGAGTACCGCACAGTACAACCGAAAAAGTTAAGGTATTATTCAGTTTCTTTTATCTGTTTCCGGTCAGTATTACAGTATGAAAAAAATCAGTTTGTTATTAACCGCGCTTCTGGCCGTTGTTCTGTTTTATATCGATGATAACCACGGTGTGGCACACAGTATAAAAACGGTGTTGTTTACCGTGATGTTTCTGCTGACCTGCGGCTGGCTGACCCGCCACCCGGCCGGGCGGATTATTGCCGGTATACTGGTGCTGTTTTTCTGTATGATTCAGGGAATGCGGTTTTTTTTATGGCAGGTTTATCAGTCCGGATTCAGTGAAACACTGGCGGAAACCCTGATGGCAACCACCCCGGCAGAAGCCGGGGCAATGACACTGATGTACTGGCCGTATCTGGTGGTATTTTTCGCAGGAACGGTGATGTTTTACCTGTTTTGCCGGTATATCGGGCGCAGTTTTTCCGCACGGACACTGCGTAATACGGTTGTGGTTTTCCTGGCGTATCTGGTGATCAGCAGTTCACTTTATTATTTTAACGGTAAATACCGCTCGGATGATTTTGTCTGGGGGGAATCTCTGACCAAACACTCACCGTTTTATCCTCTCGGCACTTTTTTCCGTGTGCATCATATGCAGTTGCTGATCAATGAAGTCAGAACCCGGCAGCCGGTGTTCCGCTATGACATGGTCAATGATGAAATTGAAAACTATGTGCTGGTGATTGGTGAATCGGCCCGCCGTCATGATCTCAGTCTGTATGGCAGGGCAGAGGACACCACCCCGCTGGCGGTTGCGCAGCAGAAAAATATGCTGGTATTTACCAATGCGGTCTCTCCGGCACCGGTCACTATTTTATCTGTACCGGCATCGATTGCGAATGTTCAGCCGGGGCAAACCGGTAACTTCGCGGATTATGCGGATAATATACTGACACTGGCGCAGTCCGCCGGCCTGAAAACGTACTGGTACAGCAATCAGGGAGTCGGCGGAATGGGATACGGGCTGATTGCGGCCATTTCATTCCGGGCAGAGGTAACACGCCGGAATGAGATTATCATTGATGACCGGACACTGCTGCCGGATCTGGAGGCTGCACTCGCACAACCCGGGCGTAAACTGATTATTCTGCATCTCTACGGCAGTCACCCGCCGGCCTGTGAGCGGACAGAAGACAAAATACTGTTGCCGTTCTCCGGCGGACGGGAAGAAAACTGTTACCTGAATTCCGTCTATTATACGGATGCCCTGTTGGGGGATATTACCGCGCAGCTGGCGGACAGCCGCTCATCGATGCTTTATTTTTCAGATCACGGTATGGTCAGGAAACACCTCAGCGGTGATACTGAATATGTTCACGGCATTGCGGATCCGGTCAGGGACTCCTATGACATCCCGATGTATATCTGGTACAGCGAAAAACTGGCCGGGCAGTATCCGCGCGGGCGGAAAATAGAATCCCTCTATTCCGGCAGTGCGGATTACTGGCTGATCAGCGACTGGCTGGGGTTACGTCAGCATGATGAGCGGCGCTGTGTTTCCCCGCTGTCTGATTGTTATCAGCCGCCGGAGGATGTTCTGGTCATGGACGGCAATAAAGAACTGCACAGTTACCGCAGCCTGAATCAGCGCTGAATGCATCTCCCGTCTTTATTCCCGCCGGTGACATCTGAGGGTTTTCCGGCGATAATCTGTTATACACGGAACATGATTGATGATGTGCCCGGTCTGCGGGCTTTAAAGGAACAGACATGAACACGACCACCGTTTTCCGGTTACCGTTATTATTTGTACTGGCTTATATGCTTATCCTGGGTGGTTCGCTGATATTGGTTTCTTATCCGTCTGTCAGTGCCGGCTCGCCTGATTTAACATTAGCGGCGTATTTGTCGCGGGTATTTTCTTTTCAGCTGATCCAGCTGACCGGTATTTTCACCCTGACATCACTCCTTTTTTATCATAACCGGATAACCGAACTGAACCGGAAAACAGTGCTGGCAGTTATCGGCCTGACAATATTTCTGTATACGGTAAACAGTATGCTCGGTGCCCTTAAGGCGGAGTGGCTCCGTAATCTGGCGGCGCAAATCATTGCAGATGGCTCCGGATTTTCCGATGTTATTCTGATGATAAAAACGGTCGATATTTTTCTGTACCTGATTTCTTTTGTATTACTCGGTATCGCCACCCGTCTGACGGCGGCTTATTATCTTAAAGTCAGTTATCCGGCCGTTATTCCGGACGGAAAATCACCGGATATTTACGCCGTGTTGTTCAGTACCGGGGTAGTGTATTTATTGTGGATGGCGGCATCATTTCTGACAGCGGTGATAGCAAAACATTTCCCGGGCGGAATAGCGGAACCGGTTTCTGATAATGTGTACATCACGGCGGCAGGTCTGCTGGTGTTGTGCGGTATTATTTTTCTTTTTGTCCGGCACCGGTTTCCGCCGGACGGCGGAATACTGAAAATCAGACCTCTGGTAATATCTGTTCTGCTCAGCACCGTATTCAGTCTTCTGGCTATGGCCGCCGTAACGGCGGGGACGCTTTTTATCGTATTAATCAGCGACAGTTTCCGGCACGTCGGGGAAACAGAGTTATGGATGATGGCGGCGGTCTGTGTCGTGCTGACTCTGTGGATCAGCCGCGCGGTTATCGGCATGATGTTCCGCCGCCTTCAGATCAGTACTGACTGATTCTTTTGCCGCAGGCGGTGTGGTATCCGCCTGCGGTAGCGCCATACGGATGGAGGACAGCACTTCTGCCACGTTGCCGTTCAGCTGATCTCTCATGACCGCTTCTGCCAGCAGGTTGATATAGCTGACGTAGAACTCCCCGCCGATTTCTGCTTTACCTTCGCACTGTTCTGTCATTGGTGTCAGCCACGGTTTTTCCTTCTCCGCAGGTTTGACCGGTACGACCGGTTTCTCCGGCTGCGGTTTTACGGCGGAGGGTTTACCGGCATGCGTCAGCATATATCCCGGTGACACCAGCTGAATATCCGGCGGCAGTTGCGGGATGAGTTTATGCAGTGCGCGCACCGTTGACGGATGCGGGTGCCCGATGGCGATCACCGATCCCTGCTGACGTGCCAGCGCAACCGCCCGGTTCAGCTGTTTGCGGGTCTCTTCCTCTGTCTGCACATTATCCAGAAAAACCTGGCGGCGCAGTACCCGGACCGGCGTTCCCTGTGCAGCCTGTGTGGCTTTGGTGCTGCCGATGGTCACACTGTCGAGGAAATAAAAACCGGAGCCGGAGAGGGATGCCATCACATGCTGCATGGCGGTCAGATCAGAGGTCATTGCGCTGCCCATATGGTTATTCATCCCGGTGGCATACGGCACGCTGGCAATCGCGGCTTTGATCAGGGTATCAATTTCTGCGGCACTCATGGACGGGCGCAGGGTATTGCGTTCCAGCGGCTGTTTGCTGATCGGTGCCATCGGCATATGAATAAGAATTTCCCGGCCCTGACGGTGGGCTTTCTCCGCCATCTCTTTGCCGAACGGGGAGTTTGGCAGGATAGCGATCGAGACCTGCGGCGGCAGTTCCAGGATGCGGTTATCATCCTGTTTGCGGTAGCCGAAATCATCGATCACAATGGCGAGCTGCGCTGCAGCGGCAGAAAACGTTATCAGTGACGAAGTGATAAAAAGTAACGAAGTCAGTAAGATATTTTTTGTTTTCTGCCGGTAAGTCACGGTGTGCTATCTCCCCAGCCAGGGCTGCGGGTTAACCGTCCGTCCCTGGCGCCGGATTTCAAAATAGAGGCCCGGTTTTTCCTGACCTCCGCTGCTGCCCACCAGTGCAACCGGCTGACCGGCTTTCACCTGATCACCCACATTCACCAGTGCGCTCTGGTTATACCCGTAAAGGCTCATATCCCCTTTACCGTGCTCAACCACCACCACAAGGCCATAGCCCTGCAGCCAGTCCGCCAGCAGGACACGACCATCCGCCACCGCTTTTACCTGTGTGCCTTCCGGCGCGCCAATCACCATACCTTTCCAGCGCAGTTCACCGGAAATACTGTCACCGAAACGGTGTACCAGCGGACCACGAACCGGCCAGACAGCCTGACCGGCAGGACGGCCCAGTCCCCCGGTACGGGACATCAGCGAACGTTCATCCTGAGTCGGGGTATAGGTAGAGCCTTTTTTCTTCGCCTGCGCCTGTTTTTCACGGATACGGGCGGCTTCACGGGCCTCGCGTTCCGCACGGGCTTTGGCCTCACGCTCCGCTTTGGCTATCTTGTTGCGCAGCTGGCTTTCGTTTTGCCGCATCACCAGCAAATCTTTCTGATCAGCTTTCAGCGAGCGCTCCAGCTCGGTCAGCGTGGATTTACGCGCGATTTGGGCGTTGTCGAGCTTTTTCTTTTCACTCTGCTGTTTGCCGAGCAGTTTTTTCTGCTCTGCACGTTTTTGTTGTTCGGTCTGACGGCGGGCGTGCAGCAGCTGAGTGGTTTCTTCCAGCTCTGCAATGGTTTTTTCCCGCGCGGCACCGATATAGGTGTAATAGGCGAGGATCCGCTCATCACGCTGACCTTCCTCACCCTTGAAAATCAGTTCAATACCCTGATGACGCCCCTGACGGAATGCCGCATCCAGCTGTTTTGACAGCAGCGCCCGCTGAGATTTCTGCTTTGCATCCAGCTGCCTGATGTCAGAACTGAGAGAGGTGATTTCACCATCGAGCTGTTTCAGGGTTTTTTGCGTGGAATAGAGTTCACGACCGGCAGCGGCGATATCCTTTTCCTGATTTTTCAGCTGGGTTAACAGATTCGCACGTTTTCCCTGCTGCTCTTTGACGCTCTTTTCTTTCTCCGCGATATTCAGCTGGAGATTTTTCAGCTCATTCTTGCTGGCGTCAGCGGTGGTTGTATTGGCGGCAGAAACAGCAAAAGAGACCGGCAACAGCAGTGCTGCCAGCAATGTGCGGACACCGGGGGATACCCGGCGGGAATGTGTGCGGAAAACGTGCTTATGCGCCAATTTATCTGACCCTGCCGTTGCGCCAAAGAAACGATCGTATTTAACTATTCTAAACTACAATTATTCCATGCCATTTAGAGCGTTACCAGTCCTGTTGTCCGGGATTTACACTTCGGGACAATCCGGCGGCAGAGATTCACCGCGAATTTGTTGCGTTTGTTTTTTACCTTAGCCGCGAATCAATGGTAAATTAACCCCTCTGTCTGTCGGAAAAATGAATTTTCGCGGCATGCGCCGCAAAATTACGATGAAAACAGCCATAACCCGGGCAAGACCGGCTGTATTTGAACCGGCACACAGGTATACTTCTGCCCTTTGATCTTTGTTATTAACCAACGGGAGTTATTGTCCCCCATGCTGCAAGAAATTATGCCATTTGTCAGTAAGCACCCTATTATCAGCCTTGTATGGGTCGCGTTACTGATCTCAGTCATCGTACTGACTGTCAAAGGACTGTTTTCAAAAGTGAAAACAATTCCGCGTTCTGCTGCTATCGCACTGATGAATAAAGAAGAAGCGATTGTCGTGGATACCCGTACCCGGGACGATTTCCGCCGTGGTCATATCATTGACGCGGTCAATCTGACGCCGTCAGAAATTAAAGACAACAACCTTGGTGAAGTGGAAAAACACAAAAACCGCCCTGTTATCCTGGTTTCCGCCAACGGTATGGAGCTGGTCAAACCGGCTGAAAGCCTGCTCAAAGCCGGTTTTGAACGTGTATTTGTGCTGAAAGACGGCCTCTCAGGCTGGACCGGTGATAACTTACCGCTTTCCCGCAGCAAAAAGTAATCCGGCAAAGGATGATTGGAACATCCCCTTTGTAACACACACTCTTTATATGGATATCAAAAGGTAACACTATGTCAGAACAACAAAACACAGAAATGTCTTTTAACATTCAGCGCGTTTACACCAAAGATATTTCTTTTGAAGCGCCGAATGCACCTGCCGTTTTCCAGCAGGAGTGGCAGCCGGAAGTGAAGATGGATCTGGACACCGGTTCAACCAAACTGGCTGATGACGTTTATGAAATCGTTCTGCGCGTCACCGTGACCGCGACCATGGGCGAAGAAACCGCATTCCTGTGTGAAGTTCAGCAGGCCGGTATTTTCACCATCGGCGGTCTGGAAGGTACTCAGCTGGCGCACTGCCTGGGTGCATACTGCCCGAATATCCTGTTCCCGTATGCCCGTGAGTGCATCGCAGGCCTGGTTGGTCGCGGTACATTCCCTCAGCTGAACCTGGCACCAGTTAACTTCGATGCACTGTTCATGAACTATCTGCAGCAGCAGGAACAACAGCAGGCTGCGCAGGAAGATACACAGGAAGCATAATGACAGACGCTTCTATGACTGTACTCGGTGCCGGTTCATACGGCACCGCTTTAGCGATCACACTGGCCCGTAACGGGCACCGTGTGGTGCTGTGGGGGCATGACCCGGAACACATCCGCCAGCTTGAGGCCGATCGCGCCAATCAGGCATTTCTGCCGGATGTCCCGTTCCCGGATACCCTGATCCCGGAAGCCTCCCTCGAAAAAGCCCTCGCGGCCAGCCGTAATATTCTGCTGGTGGTGCCGAGCCACGTGTTCGGGGATGTGCTCAAACGTGTCAAACCGCTGCTGCGGCCTGATGCCCGGATTATCTGGGCGACCAAAGGTCTGGAAGCAGAAACCGGACGTTTGCTGGGTGAAGTGGTGCGTGACGTCCTCGGGGATAACATTCCGCTGGCCATGATCTCCGGTCCCTCTTTTGCCAAAGAGCTGGCTGCCGGCCTGCCGACAGCGATTGCTGTCGCGGCGACAGAACCTGCCTTTGCCGATGAGGTTCAGCAGCTTTTCCACTGCGGAAAAAGCTTCCGCGTCTATAAAAACCCGGACTTTATCGGGATCCAGCTCGGCGGTGCCGTGAAAAACGTCATTGCGATTGGCGCGGGGATCTCTGACGGTATGGGGTTTGGTGCCAATGCGCGAACCGCGCTTATCACCCGTGGCCTGGCAGAAATGACCCGCCTGGGTGTGGCATTAGGCGCAGATCCGTCTACCTTTATGGGAATGGCTGGTCTGGGTGACCTGGTGCTGACCTGTACTGACAACCAGTCCCGTAACCGCCGTTTCGGCATGATGATGGGGCAGGGCGTGAGCGTGGATGAAGCGCAGGAGCGTATCGGTCAGGTGGTGGAAGGATACCGTAATACCAAAGAAGTGCGTGCGCTGGCAGAGCGTGCAGGCGTTGAAATGCCTATCACCGAGCAAATCTATCAAATACTCTACTGCAATAAAGATGTGCTCGAAGCTGCCCGTGCCCTGTTGGGTCGTGCCACCAAAGAAGAAGGTGAGCATTTTTAAGCCCGTTTTTTATCCGAAGTCTGTGAGGTAATTATGTCCTACGAAGAACTGGAAGAAGTCTGGAGCTATATAAAGCAGGAAGCGCGGGACTTTGCTGATTGTGAGCCGATGCTGGCCAGTTTTTTCCATGCGACATTACTCAAGCATGAAAACCTGGGCAGCGCGCTCAGTTTTATGCTGGCCAACAAACTGGCAACCCCGACCATGCCGGCGATTTCTGTCCGTGAAATCGTGGAAGAGGCGTATCACAATGATCCGCAGATGATTAAATCTGCCGCAATGGATATCAAAGCCGTCCGTCTGCGCGACCCGGCAGTGGATAAATACTCCACGCCGCTGCTCTACCTGAAAGGCTTCCATGCCCTGCAGGCTTACCGTATCGCCAACTGGCTGTGGAACCAGAACCGCCGCGCCCTGGCAACCTACCTTCAGAATCAGGTTTCCGTGACATTTGGTGTGGATATCCACCCGGCAGCAAAAATCGGTCATGGCATTATGTTTGACCACGCAACCGGCATTGTCATCGGCGAAACGGCTGTAGTGGAAAACGATGTCTCCATCCTGCAATCCGTTACCCTCGGCGGTACCGGCAAAACCGGCGGCGACCGCCACCCGAAAGTCCGCGAAGGCGTGATGATCGGTGCGGGTGCAAAAATCCTCGGTAATATCGAAATCGGACGCGGTGCCAAAATCGGCGCAGGCTCCGTGGTTCTGCACCCGGTCCCGGCACACACCACGGTTGCAGGTGTCCCGGCAAAGATCGTAGGTAAACCGGGCTGTGAGAAACCCTCTTTGGATATGGATCAGCACTTTAACGGGTGCGAGGGGATTTAGTTTTCGGCTCCGGCAACCAAAAGTAAAAAAGACAGCCAAGGCTGTCTTTTTTGTGTCCGGAATACAGAGTATCGTTAATCCCGCAATAACGCCCCGGCATAATCCAGTTGCCGCCAGGCTTCAAACACAATCACTGCAACGGTATTGGATAAATTCATACTGCGGCTGTCCGGCAGCATCGGTACACGGATTTTCTGGTCAACCGGCATATTATCCAGTACATAAGGCGGCAGCCCACGAGTCTCCGGCCCGAACAGCAGATAATCCCCGGCCTGATAGCTGACATTACTGTGACGCGGTGTGCCTTTGGTCGTCAGCGCAAATACCCGGTTACCGGTCGGCGACTGAGCATTATCAGCACTCAGCCCCTCGCTGTCGAGAAAGGCGTAATAATCATGATGATGTTTGATATCCGCAAACTCACTGTAATCCAGCCCGGCCCGGCGCAGACGTTTATCATCCCAGGTAAACCCCAGCGGGTGAATAAGATGCAGCCGAAAGCCGGTATTGGCACATAAGCGGATGATATTACCGGTGTTAGGTGGTATTTCAGGTTCGAATAAGACGATGTTGAGCATGGTAATTTATGAATAATAAACATGTCAGATATTATTACGCAAATAGTACTAGCGATTTATATATGACTACAAAAAATTCGGCATAATTAATAAGACATAACTAGTATTAACATAAGAAGTATAACTCAGAAGTAATCATGTAATTAATGATAACTAGACTTTATAGTACTTCTTATACCAACTAACAAATTGTTCAATTCCTTCATCAATATCTACCTGTGGTTTATAACCAGTGGCATTGATAAAATCACTGGTATCAGCCCATGTACTGTAAACATCACCAGGCTGCATTGGCAACATATTTTTAATTGACTCAATACCCAAATGTTTCTCAAGTGAACTAATATAATCTATTAAAGAGACAGGGGATCCATTACCAATGTTATAGATACTAAATGGAGTAGCATTACCAATATTATTTGAGACATTTGTAGGTATTATATCTGCAATCCGATAAATACCTTCAACAATATCATCAATGTAGGTGAAGTCTCTGGATAGCATTCCGTTATTATAAACATCAATAGGTATTTTATTAATGATAGCAGACGTAAATTTAAATAGTGCCATATCTGGCCGCCCCCAAGGACCGTATACAGTGAAAAAGCGCAAGCCAGTCGTTGGAATCCCATAAAGATGGGAGTAGCTATGAGCCATTAATTCGTTGGCTTTTTTTGTTGCAGCATAAAGAGATGCTGGCTGGGAAGTGGAATCATGTGTCGAAAAAGGTAGTTTACTATTTAAGCCATAAACAGAGCTTGATGAAGCATAAATCAGATGTTTAATCTTGTGGTTTCGACAACTTTCCAGAATAGTTAAAAAACCAGTCAAGTTAGAATCTGCGTAAGAATATGGATTAATTAATGAATATCTAACACCAGCTTGGGCCGCAAGATGAATGACCTTGTCAAAATTCTCATTCCTGAATAATGTGAATATTTGATCTTTATCCGTGATATCTAATTGATGAAAAGTAAAATTACTCATTTTTATTAAATTAGCAGTACGAGATTTTTTCAATTCTATACTGTAGTAGTCATTGATATTATCAACACCAACAACATGATGGCCAGATTTTAATAATTTCATCGCGATGTGAAAACCAATAAATCCAGCAGAGCCAGTTACAAGATATTTCATTAAAAATCCTGTGTAATATTCATTTTTATTAAAGAAAGGTAGTTATGATATTGTGGTTAGCATTTCAATAAATTTATCATCGTAAGAAGGATACTCTTTAACTGTGTCGATAGCATTTTTTTTCATTCTCAGGAGAATACTTGTATCTTTAAGTAAACGTGATATTACTTGAGATTTTTTCTCATATGATGAGGTGTGATTAACAATAATACTATTATATTCATCGTGACAGTAGAACGGAATTTCGCCGACAGGTGTTACAATGGGTATTAGCCCCATGGATTGAGCTTGCATAACTGAAGCAGCCAAACCTTCACGATGACTTAATTGGAGATAAAAAGTGTAGTTAACAAGAATACTATCAACCATTTCATAGGATATAGATGGATAAAATGTAATGTTATTTGTCATACCTAATGATGAAACTTTATGGTTAAGATTATTTAATTCACCTTCATCAGGACCAAATATGTCAAATTTAGCATCGGGTATTTTTTTATTAATATAACTGAATAAATCAATAGCTCTATCTATCCCTTTTACCTTATTTATTCGCCCAACATATACAAAGCTTGGATCTAATTTTTCAGTATATAACTTATTGTTTCTTTTAAAATTAAATGGAATAATGAATTTTTGTTTATTTGTTTGATATGCAGCCATAGTTTTTTCTGAATCAAACAATACAAAATCAGAATAATGAAATGATATCTTAGAAACTATTTTATCTATAATATGAGCATAATTATCAGAGTGGAAAAAAACTCCTTTTTTAAATTTTCCACGACTTAAAATATAGGAAGCAATATTTTGAATGTGAGATTTCCATAATGATGATATGACTATAATTTTATCATCAGGAGATTGACGGATTGACAATATTTTTTTGGATATCTTAATGAAATTAAAAAATTTAGTATTCAAGTAATGAACTGTAATGTGTGGTGGGAAACTCTCGATGAGTAAGTCTGATTTTTCTATAATAATCAAATGATAGCTTATATTAAGAGATGTGTTTACTTTTAATAATTCAATCTCTTTCAATATACCTCTTTCTACTCCGCCAATTTTTAGTTTTGGTATAATTCTAATTACAATTTTTTTATTCATATTTATCAAATTTTAAATATTCATTAATTATTATTTTCTCATCAAAGTTAGTAGATATAAAACTGTGAGCTTTGATTTTCATTTCTATTATATCGGTATGTGGTTTTTGTAGAAGATATTTTATCTTTTCGATAAGGTCATCAAGAGAACGAGGAATGCATAGCAGCCCAGTTTCATTATCAATTACAGTTTCTTTACATCCAATATTATTTGTAGTTACGATAATCTTACCCATAGCCCCTGCTTCTAAAAGTGATTTAGGAACACCTTCCCGATAGTAGGAGGGCAATACAATACAATCAATCTTGTTTAATGCAATAGTTATATCATCTAAAGGGCCTAAATAATTAATAATTCCATCAGAAACGGCGTTTTCAAATAACAACTTATTGACGCAGGATTTTTGACTAAAGTCTAAATAACCGGCAACAAAGAAATTCAAATTGTTAAACTGTTTTTTTAGCTCTCTCGCAGCGTTTATATATAGAGATATTCCCTTCTCCTCCAACAAACGACCTGAAAATAAAAAATTATTAACACTGGGAGTTGATTTAGAAATATCAAATGTAAATCTATCAAGATCTACACCAGAGCCAGGAATGCGAGCATAATTATTTTTAATGATTTTGTATTTTTTAAATAATTGTAGATCTTCATTATTTTGAAAAAATATAGTGTGTGTCTTTTTTTGTGATATTTTATACAAGAAAAGTAAAATATAATACTTTATATTTTTTCTAATAAATGCTTTTCCTAAACCCGCAATGTTGTTAATGAGTATAGCATCTGTATTTAATAATCTACATGCTAAAGAACAATATATATTTGATTTTGGTGTGAAATTAAATATTATCACGGGCCTTATTGATTTTATTATTTTATAAAACTTAGCTATGTGTACCCATTCTTTAAAAGGATTCATAGATGCTGAGCTGATATCAACTGAGTGAAATATACATCCCATACTTATTAATAACTCTGTATGAGTATCATAAGACGATATAATATGGACTTCACTATTTTTTAGATATTCATTTATAGTGTTTTTTCTAAAGTTATATAAATACCAACATGTATTTGCGGAAAATATTATTTTTTTCATATGAATAAGATTATTGAGTTGTAGTTTTGCTTATGTGTGATTTATGTTTGAAGCGAAAACGAATCCTTTTTATATATTGAAATATGATTGTGTATATCATTATATTGAAGTATGCCCCGAACCAGCCATGAAATAAAAATATTATAGAAAAACATGACAGTAACATGTAAAGATGATACTCATTATGTTTGGCTAAATAATACAATGGAATAATATAGAAAAATACCAAGTAAACAGCTATTAATATCGAGTATTCTCGAGTGACAAATATCCAGCTAACAATTCCAGTGTTAATGTTCCATGAGGGATTATCTATATTATATATTACCGAAACGGCATACTTACTTAATGTAACAGAGTCATATGATAATAGTTTAAGTACAATTTTTTGAGGTAACCCTTCCCACCAATATGTCAAGAATTGATTATTTATATAGTTTTCATAAAATAAATCAGAATTATTCATAAAAATAGAGACATGTCCCAGGTGTTGAAACCTATTAAAGATATATTGCAGTGAGGTATTAATTTCCTGTATATTTTTATAAAGACTAATATTGCTAAAATACTGTGTTATATTGCCATGATTTCTAATTAACCATTTTAACTCTATAAGGTTCGGAATAAACAGTAATAACAGAAGCAGTAATATTATTGAAATTAACAGTCGTCGAAAAGATAAACGAACAGGATAATATCGAATCAACATAATAAAACCAATCAAAAATAATCCACCAAGCCAACCTCTTGATGACATTGATAAAGCAAATATGATAGTGTTGATAAAGAAGATTAAATTTGATGGTATTAATGATGATATAATAAGAAATAAATTATCTGGTTGTAATATGATAAATATCAAGTTAGCAGTTGTTTGTTCTGATAATCTATAACTGCTTCCGGCAATATTTAAATTATAATACTTATTAAATAGGAAAAATGATAGTTGAATTAATATTAATAAAATCCCCCAATTATTATTTATAGATATTTTATCAGGGCGTTTATTCTTAATGATAAATGTATTTGTAATATAGAAAAACACTAAAAATAGTGAAATACATATATATGACAATATCATTGTTTCTATAGGCAAATTGAAAAATTGCCCCTCGACAATAATTCCATTATTATTTATTCCATTAATAAGAGCTAAAGTATTTGATGCAAAATATAAAAGAATAACGATACGAAATGGATTGAGTATCATGGTTGTTTATTACTATTATAGCCGCGAAATATTGAACGAGTTTTGCATAAAGCAATAGAAAGCGCGGGCAAGGGTTTAAGAATGAAAAAAAGTAATTGAATGGCTGAATAAATTTTGATATTTACAGATTTTTCTATATATTTCTTGTAGTCACTTTTGTTACCCAGTGTTGCACTTTGATAAGCATACTCCATCATTTTTTTTGCGTATGCTTTTTTAATAAGGGATTGGGACTGCCTATTTTGTATGAGTGCATTTTCAAAAATTCGAGAGGAACCAGAGACTATAGCTGTATTTACTCTTGAGTTACTAGCAGAGACGCCAGTAAAATATCGATACGCACCGAGACATTTATCGATATGATATATATTTTGATTTGTTTCATTTAGTTGAGCAACGTGGACTTCTATATCTAAAGTCGAGTCATTAAATTGATCCCAAAATGATGATGTAAATACGTTTCTGAACATTTTTGATGAATGTGCAAAAAAAGGTAAGCACTGATATAAATCAAAAATATTATATTTTCCTGTTTTCATATTTCGGAAACTATCTTTGATTATAATATTATTTTTATTAATCACATTGACATTGTGAGTGCATATAATACAGTCAGGGTTGCTTTCTAATATTTCAACTTGCTCTTGTAGCTTATTTGGATAAGCATAATCATCCCCATCAATATGGAAAATGTATTTACCTGTAGCACATGTATATGCATCAATTAAGTTTTTTACAGTGCCTTTATTTTCTTTTTGTAGAATTGGAAATATTAAGTCTGGATGTTTTTTTTGAAGTTCCTTGATAATTAATTGTGTACCATCTGTTGAACCATCATCAGCGATAATAATTTGATAGTTGAAATCGGTGTTCTGTTTAATGAAGCTATTTAAACAATGTTCAATATAATTTTCTTGATTATATGTAATAATACAAACGGATGCCATATATAAAAATTCAGATGATGCTGATTTAATTTTGTTCATTTTTTTTCACAATTTTAAAAGTATTTTTATATTTAGATATAAGCAAGGAAAATAATAAATTAATCAACGAAATAATAGTTATGGTAAATAATGCATACAATCGACCATACTCTGATGGAAATTGATTAAGCCGTGGTAAATAAAAATAGAGCGTTATTGATATAATAATGGGCAGGGAAATTATGGATAATATATCATTTAAAAACCAGTCACGATGTACCCCGGGGGATACTTTTCTGTGTACATATGGAACCCATAAAAAAAGAAAAATAATATTTACAAATATCCATACATATCCTGAACCTATTCCGCCAAAATGTAATGATGCAAAGATCACAAGGGGAATAAATAAGATAGCCATACCTATATTACCAATTAAATGATATTTAAGATTGCCTTGAGCATATTGAATATAATATGGAAATGCAGATATAACTAACATTATATTTCCTATTATATAAAGCCTTAATATTGGTGAGGCTTTTAATGTTAATTGTATATCACCAGACCAAGCGTATATGACTAAATCAGGGAAAAATATAATTGTTATAGCGAATGAACCTACCAAGATACAAACAAGCCGAGTTGCTAATTTATATATTTCAATTGCTTCTGATACTTTATTTTTGGCATAAAGATTCGCTAAGCGAGGCATTATTGCTGTGCTAATCGGAGTGTTTATTATCATAATTCCATTGGCAACAAGGACAGCTATAGTAAAGTAACCATAATCTTTTAATGAAAGAATTCCAGATAGTACAAATTTATCTGTTTGAGTGACAAGAATCCAAATTGATGAAGTGAAAGCAATAGTTAAAGAAAATTTTAATAAAGGAGATACGGATTTAATATATTTTAGTGTGATACGCCCTGATTTTATATCTTTGGGAGTGAGTGTATTGGAATAGAAAATTAATACAATTAATTCTATAAATACTATTATTAACTGATATTGGAAAAATACTTTTGGAGTAAAGCCATATACCCACATTACTCCAAAAACTATAACAAATCTAAACGTGGCAATAACTGCATTTATACTACTTAGTATTACTAGTTTTTCATGCCCTGTTATGATTCCTCGATATAACCCACTTAACCATCGAAGAGCTACACTTATAGACATGACTTGAACTGAAAATACAACTTCTGGTATTGTTAGTTCTGTAGGTTTTAACCAATATAGTGCGATATCATTGGATAGTGAGAATAAAATTCCTCCACCTATAAGCGCTACAGATATAAATAAGTATGACAATAAATTAAGGAATTTTTTATAGTCAATTTCCGAGGTTGCACCACTTTTATATCGTGCAGTTTCTCGACTAATTGTAGGAGTAAGTCCTAAATCTAAAATATTAAACCAAGATTGTAAAAGTGAAAAAAAACCAACTAATCCATATGATTCAGCACCCATGTAATGGACGTATAGTGGTAAAAGTAGTATACCAATTCCAGCTATATATATTTGGCTTAAATAATTTGAAATAATATTTGCTTTCAGCATAGTTTTAATAACATGAAAAATGAATGTTCAGTTTCATTAACAATATTAAAGTTAAATTTTTCATAGAAGCTAATGGCTTTGGTGTTATTCTTGTAAACTTCTAATTTAATCGAGGGAATATTCAACTCTATAAGAGTATTAATATTATATGAAAGTAGTTGACTGGCTATGTTCTTTCCACGGAAGTTATTATGAACTGCTAAGAGAGTTAAGAATGATTCATTCTTATTAACATAAATTGCGCTTAGTGAAATGAGCATGCCATTAAATTTATTACATGTTAAATTGGCGTTACGGTATAGTTTGTCGGCAAAGTCTGGTAAGTGCAGTCGGGTACTTAATGGAGGAGTGAAGTAATTATCAATAGTTATCATAAAATCTAAGATTTCTGGCTTACTCGGAACTTCAATTAAGGTATTCATGAATTTCCTTGCATATCAGATGTATATCATTCTCTGTCGTATCTTGGTGTATAGGAAGATTAAGTATACTATTTGAGATTGCTGCAGAATTTGTAAATTCTATTTTATTAATTTCATCAATTAGCCGATAGTATAATGAGATAGTTATAATATTTTTATTGGCCAAATGAAAATAAAGCTTTTCACGTAAATCATTATGTATTAATACCGGGAATGTCTGAGGGATATCTTGTGAGGTAAGTTGATATAGAGATGTGAGATATGATTTATCTGAAAAAAAAGTTTGGAATATGAGATAGTTTTTCTTTCTTTTTTGGTAAATCAAATCCAAATCTGCATTGGCATATATTCTTAGGTCATCAGCATTTATATCGTCTTTCTGATTTATTCCTTTAATGTCGTTATAGTATTTAGTATTGTTTACCTTTAGAATGCCACCAGACGAAGAGGCTAAATATTTATGTATGGAAAAAAATGAAAAATCCCCATAATTTCCAATTTTATTATCAGGGGATAAGTTAAAGTAATGTGCGCAATCTTCAACTAATATAATGTTATTTCTGGTACATATATCGCGTATATGTTTCATATCTGTGCGACAAAAGCCAAAATAATGTATTACTAGCAGAATACTAATATTGTTATTTTTAATTCTATTTTCTAAATCTGAGATATTGATGCTTAGATTACTATTTAATGAATAAAAAATAGTTTGTATATTATTTTCTAGTATAGCATCATATACGCCAGAGCCTTCTTTATCATTTCGACCTATATAGGATGGTAGTAGCATAGTGGTTTCTAATGTTTTAAATTTACCTATAATTACGTTCCAAGCAGTTCTCGCATTTTTAGTAAAAATTAAATTTTTGGTACAGTTATTTTGCTGTTCTGGTTTTTTGGTAATCATAATATTAATCTTTAGTTATACTGTAGGCTTTAATAAAACTCATTACTGTTTCTTTTGAATTAAACATTAAGATGTCTATTATAGATAATCCAGGTTCAAAGCTATTTACTCCTTGTTTGTATTCTTTTAGCTCTGGATTTATAAATAATAAATTTATACCAGCATCAATATATTTTTGTTTATCAAAGAATGATTTTCCACCTGGAGCATTTATATATGTATCAGCTCCAATTTTTTTACATATTTCCAGAGCCCATTCATCTGGACTGTTTACATTATTTATGATATCGCTCTGTTCCGAGTATACAGTTATGTCTGTTGTTATACCCAAGTATGCACTTATTTTTCGAATAATATTTTCGTTTAACTTGGATATTTTTGTATATTCTCCTTCCAGACATTGATTCACTAAGCTCAAGGTTTGCGTATAATATGGTGATATTTTTTTATAAATTTCTAATTGAGCGAATATTTTACTTTTCCAATCAATATCATTATTGATTTCCATATCGACTATAGAGGTATTTAATGGTGACTTAACAAGAGGAACTTTTATATAAGAACTTCCACCTGATAATTTTAATATCCGATTTCTTTCTATCCATCCTTTTCTCATAAATTGTGGAGTATCAAATATTATGAACTTGTCACAACTTTGTATTAAGCTAAAATATCCTATGTACGGAAAGAAATATGGTTGCATTATTGCTACATTCATAATTTTATTCTTTAATTAATCTAATAATATTGTTGATGTCTGAAATGTCTAAAGTAGGATATATAGGTAAACATAATACTCTTGATGCAATTGACTCTGCATTTGGAAGGTTTTTAGATGATTCAAAACCACGATACATTGGCATTGAACTTATTAATGGATAAAAATAACGCCTGCTTAAAATATTATTATTTTTTAATTTCAAGTATAGTTCGTCACGACTGAGTGGATATCCGTCATTAACTAATATTGGAAAATATGAATAATTTTTACTGGCATCAGCCGAGAAATTAATAACATCTATTCCAGGGATTTTTTTTAATTCATTTCTATAATAGTTATCTATTTTTTCTCTCTGTTGTATTGCATTATCTACATACTTTAATTGCAATAACCCAAAGGCGGCATTGACTTCACTCATTTTACCATTAATGCCTGGAGCAGTGACAGTTACTTCATCAGAAAAGCCAAAGTTTTTTAAATAATCAATTCGTTGTTTCATTTTTTCGGTTTTGCAAATAATTGCACCACCTTCAAATGTATTAAAAACCTTAGTTGCATGGAAGCTTAGAATAGACAGATCGCCATAATCCAATAAACTATGACCTTTATATGAAACACCAAATGCATGTGCTGCATCGTAAATAACTTTTAGTCCATAAATATCAGCAATTTTTTCTATTTCTTCAACTGCACAAGGGTTTCCATAGCAATGTACCGGCATTATCGCTGTTGTATTTGGTGTTATAGCTTCTTCTATTTTCTTAGGATCGATATTACATGTCTCTGGATCGATATCTACAAAAACAGGAGTTAAGTTATTCCAGATAATCGAATGTGCTGTTGCTACAAATGAGTAGGGAGTTGTAATAACTTCACCAGATATTCTTAGTGTCTGTAAAGCAGTGACTAATGCAATTGTCGCATTAGTAAAAAGTGATATATGTTCTACATTTAAATAATTACAGAGTTCTTTTTCTAATCTTTGATGAAATGGTCCGTTATTTGTGAGCCACTTATTGTTCCAAATTTCTTCAAGATAGGGTACAAATTCTTCTAATGGTGGTAAATATGGTTGTGTGACGGGTATATTTTTCATATGTTAATCCAATAATAAATTTAAATATTTACCATAGTTGGTTTTTGCTAATTTAACCGACAGTTGTTTAATTTTATCTGACGTCAGCCACCCCTGCCGGTAAGCGATTTCTTCCAGGCAAGCAACTTTAAAACCCTGCCGTTTTTCAATGGTTTCAACAAAACTGGCGGCATCCAGCAGGCTGTCGTGTGTGCCGGTGTCTAACCAGGCAAATCCGCGTCCGAGCAACTCGACTTTTAATTTATTGTTCTTCAGGTAAATTTGGTTAACTGTTGTGATTTCCAGTTCACCACGCTCAGATGGCTTTATATTTTTAGCGATTTCAATAACATCGTTATCGTAAAAGTATAAACCGGTTACAGCATATTTAGATTTTGGTTTAACCGGCTTTTCTTCAATTGATACAGCATTATAGTGCTCGTCGAACTCGACTACGCCAAATCGTTCCGGATCTTGCACTTCATAACCGAACACAACTGCCCCTTCTTCTAAAGAAGCGGCTTTCAGCAGTTTAGGTGAGAAACCCTGTCCCCAGAAAATGTTATCTCCGAGTACCAGACATACAGAGTCATTACCGATAAATTTCTCACCAATGATAAAGGCTTGTGCAAGACCTTCTGGTTCAGGTTGTACGGCATATTCCAGGGAAATACCAAAATCACTGCCGTCACCTAATAAACGCTGAAAACCAGATTGATCTTCCGGTGTTGTAATAATTAATACTTCCCGGATTCCTGCCAGCATGAGTACAGAAAGCGGATAATAAATCATCGGCTTATCATAAATAGGCAATAATTGTTTTGAAATTCCTAATGTAATAGGAAATAAACGTGTACCTGAACCACCTGCTAAAATAATACCTTTCACAGAAAACCTTGCTGATTAATATAATGATTATATTCTTTTGACCATAGCTACCGCACTGGGTTACCCGCTCCCAGAGTGCGCTATTGCGAGTTTATCCTACTGATTCTATTGATAAATTTCGTCAGTAAGAGTTGTGGTGTATTACAGAGGGCTGATTTTTCAATAAATTGGTAAATGATTTATACCAAATCAATCAGCGCTATTTATATTTGCTGCCAAAGGCTAGTCCGATTACCCGGACAGGTCAAGCATGATAACACTCGCGAGTCTTTCATTAAACGAACTTTATGCGGTTTAATCGGCTAATATTTTTTTTAAATTCTGTCTTTTTTGGGATAGCAGCAGAAAAAGTGTTACTTTAAGCCAGAGCTTTGGATTATTACTTTTTATAATCGGCACATGCGCAATCACAGCAGAAATGTTTTATTACATCATGTTGATAGCAATGGTGATTCCTGCTTAAGAAAGAATAGTTACCGGGACTGATTTCCCGGTAACGACAGAGAGTTTCAGCGCGGGTGCAGCGGCAGCCAGATTTCCAGCCTCAATCCGCCGAGCGGGCTGTCGTTGGCGGTGACTTTACCGTTGTGCTGGCTGATAGCGGTGCTGACAATCGCCAGCCCGAGCCCGGTACCGCCGGATTCGCGGTCACGGGCTTCGTCAGTGCGGTAGAATGGACGGAAGATATGTTCGCGATCTTCCGGGCTGACGCCCGGACCATCATCATCCACCACAATGCTGATACCTTTGGTGTCGGCACTGAAGGCGACCTGAATGTGCTGGTTTGAGTAACGCAGCGCGTTACGGACAATATTCTCAAATGCACTGCCGAGAGCGGACGGGTTGCAGTAAATTGTCCACGGGCCCGGCGGGGAGGTGATTTCCAGCGTTTTATGGCGCTGTTCCGCCTCAAACTTCGCATTGTCGAGAATGTCATCCCACAGCTCATTGGCTTTGATGTTCTGGCGCAGCAGCTCATTTTTGTGCTGACTGCGGGAAAGCACCAGCAGATCATTGATCATGCCGTCGAGGCGGTGAGTCTCTGTCTCGATGCGTTCCAGCTCTTTACTCTCACCGTGGCGGCGGCGCAGCAGTGCTGTGGCCAGCTGAAGCCGGGTGAGCGGGGTGCGCAGTTCGTGGGAGATATCGGATATCAGCCGCTGCTGTGCGTTCACCATGCGTTCAAGGGCGCTGATCATCTGGTTAAAGCTGTTACCCGCCGCCAGGAATTCCTGTGGACCGGCTTCCAGTTCCGGATGCTGGCGCAAATTCCCCTTGGCAACATCATCCGCCGCGTTTTTCAGTTTTCGTGCCGGTTTTGCCAGACTCCACGCCAGCCAGAGCAGCAGCGGGGTGCTGATCAGCATGGTGGCGGCCAGTAACAGGAACGGACGGTCGATCAGAAAGTTGATAAAGTCAGACTGCGCGGTGTTCGCCGGGCGGATCAGATAAAGCTGATAGCGGTCTTCGCCGTCCCGGACTTCAAACGGCCCGAGCAGCTCAATGCGGCCGTAACGTTTCTTTTTCGGGTTGTCAGTGTTATCTGATTGGCCCATAAAGTTACGGATGACCTGGGAATCATTACGGATAGGCCCGATGATCCTGCCTTCGCTGGTGACAATAATCAGGCGCTTGTCCGGCGGTGTCCATTTTACCAGGGCGCGGGTCAGCCGCCGCCACCAGAGCAGGTCATTCGCCGGATCCTGTGCGAGATCAGATTCAATATGTTGCTGCAGCATCATACCCTGCCGGTACTCAGCCTCCTGGAGCGGCATCAGCTGCCGGGAGTCGAGCTTCGGCACCATCAGCACCAGTAACAGCACCAGTGCCAGGGTAAACCAGAAGATGGCGAAAATCCGCGCCGTCAGGCTGCTTATCATGTTGCTGATACCATCAGGTAACCACGACCGCGTAAGGTTTTAAACCACGGCAGGCCGTCTGTGCGCTCCGGTAATTTGCGGCGCAGGTTGGAAATGTGCATATCAATGGCACGGTCAAACGGCGTCAGACGTTTGCCCAGCACTTCCTGACTTAAGTGTTCACGGCTGACCACCTGGCCGAGATGCTGTGCCAGCAGGTAAAGCAGGGTGAACTCAGTCCCGGTCAGATCCAGCACTTCGTCGCCGAAGCTGGCTTCCTGACGGCCCGGGTTGAGCTGGAGTTTATCTACCATCACCACGGAAGAGTTACTGCTGCTGTCGCTCTGCTGCTGTTGCTCACTCCAGTTGGAGCGGCGCAGAATCGCGCGTATACGCGCCACCAGCTCGCGATCGTTAAACGGCTTCGGCAGATAGTCATCCGCACCCAGTTCAAGCCCCAGAACACGGTCGAGGTCACTGCCGCGTGCGGTCAGCATAATCACCGGTGTCTGGTAGTTCTGGCGCAGTTCTTTCAGGGTTTCAATCCCGTTTTTGCGCGGCATCATGATGTCGAGCAATAACAAGTCTATGGAATCGTCAAGGAGGGTCAGTGCCTGCTCGCCGTCATGTGCAATGACAACGTTGAACCCTTCCATATCGAGTAATTCTTTTAACAGCGAGGTTAATTCGCGGTCATCATCAACAAGCAGTATTTTATTCATTATTCACGTCCTCCACGTGCAAAATACGACAACAAACGTTTCTATTCCATGACTTTACGTTCTTTTACATGCTCTGACGCATGTTTGCAGCCGGGTGCGTATAGTTAATTCCAACGGGTCAGGTGACGCAGACTCAGAAGTTTAAGGAGCTACTATGGGTAAGATAGCAACAATCACTTTAGCGTCAATGTTTGTGATGCAAAGTGCGCCCGGACTGGCGCAGGATTCAGAAAGTGATGGCTGCGTTACCCCGGTGCAGAGTCACAGTCAGTATAAAGGTATAACGACATCAGGGGGAGATGGTTATACCTCTATGTTGACCGGTATCCGGTTAACGGAACAGCAACGGATGCAGTTGCGGGATCTGATGCACAATTACCGCGACCAGTTACGGAATGTCCGTAACCTTGCAGAAGATGATATTGCGCTGTACGAGCTGGTTAAGGCCGAAAAGTTTGATGAAGCGGCGGTGCGTAATCAGCTGGAAAAGGAGATGCGCAAGCGGCTGGATTACCAGGTTGAGATGATACGGGTTCATCATCAGATGTATCAGTTACTCAACCAGGAGCAGAAAATGCAGCTGGATGCCAATTTTGAGCCGGAGAGTATTCATACTTCATCCGCCTCCTCCGCGCAGAATATGCCGGAATGAATTTGTCAGTAGTCATTTGTCAGAGTAGTGAAGTCAGTAGAGTCGTTAAGTAGCACCCAAGAAGTTTTTCCTTGCCATAGACACCATCCCTGTCTTTTACAGCCCCTCTTGAGGGGCTTTTTTTTATCTGTTTTTTGGGTACCGGAGATGCAGCCGGTAAAAAAAAGCGGCCTTGCGGCCGCCGTAATTGAATCACAACGAGAAATTAAAAGTTGTAGCGCACGCCGATATTGCCGTGCAGCGGCGATTCCGTTTTGTCGCCTTTGCGGTAATCGATTTCCGCATACGCCTGAATCTGCGGCGTGAAACGGACTGTTAACCCGCCGCCTGCTTTCAGGCTGTCCCCGGAGAAATCGGTATCAAACGTATTGCGCTGGTTAATGGTCACATCATTATTGCTGATAAACTCATGCTGCCAGGCCAGTGTGGCGTAAGGGGTGATGATCACCTGATTGTTCAGGGTGAAATCTTTACCCGCGTGCAGGCCGAGCTCGGATTGCAGGGATTGCTGTGCATCCAGTTTTGCCTGCATATTATTGTTCAGGTGAACTGATTTGCTGTCCGCACGCATATAGCTCAGGCGGGCATACGGCTCGGTCCGGAAGGCGTCCGGCAGATCAAAGGAGTAACCGGCTTCTGCGGATGCGCCGTAAGCATTCTGTGAATAATCCCCGCGGATGCTGCTGCGGTTGGTGGAAACCGCACGTAACTCATTGTTAAAATGGTTATATTTCAGCACACCATCGAGATACCAGCCGTTATCTGAGAACCAGGTGGCGTAACCCCCGGCAGTGACACTGTCGATGCTGCTTTCGCCGCCGCGCTGATGCTTCAGTTTGACATCGTTATAGCCGGTAAAGACGCCGAGCCACAATTTGCCGTTTTCCAGCGGGACGGATTTATCCGCACCCAGCTCAAAACCGGCCTGATTCAGTTTAAAGTGTGTGTGTCCGGTGCCTGCACGGGTTCTGTCGCCAGTCAGGCGCACCCATACCCCCGCATCGCCCTGATTATCCCGTAATTCGCCGCGGCGGAACCGCAGATTATCGAGTTCGTGATTAAAAATCAGCTGCGGCGCGGCAGACATGGATAACACTGCGTCGGTGGACGGTGTGGTTTTATTGTCCGGAACAACCGGCGGAACCGGCTTTTCAGGCTCGCCGGGTTCACCGGTATTGTCATCTTTCTGAGCCGCCAGATACCAGATTTTGCCGTTCTGCTCATCACGCTGATAGAGCGAGTACATATAGGTCCCGCCGTCCACCGCATTGATATTGGTACCGTCGAGGGCGCTCAGGCGGAACTGTGCATTGCTGCTTTCGTCCGTGATTACATCAAGACGTGACTCATCCGGACGGGTAATTTCAGCCCCGGAATCCTGTACATTCAGAGCATGGTCACCACTGCCGTTACGGATGGTGAGGTAATCACCCTGTTGTTCCGCAATGGCTGTGTTCATATAGAATGTCTGGCTGCCGGAGAGATTATCAATGGTCAGATGGCTGTACCCTGCATTAACCGGCGCAACAAACCGGATCTGCCCTTGTCCGCTGAGCGAACCGGCAAAGGCGGTATTCCCGGTATCGCCGGTGATCACCAGCAGGGTGCTGTCCGTGCCGGATAAGATAATATTTTCCGCATATGCCCCGGCATCTGCCGCCAGTCTGTCTTCCGCACCGGCAGTTAGTTGTACCTGAGACTGCTGATTAACGGTGGTGACGCCGAGGAGCTGTGCGCCGGCCGCCAGCCAGCTTTTGGCGCGATCACTCAGTGTGGTATCTGTCGCGGAGGAGGCTTCGTAAATACGTTGTACGGCGGTGTCATAGAGTTTGTTATTAATCGCTTGTCCGCCGCCTTTAATAATCTGGGCACCGCCGTTTTTTATCCGGTTAACTTCCGCAATACCGGCAGCAGCGGTAGTATTTTGACGGAAAATATATTGCTGACCGCCATCAACGGTTGTATTGGTGGCTTTGGAATCATCGACAACATATTGCCGGGCTCCGGCGTTCACGAGGGTATTATCGGCAAACCCTTTGCCGTGCAGTTGCTGTAATCCGCCGTCATTAATAATGGTACTGTCCGCAAATCCGCCGGATTTCAGCATCTGGGCACCGCCGTTATTGACAACGGTATCCAGGGATTTACCGTCCTGCTGGACATATTCATAACCGCCGTCATTAACCTGTGTGCCGGTTGATTCCCCGCCCAGGTAAATAAATAATTTCCCGCCGCTGTTGACGGTATTATTTTCAGACTGGCCCGGATCATCTGCTGTACCGGTATTACTGACATAAACAGTTCCGCCGTTGAGTACGGAATCTTTTAATGTTCCGCCGTCCAGAACACGGATTAATCCGCCGCTCTGAATATCAATACGGCTGCCGGTAGCCGGAAAACCGGTGTGATACCCGTCCACAGCGATGTTAGTATTTTTTCCTATCCAGGCTTCAGCGCCGCCCTGAACCCGGGAATCCTCAAACAGGCCAAGCACACTGAGTTTACTGCCGCTCAGCAGGGTCAGCTCTTTGGCAATCCCGATATAGTCTGCGGGATCGCCGATAACCGATGCGCCAACCTCATAGCACTGATCCGCGGTGAGTTCTCCGGTGAGTGTTGAGCTCCCGCCGTAAGTGATACTGCCTCTGTCACCACAGAATGTTTCTGCCATCACCAATGAAGGCGCGGTGGTAAAAATAACGGACAATATGGCGAGATGTAATATTTTCTTTTTTGGTTTCATGAGTAATTCCCTGGTGTCGGTATATATAACAAAAGCCATTTCGTCAGACGAAAAGGGTAAATATTTAAAGCAGTTATTTTTATTTATGAGATAAGTATCTTATTTAAGATTTGTTTAATCAACGGAGAGCAATATGCATATTTAAGTGGTTTTTTTAATTTTATTTGGTGGGAATGAATCTTAATACACAGGATGAATGAAGGTAATCTGATGGTTTTTTTATTTTATTGTCCAGTATAATATTCTTGTTAAGTCTGTTTTTGGGTTGGTATTGTTGTTTAAATTCCGGATTTGATTTACCGGAGGAAATGGCGATACCCGTGATATGAGTAATAATGATGGTGTGATAAATATTAAATTAGTATGTCTGAATGTTACTGATATTCTTGTTTTTAATACCTGCCATAAGTAATATTCAATAATTGCAAAAAAATATTATATAAAATTCTATTGCATTAATTGTGTCACAATGTAAATTTTTACATAGTTTATTACTGTTTGTTTTCATTAATTACATAATGTGCGGAGAATCCGGATATATATTCTTCTCCGGATGTGATTTTTGATTTCAAATTCCGGTTTTTACTCCTCTCTTTCCTGTAACGCATTTTTTGTGAAAAAAATGTTTCGGATACGCTAATTATTTTCTGTTTTTCGGGTATCCTTAACGGGTATGCTGAATAATATCCGGTTATGACGTACCGGTGTTTCCGGTGTCTCAAAATGACAAAAAAATCCGCAAAGGTAGGTGCATCCGGCGAAACCTTATTTTACTATAGGGTTAGGTGAATCAATTCAGCACCGCATTACAGCAGTGAATTCCCGAAGCCTGACCGGGGAAGCGTGATAACATGCCGCTCAGGTTTTTCAGATTTACACATATTACATCTGCAAATCAGAGGTCATCATGAGCAAGAAGATCAAACGAATCGGTGTGCTGACAAGCGGCGGTGATGCGCCGGGCATGAATGCTGCGATCCGCGGCGTTGTCCGCGCTGCGCTGTCAGAAGAGCTGGAAGTTATCGGGATTTATGACGGCTATCTCGGGCTGTATGAAAACCGGATGAAACAGCTCGACCGTTTCAGTGTCTCTGATGTGATCAACCGCGGCGGTACCTTCCTCGGGTCAGCCCGTTTCCCGGAATTCCGTGATGATAAAGTGCGGGAAACGGCGATTGAAAATATGCGCAAAAACGGCATCGACGCGCTGGTGGTTATCGGCGGGGACGGTTCCTATCTCGGCGCCAAAAAACTGACCGAAGCGGGTTTTCCGTGCATCGGTCTGCCGGGCACTATCGATAATGACGTGGCAGGAACCGATTACACCATCGGCTATTTTACCGCGCT
Organism: Morganella sp. TYF_1; assembly: GCF_043105645.1. NCBI lineage: Bacteria > Pseudomonadati > Pseudomonadota > Gammaproteobacteria > Enterobacterales > Morganellaceae > Morganella > Morganella sp. TYF_1. Next base: position 51,881 of record NZ_JBICLU010000007.1, on the reverse strand, counting down.
GGAAACCGTGGTTGAAGCGATTGACCGCCTGCGTGATACCTCCACATCCCACAAACGTATCTCTATTGTGGAAGTGATGGGGCGCTATTGCGGTGACCTGACGCTGTCTGCCGCCATTGCCGGAGGCTGTGAATTTATCGTTCTGCCGCCGAACGAAGTGGAATACAGCAGTGATGAACTGATTGCAGAAATCAAAGCCGGGATTGATAAAGGTAAACGCCATGCCATTGTAGCGATCACCGAACATGTCACCGATGTGTATGAGCTGGCGCGCCAGATCGAGGCAACAACACATCACGAAACCCGCGCAACGGTGCTGGGCCATATCCAGCGCGGCGGTTCACCGGTGGCGTATGACCGTATCCTCGCATCCCGCATGGGCGCATATTCTATTCAGTTACTGCTGGAAGGTTACGGCGGCCGCTGTGTCGGGATCCAGAATGAAAAACTGGTTCATCACGATATTATTGATGCGGTGATGAATATGAAGCGGGTGTTTAAGAAAGACTGGTATGAGACCGCGAAGAAACTCTACTAAAAAATCCTCGTCATCCTTCAGTCCGTGGCCGTGTTGGCTGCGTTCGCCCACCCCGGTCACATACTGGTGTATGTTCCCGGGGATGTTCTCACTTTGCCGCCTTGCCACAAACTGAATGATTTAGAGGATTACGCGAATTGTCCTTCAGCCTGTGGCGGTGTTGGCTTCATTCATCGCTAGGGTCACATACTGATGTATGTTCCCGGGGCTCTTCATTTCGCCGCCTTGTCACACATTTTTTGTTGCATCTCTGTCTGTAACATGGAGAATTTAAAAGAAGTCGGATACCGGATTCATAAGGACAGTGGGGCAGACCTCAATATGCATATTATTATTGCTGCAATTTCAGCATTAGCGGCGCTTGTATGGGCGTTACATTCATTACAAAACTCAGGTGTTGATCTGAATTCGTTTAATCCGTTTACCTGGGCCCGGCGAAGAAAGTGGCAAGAACAATACGGGGTGAAACCGATTTATAATTTACCGACGGCAACAGAAGCAGCTGCCGTTATTATTGTCGGGGCTCTGAAGCAGGAAGGGGAAATATCCCGGGAACAAAAACAAACGGTAATTACGCTGTTTACGGATAATTTTAACCTGGAAAATCAGGATGCTGCGGACTTGTTTTCCTCATCGTCACATCTGGTACATGATAACGAACTGAATTTTGATCAAAGTGTCCCTCATATACTTAAATTGAGTATGAAGCAATTTACACCTGAAATGGTTGTGACATTCCTTTCATTATTAGAACGTGTGGTGACGCTGGAGGGGAAACCGACAAAGGCACAGACAGATATTATTGACCGGGTGCGGGAGACATTTAAACGTGAAAATAAAAATAATATAAACTGGAAAAACTAGTTTTTTGTTATTTAAAACGACAGTACCGGCTATGATTTCACGGAACACACAAAAAAAGCGGCGATTTCGCCGCTTTTTGCTGTCCGGAATCCGGGATTATTTTGCCGCTTTGGCTGCGGCAGCAGCTTTGACGATCACGCCGAACGCATCGGCTTTCAGTGATGCGCCGCCGACTAATGCACCGTCGATATCCGGCTGAGTGAACAGCTCTGCGGCATTTTTATCGTTCACGGAACCGCCGTACTGGATGATGACCTGCTCTGCCACTTTCGCATCTTTTTTCGCGATATGGTTGCGGATAAATTTGTGGACTGCCTGTGCCTGCGCAGGAGTGGCGGATTTGCCGGTACCGATAGCCCAGATAGGCTCATAGGCAATGACCGCGCCGAGGAAAGCGTCTGCACCCTGGGTATTCAGAACAGCATCAATCTGACGTGCGCAGACTTCTTCGGTTTTACCCGCTTCATTTTCTGCTTCGGACTCACCGATGCACAGTACCGGGGTCAGACCCAGTTTTTTCAGGACAGCGAATTTTTCTGCCACTAATTCATCACTCTCACCGTGGTAAGTACGGCGCTCGGAGTGACCGATAATGATGTACTGCGCGCCGATATCTTTCAGCATTTCAGGGGAGGTTTCGCCGGTGAACGCACCGGAGAGATTCAGGCCGGTATCCTGGGCACCCAGCACAATGGAGGAGCCCGCCAGAACCTGTTTGGCCTGAGAGAGATAAATTGCCGGTGGTGCGATCGCAACATCACATCCGGTGACATTACCGATTTCATGACGCAGAGCGGTGATCAGCTCATGAACCATTTTACTGCTGCCGTTCAGCTTCCAGTTACCCATGACTAAGGGATGTCGCATTGTATTTCCTCCTGCCGGAATGAGTTAAATGACTTCAGCTTTATTACCATTGTCCGCGCAGAGCGGCGAACAGGCAAACAGAGAGACAGTATAGTGAAAGCGGCGCGAAATAGCTTTGCTTTTCGGCCACTGTTTACTGTGCTGTTTCACTATTAGATAGCGAAAGCTTAATCGGTTCAATAGCGAAAGTTACCCCATTTTTACTATCAACTACCAGAAGATAACGTAATGCACCGAATTGAGAGGCGTAAGTGCCGGTTTTGAAATCCGTTGCCAGCGCCCGGCTCAGGGCGGCATCAATATTGCTTTTATTGAGTGTCGGCTCGAACTGAATAATCAGTGCTTTAATATAGGCCAGCATCAGATCCCGGTTGTTTTTTTCCGCCGAACTGTCCGCACCGGGCAGCAGTGTCAGCTGGAGACTTTTGATTTTTTCACTGTCGCGCTCAAGGACGGCAGAGGAGTAAATATAAGGGCTGATGCGGGTTGCCGCCCGCAGATAGCTGGCAGTAATATCGTTTGAGGCCACGACTTTGTATTCCCGCAATGGCAGCAACGGGTTGTTGCGGTTAAACTGTTCGCGCATAACGGGGATGGTGATGCCGAAGGCGGGCGCATCTGCCTGAAGCCAGAGCGCTTCCGGTGAGCAGGGGATGGGGATCAGTACCGTATCACCTGCCGCAGCGGATGTGACAGGCAGCAGTGCGCATCCCGCTGTCAGGGCGGTCAGTACGGTTTTTTTGACTGCGTTCATAACGGCTCCCTGTGATCTGTCTGCAACATAACCAGTGTACACGATTAGGAAAGAGAAATGACACTACAACAATGGGCGTTTTCGTTTCACGGGCGGATCGGCCGCAAAGCATTCTGGGCGGGGATCGGCGTGTGCGGCGCAGTGCTGTTTCTCCTGATGTCATTACAGGGGCTGTTTCAGTTACCTGTTGAAGTGATTATGGTACCGGTACTGATGGTGATGTATCCGGCAGCCGCAATTTTTACCAAACGCCTGCATGATCGCAATAAACGCGGCGGCTGGGCATTGATGCTGGTGATGGCGTGGGCGCTGACCACACCGGACTGGAGCCTCGCCGGTGATTTCTGGCAGTGGGGACTGGGGCGTTTTCTGCCGATTTTTATCGTGATGATAATGGTGCTCGACTGCGGCGTGTTTAAAAGCCTTGATGAAGGTAACCGTTTCGGGGAGAGCACGCAGCCGGTGGATAAAATCGACAGCCTCTGAAGCAGAGACAGCGGGAAAACCCGCTGTCACAGGCTCACCAGTATTGTTCGCTGGTGATATGACCGGGCTTGCGGCGCAGGTGTTTGCGCATCTCCCGCTCTGTTTTCAGTAAATTCTGTGTATCTTTTACCATTTCCGGGTTACCGCACAGCATCACATGGCTGTTTTCGGCGGTCAGCGGTAACCCGGCGGCCGCTTCCAGCTCACCGGTGCGGATCAGTGCCGGTACCCGGCCATGCAGTGAGCCTTCCGCATGTTCCCGGCTGACGACAGCCACAATCCGCAGTTTGTCACTCCCGAGGTTTTTCTGCAGTTCCTGCATCAGCGGCAGATAGCTCAGGTCGGCGGCATAGCGCACGGCATGCACCAGCACAATATGCCGGAACCGCGCCAGATCCCTGCCGTATTGCAGAATGGATAAAAACGGGCCGATGGCGGTGCCGGTGGAGAGCATCCAGAGAGTATCGCAGTCCGGTACTTCATCAAGCACAAAAAAACCGGCCGCTTCATCGGTGATCAGTAGTTCATCTCCCGGGATCAGGGCTGCCAGCCGCGGGCTGAGTTTACCGTCGCCGACGGTGACCAGGTAAAATTCAAGATCATCATCATCCGGTGCATTAACATAAGAATAAGCGCGCTGTATGCGTTCGCCGTCAATTTCCAGACCGAGTTTGGCGAATTGTCCCGCCGTAAACGGGCGGACAGGTGCCTGAACATGCAGGCTGAATAAGGTATCAGTATGGTGTGTGATACGTGTGACACGTCCTGTGATCCAGTTTGACATGCATAACCTCCGTCAGTCGCAGAATGGTCGTTATTAATATGTAAACCAGTGTAATAAGCCAACGGGGAAAAATGTATCGATTAAATGCGTCAGAGGATCCTGTCGCATGAATACGATAAATCAGGATGAACTGTACAGTTTAGTTGCCGGAAACAGCATAAAAACGGTCGTTTGGTAACAAAAATAAATGTGTGAACTATCTCCCAAAATTTTTTTAATTTGCTATTTTATAGGGTATCGCAAGTATGACTGATTCTGGCTGTAATTATCACTGCCGGAATTGTGCTGTGCCCTCCCGGTAACAATGTAAAGACTGACAATAAAAATGAAAAAACTGGAAAATTTTCATCTGCTGGTAATGCTGATTGCGCTGATTGCTGTCGGGCAAATGACGCAGACGGTGTATGTACCGGTAATAACGGATATTGCGCTGGATTTCGGCGAACCGGCGGGTGCCGTGCAGAGTGTGATGGCGGCGTATTTATTTACCTATGGTGCATCCCAGCTTATTTACGGGCCGATCTCAGATAAAATCGGCCGCCGTCCGGTGATCCTCACCGGGTTATTTATTTATGTGTTATCCACGACTGCTGCGCTGTTTTCGCCGAACCTGACCATGCTGGTGATTGCCAGCGGGTTGCAGGGGCTGGGGACCGGGGTGGCCGGGGTGATGGCCCGGACCATGCCGCGTGATTTATATACCGGGATTTCCCTGCGCTATGCCAACAGCCTGCTGAATATGGGGATCCTGGTCAGCCCGCTGATTGCCCCGATGCTCGGCGGTGCGCTGGCGTTTTTCTTCGGCTGGCGCGCCTGTTATGCGTTTCTGCTCCTGCTCGGCCTGGCGGTGGGTTACAACATGTGGCACAAGCTGCCGGAAACCCGTCCGCCGATGAAAGAGAAACCGAAAATGTGGGCCTCTTTCCGCCTGCTGCTGACCAACCGGACATTTGTGCCGTATCTGGCGATGCTGATTTGCGGCCTGGCCGGGGTGGCGGTATTTGAGGCCTCCAGTGGTGTGCTGATGCGTGACGGCCTGGGGCTGAGTAGTATGGCGGTGAGTATTCTGTTTATTCTGCCGATCCCGGCAGCATTTTTCGGTGCCTGGTTTGCCGGGCGGGACAGTAAATCCTTCAGTTTTCTGGTGTGGTGTGCGGTAATCTGCTGCCTGGTGGCCGGTGCGCTGATGTGGATCCCGGGGCTGCTGGGTGTGATGAATGTCTGGACGTTACTGATCCCCGCTGCATTGTTCTTTTTTGGTGCCGGGATGCTGTTTCCGCTGGCCACCACGGCGGCAATGGAGCCGTTCCCGTATCTGGCGGGAGCTGCCGGTGCGCTGGTGGGCGGATTACAGAATGTGGGTTCCGGTGTTGCCACCTGGATTTCAGCACTGATGCCGCAGGGCGGGCAGGGCAGTGTCGGCCTGCTGATGCTGGCAGTCTCCGTGATTATGGTGCTGTGCTGGCTGCCGCTGGCTCACCGGTTGCAGAATCAGCAGCCGATGGCATCCTGAGTCAGGCTTCTGAGATAAAGAAAACGGGCACTGTTGTGCCCGTTGTTGTTTTGTTCCGCAGCGGAGTGATCACTGATGAAGTTTATGTTTTTGCAGAAACTGTACGCCTTTGTCCGGAAAATCGGTAAATAACCCTTCTGCTCCGGCCTGAATATAAATAGCATCAAATAACTGTTCAGTGTTCTCCGCATACGGCGGTAAGGCATCCGCGCGGACAGTAAACGGATGGATCATCAGTTGCGAAGCGTGTGCCTCTTTTGCCATCGGCGTCAGGGTGATGTGGCCCGGTTTGGACTCCTTGCTGATAAGCATATGATAATCAGGCCCGATGCCATCAGCATATGCTGCGATTTTACTCATCGCACCGGGAGACATCATCCAGTCATAGTTATAGTTGACCCATTTACCTTCCGCATTCTGCTCAAAGGTTTCCTGCCAGTCGGTGTAAGCGATCAGCTGTATCAGCATCAGATCCATCTTCATTTCCGGCATCAGCTCATTTTTGATGCGCTTTAATTCATTCGGATCGAAACACTGAAGAAATACCCCGGAATCTTTAGTCTGGTAGCCGTAGGCTTTCAGCACTTCCAGGGTTTTACGGGTGATATCTTTACCTTCCTGGTGGTGGAACCACGGCGCTTTGATTTCCGGGTAAATCCCGGTGTTTTTTCCGGTGGAATGATTCAGACCCTGAATGAATTCAAGTTCTTCCTGAAAGGTATGAATACGGAAATCTGATTTTCCCATCGGAAAACGACCCGGATATTTTTGTACCGCTTTACCGTTTTCGATTTCAAATCCTTCAGTAAATTTCAGGGACTTAATTTCCGCGAGAGTAAAGTCGATAGCGTAGTAACGGCCATCTTTACGCGCGCGATCCGGAAAGCGTGTTGCCACATCGGTAACACGGTCGAGATAATGATCATGCAGGACGATGAGCTCATCATCTTTGGTCATCACCAGATCCTGTTCCAGATAATCAGCACCCTGCGCGTATGCCATCGCTTTGGCCGGCAGGGTATGCTCCGGCAGATAGCCGCTGGCGCCGCGATGTGCAATCACAATCTTATTGTCTGCCGCAAAAGCGGCAGAGCCGCAGAGCACGGCACCGGCCAGGGCACTGACAAGATAAAACTGACGGGATATCTTCATCGGCCTGTCTCCGCTTAGGCTTTATTGCGGGCGATTTCATCGTGATGTTTCTTCTCACCACGCATCACCACAACTAACAGAATCACAGCGAGCACACTGCCGCCAATCATGACACCAAAACCGCCATTCCAGCCGAAATAATCCACAGTAAAGCCGACGATGGCACTTGCTGCCACCGAGCCGCCGAGGTAGCCGAATAACCCGGTGAATCCCGCTGCGGTACCGGCTGCTTTCTTCGGTGCAAGCTCCAGGGCGTGCAGGCCGATCAGCATGACCGGGCCGTAAATCAGGAAGCCGATGGTGATCATACACGCCATATCAACCGCCGGGTTTCCCGGCGGGTTGAGCCAGAAGACCACGGTGGCAATGGTGACCAGTGCCATAAAGAACACCCCGGTTGCACCGCGGTTTCCTTTAAAGACTTTATCTGACATCCAGCCGCACAGCAGTGTGCCGGGAATCCCCGCCCATTCATACAGGAAATAGGCGACAGAATAGCCCGTTATATCGAAATGTTTGACTTCCCGGAGATAAGTCGGTGACCAGTCCAGCACGCCGTAACGCAGCAGATAAACAAAGACGTTAGCAAAAGCGATATACCACAGTAACTTATTCGGCAGGATGTATTGCATAAAGATCTGTTTTGCCGTCAGTTCAACTTCGCTGTTCTCTGTATAATCATCAGGATAGTCGTTTTTGTACTCTTCGATTGGCGGCAGGCCGCAGGATTGCGGGGTATCCCGCATCAGGGCAAATGCAATGAGTGCTACCAGAATGGCGGCAAATGCCGGCATATAAAACGCGGCTTTCCAGTCACCGAACCAGTACATTCCCAGCAGCATCAGCATCGGCGGTAAGCCGCCGCCGACGTTATGGGCACAGTTCCAGACAGACACAATCCCGCCGCGCTCTTTTTGTGACCACCAGTGGACCATGGTGCGTCCGCACGGCGGCCAGCCCATCCCCTGGAACCACCCGCAGAGAAACAGCAGGATAGCCATAATCCAGACGGAAGAGGTTGCCCAGTCGCAAAAGCCCATGATTAACATGACAGCGGAGGCAAGAATAAGTCCGGTCGGGAGAAAATAGCGTGGGTTAGCCCGGTCAGAAAACGATCCCATGATAAATTTGGAAAGACCGTAAGCAATGGAGATCGCCGATAATGCCGTACCGAGCTCGCCTCTGGAGAACCCTTGTTCCATCAGGCTGGGGAAAGCAAGGGCGAAATTTTTCCGGACCAGGTAATAGGCAGCATAGCCAAAAAAGATCCCCATAAAGATTTGCCAGCGCAGACGGCGGTATACCGGATCAATACGATCGGCACTGAGCCGCTGAATATGCGGCGCAGGTTTAAACAGGCTTAGCATAGACATCTCCTTCGCTAAGTATTTGTCAGTGTGCGGTGATGAAGTTTACCGGAACAACGGCGGTTTTCTTCATGTATTTTCCTTTGCGCTCACAGACTATTCGTTTTTATTCGTTATTACTGTGAATTCCAGCACAAGATGTTACATATTGATTACAGTTGGTTAATTTTTGTGATCATGGTGGCATATCCGGGAATTTAATCTGAAGGCAGGTACTTTTACAGAGTGAGGTGGTTTTTTGTTCTGGTGATAATTGTTGTTTTCGCGCATAAAAAACCGCCGGTATTAACCGGCGGCAGAAAGGTAAAGCTCAGAGGGATTAGCTGTGATCTTCCCAGTCCTGTGCGCGGGTAACGGCTTTTTTCCAGCCGTTATAACGGACATTCCGTTCCGTGGTTTCAATGCCCGGACGGAAGGTTTTCTCGATGGTGGATTTGGCTTTTATTTCCTCCAAATCCTGCCAGAACCCGGTGGATAACCCGGCCAGCAATGCCGCACCCAGTGCGGTACTTTCGCGGATCAGCGGGCGTTCCACAGACGTGCCCAGGATATCGGACTGGAACTGCATCAGGAAATTGTTTGCCACCGCACCGCCATCGACACGCAGTGCCTTCAGACGGGTTCCGGCATCGGCCTGCATGGCTTCCAGTACGTCGCGGGTCTGATAGGCGATAGATTCCAGCGTGGCGCGGATCAGGTGATTACTGTTCACTCCCCGTGTCAGACCGAAAATGGCTCCGCGTGCATACGGATCCCAGTAAGGTGCACCGAGGCCGGTAAAGGCGGGCACCACATACACACCATTACTGTCTTTGACTTTGGTGGCGAAGTATTCGGAATCGGTGGCATCAGCAATGATTTTCATCTCATCACGCAGCCACTGGATGGAGGCTCCGGCCACAAAAACCGCGCCCTCAAGGGCATAATTTACTTCACCGCGCGGACCGCAGGCGATCGTGGTCAGCAGGCCGTGTTCAGACAGCACCGCTTCGTTACCGGTGTTCATCAGCAGGAAGCAGCCGGTGCCGTAGGTGTTTTTCGCCATGCCCGGCTGAACACACATCTGACCGAACAGTGCCGCCTGCTGGTCACCGGCAATACCGGCGATAGGAATACGGGTACCGCCTTTCCCGCCGATGTTGGTTTTGCCGTAGATCTCTGATGATGCTTTCACGTCCGGCAGCATGGCACGCGGAATGCCGAACAGATCGAGGATTTTCTGATCCCACGCCAGTGAACGGATGTTATACAGCATGGTGCGCGAGGCGTTGGTGTGATCGGTGACGTGCACACGTCCCTGGGTCATGCGCCAGACCAGCCAGGTATCAACGGTTCCGAACAGTAATTCCCCTTTCTCCGCCTTTTCCCGCGCACCCTCAACATTATCGAGGATCCACTTCACTTTGGTGCCGGAAAAATACGGGTCGACCACCAGACCGGTGTTTTCCCGGATGTAGCGGACCATTTCTTCATTCTGCTTGAGGCCGGTGCAGTAATCTGCCGTCCGGCGGCATTGCCAGACAATCGCATTATAAACCGGTTTGCCGGTCTCTTTTTCCCAGACGATGGTGGTTTCGCGCTGGTTAGTGATACCGATAGCGGCGACTTCGTCGGGATGTACGTCCGTTTTGGCGAGGACTTCCGTTAAAACGGAACTCTGTGTGGCCCAGATTTCCATCGGATCATGCTCCACCCAGCCCGGTTTCGGGTAGATTTGGGTGAATTCGCGCTGTGCGATATCGATAATATTGGCATTACGATCAAAAAGTACCGCCCGCGAACTGGTGGTTCCCTGATCCAGCGCGACGATATACTTTTTCTCACGGGTGATTGTTTCTGTTGTCATAATTAAACCTGTTTTATTTCTGAGTGAACAAACACGCGATAACGTCAGAGTACGTGATTCGCTGCGGTATTATTTTTCGTCTCCGGTATCACACACTTCACACGGCAGATGACGCCCGATGAGTTTGCGGTAGCCGAATGCACCGAGTAACCCGCCGACGACCGGCGCAAACATCGGCACCAGGAAATACGGGATATCACGCCCGCCGGTGAAGGCGATATCTCCCCAGCCTGCGAGGTATGCAACTACTTTCGGGCCGAAGTCACGGGCAGGGTTAAGGGCGAATCCGGTCAGCGGACCGAAGGAGCCGCCGATAACCGCAATCAGCAGGCCAATCAGCAGCGGTGCCAGCGGGCCGCGCGGTACGCCGTTGCCGTCATCGGTCAGTGCCAGGATAAGGCAGACCAGGATGGCGGCGATCACCACTTCGATAAAGAACGCCTGGCCCACACTGACTGCTGCTGCCGGATAGGTGGAGAATACCCCGGCAGTAAAGAGGCTTTCCGGTGAGCCGCGCACAATATGATGCACCTGGTCATAATCAAGAAACACATTGTAATACATTGAATACACCAGTGCCGCGGCAGCAAATCCGCCGAGGAATTGTGCCGCGATATACGGAATGACTTTGCGGCGATCAAAGCAGGCAAACAGCCAGAGCGCGAGTGTGACCGCCGGGTTGAGATGCGCGCCTGAGATCCCGGCTGTCAGATACACTGCCAGTGCCACACCCAGACCCCAGATGATACTGACTTCCCATAATCCCAGCTGTGCGCCGGCAATACGAACCGCAGCCACACAGCCTAAACCAAAGAAGACCAGCAAAGCTGTACCCAGGAACTCGGAAAGACATTGTCCGAAGAGGGTCGGAGATTTTAGTAGACTCATAGTATCAATCCTGATAGTGCAAAATTAGGGTGAAATAAGTGTGAATTATTAACAAATGATGTTCTTCGTGTATCAGACATATGTCTGAGTGTGAATTTATCGTTAATGTTCGTAATCGAGAAATAACGAAATCAAGAACTGTGGTTTGTGTCAAAAAATTGAGCGATTTCGCATATTTTGTAACAGGGATGCAACATTCAGGCTGATAATTGCCGGATTTTATTCTGCGGCATTATGGGGAATACACGTGATGTGACTGGACACATTGATAACACCTACTTACAATCAGAGCATCGCTTACAAGGAGGACGCAAGATGTCATTTGAAGTATTTGAAAAGCTGGAAGCAAAGGTCCAGCAGGCTATCGACACCATCACACTGTTACAGATGGAAATCGACGAATTAAAAGAAACGAACAATAACCTGAACCGCGAAGTGCAGAATGCCGCCGGTGCCCGTGAGTCACTGGTACGTGAAAACGAACAGCTGAAGCAGGAGCAGGCAGGCTGGCAGGAGCGTCTGCGGGCTTTGTTGGGTAAGATGGACGACGTCCAGTAATTACGCGTCATCCTTCGCCCTGTGGCTGTGTTGGTTTCGCTCAGCTCCCCGGTCACATACTGATGTATGCTCCCGGAGCTCTTCGCTTCACCGCCTTGCCACAGAACGAATGATTTAGCGTAATCGCGGTTTTGATGCTGTGGCTGTTTAGCGTAATACGGGTATTGTTCTGTGGTGCTGACTTCATTTGTCCGCCTTACTGCAAATAACTGATTGAGTGTGATGCGGTTTTATATGGCGTCATAACGACAAAAGGGCGGATATCCGCCCTTTTTGCTGTTTGTGTATCTGATGAGGATTATGCTTCGGTCAGCTCATCTTCATCGTCATCATTTTCTTCCGACAGGGTCAGCGGGATATCAGACAGAATAATCCCGGTGTTATCCGCATACAGATAATCGCCGGAGAAGAACGTTACGCCGCCGAAATTCACGCGGATATCACTGTCACCGATACCTTCTGAACCGCAGCCTGCCGGAATGGCGGCCATGGCCTGAATACCGATATCCATTTCTGCCAGGTCGTCCACCTGACGCACCGCGCCGTACACCACAATACCTTCCCAGCCGTTCTGCACTGCCAGTGCCGCGAGTTCCGCATCAACCAGCGCGCGGCGGACAGAACCGCCCCCGTCAACGAGCAGAATACGGCCTTCTCCCTCTTCTTCCAGGAGATCAAAGAGCAGTCCGTTATCTTCAAAGCATTTTACGGTGGTGATTTGCCCCGCAAACGATGAACAGCCCCCGAAGTTGGAAAACAGGGGTTCAACGACATTCACATTTTCCTGGTAAATGTCACAAAGCTCGGAGGTGTCGAAGGTATCATTTTTCATAGGATTTTACGTCTGGTTGCTGCCGGATACAGTCAGTATAGCCCCTTCGCACCGTTGTTTGCAAAATCAACAGCGACCGCTTTCCGATCTGAATCAAGAAAGCGGCAGATTTCGGCGTAAATCCCGGTTACAGACGCTGGCAGATAAGCCCTGCGGAAAACAGGATATTGACCAGCAGTGCGGCTTTCACCATCTGTTCCAGCAGCGGGCGCATTCCCGTGGCGGTCATGTCACCCAGCACACGTCTGATATGCATAAACAGTACCGGTGCGGAAAGCAGGAACAGCCAGCTGTACCAGCCGTGCAGATAGAGCAGGGTAAAAAGCACCAGGCACAGGAACGCTGCTGTGATCACGGCGGCGTGGTAATAGCGGGATTTCAGCGGACCGAGGCGGACAGCCAGGGTATTTTTCCCGGTCAGGATATCATTTTCGATATCGCGCATATTATTGATATTCAGCACCGCAACTGACAGCAGTCCGCAGGCGGTCGCGGGCAGAATGGTCAGCGGGCTGAAAAAACCGGCCTGCAGGTAATAGGTGCCTATCACGCTCAGCCAGCCGAAAAAGATCAGAACAGAAATATCACCCAGCCCGAGGTAGCCGTAGGGTTTTTTCCCGACGGTATAGGTGATTGCAGCGATAATCGCCGCCACACCTAACCCCAGGAAGCCGATAATATCTTCCGGTTTCTCGCAGGCGACAATAATCAGCGCCAGCCCGGACAGGCAGGCGAGCGTGACGGTCAGAATCAGTGCCTTTTTCATCTGAGCGGCGGTGATCACACCTTTTTGCATACCGCGCAGCGGGCCGAGGCGCGCTTCGGTATCGGTGCCTTTTACCGCATCACCGTAGTCATTGGCCAGATTCGACAGGATCTGCAGAATCCCGGTGGTGATAAGGGCGAGCAGGGCAACAGGGAATTTAAAGTGACCGGTCCAGTAAGCCAGCGCGGAACCGGTAATAATCGCGATCACCCCGAGAGGTAATGTTTTGGGCCGCAGGCTTTCCAGCCAGGCTTGGGTACGGCTGATGGCCGGTGAAGGGGTGACTGACATTGAAACTCGCTTACTTTTCAGAATGTAATAATAACGACAAAAAATAGTAACGCAGACTGCCGGGCGGATGATACCCGCGCAGTCTGAATAATATTATGTCTGATTATTATCGAATTACAGAATAAAGCGACTTAAATCTTCATCAGCCACGAGCTGATCCAGATGATCTTTCACGTATTCCGCATTGATCTCAATGGATTGGCCCTGTTTTTCACTGGCGTCATAGGAAATTTCTTCCATTAATCGTTCCAGCACCGTGTGTAAACGACGGGCACCGATATTTTCGGTGGTTTCGTTGACCTGCCATGCGGATTCCGCAATTTTACGGATGCCGTCAGCGGTGAAGGAAATATCCACACCTTCGGTAGCCATCAGTGCTTTGTACTGAACGGTCAGTGAGGCGTTCGGCTCGGTCAGGATACGCTCGAAATCTTCAGTGGTCAGTGCCTGTAATTCCACACGGATAGGCAGGCGGCCCTGTAATTCCGGGATCAGATCAGACGGGCTGGAAACCTGGAACGCACCGGAGGCGATAAACAGGATGTGGTCAGTTTTCACCATGCCGTGCTTGGTGGAGACAGTGCAGCCTTCAATCAGCGGCAGCAGGTCGCGCTGAACCCCTTCACGGGATACGTCCGGCCCGGAGGACTGACCGCCGCGCTTACAGATTTTATCGAATTCATCGATAAACACGATACCGTGCTGTTCAACGGCTTCAATGGCCTGCTCTTTCAGCTCTTCCGGATTCACCAGTTTGGCGGCTTCTTCCTCAACCAGCAGTTTGAAGGCTTCTTTAATCTTCATTTTGCGTGGTTTTTGTTTCTGTCCGGCCAGGTTCTGGAACATGGACTGTAACTGGCTGGTCATCTCTTCCATGCCCGGAGGTGCCATGATTTCCACACCCATTGGTGCGGCAGAGACTTCAATTTCAATGTCTTTGTCATCCAGCTGGCCTTCGCGCAGTTTCTTGCGGAATGCCTGACGGGCTGCAGACGGCTCTGCCTGGCTGTCAGTCTGACCCCAGTTATTTTTCGCCGGCGGGATCAATACATCGAGAATACGTTCTTCGGCCATTTCCTCAGCACGGAAACGGTTTTTCTCGATGGATTGCAGACGCACCATTTTTACAGCGGAATCGGTCAGATCGCGGATGATGGAATCCACTTCTTTACCGACATAACCCACTTCGGTGAATTTGGTGGCTTCAACTTTGATAAACGGCGCATTGGCCAGTTTGGCGAGACGACGGGCAATTTCCGTTTTACCGACACCGGTCGGGCCAATCATCAGAATATTTTTCGGGGTGACCTCGTGGCGCAGCTCTTCATTGAGCTGCATACGGCGCCAGCGGTTACGCAGTGCGATGGCGACAGCGCGTTTGGCTTTATCCTGGCCGATAATATGGTTATCGAGTTCGCTGACAATTTCGCGTGGAGTCATTTCGGACATAACGTCGATCCTTATGCTTTTGAAGGTAATTCTTCAAAATTCAGATTGTGGTTGGTGTAGATACAGATATCACCGGCAATAGTCAGTGCCCGCTCCGCGATTTCCCGGGCACTCAGATCGGTGGTTTCCAGCATGGCGCGGGCTGCTGCCTGGGCGTACGGGCCGCCGGAACCAATGGCAATCAGATCATTTTCAGGCTGAACGACATCCCCCTGTCCGGTGATAATCAGCGATGCGGTTTCATCGGCAACGGCCAGCAGGGCTTCCAGCTTGCGCAGCATACGGTCGGTACGCCAGTCTTTGGCGAGCTCAACGGCGGCTTTTGTCAGGTGTCCCTGATGGAGTTCAAGTTTGCGTTCAAACAGTTCAAAGAGGGTAAAGGCATCCGCGGTGCCGCCGGCGAAACCGGCAATGACTTTGTCGTGATAGAGGCGGCGGACTTTGCGGACATTACCTTTCATGACGGTATTACCCATTGTCGCCTGCCCATCACCACCAATTACGACCTGGCCATTACGGCGAACACTTACGATTGTTGTCATGAGTCAGCCCCTGGTTGTGCTAAAGGATGGAGAGAGGCCGCCGGATATATTCCCGGCGGCACAGAATTAACTTCAGATATGGGGGGAGGGCTGAAGGATTTCAACCCCCGGCGGCGCGAAGAATACAATTTGTTACGCCGGCATCAGCGGCACGGCTTTTCACCGATTGCGCGGCGGATTTTTCATACGGGCCGAGCATCACCCGATACCAGCCGCCACCCTGTGAGACGCGGCTTTCGATACCGGAGAAGGCGAGACCGGCGCGGACTTCCTCAGCCTGACCATTTTCACGGAATGATCCGCACTGGACTAACCAGCGTTCAGGTGCGGCCTGCGGTTTTTCCTGCACCGGCTTTGGTTTCTCAGCCGGTTTTTCTGCCGGTTGCGGTGCAGGACGGGTTTCCGGCTGCATACGCAGCTGCGGATCCTGACCGGTAACGACGACCTGAGAACGCGGAACAGTGCCGTTTGCCGGTACTTCCTGCAACTGAACCGGTGCCTGCTGCATATCAGACTGCATCTGCTCCAGCAGCTGCCGCTGTTCCGGGGTCAGTCTGGCACCCGGGTCAATGCGGTTAGCCGGTGTCTGCGGGTTGGCGTAATACTGTTCCGGTACCCCGGCTTCGCGGTTTTCCAGCTCTTTGATATAACGCCAGCGCTCCTCCGGGATCGGCGGGAGCCCGTTGCCGGTACTCTGCTGATGTGCAGGCGGAATGATGCTGTCAGAAGCGGTCTGACTTTTTTTGTTATGGACCAGATAGAACAGGCCGCCGACAAAAACGACCACCAGTGCCACGGCGATCACCAATGTGGTGAACGGCAGGCCTTTCGCCTGACTTTTCTTCCGTGATTTACTTTTTTTACGCGGCGCAGAGCGTCCGCGTCCCACATAATCTCGTTGTGCCACTGTTTCAATTCACTAATAAGTCGGTTAAGGAAACATCTTATTCAGCGTTATATGTTACTTAACCTTACGGTTTTTGCCTAGCTTTTAGGCGCGCAGGCACTTTCTCTGATGATTAAATCAGAATCCAGCAGGCGCGAACCTTTTGCCACGGTGTGTCCCTGCAACTGTTCCAGCAGCAGTAAAAAAGACTGACGGCCGATTTCATAGCGGGGTTGTGCGATCGTTGTCAGGGTCGGCGAACAGTATTGTGCAGCCGGTAAATCATCGAAACCGACAACCGAGAGATCCTGCGGCAGTGTCATCCCCTGTTTTCTGGCCGCCCAGAGCACGCCGATCGCCATAATATCGTTATGGCAGAAAATGGCCGTCGGCGGTTCCGGCAGTGCCAGCAGCTGTGCGGCACATTCCGCACCACTCTCGTGGGTAAAATCACCGCGCACCAGATACTCTTCCCGCACCGGCATTCCCATGCGGCGCATAGCCTGAATATACCCTTCGACACGGTACTGACATAACGGCAGCGCTTCCGGCCCGGAAATACAGGCGATACGGGTGTGTCCGAGTGACTGTAAGTAGTGTGTGGCATTAAAGGCGGCGGTCAGGTTATCAATATTGACCGTCGGCAGCTCCAGCTCCGGGGCAAATTCGTTAGCCATCACCATCGGCGGGAAGTGGCGCTGTTCATCATGGCGGTTGTCAAACGGCACATCGGAGCCGAGCAGCACCATGCCGTCAATTTGTTTGGTCACAATCAGATTCACAAAGGTGTGTTCCGGCTTGTGCTGATAACGGCAGTCGCCGATCAGGACCAGATAGCCGTGTTTGGCGGCCACTTCCTCAATACCGACAATAATATCGGTAAAAAACGGATCGCCGATATCCGGCACAATCACCAGAATGGTGCGGGATTCATTACGTTTCATCCCCCTGGACAGATTATGCGGGTAATATCCCACTTCCAGAACAGCATTTTCCACTTTCTGCCGTGTCTGCACGGACACTTTCTCCGGGTTCATCAGTGTCCGCGACACGGTCGCGGTTGAGACGCCCGCGGCTCTGGCGACATCTTTCATTGTCGCGCCGGTATCGTTGCGGCGTGGTTCCATCATTAATTCCTTTGGTTACCCTGTAAGTGTATCGATTGCGCGGTTTTTGTGATCATTATGGTCCGCTGTATTTTTCACATGCCTGTGAAAAACCGCCTGAGCTTCTTAAGTGAAATTCAGACGGTTTATTAATCATTCTATTAACGGCTATTCTAAGCCCTTTGTAAAATTAATCTGTTACCTGGTTTGCATAAAACTGTGAGTTATCTCAATTTTTTGAGATGGCACGCACTTTCTGTAAGACGTCAGTCTCAGCCGTCGGTCGGATCGACATCCACATTCCAGCGGACTTTCCGGCTTTCCGGCATCTGCTGAATATACGGAATGGCCTGCGCGACAAGTTTCTGCAACTGACTGCGGGACGGATGCTGTAACAATAACTGCCAGCGGAAACGTCCGCCGCGTTTGGCCTGGATAGCAGGCAGCGGCCCCATCAGCCAGAAATGCTCATCCCGTAACGGATGGGATTCGAATAACTGCCGCACGGCCTGCAGAAATGCATTCGCCCGCTGGTTATTCTGATCTTCGGCACGGATCATCACCTGACTGGTGTAAGGCGGCAGGCAGACGCTCTGCCGCTCATTCAGTGCCTGTGCGGCAAAAGCAGCGTAGCCTTTTTCCAGCAGCACGGTCAGCAGCGGGTGCTCCGGATGGTGAGTCTGCAAAATCACCTCACCGCGTTTACCGGCACGTCCCGCCCGTCCGGAGACCTGAGTGTAGAGCTGGGCAAAACGCTCCGCCGCCCGGAAATCTCCGGAGAACAGTGCGCCGTCGACATCCAGCAGGGCGACCAGGGTAACATCCGGGAAGTGGTGACCTTTGGCCAGCATCTGGGTGCCGATCAGGATACGGGCTCCGCCCTGATGCACATCCGCCAGGTGTTGCTCCAGCTCGCCTTTGCGGCTGGTGGTATCGCGATCCAGCCGTGTGACCGGAATATCCGGGAACAGCGGGGTGATGCTCTCTTCCAGCTGTTCGGTACCCAGCCCGACCGGCACCAGTTGCGTGGAGCCGCACTGCGGACACTGTTTCGGCACCGGTCGCTGGCTGTCGCACTGATGGCAGCGCAGCATGCGGTGGTTCTGATGCAGGGTGTAAAAATGGTCGCAGCGCGGGCATTCTGCTATCCAGCCGCACTCGTGGCACAGCATTGCCGGGGCAAAGCCGCGCCGGTTGAGGAACAAAATAACCTGATTATCTGCCGCCAGATGGTGGCGGATACGTTTGATCAGCGGTTGTGACAGCCCGGAAGTCAGCGGCAGCCCCTTCAGGTCGAGCAGGTGCTGATCGGCAAGCTGTGCATTTCCCGCCCGCTGTGTCAGCGGGAGCACCTTGTATTTTTTCTGCCGGACATTAAACAGGGTTTCCAGTGACGGGGTCGCTGTCCCCATCACAATCGGAATATCATTTTTCTTGGCGCGGAATACCGCGAGGTCGCGGGCGTGATAACGCCAGCCGTCCTGCTGTTTATAGGAGCCGTCGTGTTCTTCATCGATAATAATGATGCCGAGTGAGGTAAACGGCGTGAACAGCGCGGAGCGGGTGCCGATAACAATGGCGGTCTCCCCGCGTTTTGCCCGCAGCCAGACAGCCAGCCGTTCGCTGTCATTCATGCCGGAATGGAGAATATCCACCGGTGCCTGAAAACGGGCACGGAAGCGGGCGATAGTCTGGGGGGTCAGGCCGATTTCCGGCACCAGTACCAGTGCCTGGCGGCCTTCGGCCAGCACATTTTCCAGTACACTGAGATACACCTCGGTTTTCCCGGAGCCGGTTACACCGTCCAGCAGCCAGGGAGAAAACTGATGCTGCTCTGCGCGGATCGCCCCCACGGCAGTGGCCTGCTCGGTATTGAGTTTCAGGCGTTCGCCGGTGACGGCAAATCCCGGCTGCCAGGGTTTGCTCTCCGGCTGGACATCGTTCAGGGTGATCAGGTTTTTCTTTTTCAGTCCCTGCAATGCGCTGTCACTGAGTTCATATTCTGCAGTCTGATGGCGGTAAACCGGCTGACGGCGCAGGCAGGCCAGTGCCTGCTGCTGTTTCGGGGAGCGTTTGAGGGTATGGATATCAATCTCACGCCCCTCCGGCGTCACTTCCCAGCACCACAACGGTGCAAAGGCGGCCTCTTTGCCCTGACGCAGCAAAATCGGCATGGCATGAAACAGCACTTCCCCTAACGGATAGTGGTAATACTGCGCCGCCCAGTTCAGCAGCGGCCACAGATCACCGGGAAAGAGCGTGTCATCATCCGGACAGGCAATAACAGGTTTGAGTTTTTCCGGGCTGAAGGTGCTGGTTTCCGCCAGTTCAGCCACAATACCGACTGCCTGTTTCTGCCGTCCGAACGGCACAATCACCCGTGCCCCCGGCACCGGGCGGGGCATATCATCAGGCAGTAAATAGTCAAATGTTTGTGTCAGAGGTACTGGTAATATCACCCGGACGACTGTCATTATAATGTCCATTATCGGCAGAGCGCCGGCGTGTAAAAAACACACAGCGGCGGAAAAGGCGTAAAAGTGTCTGAATAATCACCGGATTTCAGCTTTTCCCCGGTAAAAACAGGGAAATTATCCGCAATGCGGGATCCAGAATACCACGAAAAGACAGCGGATTTCATTGCATGGTTCAGGGATTTTCTGTATGATCCGCCGCCTTTGGTAATTAAAATACCACCGATAACTTATCATCAACACGACGTGTGGTGTCCGGCAAAAAGGCCCGGATAGCGACACGGCCTTAACCGAGGTTTTCCCATGAAAAAAGGTATTCACCCAGACTACGCAGAAATCACTGCAACCTGCTCTTGCGGCAACGTAATGAAAATTAACTCTACCGCAGGTCACAACCTGAACCTGGACGTGTGCGGCGAATGCCACCCGTTCTACACCGGTAAACAGCGTGACGTTGCAAGCGGCGGCCGTGTTGATCGCTTCAACAAACGCTTCAGCGTTCCTTCTGCGAAGAAATAAGGGCACTGCGCGGCATGCCGCGCGTTGTTCCATAAAAAACGCCCTGAATGAAAATATTTCACAGGGCGTTTTTTTATGTCTGCTTCCGGGTTAATAAGTCGTATAACACGCGGATAAAACTCAATATTCCCACGTATCCGGGTCGACCCCATGCTGGCGCATAATTTCTTTTGCCACTTCCGGGATTTCATCACTGCGCTCTTTGCGCAGATCATCATCATCGGGCAGTGGCTGTCCGGTAAAAGCATGCAGAAATGCTTCACATAACAGTTCGCTATTGGTGGCATGACGCAGGTTATTCACCTGGCGGCGTGTACGCTCATCCGTTAAAATTTTAAGCACTTTCAACGGGATAGAAACTGTAATCTTCTTTACCTGCTCACTTTTCTTGCCATGCTCAGCATAAGGGCTGATATATTCGCCATTCCATTCAGCCATGGATTACCTTGTTATCTTAGTCAGTTTGAGGAGGTGCCGGGTACAGAAAGGTACCTGACAGATATCGGTATTATCCCACTTGTATATATAACCGTAAAGCAGGATGGATGTCCAGACATATTGACGGCTAAATGAACCGCGGATATGCTGATAATTCGTTCAGTGACTGACAGGGAAAGAGGTATGGCACGTAAACCCGCAACAGCGGCAATTCATAACGGACTCAATGAAGAGACCCAATTCGGCTGTGTCATACCGCCGGTGTATCTCTCATCGACTTACAATTTTCCGGCTTTCGGCAGCCCGCGTGAGCATGACTATTCACGGCGCGGCAATCCGGGCCGGGATATCACCGGGCGCACACTGGCTGAGCTGGAAGGCGGCGCCGGGGCGGTGGTGACCAGCAGCGGGATGTCAGCACTGCATCTGCTGTTTACCGTGTTTTTGTCACCGGGGGATGTGATTGTGGCCCCGCATGACTGCTACGGCGGCACTTACCGGTTGCTCGACAGTTGTCAGCAGCGCGGCCATTTTACCGTTCGCTTTGCGGATATGAATGATGAGACGTCACTCAGTGCCGCGCTGGCGGAAAAGCCGAAACTGGTGCTGATTGAAACACCGGGCAACCCGCTGCTGCGCATCACGGATATCGCGGCAGTCAGTGAAAAAGCACATCAGGCAGGGGCGCTGGTGGCGGCGGATAACACGTTTCTCAGCCCGGCATTACAGCAGCCGCTGGCGCTGGGGGCCGATTTTGTTATCCATTCCTGCACCAAATACCTGAACGGGCATTCCGATGTGGTCGCCGGTGTGGTGATCGCCGCAGACGCGGAGCACGGCGAAACACTGGCATGGTGGGCGAATAATATCGGTGTGACGCTGGGGGCGTTTGACAGCTATCTGCTGCTGCGCGGTATCCGCACCCTGATCCCGAGGATCACCTTACAGGAAAGAAATGCCGGTATTCTGGCGGATTATCTGGTGCGTCAGCCGCTGGTGAAAAAGGTGTATTATCCGGGACTGGTGACGCATCCCGGACATGAACTGGCGGCAAAGCAGCAGAAAGGATTCGGCGCAATGCTCAGTTTTGACATTAATGGTGATGAAGCGGCAATTTCCCGCTTTTTATCTCACCTGTCTCTCTTTACACTAGCAGAGTCATTGGGCGGGGTGGAAACACTGATTTCCCATGCCGCGACCATGACACATGCGGGAATGCCGGAGCAGGCGCGGCATGCAGCGGGAATTTCAGACAGCTTATTACGTATTTCTGCGGGGATTGAGGACAGCAGCGATTTGATTGCTGATCTGGATCGCGCATTTCAGTCAGTGACTAAGGGGTAAGGGTAATCATGAGTGCGTTGGCGATTGATGAATCAGTAAAAGGACGCCAGTTACATAAATTCGGCGGCAGCAGCCTGGCAGATGCGAAATGCTATCTGCGGGTGGCGAATATTATGGCGAACTACAGTGAGCCGGATGACCTGATGGTTGTGTCTGCCGCAGGCAGCACCACTAACCAGCTGATTAACTGGGTCAAACTGAGTCAGAGTGACCGCGCTGCCGCAGAGCAGGCGCAACAGACCCTGCAACGCTATCAGACTGCCCTTATCAGTGATTTGCTGCCGGAAGTTCAGGCTAATGTCCTGATTTTTCAGTTTAATGACGATATTAACCGCCTGGCGGAACGGCTGAAACACCCGCTGAATGATGTGATTTACGCGGAAGTGGTCGGTCACGGGGAGATCTGGTCTGCCCGCCTGATGGCGCAGGTGCTTCAGGAGCAGGGCATGGCAGCGCAATGGCTGGATGCCCGCACATTCCTGTGCGCGGAGCGGGCGGCGCAGCCGGAAGTCGATACCGCACGGTCGCAGCCGCTGCTGGCAGCGTTGCTGGCGCTGCATCCGGGTAAACGTCTGGTGGTGACCGGGTTTATCTCCCGCAACGCTGCCGGGGAAACCGTACTGCTCGGCCGTAACGGCAGTGACTATTCTGCCACGCAGGTCGGTGCGCTGGCCGGGGTGAAAAAAGTCACCATCTGGAGTGATGTCGCGGGGGTTTACAGCTCGGATCCGCGTAAAGTCAAAGATGCCTGTCTGCTGCCACTGCTGCGTCTGGATGAAGCCAGTGAACTGGCCCGTCTCGCTGCACCGGTATTGCATACCCGTACCTTACAGCCGGTATCCGTCAGTGATATCGATTTACAGCTGCGCTGCAGTTATCAGCCGGAACAGGGCTCGACAAAAATTGAGCGTGTGCTGGCATCCGGCACCGGGGCGAAAATCGTCACCAACCATGATGAGGTTTGCCTGATTGATATCCGCCTGCCGGCCGGAGATGATGCGAAGGCACGTTATAAAAGTATTGATCTGCTGCTTAAACGCAGCCAGATCCGCCCGCTGGCGGTTGGTCTGCATAATGATGATAATCTTATTCAGCTCAGTTATACCGCCGAAGTGGCAGACAGCGCTCTGCACGTGCTGGAAAGCGCCGGGCTGCCGGGCTCTCTGACACTGCGTGACGGCTTCTCGCTGGTGGCGCTGGTCGGGGCGGGGGTCTGCAAAAACCTGCTGCATTACCACCGTTTTTATCAGCAGCTCAAAGACCAGCCGGTGGAATTTATCTGGCAGGCCGAGGACGGCATCAGCCTGGTGGCGATTCTGCGCACCCGCCAGACCGGGCATGTGATTCAGGGTCTGCACCAGAGCCTGTTCCGTGCGGAAAAACAGATCGGTCTGATGGTGTTCGGCAAAGGCAATATCGGCAGCCGCTGGCTGGAATTGTTTGCGCGTGAGCAGCGCAATCTTTCTGCCCGCAGCGGATTTGAATTTATTCTCGCCGGGGTGGCGGACAGCGAAAGAGCACTGCTCAGCTATGACGGGCTGGATCCGAGCCGCGCACTGGCTTTCTTCAATGAGGAAGCCGAGCCGATCGCCGATGAGGACACGCTGTATCTGTGGATGCGCAACCATCCGTTTGATGACCTGGTGATTATCGACCTGACTGCCAGCAAAACCCTGGCGGAAAGCTACGCTGATTTTGCTGCGTACGGTTTCCATGTTATCAGTGCTAACAAAATCGCCGGGGCGGCAAAAACCCGCGATTACCGCCAGATCCGCGATGCGTTCCGTAAAACCGGGCGTCACTGGCTGTACAACGCCACTGTCGGTGCGGGACTGCCGATCAACCACTGTGTGCGCGATCTGCATGAAAGCGGTGACAGCATTATTGCGATCAGCGGGATCTTCTCCGGCACACTCTCCTGGCTGTTTTTGCAATTCGACGGTACTGTGCCGTTCAGCGAGCTGGTGGAGCAGGCCTGGCAGCAGGGGCTGACCGAACCGGATCCGCGTATTGATTTATCCGGCCAGGATGTGATGCGCAAGCTGATTATCCTCGCCCGCGAAGCCGGGTATGAAATTGAGCCGGAAGATGTCCGGGTGGAATCCCTGGTGCCGGAAGCGGCGCAGGAAGGCACACCGGATCACTTCTTTGATAATGTCACGGCACTGAATGAACAGATGGCCTGCCGCCTGGAAGCCGCCCGCGAAATGGGCATGGTACTGCGCTACGTGGCCCGTTTTGATGCCAACGGCAAAGCCCGGGTCGGGGTGGAAGCGGTCCGGCCTGATCATCCGCTGGCCTCATTACAGCCGGGTGATAACCTCTTTGCTGTGGAAAGCCGCTGGTACCGTGATAATCCGCTGGTGATCCGCGGACCGGGTGCCGGACGTGATGTCACCGCCGGGGCGATTCAGTCAGACTTAAACCGTCTGGCGCAATTGCTGTAATGCATCAGATTGCGACGACAACCGGGGTTAAATAGTCTCAAAAAACCGGTATGCGGGACAAAAAACGACTATAACGGGAATTGTCTTATTAAGTTTATAGTACAGGGTTGGTATAAATAACGCATGGTGATGTTTCAGGATGGACATATAACCATCATGGATGATGGCTGTGACAGGATGTCATGGTAAGGATATGCACCGGACGTGCTTTTTCTGACAGGATGTCAGTCTGAGGACAGAAACAATCCCGGCGGGATGCAATTAACGGATTTAATTGCATCCCGTTACTATTTTCACTTCCCTGTTGTTTTCTATGAAACATTTTCCATTAAACGTTTCCGCTGAATTTTTCCCTGCCGGACTGAGGATTTTCGCTCAGGCTGAATCGTTACTATTTTTGCCTTAATTCGCGATATCTGTCTGTGACGTTTGTTTTTCCCTTTCATTATGCTGACGGGACGGAATTTTACCCGATAATCCGGTATCTGCCTGTGTGCAACATAACGGCAGTACGGTAATTAAATCTGATAAAGTCCTTTCAAAGCGCGTTTTTTTTGATATGAATATAGGGCAGAGGTAAATGCAAGGGAACGGCGTCACAAAATAAGAATTAATCCGTCGTATGAAATCACTAAGATGTACAGGACAGAGAACTGCCGGCTGAAAGTTCCTCACCGGCGGTCATAGGATTCTGCCGTCAATAAGGGTCAGGGGTCGTATGAATCAACAATATTCCGCAATGCGCAGTAACGTCAGTATGCTCGGGAAACTCCTCGGAGACACGATCAAAGAGGCCCAGGGTGAACATATTCTCGAAAAAGTAGAATCCATCCGTAAGTTATCCAAAGCGTCACAGGCCGGTAATGAAATCCAGCGGCAGAAGCTGCTGATGACACTGCAAAATCTATCCAATGAAGAACTGCTGCCGGTTGCCCGCGCATTTAACCAGTTCCTGAATTTAACCAACGTGGCGGAGCAGTATCACAGCATTTCGCCGCACGGTGAGGCGGCCAGTAATCCGGTTGCCCTGGCGGCGCTGTTTGATCAGCTGAAAGCCAAAAACTTTACGAATGAAGAGATGTGCAGGGCCGTGGATGAGCTCTCCATTGAGCTGGTGCTGACCGCGCATCCGACAGAAATTGCCCGCCGTACCCTGATCCACAAACTGGTGGCGGTGAATACCTGTCTTGCACAACTGGATCACGATGACCTGGCTGATTATGAGCATGATCGTATTATGCGCCGTCTGCGTCAGCTGGTGGCACAGGCCTGGCATACCGATGAAATCCGCAAAGACCGTCCGACGCCGCTTGATGAAGCGAAGTGGGGCTTTGCCGTGGTGGAAAACAGTCTGTGGGAAGGGGTTCCGGCGTTTCTGCGCGAGTTTAATGAGCAGCTCGAGGCATCTCTGGATTACAACCTGTCCGTGGAAGCCACACCGATCCGCTTTACCTCCTGGATGGGCGGTGACCGCGACGGTAACCCGAATGTCACGGCAGATATCACCCGGCGCGTGCTGACCCTCAGCCGCTGGAAGGCCGCGGATCTGTTTTATAATGATATCCAGGTACTGGTTTCTGAGCTCTCCATGAGCGAATGCACACCGGAGCTGCGTGAGCGTGTGGGAGAGGATGCCGCCGAGCCGTACCGCGTCATCACCAAACAACTGCGCGCCCGTCTGAAAAGCACACTGGACTATCTGGAGCGCTGCCTGGCCGGTGAACCGGCGATTAAACCGGATAACCTGCTGACTGATAACGAAGAGTTATGGGAACCGCTCTATCTTTGCTACCGCTCACTGGTTGAGTGCGGCATGAAGATTATTGCCAACGGTCAGTTGCTGGATACGCTGCGCCGTATCCGTTGTTTCGGCCTGCAGCTGGTGCGTATTGATGTGCGCCAGGAAAGTACCCGCCATACCGAAGCACTGTCTGAACTGACGCAATACCTCGGCCTCGGGGATTACGCCGCCTGGCCGGAAGAGGAAAAACAGGAATTCCTGCTGCGTGAACTGCAGTCAAAGCGTCCGCTGGTACCGCAGAACTGGCAGTGCAGCAATGAAACGCGTGAAGTCTTTGATACCTGCCGGGTGATCGCTGAATCACCGGAAAATTCTGTCGCCTCCTATGTGATTTCGATGGCAAAAGTGCCGTCGGATGTCCTGGCGGTCAAACTGCTGCTCAAAGAATCCGGCAGCCCGGTCACCTTGCCGGTCGCACCGTTGTTTGAAACCCTCGATGACCTCAATAATGCAGAGAGTGTCATCACCCGCCTGCTGAGCATCGACTGGTACCGTAACCTGATTAATGACCGTCAGATGGTGATGATCGGTTATTCGGATTCAGCCAAAGATGCCGGGGTAATGGCGGCGTCCTGGGCACAGTACCGCGCTCAGGATGCACTGATTAAAGTCTGCGCCCGTGAAGGCGTGACACTGACGCTGTTCCACGGTCGCGGGGGCACCATCGGTCGTGGCGGTGCACCGGCTCACGCTGCACTGCTCTCACAACCGCCGGGAAGCCTGAAAGGCGGTCTGCGTGTGACAGAGCAGGGTGAGATGATCCGCTTTAAGTTCGGTCTGCCGCAGGTCACTATCAGCAGCCTGGCCATGTACGCCAGTGCCAGCCTGGAAGCGAATCTGCTGCCGCCGCCGGAGCCTAAACCGGAGTGGGCCGCAGTGATGGATCGCCTCTCTGATGTCTCCTGTGAGATGTACCGCGACTATGTCCGCGAACAGCCGGATTTTGTCCCGTATTTCCGTGCAGCCACACCGGAGCAGGAACTGGGCAAATTACCGCTGGGCTCCCGTCCGGCAAAACGCCGCCCGACCGGCGGTGTGGAAACACTCCGTGCGATCCCGTGGATTTTTGCCTGGTCGCAAAACCGCCTGATGCTGCCGGCCTGGCTCGGCGCGGGTGCGGCACTGAAAACGGCGGTGGATGAAGGCAACCGGGCCATGCTGGAAGTGATGTATTATCAGTGGCCATTCTTCAGAACCCGCATCGGTATGCTGGAAATGGTGTTCGCCAAAGTCGATTTATGGCTGGCGGAATACTATGACCAGCGTCTGGTGGAGCCGCGTTTGTGGCCGCTGGGAGCAAAACTGCGCGAACAGTTATCAGAGGATATTAAGAGTGTCCTGATGATTTCCAAAGATGAGCAGTTAATGGCGGATCTGCCGTGGATTGCGGAATCTATCGCATTGCGTAACGTGTATACCGATCCGCTGAACGTCCTGCAGGCTGAACTGCTGCACCGCTCACGCGAATGTGATCAGTCTGATCCGCAGGTAGAGCAGGCACTGATGGTCACTATCGCCGGTATTGCCGCCGGGATGCGCAACACCGGCTGATATCAGTCTATTTTCTTTTTCTCCGGAGATGGCCGCAATCGCGGCCATTTTTTATGGAAAATCAGCGGGTGTAACACAACACAGAAGTGTGTTTACGAAAAACGGCATTGCATTCACCGTCACTTTATATAATATAAAAACATATATTATATTATAATGGGTGAGCATGTCTTATTATCAGGAAATAATGAAAGAGATCTCAGGCAATATGCAGGATCTGAGCAAGGATATTCCGGCAGTCATGAAAGCATTTTCCGGTCTGGTGGGTGCCAGTACCGCTGATGGTGCTCTGGATAAAAAAACCAAAGAACTTATTATGATAGGGATCGCGGTCGCAAACCGCTGTGATGGCTGCATTGGTTTTCATACCAAAACGCGGGTCGAACTGGGTGTTACGGAGCAGGAACTGGCGGAAGCGCTGGGTGTCGCGGTTGCCATGGGCGGCGGACCATCGGTGATGTATGCGGCGAATACATTAAAGGCATTTAAAGAGTTCTCATAAAAACATTGTTTTTTGATACGGGTTACAGACGAAAGTGTGTAACCCGTATTTTTTATCAAAAGCAAATGGTGGTTTATTAAAATACGGCAACGATTTCATTCCTTATTATTTATTCTTTTTTAATTAAATAGGTAAGAAATCGTGGAGTTAAATGGAATAGTGCAGCAAAGATTGGGTGAAAAATCTGTAAATCAGATTACAGAGAAGGACCGTGGTGCTTTTCAAATGACAGCAGATAAGTGTATCGCGGTTGCTAACAGCGATGAGACAATCTTCGCGGGGTGCAGAGAACAGAAAGAGTATAATATCATGACTGCGTGCGGTGCATTATTGGCGCAAACACTGGTGAAGCGGGAGTATTATACTGAAGGTCTCACAGGAGACTGTGTAAAAAAACTTAATATAACATCGACTGTTGAGATTTCTGACAGACGTGAACAAGGTGTGCCCGGCAGCTACGCTATCAGCAGATGGTCTGATCTGGAAGGATTGGAGTACTCCGCTCAGGAACTGTATGACATGCTGAGCAGTGAGCTGTATGAACAGAAAGTCTCACCGGAAATGCTGGAAAAAATACGGACTGTGATGGAGATGGCTGAAAAAGGTTCAGACAGTAAATCTCTCCGGGGAACTGAATTTGCAGAGATAGTTGAAGACTATGGGGATAAGATAAAAAACGCCGTGATTTCTGAAATATTAATCGCTCATGATATTAATGAGGCTGAGCACGGGCCGGTGTTAGAAGGGACAGATATTATTCAGCTGGAATTAATGAAAGATATTTCATTTTATTCACTGAATAATTACTGACAGGTATTGTTGTAAAGCCCCGGTAAAATCACAGGGGCTTTATTGAGTGCGGTGTTATGCCACACAGGCCGCCGGGCGGACACCCAGGGTATGGCAGATAGCGTAAGTCAGTTCCGCACGGTTCAGGGTGTAGAAGTGGAAATCTTTCACGCCTTCACGGCTGAGTAGTTTCACCATCTCCATTGCCACGGAAGCCCCGACCAGCTTGCGGGATTCCGGGTCATCATCCAGCCCTTCAAACATGGTGCCGAGCCAGCCCGGGATGCGGACGTTAGTCATGCCGGCAAAACGCTGTAACTGTTTAAAGTTAGAGACCGGCAGAATACCCGGCACAATCTCCACATCAATTCCTGCCGCCGCGCAGCGGTCACGGAAACGCAGATAGGTGCTGACATCAAAGAAAAACTGCGTGATAGCGCGGTCAGCACCGGCATCAATTTTCTTTTTCAGGTTAATCAGATCCGACTGCGCGCTGCGCGCTTCCGGATGCACTTCCGGATAAGCGGCGACGGAAATATCAAAATCGGCGACTGATTTTAACAAACCGACCAGGTCAGCGGCATACATATCCGGTTTGCTGCTGTTATCCGGCAGATCACCGCGCAGTGCCACAATATGGCGGATACCGTTATCCCAGTAATCTTTGGCGATAGTTTTCAGCTCATCACGGGTGGCATCAATACAGGTCAGGTGCGGAACGGCGATAAGTCCGGTTTTCTCTTTGATATTTTTAATCACCGAATGCGTGCGATCCCGCTCACCGGAGTTCGCCCCGTACGTGACGGAAACAAACTTAGGCTTCAGCACACTGAGGCGTTCGATGGATTGCCACAGGGTTTTTTCCATTTCCGGTGTGCCCGGCGGAAAGAATTCAAAGGATACGGCCACACGACCGGCCAGTTCTGCCAGGTTCTGATTCAGTGCTTCGTGCTGGTCTATATGTAAAAAACTCATCGCTGCCCCCGCGGTCGTCCGTGGCGGATATATCCCGGCACGTGATTATTTAAGTGTCTATACGTTTAGACGTCTGGATGTAGATTACGGGATGAGTTGGTTAAACGTCAACCACTAATTGTCACAGTGCGGGTGAGGTTTTCTCACGCACTGTATGAAAGTTCGTCATGATGAGGGAAAAGCAGCGGACAGGCAGGCTGTCCGCTGAGAAGATTATGCCGGGTCTTTACAGCAGAAATGGGTGACAAGCTGAGTCAGCAGCTCGCGGGTCGGCTCAATAAAGCGGGTTTCGAGAAACTCATCCGGCTGATGCGCCTGTTCAATTGAACCGGGACCGAGCACCAGGGTCGGGCACAGATCCTGAATAAACGGTGCTTCGGTGCAGTAATTTACGGTCTGCGCTTTTTCGCCGAGCAGATTTTCAATCACACCGACCATTTTATGATCCGTCGGGCAGGCGTAACCCGGAATCGGCGCATGCAGTGCCTCAATAGCCAGACGCCCCGGCCAGCGTTGTTTTACCGGCTCCAGCGTCGCATTGAGCATGTCATCGATATCACTGAGGGTCATACCGGGCAGCGGGCGGATATCCATATGTAATTCACAGCAGCCGCAGATACGGTTTGCCGCATCACCACCGTGAATATGACCGAAATTCATGGTCGGATACGGAATGACAAACGCCGGGTTATTGAATTTTTCTTTCAGCTCGTTACGCAGCGACATCAGGTGCGTGATGGATTCATTCATCAGCTCAATCGCATTGACGCCGCGCGCCGGATCACTGGAGTGACCGGACTGGCCGGTAATGCGGATAGCATTGGAGAGGTGACCTTTGTGCGCCCGCACCGGCTGTAACGATGTGGGTTCGCCGATAATGGCAAAGGACGGGCGGATTGCAGCATTGGCGGCGAAATAGCGCGCCCCGGCCATGGTGGTCTCTTCATCTGCGGTGGCGAGGATATAGAGCGGGTGCTGCAAATCCTTCACACTGATATCACGCAGCGCGTCGAGGATAAAGGCGAAAAAGCCCTTCATATCCGCTGTTCCCAGCCCGTACAGCTTGTTGTTCTGCTCTGTCAGGGTGAAGGGATCTTTGCTCCAGCGCCCTTCATCAAACGGAACGGTATCGGTGTGACCGCACAGCAGCAGACCGCCGTCACCGTCGCCGAGACTGGCAAGCAGATTGAATTTGCCGCGTGTTTCCGGAACAGGTTGCACTTCGACATCAAACCCCAGGGTTTCAAACCAGGTCGCCAGCAGATTGATCACCGTTTCATTACTCTGATCCGATTCTGCTTCCGTGGAACTGATGGAAGGGGCCGCGATGAGCTGACGATAAATCTCAATAAATGCAGGTAATTTAATATTCACTGTTGACAGCCTTTAGTCATAATAGTATCAATATTCATGCAGTTTATGTGAATAAAAATACATTGTTTGTGTTTCAGGTACAAGGTGAAGATAACATATGTTGAAAACGCTGATTATCGGTGCCAGCGGATATACCGGAGCAGAGCTCGCTGCTTATATCCAACGCCACCCGCAGACGGAGCTGACCGGCCTGATGGTATCCGCCAACAGTGCGGACGCCGGAAAATGCTTTTCGGATCTGCATCCGCAGTTCCGGGGCCTGGTGGATCTGCCGCTGACGCCGCTGACAGACCCGGCTGTCGTTGCACAAAATACCGATGTGGTGTTCCTGGCAACCGCCCATGAAGTCAGCCATGACCTCGTGCCGGTTTTCCTTGCGGCGGGTTGCACGGTGTTTGATCTTTCAGGCGCTTACCGCGTTCAGCAGGATAATTTTTACCCACAATACTACGGATTTGAACACAAACATACCGCCTTATTGGCTCAGACGGTGTACGGGCTGGCGGAATGGCAGCGTGACAAAATTCGTACCGCGCAGCTGGTTGCAGTGCCGGGCTGTTATCCGACGGTCTCCCAGCTGGCTTTGAAACCACTGCTGGATAATGACTTACTGGATCTGACCCAATGGCCGGTGATCAATGCCACCAGCGGCGTGAGCGGCGCCGGGCGTAAAGCCGCCCTGAATAACAGTTTTTGTGAGGTGAGTCTGCAACCCTACGGGCTGTTTACTCACCGGCACCAGCCGGAAATTTCTGCACATCTCGGGACACCGGTGATCTTTACCCCGCATCTCGGCAATTTTAAGCGCGGAATTCTGGCAACCATTACCTGCAAACTGAAAAGCGGTGTGACCGCAGAGCAGGTCAGTGCAGCCTATCACCGCGCTTATGACGATAAACCACTGGTGCGGGTGTATGACCGCGGCGTACCGGCACTGAATGCGGTTGTTGGTCAGCCGTTCTGCGACCTGGGTTTTGCCGTGCAGAGGGATCATCTGATTGTCGTCGGTGCAGAGGATAATCTGCTCAAAGGGGCGGCGGCTCAGGCGGTTCAGTGCATGAATATTCGTTTTGGCTTTAATGAAACGCTGTCTCTGCTGCCACAGTAAGCAGACAGCACGACTTACTCTTTTATCTGACGGAAAACGGAAATGGAACCATTAGTCATCAAATTAGGCGGCGTGTTACTGGACAGCGAAGAAGCGCTGGGGCGTCTGTTCACCGCACTGGCCGCATACCGGGCGTCGAATAACCGTCGCATTGTCATCGTTCACGGCGGCGGCTGCGTGGTGGATGAACTGATGGCGAAATTACAGTTACCGGTGGTGAAAAAACAGGGACTGCGGGTCACGCCGGCGGATCAGATAGACATTATCACCGGGGCGCTGGCGGGCAGTGCCAACAAAACTCTGCTGGCGTGGGCGACCCGTTATCAGCTTAACGGCACCGGCTTGTGTCTCGGGGATGGCCAGAGTGTGAAAGTCACACCACTAAGTGACGAGCTGGGCCATGTCGGCAAAGCGGAGCCCGGCAGCCCGGTTCTGCTGAATCTGTTACTGAACAACGGTTTTCTGCCGGTCGTCAGTTCTATCGGTATCACGGAAGACGGGCTGCTGATGAATGTGAATGCGGATCAGGCGGCGACCGCCATTGCAGAAACGCTGGGCGCGGATCTGGTCCTGCTGTCGGATGTCAGCGGCATCCTGGACGGCAAAGGCCAGAAAATCAAAACACTCGATGGAGTATATGCACAGAAACTGATCGGCGACGGCATTATCACCGACGGCATGATTGTGAAAGTGAATGCGGCGCTGGAAGCCTCCGCCACACTGGGGCGGCCGGTGGATATCGCCTCCTGGCGTCATGCGGATCAACTGCATTTATTATTTGATGGCGAAGCCATCGGCACGCGGATTTCCGCGTAATCCGGATTATCAGCATATTGGCAGAATCACTCCGCAGCGGCGGATAACATTTACTGAAAGGACAGGGTTATGACAGAGGCAAAAAAAACAGGCATTAAAAAAATCGTACTGGCTTACTCCGGCGGCCTGGATACATCGGCGATTATTCCGTGGCTGAAAGAGCATTATGACAACTGCGAAGTAGTGGCATTTGTCGCTAATATCGGCCAGAGCGCGGAAGACCTCGACGGTGTCGAGCAGAAAGCACTGAACTCCGGCGCATCTTCCTGCTATGTCGTCGATCTGCGCGAAGAATTTATTAAAGATTTTGTCTATCCGGTGCTGAAAAGCGGCGCACTGTATGAAGGAAAATATCTGCTCGGTACCTCGATGGCACGGCCGATTATCGCCAAAGCTCAGGTGGAACTGGCGCTGAAAGTCGGCGCGGATGCCCTGGCACACGGTGCGACCGGTAAAGGGAATGATCAGGTGCGCTTTGAGGGCACCTACACCGCCCTGGCACCACAGCTGAAAGTGATTGCGCCGTGGCGTGAGTGGGATCTGCGTTCCCGTGAGGCGCTGCTGGATTATCTGAAAGTCCGTAATATCCCGACCACCGCGTCCCTGGAAAAAATCTACAGCCGTGATGAAAACGCATGGCATATCTCCACCGAAGGCGGCGTACTGGAAAGCCCGTGGAATCAGTCCAATGCGGATTGCTGGGTGTGGACTGCCGATCCGCAGGAAGCGCCGGATCAGCCGGAGCTGGTCACTGTCACCATTAAGGCCGGTGAAGTTACCGGCGTGAACGGCAAAGCGCTGTCTCCGTATAACTGCCTGAATGCCCTGAATGAACTGGGTGCGAAACACGGTATCGGCCGGATCGATATTGTGGAAAACCGGCTGGTGGGAATGAAATCCCGTGGTTGTTATGAAACCCCGGGGGGCACCATCATGATGGCGGCACTGCGCGGACTGGAAGAGATCATCCTTGACCGTGACAGTTTCAAATGGCGTCAGCAGATTGGCCTGGAAATGTCCTATGTGGTGTATGACGGTCGCTGGTTTGCCCCGCTGCGTAAATCCATTCAGGCTGCTGCAGATTCCCTGGCGGAAGAGGTCAGCGGTGAAGTGGTGCTGAAACTCTATAAAGGACAGGTCACGGCGATCCAGAAACAATCCGCCAACAGCCTCTACTCTGAAGAGTTCGCCACGTTCGGCGAAGATGAAGTCTATGACCACAGCCATGCGGGCGGCTTTATCCGTCTGTATTCACTCTCCTCGCGGATCCGTGCGCTGAAAGCACAGAAATAACCGGCGGGAGACAGGGAGATTATGCACAAGGACGTGCATCAGACTGATTTATCATTAAAAACAGAAAGAAAGGGAAAAAGTATGGCACTGTGGGGCGGACGCTTCAGTCAGGAAGCAGATCAACGGTTCAAACAATTCAACGATTCGCTGAGATTCGACTATCGTCTGGCGGAGCAGGACATTACCGGCTCTGTGGCCTGGTCGAAAGCACTGGTGACGGTTAATGTGCTGACCGCACAGGAGCAGGCGGCGCTGGAGCAGGCACTGAATGAGCTGCTGGCGGAAGTACAGGCCGACCCGCGTGCCATTCTGCGCAGTGATGCGGAAGATATTCACAGTTGGGTGGAAGGTAAACTTATCGCTAAAGTCGGCGATCTGGGGAAAAAACTCCACACCGGACGCAGCCGTAACGACCAGGTGGCGACTGATTTAAAACTGTGGTGCAAAGAGGCGGTCAGTCAGATCCTCGCGGCATTACAGGAATTACAGCAGGCACTGGTGCTGACGGCGGAGCAGAATCAGGACGCGGTGATGCCGGGCTATACGCATTTACAGCGGGCACAGCCGGTGACATTTGCTCACTGGTGCCTGGCGTACAGTGAAATGCTGGCGCGGGATGAAAGCCGTGTCCGTGATGCCCTGGCGCGCTTTGATTACAGCCCGCTCGGCTCGGGCGCACTGGCCGGAACCGCGTATGCCATCGACCGGGAACAGCTGGCCGGCTGGCTGGGATTCGCCGGTGCGACCCGCAACAGTCTCGACAGTGTATCTGATCGCGACCATGTACTGGAATTGCTCAGTGATGCGGCGATCAGCATGATCCATCTCTCCCGTTTTGCTGAAGATATGATTTTCTTCAACAGCGGCGAAGCGGCGTTTATTGAGTTATCTGATCGTGTCACCTCCGGCTCTTCCCTGATGCCGCAGAAAAAAAACCCGGATGCCCTTGAGCTTATCCGTGGTAAATGCGGCCGGGTGCAGGGTGCGCTGACCGGTATGATGATGACCCTCAAAGGCCTGCCGCTTGCCTATAACAAGGATATGCAGGAAGACAAAGAGGGGCTGTTTGATGCACTCGACAGCTGGCTGGACTGCCTGCATATGGCGGCCCTGGTGCTGGAAGGTATTCAGGTGAAACGTCCGCGCTGCGAGGAAGCCGCCAAACAGGGCTATGCCAACGCGACAGAACTGGCGGATTACCTGGTGGCAAACGGTGTTCCGTTCCGCGAGGCGCATCATATTGTCGGTGAAGTGGTGGTCGGCGCGATAGCAAAAGGCGTGGCACTGGAAGAAATGCCGCTGACAGAATTGCAGGAATTCAGCCCGGTAATTGCACTG
Source organism: Morganella sp. TYF_1 (assembly GCF_043105645.1). NCBI lineage: Bacteria > Pseudomonadati > Pseudomonadota > Gammaproteobacteria > Enterobacterales > Morganellaceae > Morganella > Morganella sp. TYF_1. The sequence goes on along the minus strand of NZ_JBICLU010000007.1, from coordinate 15,623 downwards.
GATGTGTATGACATCCTGTCGCTTCAGTCCTGCCTGGAAAAACGCTGCGCGAAAGGCGGTGTTTCACCGGAGCAGGTGGCGGCGGCCATCAGTGAAGCCAAAATCCGGCTGAAACTGGCGTAACATAATGCATTGTCCCCGGATCACGCTCTGTTCCCCGTGATCCGGGGTTTTTATTTATTATCATCAGTATATTTTTTGCCTGTAACGCGAAGGCCAGATGTCGGCCGGTGATACATTCAGGAAATCCGCAATAATCTTTTCGCCTTTCGGCCAGCGCCGGGCAAGGGCAATAATATCCGCCGGATGCCAGTCTTGTGCTTTATGCATATTTATTCCTTTATTAATTAATCTGACTAAATTTGGTGATTATTTAATATCATGCTAATTAGTAATATTAGTACTGAAATTAAAGGGTAGACTAAATTATAAATTTTAAAATACAGATAAAATGAGGGGTTGAAATATTGTTTTACTATGCTAAATATTAAAGTGATTTAACAAATACTCACTTGCACAGGGAATAATATGAATATTCAAAGTATCGCAATGGAAGAATTATGTAATAATCTGACAAATGATTTTTCTCAATATTTTGACTGGAATGATATGGGGATTAATTATTCCAGAATTAATCTTTCTGACAAATCTGTCAATGTCTTATCCAGTGACTATGATTGGTTACTGACATTCTGGGGGGATGATATGGATTTACGTATCGGGGAACGCCTGAGTGCCGGAATTCAGTACTGGAGGAACTACAGTGATGAGTACAGAGCGGTTTTACGGAAAGGGAAAAATAGTCAGTTTAAAGTGGATTTCTGTACGAAGCACGGCGATTTATTTGAGATTGTGTCCATCAATTCAGGAAAAAAATTATCTGTCGCGGATATGATGACCATCTATAAATGGAAACCGGTTATTTCTGATTACGCAGACAGACTCTGGAAAAAGAAAGAAGAATTGATTTTACCATTGCGGGCAGAAATAAATACGTCTGCTAATGAAAATGATCAGGTAAACAATGACTCTGCTGATATTTTAGATATCCACCAATATATGCGCTTCGGTAATATCCGTTTTACCCGCAAAGAAATTCTCACCATCCGGTTATTATTATCCCATCGTAAAATAAAAGAGATCAGCGCGATACAAGGGTGTTCAGAAGCATCAGAGCATAAACGTATTCAGCAGATTAAAGAAAAACTGGGCTGCCCGCATGCATCGTCCGGCGGGGTGTTTAATGCGCTGAAAGAAAACGGGATCACATTGGCGTGTCTGGATACCCTGGTAAGCCTGCCGTAAGCCATCTGTATAAATAACACAATAACAGAGCGGGCTGCCGGGCAGCCCATCTTTGTCAGGAGCAAAGGGAACAGAGAATGAAATGGAGATACCGGCTGGGTGCCGTGGCAGGGAATGCACTGGAGTATTACGATATCGCGGTTTTTGCTGCAATCTCCGTATACCTCAGTGCTGAGCTTGAAAGGCTGGGCTATGAATCAGCGACCGAAATGGTCTGGGGAATATTTGCGCTGCGTTTTCTGGCACGTCCGATCGGCGGCTATATTATCGGACGTTATGCGGACAGAGCAGGGAAAAAAGCGGCATTGGTTTTAACCAGCCAGCTTACCGGCGTTGCAACATTATGTATGGCGCTGTTACCCGTTCATTTGCTGGGTTCTTATACACCGATTGCGATTCTGCTGCTGCAGATGGTGTTGTCTTTCAGTTTTGCCGGAGAAAATCCGTCGCTGATGACATATTTATTCAGTGATGCAAAGAAAAATGAATATGCCAGAATTTCCGCCCTGATTGTCGGCAGTTCTGTTACCGGCGTTATTGTGTCTCTCGGATTAGTGCTGATACTGGAAAATATGCTCACACCGGAGATGATGCAAACTGTCGGTTGGCGGATCCCGTTGCTGGTCGGGGTGCTCAATATTATTATGAGTTTCTGGTTCCGCACCAGGTTACCTGCACTACCGGTACAATCTGTTATCACAAAGCGTGTTGACGGCCTGCGGGCATTACTGATTTTCCTGATGACCGTGCCGGGATCTGCGGTATTCTATTCATATAACATGTCTTCTTCACTTGTACGGGATCATATCGGGGCGGAATCCCTGAAAAGCAGTTATGCGATTTTTTCATCCTGTTTATATCTGTTCTGTATTCTGACCTGCGGGTGGCTGACGGATAAATACAGCTCGGCAGAGAAAGTGTTTAAAAGCGCGTCAGCGGCACTGGTCATTTTTTCTGTCCCGCTTTATTTCTTACTCAGCAGCGAACACACCGCCCTGGTGATTACCGCTCAGTTGATTCTGACCATTAATGCGTCCTGTATCTCCTGCACACTGGCATCGGTGATTGCCGGTATTTCCCGTGGTCATACCACTACTTTAAGTCTGGGTTATAACCTGGCATCCACCCTGATCGGCGGATTTACCCCGTTAATTATCGGCTGGCTGGTGTCATATAACCTGACATATGCCGGGGTGTATATCGCCGCCTCCGGTCTCACAGTCGCACTTTCTTACCGGTTAATGCGGAATAGTGATGTAAAGGCATACGCTTACCGGTAGCAACACCGGCCAGTGCCGGGTAATCATCCCGGCACTTCAACAGTGATATATCTGACTTTTTCCGGTTATGTTCTGCGGTGTGTTGGCTGTAGCCGGTAAAACATCGCAGGTCACGATTAATACATAATTCTAACAAAATAAAAATCTGAGCCAGATTCTCCATATGTAATAAATCAGAATAAATGAAAGTGACAGGTAAAATAGTTTATTTCTCTTGAGAAATAAAAATGGCACGAAACACAGGATCGGCAAAAAATAGGATATTGAATCATTATCTTTTGGTAGTTCACAGACGCTGTAAATACCATCACTTAATAACGATTCATAATCTGAAGATGTAAATATTTTTATTATTAATAATGAAATAAAAGTATAGGCTATCAGTAGTAATTTCATGTTTACTCCATTTATTTAATTTCAAGTAATGCTTTTACTTTATTTCTGTTTCTCAGCATCGTTCTTCCATATGAAGTATACACTCTTGAGCTGTAATCGCTTGTGTCTGCATTAATGGATTGTTTGAAATCATTTAAATTACGTTCTTTCCCTCTGTTGTATCTTGAGCCGGCAATGATGAATTGTTCATCAGTTAAATTTGTTGTATCAATATCAGGGAAATCATAAACAATCAGGTCGTGAAGATGCTTTGCAACAACATTCAGGTTAAAAATATCCTTTTGTAAGCAATTGGATATGTAGTTGACATCATTGATGCTTAGTTTCTCCGGATTCTTACCAAACATTTCACTTATTATTCTTATTTGTATTGCAACTATACCGATAGATGTATTCTCAGGCGGGTTTGTCATTGTGAGATGTTTGTCAATCCAATCAGGGCCTGAATAATCAAGTTGCCTGATCGGAAGAACAACATATTGTTTTACTCCATCAGGTTTTCCGCCAGCTTCTATTCGGGCTACACTTCCTAATAAGTCAGCAGGTATTTTATATTGTGATGCTATTTTTTTTATACTCGATTTGTGATAAATAAGGTAGCTGTCTTTATATTTATTGAGGTAATCGTCCCCTCCAAATGTTTGCCACCATGCGGCATCAATCACTCCCCATTTTGGATAATTTTCATTGCTGTCTGCATTGCATAAATCCATTAGATCTGACATTTAAAATCCTTTTATTTGTAATATATCAACCAAGTAAATTAACGTATTTTGTGTGATTGGAAATACTATCTTTTTCAGTATAGTATTTTTCAGAGATAACCGGAATTTTTTATCTGAACTGACGGGAACACCTGAACATCAGTTTACGCTTGTATCCTGCCTGTGATTTAAGCTCGACTAACAATGCAGTTGCGTTATGATAGTTATCAATTGATTTTATCTATTAATCGCAGACGGAGACACAGGCATGAATATCCGGGATTTGGAATATCTGGTGGCACTTTCTGAGCATAATCACTTTCGCCGCGCGGCAGATGCCTGTCATGTCAGCCAGCCGACACTGAGCGGACAGATCCGCAAGCTCGAGGATGAACTGGGTGTGATGCTGCTGGAGCGCACCAGCCGCAAGGTCCTGTTTACCCAGCAGGGAATGCTGCTGGTGGATCAGGCCCGGACCATTCTGCGGGAGGTGAAAATCCTTGAGGAAATGGCCTCCCTTCAGGGGGAAAGCATGGCGGGGCCGCTGCATATCGGGCTGATCCCGACTATCGCTCCGTATCTGCTGCCGCATATCATTCCGGAACTGCACCGGTTATGGCCGAAGCTCGAAATGTATCTGCATGAAGCCCAGACCCATCAGCTGCTGGCGCAACTGGACAGCGGGAAACTGGACTGCGCGATTCTGGCGCGGGTAAAAGAAACCGGCAGCTTTATTGAAGAGCCGCTGTTTAATGAGCCGATGAAACTGGCGATTTATGATGAACATCCGTGGGCATCCCGCCAGGAAGTGGAAATGCATGAACTGGCAGGGGAAAAACTGCTGATGCTGGAAGACGGGCACTGTCTGCGTGATCAGGCGATGGGATTCTGTTTCCAGGCCGGCGCGCGGGAAGATACCCACTTCCGGGCAACGAGTATGGAAACCCTGCGCAATATGGTGGCGGCAGGCAGTGGTATCACGTTACTGCCGGATCTGGCGATTCCGCCGGAGCACAAGCGCGACGGCGTGTGCTATCTCTCCTGCACTAATCCGGAACCGTTCCGTGAAGTGATCCTGGTATACCGTCCGGGGTCGCCGCTGCGCAGCCGTTACAGCCAGCTGGCAGAGGCTATCCGTGCAAAAATGTGCGCTTATTATCAGCAGGAGCCTGCCGCTTAAAATAAGCGGTTAAGCCCGTTCAGTGCGGCAACCCGGTAGGCTTCCGCCATTGTCGGGTAGTTGAAGGTGGTATTGACGAAATAATCGATGGTATTACCTTCACCTTTTTGTTCCATAATCGCCTGGCCGATATGGATAATCTCAGCTGCACGTTCGCCGAAGCAGTGGATCCCCAGAATCTGCCGGGTTTCGCGGTGGAACAGAATTTTCAGGCTGCCTGCATCCAGCCCGGCGATTTGTGCCCGTGCCAGGTGTTTGAACTGCGCCCGGCCCACTTCATACGGGATCTTCATCGCCGTCAGCTGTTGCTCTGTTTTACCGACTGAGCTGATTTCCGGAATGGTGTAAATCCCGGTCGGGATATCCTCTATCAGATGCAGCGGTGCATTGCCGTCATGGGTGATAGCACGGGCGGCAATCCGCCCCTGGTCATAAGCCGCCGAGGCGAGGCTCGGGTAGCCGATAACATCCCCGACCGCATAAATCGCCGGGTTGCTGGTCTGATAGGTATCATTGACACTGATAAGACCCCGGTTGTCAGCGGTGATCCCGACATGCTCAAGACCGAGATTATCGGTGTTACCGGTGCGACCGTTGGCAAAGAGCAGGCAGTCCGCTTTCACTTTTTTTCCGGAGCGGAAGTGAATAATCACACCGTCATCCGTGCCCTCAATCCGCTCATACTCTTCATTCTGGCGGATAACCACGCCGTTGTTCCAGAAGTGATAGGTGAGGGCGTCCGACATCTCCTGGTCGAGAAACGCCAGCAGGCGGTCGCGGGTGTTGATCAGATCCACCTTCACACTCAGGCCGCGGAAAATAGAGGCATATTCACAGCCGATAACCCCGGCACCATAAATGATGACATGGCGCGGTTCGTGTGTCAGTGACAGAATGGTGTCGCTGTTATAGATGCGGGAGTGGCTGAAATCCACATCCGGCGGGCAGTACGGGCGCGAGCCGGTGGCAATAACCACATTCTCTGCACGGAGAATATCGCAGCTGCCGTCGCTGTAGCGCACACGGACATCACCCTCTTCGGTGAATTTGGCCTCACCGCAGAACATGGTGCAGCCGTTGCGCTCATAGAAACCACGGCGCATGCCGGTTTGCTGGGTAATGACGCGGCCGGCGTGAGCCAGGATCTCAGAAAATGACGATTTCAGAACCCGGGAGTTATCACTGTACAGCGGATTCTGGTTAAATTCGATAATACGGCTGACGGCGTGGCGCAGTGCTTTGGAAGGAATCGTTCCCCAGTGGGTACAGCCGCCGCCGACGTCATCATAACGCTCAATTACGGCAACCCGTTTTCCCTGCTTCACAAGTCCCATTGCCACACCTTCGCCACCCGGGCCGGAGCCGATGACAATGGCATCAAACTGGTTCTGTTGCATATGAGAAATAACCTGTTTATACATAAATTAACAACATCATCTTAACATCAGATGGAAAATCAGCCTATGATTAGTAAGGTTTACAGGTCACACTTCGGAAAATCTTTTTTCGGGAATTTCACCGGCCATAAGCTAATCATCACTGAAAAAAGTATTAAGTTTGTTATATTGATCCGTCTGAATAAATTGAGAGTCTGAATTCCGTGAGTAACGTGATTGGTGTAAGAGCAAAACAGAAAGAAAAAACCCGCCGGGCCCTGATTGAAGCTGCCTTCAGCCAGCTCAGCGCCGAGCGCAGCTTCACCAGTCTGAGCCTGCGCGAGGTCGCCCGTGAAGCCGGGATCGCCCCGACCTCTTTTTACCGTCATTTCAAGGATGTGGATGAGCTGGGGCTGACGATGGTGGATGAGAGCGGGCTGATGCTGCGCCAGCTGATGCGCCAGGCGCGTCAGCGTATCGCCAAAGGCGGGAGTGTGATCCGGACATCAGTTGCGACATTTATGGAGTTTATCGGTAATAACCCCAACGCTTTCAGGTTATTATTGCGTGAGCGCTCCGGGACATCCGCAGAATTCCGTGCAGCGGTCGCACGGGAAATCCAGCATTTTATTGCAGAACTGGCAGACTATCTGGAACTGGAAAGTAAAATGCCGCGTCAGTTTACTGAATTACAGGCAGAATCGATGGTGACCATCGTTTTCAGCGCCGGTGCGGAAGCACTGGATATTGATCTGGAAAAGCGGGCGTACCTGGAAGAGCGGCTGGTATTACAGCTGCGGATGATCGCCAGAGGCGCATATTACTGGTACCGCCGCGAACAAGAGAAAATGCATGACCCCGATTACACCCCATTAATCTAGCACTCATCATCAAGGAGAACGTTATGACGGAACAGTATCGCCGTGACAAAGGAACCTTACTGCTCGCGTTTATTGTCGGGCTTTCAGTACACGGTACTTTTTCAGCACTTTTTAATTCCGCAGTCCATTTTTCGGTGTTTCCGGTTCTGGCATTGTGCCTTGCGGTCTATTGTTTCCATCAGCGCTACCTCAACCAGATGCTGCCGGAAGGTATGCCGAAACTGGTAACCGGTACGTTCTTCCTGGGGTTGTTCGCCTATAACGCCCTGATGCGTGCCGAATATCCGGAAGCCGGGTCAAACTACTTTTCTGCTGTCTTTATTGTGATTATTGCCGTGTGGCTCTACCGGGCGATGAAGCAGCGCCGTGCCACCGGACAAGATGAAGTGACAGAGTAATTGGTGTCAGAAAGACGATGAAAAGCCGGTCACTGACCGGCTTTTTAGTATCCGTATCAGGCACGGCAGGGAAACGGGATCACGCGGTGCGCCATCCGCTGCGTGAACTGCTGATTATGCGAGGCAACAATCATTGGCAGATTCAGCTGTGTAAGAATCGCTTCCAGACGCTGAATATTTTTCTCATTCAGGCCGTTGGTCGGTTCATCCAGCAGCAGAACAGACGGTGACATTGCCAGCACACCGGCCAGCGCGGTAAAGTTTTTCTCACCACCGGAAATCTCAGTCACAGCACGGTCTTTCAGGCGGACAATATCCAGCATTTCCAGACACTGTAAAGCGCGCTCCCGTGCGGCATCCTGTGTCATTCCCATATTCAGCGGACCAAACATCACATCATCCAGCACACCCGGGCCGAACAACTGATCATCCGGATGCTGAAACAGCAATCCCAGCGGGCCGCGCACCCCGGTGAAATCATCTTCGGAATGACGGGATTTACCGAAAACCGAAATATCTCCGGTGAACGGGATAAAACCTAACAGTGTGTGCAGCAGGGTCGATTTCCCGCTGCCGATATCACCGCACAGAAAAAGCCGTTCTCCGGCGTTCAGTTCAAAGCTCAGATCCTGAATTATCGGCGCATTGTTGCGGCTGACAACCAGATTGCTGACCTGAATCAGGGGATTTGGGGACGTCATTAACAGACCTTTTTGTATTAACAGAAGACGGACGCGCGTAAAAACCCCGGGCTTTCAGCGCCATTTCAGTGGTTTCCGCTTTGTGCATGGCTTTGATCAGCAGCAGGGCGACCAGCTGGGATAACATGGTAAATGTCCGTTTATTCATCCCTCTGCGGAATCCCCGTGCTTTCATGGCCGTTTCAAGCTGTTGTTTGGTTTCACTGAAAATCGCGATATAGCGGATAGTCAGAATAAACAGCTTTATCAGCTTGTCGGGCAGGGGGTAACGTTTCACCGCACACGCCAGATCGATATCTGTCATGTTTGTCAGCATTGCAGAGACAAACAGCAGAATCGCATTCATTTTCAGCGTGATTTGCAGAGCGAGAAATACCCCGGCCGGCGACTGGACAATGCCTTGGCTTTCAATTTTCCACGGCAGTGTCAGCCAGACAAACAGAATAAAAATATTCAGTTTCAGCACCGTCAGCAGTGAACGGCCCAACTGACGGCGGCGGCAGACAACAAACAGCAGAAAAGCACCCGACAGACCGGCGATAAGCCAGTCGGTCTGCCGGATACCGCTGAGCAGAAAAGCCCAGAGAACCGCAAGAAGCAGGCGCCGGTGGGGAGGCAGCCATTTATCCATAGGTATGCTGCCCGGGCTGATTGACCATCAGGGAAGCCGGACGCATTTTTGCCAGCGCCAGCAGAATTCCCACACTGATCAGGGAATCGGTGACAAAAATCGGCAGGTGTCCGATAAACAGCAGCCAGACCAGATCGATATAGGATTTACCGCTGTCGAGCACCAGTGCCAGTGAGGTCAGACACACCGTACCCAGCGTACCGATAACCCCGGCCATGACCCCGAGATAAACCAGACGTCCCTGACTCAGCCCCGGACGCAGGGAGTTCCGGAACAGGTAATAGACCAGCAGCGCCGGAATGGAAATATTACACAGGTTAACCCCGAGAACCGCGAAGCCGCCGAAGGAGAAAAACAGCACCTGCAGCGCGAGGGCAATCAGGAATGCCGGGAAAACCGCCCAGCCGAGAAACAATCCGGCAAGTCCGTTTAAGATCAGATGCACACTGCTGACCCCGATCGGTACATGAATCGTTCCGGCGACAAAAAACGCAGCCCCGAACAGGGCTGCCAGTGACAGACGCGAGGTATCCAGCTGGCGGATGCCAATGGCAACCCCGGCCGCAGCCACCACACCGGCACCGGCCAGAACAGGAAGATGTAATACGCCTTCAGATAAATGCATGGTCTTCCTCCTGTTATGCGGCGTTTTTAGCGGCCTGCTTCGTTAATTCACGGGCACGGAAGAATGCAATCACACCGAAAATACCCACGATATAGCCCACACCACCGAGAATATTCTGCAGATAGATCTTATTCTTCAGCTGGTCAATATCCTGGCGGATCTGAATATAACCGGAAGAGGAATCACCGCTGCCGGTATTGGCAGTGGCGGAAATAACCGGCACTTCCGTTTCCACTTTGTGCCCTTCATCACCTTCAACATAGAGAATATAATCACCGGTCGCAGGGACGTCGATTTTGAAATACCCTTTTTCATCGGTCTTACCGGATATTTCATCATCTTCATGGCCTTTCAGATACGTACCGACATAAGTATCTTTTGCCGGAGACATATCAGAATAATACGATTGGCCGCTGATCACATTCCCTTCCAGCTGTGCAACCACATGCATGGAGTGAGCTTGTGCTGTTGTTGCCAACAGCACCCCGTTAATCAGTAAAATGACAAATAAATAAACAGATTTCATAATGTTTAATTACTCAGCGTCAAAAGATAAAACATATTCCAGCTGCTGGAACCCGTATTCTTTATTATCCGGTGTGTCCAGTTTGTATTCGGCGTAAACTTTATTGGCGCCTTTTTCAGCTTTGAATTTTGCCAGGCCATCTTTATTGGTCAGCACACCCGGGTCTTCTTCGCTTTTGGCGATTTTCATGCCTTCCAGCGGCTGACCATCTTTCAGGGCTTTGATCTCAAACTCCTGACCGGCCACCGGTTTGGTCATCGGTACCAGCTCATACGGGGTGTTAAAGACTTTTGTGGCATTGTCATCCCATTTGACGATATTTTTGCTGAATTTAATCGGGTTCTTGCTGAACTCAGCATCCGGTACTTCAATTTTATTTTTCTCAACGGTACGGCCGTTCTTTAATTTACTCCAGACACCATTATCGTAACCTAATAATATAATTGACGCATTCTCAGGCATAACAAAGTAAGCTTCACCATCTTTAAAGGTAGTGCTGACCGTTTCCATTTTACCGTCATGCATTACCGCCTGAACCGGTTTTAATTTATTTTCCGGATATTTTTCTGTCGGATTATGACCAAAACGGACAACATAATCAGAGCCGTCAGTTTGTTCAATCCAAACATTGTGTGCATTTGCCTGAAAACTACCAAATAACAGGGCGGCTGAAATTAACGTCATTTTCTTCAGAGACATAAAAATACCTTTCGGTTAAGTTGCGGGATTATTTATGGCCGAGTATAGAGGAGTGAAAATAAAAATAAGACCTTAAATTCAGAAGAATAATTAATATCAGGAACTGCTCACAGTAAATTGTTAAATATTTATTTACCGAAACCGTTTTTTTTAATGGACTTGGGTGGGTTGTTAATCTATTGCGTGAGGGTTATTTTTTGTCTCTGAAATGTTATGAGTGTAATGAATATTCGTTGAATGAATATTTACAGGATTTAAATGTCACTTTATGACGTATTTTTCACCGCTTGCCAGCGGCCTCAGTGGATCATTCTGATGAATAAAGAAAACCGGGACGTCAGCCGGAGATCATAAAGAAATAATTGATATAAACTCATAAAGTAAAAAAGTTCTTGATCAGTGATCAAGAACTTTCCGGGGAAACACGTAACAACTTATCCGCGCCGGATCAACAAAACGCCGCTTTCCATGTGCGGGGTGTACGGAAACTGATCAAACAGCGCCAGTCGCACGACATCATGTGTCTGGTTCAGTGTCTCCAGATTTTCACATAATGTTTCCGGATTACAGGAAATATACAGAATCCGATCGTAGCCCTGAACCAGTTTGACGGTTTCCGCATCCAGTCCGCTGCGTGGCGGATCGACAAATATGGTATTGCATTCATAAGAGGACAGATTAATCCCCGCGAGGCGGTTAAATTCACGTGCGCCCTGCATTGCCTGTGTGAAATCTTCCGCGGACATACGGATAATCTGCACATTATCGATATGGTTAGCATCGATATTATATTGCGCGGCAGCCACTGACGGTTTGGCGATTTCGGTTGCCAGCACGCGGCGGAAATTACGCGCCAGTGCCAGTGAGAAATTGCCGTTGCCGCAATACAGCTCCAGCAAATCGCCCTCTGAACCTTCTGTCGCGGCAAGTGCCCACTCCAGCATATGGATATTGACCGCCGCATTCGGCTGCGTGAAGCTGTTTTCCACCTGGCGGTAAATCATCTCTTTACCTGCGACCGGTAAAACTTCATCAACATAATCATTATCCAGCATGATTTTTGTTTTAGAGGCACGGCCAATCAGCTGTAAATCAAAACCCAGTGACTGCAATTGTGCCCGCAATGTTTTGGCGGCTTCCGTCCAGCTGTCATCGAGTTTTTTATGATAGAGCAGGGAAACAATAATTTTGTTGCTGCGTGTCGACAGATAATCAATCTGAAAAAGTTTGTGGCGCAGGAGATGGGTCTGTTTCAGTAACGGCAAAATGGCCTGCATCATGTCATTAATCAGCTGGCTCGCGGCCGGGAAGGTATCAATCCGGATACGCTGTTTGGTCTGCTGATCAAACATGATATGCCAGAGATCATCCCCTTCATGCCAGATACGGAATTCAGCGCGCATCCGGTAGTGTGAAACCGGTGACGCAAATACGTGAGCATCCGGCGCCTGAAAAGGCTGCATCATTGTTTGCAGACTTCTTGCCTTCTCCGCAAGTTGTTCTTCATAATTTTCAATAGGTAACGTGTTGTGCATGGCGCGTCGATCCGTTTTGCTGATCACAAAAAATGTTCGTGTCCTGGTGATTAAAGTGTTCCGCCCGACAATTCAGACATCTTATTCTGGACAGGTTTTAAAACCGGATCGTAGCATGATAACTCGGTTTCTTCATAAGAATGAAAAGGGAATCCGGTGAAATTCCGGAACTGGCGCGCAGCGGTAATGGTAAAAGCAACACGATGACACTGTCATAAATGACGGGAAGTCGTTGCGGGGAATCACGTAGTACCCTCCTGAGTCCGAAGACCTGCCGAAGATTTGTCGTCCGTCCTGCTGACGCTACAAAGCAGACGGGTGGCATCCTCTTTATATATATGTGGGTGCTCAGGAAAAAATGAAAATGACCTCGCCTTATGCGCTGTCCGCTGTCGGACTGGCCGTGTTTTCCGCGTTATCGTTTAGCGCTTCTGCTAATACTAAAGATGATCAGATAATTGTTTCTGCTAACCGTTTTCAGCAGCCGGTTTCGTCCGTGCTGGCACCGGTAACCGTTGTGACCCGTGAAGAGATAGATAAGTGGCAGTCGAATTCTGTTGTCGATATTCTGCGCCGGTTACCGGGGGTGGATGTAACACAGAGCGGCGGATTGGGTCAGAGCAGTACAGTATCGGTTCGCGGGACAGATGCAAAACATTTACTGGTATTGATAGATGGTGTCCGTCTGAATAATGCCGGCATTTCCGGACAGCCGGATCTGAATCAGTTCCCGGTGGCACTGGTACAACGGGTTGAGTATATCCGTGGTGCACGTTCTGCTGTGTATGGTTCGGATGCCATCGGTGGTGTGCTGAATATAATTACTATCCGCGATGATATCGGCTCAAATATCACAGCGGGTATTGGTTCACACGGCTATCAGAATTATACCGGAACCACTCAGCAGCAGATTGGTAAAAATACCCGGGTGACAGCCGCAGCGGCGTATACCTATTCTAAAGGATTTGATATCCGCCGTGATTATGACGGTTACGCCACACCAAGCGGCCGTGACTATGGCTTTATGAATAAAACCTACTGGCTGGATGTGCATCACAAACTGGATGATCGGTTTGCCGTGTACGGACGTGCATATGGTTATGATAACCGCAGTAAATATTTCGGATTTAAATCTGAAATGTGGTCGTTACCCGCTGATCCGGCAAGTGATCGCCGTGAGTTAGAAAACCGGACCTATGATGCAGGCCTCACATTTAATCAGGGGGATTATTCTTCTCAGCTGATCATGAGCTACAGCCGGGTTAAAGACTATAACTATGATAACCGTTATGGGCGCTATGGTGATGGCGCAACCCTGGACAATTCAAAACAGTATTCTGCACAGTGGGGCAATAATTACCGTGTCGGATATGGCAGCATCAATGCTGGTATTGATTATCAAAAACAAGAAATGGAACCCGGCACCGCAATGATAGCCGACAGTAAATCTATTTCTGATACCGGTTTATATCTGACCGGACAGCAGGAAATAGACAAGGTTATTCTTGAGGCCGCCGTCCGGTCTGACCATCATTCAGAATTTAACTGGCATACTACATGGCAGACCAGTGCCGGATGGGAGTTTGTTGATGGGTACCGGATTATCGGTTCTTATGCAACCGGGTTTAAAGCACCAACGCTGGGACAGTTATATGCTAATACGACATTTGACTGGGGAACCATAGTGGGTAATAAGGATTTAAAACCGGAAGAGAGTGAACAATGGGAATTAGGGCTGGAAGGAAACACAGGGCCGCTTTCCTGGCAACTGACCGGCTACCATAATGATATTAAGAACCTGATTGACTATGAAATGGGTTCACCGAATACCTATATCAACCGCAGTAAAGCCAAAATCAAAGGTGTCGAGTGGGTGGGAGAATTTGATACCTGGATTTTCCATCATCAGATGACTTATCAATATCTGGATGCAAAAGATAAAGAGACTGATAAGCGTCTGGCGCGCCGTGCACAGCAGCAGGTTAAATATCAGCTGGACTGGACGGTGGACGAGGTTGATATGGGGCTGACCTATCAGTATATCGGTAAACGTTATGATGATGCGGCGAATAAGCAAAAACTCGGCGGTGCCAGTGTTTTTGATATCACAGCTGCATATCCGATCACTGACCATCTGACAATTCGTGGTAAAGTAGCTAACCTGTTTGATAAAGACTACGAGACTGCGTATGGCTATCGAACCGCTGGCCGCGAATACTTCCTCACAGGAAGCTACAACTTCTGATCCGAAAACCCGCCCGACAGTACTGCTGTTTGACTCCGGCATGGGCGGTTTATCTGTTTATCAGGAAGTAAGACAATTACTTCCTGATCTCCACTATATCTATGCATTCGATAATGAGGCATTTCCTTACGGTGAAAAAACCGAAGCCTTTATTGTCGAACGTGTGACTAAGATTGTCCGTCAGATTGCTCAGCAGCATCCGCTGGCAGTGATTGTCATTGCCTGTAATACCGCAAGCACTATTACGCTGCCTGCACTGCGTGCAATGTCTGATATTCCGGTGGTCGGCGTGGTTCCGGCGATCAAACCGGCAGCGAAACTGACACGCAACGGCCTGGTCGGGCTGCTGGCAACACGGGCAACGGTAAAACGGGCTTACACCCGGGAACTGATTGACCGGTTTGCTTCAGAGTGTCAGGTATCACTATTAGGATCGGCGGAGCTGGTCGAACTTGCGGAACGCAAACTGTACGGCGAGGCGATTCCGGCGGGTGCCCTGGAAACTATCCTTGCGCCGTGGCGGAATATGAAAGAGCCGCCTGACACCGTGGTGCTGGGATGCACACACTTCCCGCTGATTGCCGAAGAACTGAAATCGGCATTACCGGACGGCACCCGGCTGGTGGATTCCGGTGCGGCGATTGCCCGCCGCGTGCAGTGGTTAATCAATAACAGCGAGAAACCTCATCACTTAACTACTGAAAAAAACGTGGCGTATTGCATGCGGGATGATGAAACGACACAAAAATTACAGCCTGTTTTGCAGCAATTGGGACTCGAATCGCTGAAAAAACTGACGATTACAGGATGATTTGCTGCATTAATCAGCAGTCAGCACATTTTTATAAATTACCCCTTGCGGTCAGATGAAAACTCCCTATAATGCGCATCCGTTGTCACAGCACAGGACGCGAAGTCCGCTGAGATAACAAGGTGAAAAGTCTGAAAATAAATACTTGACACCAAATGAGGAAAGCGTATTATACGCAGCCTCGCAACAACGCAGAAGACCGGCAACGGCAGCGAAGGTTGTAACTGCTCTTTAACAATTTATCAGACAATCTGTGTGGGCACTCGCAGGACATATCACAAAAAATATATTTTTGAGAAGTCTTGAAGAGTGACCAATGCAGCAGCTTAG
>NZ_JBICLU010000006.1:0-978 GCF_043105645.1 Morganella sp. TYF_1 | reverse complement strand
CTCAATACATCGCTGCACTTACACACCCAGCCTATCAACGTCTTAGTCTCAAACGTTCCTTCAGGACCCTTAAAGGGTCAGGGAAGACTCATCTCGAGGCAAGTTTCCCGCTTAGATGCTTTCAGCGGTTATCTCTTCCGCACTTAGCTACCGGGCAATGCAATTGGCATCACAACCCGTACACCAGTGGTGCGTTCACTCCGGTCCTCTCGTACTAGGAGCAACCCCTCTCAATCTTCCAGCGCCCACGGCAGATAGGGACCGAACTGTCTCACGACGTTCTAAACCCAGCTCGCGTACCACTTTAAATGGCGAACAGCCATACCCTTGGGACCTACTTCAGCCCCAGGATGTGATGAGCCGACATCGAGGTGCCAAACACCGCCGTCGATATGAACTCTTGGGCGGTATCAGCCTGTTATCCCCGGAGTACCTTTTATCCGTTGAGCGATGGCCCTTCCATTCAGAACCACCGGATCACTAAGACCTACTTTCGTACCTGCTCGAGCCGTCACTCTCGCAGTCAAGCTGGCTTATGCCTTTGCACTAACCGCATGATGTCCGACCATGCTTAGCCAACCTTCGTGCTCCTCCGTTACTCTTTGGGAGGAGACCGCCCCAGTCAAACTACCCACCAGACACGGTCCCCGACCCGGATTACGGGTCTGGGTTAGAACATCAAACGTTAAAGGGTGGTATTTCAAGGATGGCTCCGTGCAGACTGGCGTCCACACTTCGTTGCCTCCCACCTATCCTACACATCAAGGCTCAATGTTCAGTGTCAAGCTATAGTAAAGGTTCACGGGGTCTTTCCGTCTTGCCGCGGGTACACTGCATCTTCACAGCGAGTTCAATTTCACTGAGTCTCGGGTGGAGACAGCCTGGCCATCATTACGCCATTCGTGCAGGTCGGAACTTACCCGACAAGGAATTTCGCTACCTTAGGACCGTTATAGTTACGGCCGCCGTTTACCGGGG
>NZ_JBICLU010000005.1:0-331 GCF_043105645.1 Morganella sp. TYF_1 | reverse complement strand
ACGACGGAATATTGATACCGCAGTACTGCATGCCCTCGGACTGGTATCGGGATACCTTCCTGAGAATATGAATATTGTTTCCCGGCTGGCAGCGATTATCAGAGATACCGTTACCGGCTGGACGGATGGGACGTTCCTGCAACCGTTTTTGGGTAACGACGATAATCACACGTCCATCCACCTGTTTACCGCCCTGGCGGTGATAACCATTGTCGCAAGGCACCGGATGAAAGAGGAAGGGACCCCGCAACGCAATGTGCTGAAAGTGCCGGCCTTTATGGCTGCTATTTTTATCCGTGCAGGCTACTATTGGACTGCGCTGGGAAATATG
>NZ_JBICLU010000004.1:0-109760 GCF_043105645.1 Morganella sp. TYF_1 | reverse complement strand
ACATTAACCCCGATAGGAAACTATCGGGGTTTTGTTTTTTGTATGAAATAAATTCACCTTGCCGTTTTTCCCTCGACAGAACCTCTCTTTTTCGTTAATTTTGGATGTCCGGATGTCTAAAATAACAAGGAGAGCCCGCCGCTATGCCAATCCGTATCCCTGATGAACTTCCTGCTGTTACCGATCTGCGTGATGAAAATATCTTTGTGATGACATCATCACGGGCACAATTTCAGGATATACGGCCGCTGAAAGTGCTGTTTTTAAATCTGATGCCCAAGAAGATTGAAACAGAACTGCAATTTTTGCGCCTGCTCTCCAATACACCGCTTCAGGTTGATATTCAGTTATTGCGTATCAGTCATCATGAATCAAAGAACACACCCAAAGCGCATCTGGATGCTTTTTATTGTGACTTTGACGATATAAAAGCACAGAATTTTGATGGTCTGGTGATCACCGGTGCGCCACTCGGTCTGGTTGAATTTCAGGATGTGGATTACTGGCCGGAACTGGATGAGATTATCCGCTGGTCGCAGACCCATGTCACATCAACCCTCTTTGTCTGCTGGGCAGTACAGGCGGGGCTGAACACGCTTTACAATATCCCGAAACAAACACTGCCGGAAAAGATCTCCGGAGTGTATACCCACACTACCCTGATGCCGCATGCATTGCTGACCAGGGGATTTGACGGGCAGTTTTCCGCACCTCACTCCCGCTATGCGGCATTCCCTGAAGCGATGATCCGCGAAAATACCGATCTCGATATCCTGGCTGCCTCTGAAGAAGCCGGAGCCTATCTGTTTGCCAGTAAAGACAAGCGCCAGGTCTATGTCACCGGGCATGCAGAGTATGATGCCGATACTTTGGCAGGGGAATATCAGCGTGATGCGGATGCGGGGCTGAAGCCTGCTATCCCGGTGAACTATTTTCCGGATAATGACCCGTCGAAAACACCGGTATCCAGCTGGCGCGGACACGGCCATCTGCTTTATGCTAACTGGCTGAATTATTGTGTTTATCAGATAACACCGTTCGATCTGAGTGTGATGAATCCGACAGCAGACTGATAAAAAAAGCCACCGCGAACGGTGGCAAAAGGCAGACTTAATTTACGATGTCTTTATGCAGCGGCACCGGCAACGGCTTGTGCCGCCAGTGCGGTAATACGATCATAATCTCCGTTACGCAGTGCATCTTCCGGCACCAGCCATGAACCGCCGACACAGGCCACACTGCTCAGAGCAAGGTAATCCCGGTAATTATTCAGAGAGATCCCGCCGGTCGGGCAGAAACGGATATCCGGGAAAGGACCGGAAATCGCTTTCAGCGCTTTCACTCCGCCGTTTGCTTCTGCCGGGAAAAACTTAAAGTTTTTCAGGCCGTAAGCCATTCCCGCCATCAGTTCAGAAACGGTGGCGATCCCCGGGATCAGCGGAATAGATCCCTGATCGGCTGCCTGTAACAGAGATTCTGTCAGACCGGGGCTGATAGCAAACTGCGCACCGGCGTCAGTGACGGCTTTCAGTTGCTCCGGATTAATCACAGTACCTGCACCGACGATCGCCTCCGGCACTTCTTCCGCAATGGCTCGGATAGCCTCAATGGCACACGCTGTACGCAGCGTGACTTCCAGAACACGGATCCCGCCCGCGACCAGCGCACGGGCCAGCGGTACTGCCTGATGCAGTTCACGGATAACAATGACAGGCACAACCGGTCCTGCATTTAAAACGGATTGCGCGTTTAATTCCTGATCATTCATCGCCATTCTCACCTTTATAAAAACGAATACAGCAGGCGCCTTCTTCCGCACCTGAGAGTTGCGTGCGTAATGCACTGAATAATTCACGACCGGAGCCGTCACGCTCTGCGCTGAGGTCAGGGATGACACTTTCGCGTGCTGCCAGAACCGCCTCATCAACAAGCAGTGTCAGCTCACCGGTCTGCCCGTTCACCCGGATCATATCGCCGTCACGGACTTTGGTCAGCAGCCCGCCGGTATACGCTTCCGGGGTAACGTGAATAGCGGAAGGCACTTTGCCGGATGCGCCTGACAAACGCCCGTCTGTTACCAGAGCCACCCGGTAACCTTTATCCATCAGCACGCCCAGCGGCGGCATCAGTTTGTGCAGTTCCGGCATTCCGTTGGCCTGCGGCCCCTGGAAACGGACTACCACAACACAATCTTTGTTCAGTTTTCCGGCCTCAAACGCGGGCACAATATCATGCTGGCTGTTAAACACGATGGCCGGGGCTTCAATAATCTGGTTATCGGCAGGCACTGCCGAGGTTTTCATCACCGCACGTCCGAGATTTCCGGTCAGCACTTTGGTACCGCCGTGAGACGAAAACGGTGTATTTCCGGATGCAATCACACTGTCATCAAGCGTGCTGAGTGCGCCCTCCCGCCATTTCAGTTCACCGTTATCCAGCCACGGCTCCTGTGTATAACAGGATAAGCCGAAACCGGCGACCGTATGCACATCTTCATGCAGCAGTCCCAGGCTGAGCAGCTCACGGATAATCAGCTGTAACCCGCCTGCGGCATGGAACTGGTTGATATCTGCCGGGCCATTCGGGTAGATCCGGCTGAGCAGCGGGATAATGTCCGACAGCTCAGAAAAATCATCCCAGTTGATGATGATCCCAGCCGCTGCGGCCATCGCGATAAGGTGCATGGTTAGATTGGTGGAGCCGCCGGTTGCCAGCAAACCAACGATACCGTTAACGATGACTTTTTCATTCACCAGTTGCCCGATCGGCAGATAATTGCCGCTGTTTTCGGTAAAGCGGACAACCTGGCGGGCCGCGGCATCTGTCAGTGCGGTGCGCAGCGGGGTATCAGGATGAATAAAGGACGCGCCGGGCAGATGTAAGCCCATGATTTCCATGACCATCTGATTGGAATTGGCGGTACCGTAAAAAGTACAGGTTCCGGCGGAATGATAAGAGGCCGCTTCTGCATCCAGCAGCGCCCGGCGATCCACTTTTCCTTCAGCAAATAACTGACGGACATGCACTTTTTCTTTATTCGGCAGACCGCTGGTCATCGGCCCCGCCGGAATAAATACGGATGGCAGATGCCCGAAAGAGAGTGCCGCCATCATCATCCCCGGGACGATTTTATCGCAGATCCCGAGGTAAAGTGCGCCATCAAACATATTGTGGGAAAGCCCGACAGCGGCAGACATTGCAATCACATCACGGCTCAGCAGGGATAACTCCATACCATCCTGCCCCTGGGTCACGCCGTCACACATGGCGGGAACGCCGCCGGCAACCTGGCCGATGGCACCCACGCTGTGCAGTGCCGCTTTGATTTGTGCCGGATAAAATTCATACGGTTTATGTGCCGACAACATATCGTTGTAAGCAGTGATGATTGCAATATCGTTATGCGCCATATTGCGTAACTGTTGTTTCTCATCCGGCTGGCAGGCGGCAAAACCGTGAGCCAGGTTACCGCAGGCCAGCTGAGCACGATGGACGGTTTTACTGCGTGCGGCGCTGATTTTTTCCAGATACCGGGCACGCGATACACGGGAACGCGTCGTAATACGGGCGGTAATGTCTGAAAGTCGCGGATGAACCGGCGGGTACGCAGAATGTGTCATAGTCATAGCTCCGTGCTGATTATCTGCCTGTTGCAGTATCATAAACTCATTTGTTACCGGTAACATTGACACAGATCAGCAACTGATTGCAACTTTTATGAGCAATTCTCTTTCCTGAATATGATCCACCTCAAATTTAGCTGAAACGAGAAAGCTTTCGGCGCGGATCGAATAATCAGAAAAAGAGGGTTGAGTACCAGTGCGGATCACATCAACATGAAAAACGCTCAGGTTGCGCTTTAATGCACTCAGGGAAAGTTGTGGTAGTATAGACGTTCAGACGGCTATTCAAACGGGCATTGCAGAGCGGAGTCAGATAAATGGATAATAAAATCAGTGTATTAAAAAAAGCGCTTAATCAACGGATCCTGATTCTTGATGGTGCGATGGGAACAATGATCCAGCGCTATGCACTGAACGAAAAGGAATACCGCGGTGAGCGTTTCGCTGACTGGCCGGTCGATCTGAAGGGAAATAACGATCTGTTATCCATTACACAGCCGGATATTATCCGTGAAATTCACCATGCTTATCTGGAAGCCGGTGCGGATATTATTGAAACCAACAGCTTTAACTCCACGGTTATTTCCATGGCGGATTATCAGATGGAATCACTGTCTGATGAAATCAATGAGGCCGCAGCAAAACTGGCGCGGGAATGTGCCGATGCGTGGACACGCAAAACACCGGAAAAACCCCGCTATGTGGCCGGCATTCTGGGGCCGACTAACCGGACGGCATCCATCTCTCCCGATGTGAATGATCCGGCTTACCGCAATGTCTCCTATGACGCACTGGTCGGGGCTTACCGCAGCTCTGTGCGGGCACTGGTCCGCGGCGGCGCTGACATCATTATGATCGAAACTATCTTCGATACCCTGAATGCCAAGGCGGCGATCTATGCCGTTGAAACTGAGTTTGAGGCGCTGGAGATTAAATTGCCGGTCATGCTCTCCGGTACCATCACAGATGCCTCCGGACGGACACTGACCGGTCAGACAACGGAAGCCTTTTATAACTCCATGCGACACATCCGCCCGATCTCTTTCGGGCTTAACTGTGCGCTGGGGCCTGCTGAACTGCGCCAGTATGTGGCGGAGCTGTCCCGTATCGCGGATTGCTATGTCAGTACTCATCCGAATGCCGGTCTGCCGAATGCGTTCGGGGGTTATGACCTGGATGCCGCCAATATGGCGGGTTATATCAGTGAGTGGGCACAGTCTGGTCTGCTGAATATTGTCGGTGGCTGCTGCGGTACCACGCCTGACCATATCCGTGCTATTGCACAGGCGGTGGCAGATATTCCGCCGCGTGTTATCCCCGATCGCCCTGTGGCCTGCCGCCTGGCGGGGCTGGAACCACTGACCATCGACGAAAACTCCCTGTTCGTCAACGTGGGGGAGCGAACCAATATTACCGGCTCTGCACGATTTAAGCGGCTGATTAAAGAAGGTAATTACCAGGAAGCGCTGGATGTGGCCCGTAATCAGGTGGAGAACGGTGCCCAGATCATTGATATCAACATGGATGAGGGCATGCTGGATTCACAGGCTGCCATGGTGCGTTTCCTGAATATGATTTCCGGTGAGCCGGATATCGCCCGCG
Organism: Morganella sp. TYF_1; assembly: GCF_043105645.1. NCBI lineage: Bacteria > Pseudomonadati > Pseudomonadota > Gammaproteobacteria > Enterobacterales > Morganellaceae > Morganella > Morganella sp. TYF_1. The sequence goes on along the minus strand of NZ_JBICLU010000004.1, from coordinate 104,535 downwards.
TGCCGATTATGATCGATTCCTCAAAATGGGAAGTGATCGAAGCCGGGCTGAAATGCATCCAGGGCAAAGGCATTGTGAACTCGATTTCCCTGAAAGAGGGAGAAGAAGCCTTTATCGATCATGCCAAAAAAGTGCTGCGTTACGGCGCTGCCGTGATTGTGATGGCCTTTGATGAAACCGGTCAGGCGGATACCCGGCAGCGTAAGACAGAAATCTGTCAGCGGGCTTACCGCATTCTGACCGAACAGGTGGGATTCCCGCCGGAAGATATTATTTTTGACCCGAATATTTTTGCGGTGGCAACCGGCATTCCTGAACATAATAACTATGCGGTTGATTTTATTGAAGCCTGTAGGGATATCAAAGCGACACTGCCTCATGCGCTGATCTCCGGCGGGGTCTCCAACGTCTCTTTCTCGTTCCGGGGCAATGATCCGGTGCGGGAAGCCATTCACGCCGTTTTCCTCTATTACGCCATCCGTAACGGCATGGACATGGGAATTGTGAATGCCGGGCAACTGGCTATTTATGATGATTTACCATCTGCACTGCGTGATGCGGTGGAAGATGTGATTCTGAACCGCCGCGAAGATGCCACAGACCGGCTGCTGGCGCTGGCAGAAGAATATCGCGGCAGCAAAGGGGAAAATGATCAGCCGCAGCTCGCGGAATGGCGCGGGTGGGATGTGGAAAAACGCCTTGAATACGCGCTGGTGAAAGGGATCACCGAATTTATTGTTGAGGATACCGAAGCCGCCCGTCTGCGGGCTGACAGTCCGATTGAAGTGATCGAAGGCCCGCTGATGAACGGCATGAATGTGGTCGGCGATTTGTTCAGTGAAGGCAAAATGTTTCTGCCGCAGGTGGTGAAATCCGCCAGGGTGATGAAACAGGCGGTGGCCTATCTGGAACCTTATATTCAGGCAGCGAAAACCAGCGGTTCCAGTGCCGGGAAAGTTCTGCTGGCGACAGTCAAAGGTGATGTGCATGATATCGGCAAGAATATTGTCGGTGTGGTATTGCAGTGTAATAACTACGAAATTATTGATCTCGGGGTGATGGTGCCCTGTGAAACAATTCTCCGCACAGCCATTGAGGAAAAAGTGGATATTATCGGGCTGTCCGGGCTTATCACGCCGTCACTGGATGAAATGGTGCATGTGGCGAAAGAGATGGAGCGTCAGGGGTTTTCCCTGCCGCTGCTGATCGGCGGTGCCACCACATCCAAAGCCCATACGGCAGTGAAAATTGAGCCGAATTACAGCGGCCCGGTGACCTATGTACAGAATGCCTCGCGGACGGTCGGGGTCGTGGCGGCACTATTGTCCGATAAACAACGGGATGAATTTGTTGCCCGTACCCGCAAAGAATATGAGGTTGTCCGCGATCAGTATGCCCGCCGTCAGCCGCGCTCTGCTCCGGTGACACTCGCACAGGCTCGGGCAAATGCGTTTGCGGCGGATTGGGATAATTATACGCCGCCGCGCCCGGCATTTACCGGGGTGAAAACTGTCACTGCACCGATTTCGGTGCTGCGCCGTTATATTGACTGGACACCTTTCTTTATGACCTGGTCGCTGGCCGGAAAATACCCGCGTATTCTGGAAGATGATGTCGTCGGTGAAGAAGCCCGCCGCCTGTTTAAAGAGGCAAACGCGATGCTGGATGAGCTGGACAGAACCGGCACACTGACACCGCGTGGCGTGGCGGGGATCTTCCCGGCTAACCGGATCGGCGATGATATCGCGGTTTACCGTGATGAATCCCGCGAAGAGATTCTGTTATACAGCTGTCATCTGCGCCAGCAGACACAGAAAAAAGATGGTTTCCCGAATGCCTGCCTGGCGGATTTTGTCGCGCCGCCGGGTATTCCGGATTACCTCGGGGCATTTGCCGTCACCGGCGGGCTTGAGGAAGATACTCTGGCCGCACAGTTTGATGCGGCACACGATGATTACAATAAAATCATGGTGAAAGCCCTCGCTGACCGGCTGGCGGAAGGGTTTGCGGAGTATCTGCATGAGCAGGTGCGTAAAACCGTCTGGGGCTACAGTCCGGATGAAAACCTGGATAATGACTCGCTGATCCGCGAAAACTACCAGGGGATCCGCCCCGCACCCGGCTACCCTGCCTGTCCGGAACATACGGAGAAAAGCAAAATCTGGGAATTACTGGATGTGGAAAGCCATACCGGTATGCGTCTGACAGAATCTTACGCTATGTGGCCGGGGGCATCGGTCTCCGGCTGGTATTTCAGTCATCCGCAGAGCCGCTATTTTGCGGTGGCTCAGATCCAGCGGGATCAGATTGAGGATTATGCCGCCCGAAAAGGTATGCCGGTGAAAGAGCTTGAGCGCTGGCTTGCTCCGAACCTGGGGTATGATCCGGAAGACTGAGTATTATCGCTTGTCAGTCTCCTGTCCCGGTTTGCGTTAACCGCTGGGTACTGTTCTGCGTATAGTGGATCCTGCAGTATCACTGTACGCCATTATCAGAACAGAAGGAGAATCGTATGAATTCAGTATTTATCATTGCAGACGGCCGGGCCGGGGAGGTGGTATGACACTCCCCGTTTTCAGGCCATTAATGATATCCGCCACTTTTGTCTTATGCAGTGTATTTGCCGGTAACTGCCGGGCTGAGATTGATTTACCCTGCCCTATGAGTCACAAGTTCAAAGTTGAGAAGCAGGAAGATCGTGTTTGTATAAGTAAACAGCCGTTACTTGCCTGCCCTGCATTGTGTCACCCGTCAAAAAGTGTGAAAAAAACGGTGGCGTTTTATTGTATCGACTCTGACAAACAGTTACCCGAGAAGAAAGTCAATGCCGTTTTGGATGTCACTGTTCCGGTGAGTTGTGAGGCGACACTTCCTGTATTTGCAGTACCGGACACCACACCATAATCTGAAGTAAAACAGGATAACCGGCCGGGATCCTTTCTCCTTCCTTCGCAATCATCACGCAATGTGACAGCCTGCTCTTGTCATTGTTTTTTTCATCCCCATTTATAGATAAGCAATTATCCCGTACTATGGCTGCAACAGCCGTGACCGGGCATATCAGATTCAGCCATAAAAGGGAGTGATGAGACAATGTACCGTTTCTATATTCAGGACGCTTTACCTGCCGGGTGCCTGCCCGCGTATTCGCTGCCGAAAGCAGATCAGCCCCATTATTATGAATTGGATGAAAGCATCCTCAATGCTGCACTGAATATCATGCAGATCTCGGATATCCTGGATACCGATGATGTGCTGGACGATGACTGCTTTAACCGTATCTGGCTGAAAAGCGAGCTGACTCCTGCCCGGGCGTCAGAGGTTTATCACTTCTTATATCAGCAGCAGCTGCCGGAACCGGTACCGTCACAGGATGAAATCGCGGCCTTTAAACAGGCGAGAGCCGACGAACTGGCGCTGCTGAGCCGGCGCAGTCCGAAAGAGGGGTATGTGCCTGTCCATAAATTTGCCACACAGGATGCCTGGCGGATCATGCCGGAAGAATGCCTGCTTATTGCCGGTGTTCTGACTGATCACATGCTGGAAGATAACAATATGGTGGTCAGTAACATCGCATCACTGTGCAAAATCAGCCACAAAACACTGGAATATGCCCTGAGAGGCTGGCGTGAGTTTAATTTATTCGCGGCAGAACATGGCGGTTATCAGGTTTGCTGATGATTCAGTCGTTTTTTATGCAAAGATAACACCTGATGTGAATTGATCGCCTGATGCTGACCGCATCAGGCGTTTTTTTATCTGAATAATCAGAACAGATCGCGGTGAAGGGCGCGGATGATATCTTCGGCATCATTGCCCGGCACCAGCAGGCACATGTTGTGTCCGCTTGCACCATAACTGATCATGCGGATATTAAACGGCTCAAGGGCGCTGAAAATGGTTTTACCCAGCCCGTGTGCCCGGGTCAGTTCATTACCGATAACCGCGACCAGCGCCAGATCCTGCTCCACTTCAATACGGCACAGGGCTGATAACTCGGCGGTCAGCTCATCACTGAGCAATGTTCCGTTAGTGTGTGTTGAGCCGACGGTATCCAGTGTCAGGGCGATACTGACTTCTGACGTGGTAATCACATCCACGGAAATATTATGGCGGGAAAGAATAGTGAAGATTTCCGCCAGAAAGCCGCGCGCATGCAGCATTTTCAGGCTGTGCAGCGTCAGCAGGGTTTGCTGGCGGCGTAATGTCAGGGCGCGGAACAGCGGCGGATTCGGATCATTGTCGCACACCAGTGTGCCGCCCGCGCCGCTCTCTTTGCTGGAGCCGACAAACACCGGGATCCCGCTGCGCACGGCAGGCAGCAAAGTGGCCGGATGCAGGATTTTTGCCCCGAAGTTTGCCATTTCCGCCGCTTCATCAAAGGTAATATGATCAATCGGATAGGCATCCGGCACAATGCGCGGGTCTGTGGTGTAGATCCCCGGCACATCTGTCCAGATATCGACACGCTGACAGCCGAGTGCCTCCGCCAGCAGTGCCGCCGTGTAATCACTGCCGCCGCGTCCGAGTGTGGTGGTGCGTCCTGCGGCTTCGCGGCCGATAAATCCCTGGGTGATCACCGTACCCTGTGACAGACGCGGGGCAAGCAGCTGATCACAGCACGTGCGCAGCACCACGGTATCCGGCTCTGCCCGGCCGAAACTGTCATCTGTCTGCATGACCTCACGGACATCAAACCATTGCGCCTGTGCTCCCTGTTCCCGCAGTACTTCGGTAAACAGCAGCGTCGACATAATCTCACCATGACTGACAATTTCATCCACCAGGGCGCTGGAGGTTGCCAGTGCGGCGGCATCCGACAAGGTGGTGATATTGCCCAGCAGACGGTCAATCTCATTGTGTACCGCTGCGTTTTCCGGCAGACGGGACAGAATTTCATATTGTGTGTCACGAATCTGTTTCAGACATTTTTCACGTTGTGCGCGCGGGCATCCCTGAGCTAATTCGATTAATGCATTGGTGATCCCGGCGGAGGCGGATAACACCACCAGTGCCACACCGGGGGTTTGCAGCACAACCCCGGCACTTTTCTGCATGGCGTCGTAATTTGCCACACTGGTACCACCGAATTTTGCAATAACCTGCTGAGCAGGCGCGGAAGATGCTGACGCCATAATGAATTCCTTATCCCGTAAAGTGAAAAATGTGAGCTGTGTTACACTGATAGAATTATAGGGATTGCCGGAATGAGTCAATATTGATTAACGGATAATCAATATCTTTCATAATGACAGGCAAATTATCGTTTTTTGCGATATTCCGCTCCGGCGCTGGTTTTGTTTCGGTTTTTTGAGCAATATCACGGAATGACAGATGCATAACACCTTTATCGTCAGGACAGAGTACACTTTGTTGATACGATTCAGTTTTGGTTTTCAATGAAAAGAGAGCTGCAATGAAAAATATTAACCCCACTGATACTGCGGCCTGGAAGGCGCTGGAACAGCATTACAACACAATGAAAACTGTGCATCTCCGCGACTTATTTGCGCAGGATAACGACCGGTTCAGCCGTTTTTCTGCCACGTTCGGCGAAGACATGCTGGTGGATTATTCCAAGAACCGTATCACACAGGAAACCCTTGATAAGCTGCTGGCACTGGCTGAAGAGTGTGATGTGAGTGGGGCTGTCCGCAGTATGTTTTCCGGTGAGAAGATCAACCGGACAGAAGACCGTGCGGTTCTGCACACCGCGCTGCGTCACCGTGATAACACGCCGGTGATGACTGACGGGCAGGATGTGATGCCGGAGGTTCGCGCCGTGCTGGAAAAAATGCGCGTGTTCAGTGAGCGGATCATCAGCGGGGAGTGGAAAGGTTATACCGGCAAGCCGATTACCGATGTGGTGAATATCGGTATCGGCGGCTCTGATCTCGGCCCTTATATGGTGACAGAAGCACTGCGCCCGTATAAAAATCATCTGGGCATGCATTTTGTCTCGAATGTTGACGGCACGCATATCGCTGAAACACTGAAAGATCTGAATCCGGAAACCACGCTGTTCCTGATCGCCTCCAAAACCTTTACCACCCAGGAAACCATGACCAACGCCCATTCCGCGCGTGACTGGTTCCTGGCCGCGGCTAACGATCCGGCGCATGTGGCGAAACATTTTGCGGCGCTGTCCACCAATGCGGATGCGGTAGCTGAGTTTGGTATTGATACCGCCAATATGTTTGAGTTCTGGGACTGGGTCGGCGGACGTTATTCCCTGTGGTCAGCCATTGGCTTGTCTATTGTGCTCTCTGTCGGTTATGACAACTTCACGCAGTTGCTTGATGGTGCGTATGCCATGGATAAGCATTTCACCGAAACTGAATTCTCACAGAATATCCCGGTGCTGCTGGCGCTGATTGGTCTGTGGTATAACAATTTCTTCGGTGCGGAAACCGAGGCGATTCTGCCGTATGATCAGTATATGCACCGCTTTGCAGCCTATTTCCAGCAGGGGAATATGGAGTCCAACGGGAAATATGTGGATCGTAACGGTAAGGTGGTTTCTCATCAGACCGGGCCGGTTATCTGGGGCGAGCCGGGCACCAACGGGCAGCATGCGTTTTATCAGCTGATCCATCAGGGCACCAAACTGATCCCGTGTGATTTTATCGCACCGGCACAAAGCCATAATCCGCTGGGAGATCACCACAGCAAACTGCTGTCGAATTTCTTCGCCCAGACCGAAGCACTGGCCTTTGGTAAAACCCGCGAACAGGTGGATGCGGAATTTGCCGCACAGGGCAAAAATCCGGCAGAAATGGATTATGTCGCACCGTTTAAAGTTTTTGAGGGTAACCGTCCGACAAACTCCATCCTGCTGAAATCCATTACTCCGTTCAGCCTCGGGGCACTGATTGCGATGTATGAGCATAAGATTTTTGTTCAGGGCGTGATTATGAATATCTATACGTTTGATCAGTGGGGCGTCGAACTGGGCAAACAGCTGGCAAACCGGATTCTGCCGGAACTGGCGGATGACAAGCCGGTTGAAAGCCACGACAGCTCAACCAACGGCCTGATTAACCGGTTTAAAAACTGGCGTTAGTGCTGATTTCGCTTTAACCGCGCATTTTATAAACAAAGCCGCCCTGCATTGCGCAGCGCGGCTTTATTTTTAGCAAAAAATTTTCAGTAACGCGCTCATTTCCTGCCGGGTTTTGTTAAAGTGTATCAGAACGCCTATTATGCTCCTGATAACCGGATATATTCATGACACAAACAGTGATAACACCGCCCATCCGCTGGTTTGATAATGCGGAAACGATCCCTGCCGGGGTGCTGGACTGGTTATCAGAATTAGGGTCAATGACGCGGCGCTTTGAACAGCATTGCAATGAAGTGACGGTAAAACCGTATTGTGAAAAATATATCTCCCGTGAAGCGCTGACTGAAGAAGAGCAGATGCATCTGCCCGGCAGTAGCCGCTACTGGTTACGGGAGGTGGTGTTATATGGTGACGGGGTTCCCTGGCTTACCGGCCGGACAGTGGTGCCGGAGGAGACGCTGACAGGGGAAGAGCAGCAGTTACTGAAAATGGGAAATGTGCCACTCGGGCGCTATCTCTTTACCAGCGGTTGTCTGACGCGGGATTATATCCGCTTCGGGCTGTCAGAAACGCACTGGGCCCGCTGTTCGCGGCTGTGCCTGGCGGGTAAACCACTGCTGCTGACTGAAGTTTTTCTGCCGGCCTCTCCGGCATACCCCGCATAAGTGAATATCTCGGAGAAGAATAACGTGGAACGAAGCATGGTACGCAGCAAGTGGCAGGCATACAGCCGTCTGATGCGGACAGACCGCCCGATTGGCTCACTGTTACTGCTCTGGCCGACCTACTGGGCGTTATGGATAGCGGCCCGGGGCGTCCCGGACTGGCATATTCTGATTATCTTTACCATTGGTGTGTTCAGTATGCGCGCCGCCGGGTGTGTGATTAATGATTTTGCTGACCGGAAATTTGACGGCTCGGTGGAGCGCACCAAGAACCGCCCGCTGCCGCGCGGTGATGTCACGGAAAAAGAAGCCAAAATTCTGTTTGCGGTACTGGTGCTGGTATCATTCGGGCTGGTGCTGACGCTCAATACCATGACCATCTGGCTGTCAGTCGCCGGGCTGGCGCTGGCTTGGGTGTATCCGTTTGTGAAGCGGGTCAGCCATCTGCCGCAGGTGGTGCTTGGCGCGGCCTTCGGCTGGTCGATTCCGATGGCATTTGCGGCGGTCAGTGAATCGCTGCCGGCAGAGTGCTGGCTGCTGTTTGCGGTCAATATTGTCTGGTCTGTGGTGTATGACACTCAGTACGCGATGGTGGATCGCAACGACGACCTGAAAATCGGCGTGAAATCCACGGCTATCCTGTTCGGGCGCTTTGATAAGATGATTATCGGCATATTGCAGCTGGTGATGATTCTGATGCTGTTATTGATAGGGTTGATGGTTAATCTGTCCGGTATCTTCTACTGGTCCCTGCTGCTGGCCGGCGCGTTATTTGTCTATCAGCAGCGCCTGATGGCTGACCGCGAACGCGACCCGTGTTTTCAGGCCTTTATGAATAATAACTATGTCGGGTTTATTCTGTTTCTCGGCATGCTGGTCAGTTATCTGTAAATCCGGATAACCGGCAATAAAAAAGGAGACCGGTCACCCGGTCTCCTTTTTTTGTCCTCAGTACTGACCGCTGTCAGTCAGCCGGATTACTGTCATCACTTTCCGCCGGTATGGATTCTTCCGGCTCCAGGCTGACACTTTCGATAGTCAGGCGGATTTCCGGGGACATCAGTTCTGCCAGCACGTTGTAGAACTCACCGGCATTAGCTTCAATCACATCATCATTGTCATTGATATAGCCTTCTTCACGCAGCGTGCCGACCAGCGTGGCAAACACGGCTTTGTCGAAGAATTCCGGTGCGTTGATACCGTGCAGAACCGACAGACGCTGTGCCAGCATCCGGCTCTCTTTTTCCAGTGCGGAACGGCTGATTTCCGGGGTGGCATTCAGCAGCGACAGGGTGATCGCATAACGCTGTAATGTCTCGCGGATCCCGGCAGCCAGCAGTTGTAACGGACGGATACGGGCCGGGTTAATCACCAGCATATTATCATCACGGCGGCAGATTAATTGCTGGCGGCACAGTTCATCAATGATGGTATCGAGGATCGCCGGCAGCTCTTCCTGACTGTAACGCATAAACAGCTCGGCTTTCAGCAGCGGATAGATCATCCCGACATGTTCACGCAGCGTATCGGTACTGACACGGCGGTGATGGATCAGGATACTGGTCACCAGAGACGGCAGTACCAGCATATGCAGAATGTTATTCCGGTAGTAGGTCATCAGTACCGCATTCTCACGCGGCAGAATGATGATATCCCCGAGGCTGTCTTTTTCAACCTCGAACTTATTCATCTGCAGAGCATGTTCCAGCAGTTCTTCCGCACTCTTCGCCGGAGTGGTGCTGTCCGGAGAGTACGGCACATTGCGCAGCAGCTGGAGATAGCAGTCGAGCTGTTCGATCAGCTGTTCGCGGGTCAGCGCGCGCTGGCGGGAAGCCAGCAGAGCCGTGGTACACAGGTTGATAGCGTTGGCGGCAGCAGCATTATTGATGCTCACCATAATGTTATCAGCCAGAGAGGTGGCGGTTGGTGTCAGCCAGGACGGACGCTGCGGCTCGACCGGGTCGATTGCGTCACGCCATTCCGGCACCTGTTTTGTCAGGTATTGTGACAACGGGATCGGCTGTCCGAAGTTCACATAGCCCTGACCGAGGTTACGCAGTTTGCGCAGACCGCGCACCATCTGGATAAAACCTTCTTTCTGTTTGGTGGCACCGCGCAGTTCTTTGGCGTATGTGCCTACTTCCATCACATGCTCATACCCGATATAGACCGGCACCAGGGTGATAGGCCGTGAGTCTCCGCGCAGCATGGCCTGAAGCGTCATCGACAGTGTGCCGGTTTTCGGCTCCAGCAGACGCCCGGTACGGGAACGACCGCCCTCGACAAAGTATTCGATGGAATAACCGCGGGAGAACAGTTCACTCAGATATTCACGGAAAACCGTGGAGTAGAGTTTATTGCCCTTGAAGCTGCGGCGGATAAAGAACGCACCGAGGCGGCGGAAAATCGGCCCCGCCGGCCAGAAATTGAGGTTAATCCCGGCCGCGATATGCGGCGGCACCAGCCCCTGATGATAGAGCACATAGGAGAGCAGCAGATAATCCATGTGGCTGCGGTGGCAGGGAACATACACTATCTCGTGACCGTCCTGTGCCAGCTGGCGCACCCGTTCCGCATTATGGACATTCAGCCCCTGATACAGGCGGTTCCACGTCCAGCCGAGGACACGATCAGCCACGCGCAGGGCGTCATAGGTGAAGTTAGCAGCCACTTCGTTCATCATGGAAACCGCATTTTGCCGCGCTTTTTCAATGGTGATTTTTTTGGCCTTCGCTTCATCCTCAACGGCTTTTTCAATCGCTTTGGACTTCAGCAGCTTATTGAACAGCTCCTGACGCACCGGCAGCTTCGGACCGATAGCGGCCAGACGCTGACGGGAAAAGTGAATACGGGCGACACGGGCCAGTTTATTGGCGATAATAGTGTCGGTGCCGTGTTCAGAAGCCATTGCGCCCATCGATACCGGCTGTGAGAAGCGGACAAAACTGTCGCGTCCCAGCCAGAGTACGGCGAAAAATTTCTGGATCCCGTTTAACAGACGCAGATGCGGCACACCGTGGTGCCCTTCGCGGCCCGGTGAACGACCAAACATCACAGAGACCGGCAGCATCTGAATATCCAGTGCCGGATTATTACGGTGCAGATCCAGATAGGCGTGGAAAATATGGACGGAATCTTTACGCGGATTCAGGGAGTAATAACGGAATACACGCGGGCCGTCATCAATAAAGACATAGCCCGGTAATGTGGTATTACCGATAACATTATCTTCCAGCGGATCCGGCATGCCCTGTGCAAGACACTGACGACGCAGTGTCAGCAGGTCCGCCTTAGAGTGATAAGGAAGAACATAGAGTGTCGGACGTTGTGTATCCAGCCCCAGCTCACTGACCGGATCCGTCGGGATCGGCTTGCTTTTTACCAATAGTTTTAAAGGTAAATTCAATACGTTATAGTATATTTTACGCCAAAGTGACATAAATGTATGAAGCCTCTTGTTGACAATTCGCGTTCAGCATACCAGAAAGGCGGAGCCAGATCTGTGTTGCGGCAGCAATAAAATCGCGGAAAACGGCAACGCTCAGTCAGGTAATCACATTACTAACAGTGACAGAAATGAAGAAAAATACCGGATTTAAACGATTAATTAAAGCGGCAGGCTATTCAAAAAAAGGACTTATTGCGGCATGGAAAAATGAAGCCGCTATCCGTCAGGAATTGCTGACGCTGATCCCGGCCATTATTATCGCCTTTGTTTTCTCATTTACCGCTGTTGAGCGGGTGCTGCTGATTGGTTCGGTGGTGCTGGTGGTGGTGATTGAGCTTATCAACAGTGCGATTGAGGCGGTGGTTGATCGTATCGGCACGGAGTACCACGAGCTGTCCGGCCGCGCTAAAGATATGGGGTCCGCTGCCGTGTTTATCGCCACATTACTGGGGCTGTTTGTCTGGATTATGCTGTTTATCAGCTGGTTCCAGCGTCTTTAACAGCTGCTTTTTTGTGAAACCTGCGGCGCAACACGTATTTTCCTCATGTTATGGTTCCCAATCCCGGAATACCTGTATATACTCACAGTCTGACTGTATAAACAAACAGGGGGCGAAATGAAAGCACTGACGGCACGGCAGCAACAGGTCTATGACCTTGTTCGTGACCATATTTCGCAGACGGGCATGCCACCGACGCGTGCAGAAATTGCGGCACGCCTGGGTTTTCGCTCTCCGAATGCGGCGGAAGAGCATCTGAAAGCCCTGGCGCGTAAAGGCGTCATTGAGATTGTCTCCGGGGCGTCCCGGGGGATCCGTCTGCTTCTGGAAGAAGAAGAGGATGAAGGTTTACCATTAATCGGCCGTGTGGCGGCGGGTGAGCCTTTATTAGCGCAGGAACATATCGAAAGCCGTTATCAGATTGACCCGATGCTGTTTAAACCGAGTGCAGATTTCCTGCTGCGGGTAAACGGTATGTCAATGAAAGATATCGGCATTATGGACGGTGATTTACTTGCGGTGCATAAAACCCAGGACGTGCATAACGGCCAGGTAGTGGTTGCCCGTATCGAAGATGAAGTGACGGTCAAACGGTTTAAGAAAGTGGGCAGCAAGATTGAGCTGCACGCTGAAAACGAAGAATTCAGCCCGATCGTGGTGGATTTACGGGAACAGAACTTTACTGTCGAAGGTCTGGCAGTGGGTGTGATCCGTAACAACGACTGGCACTGATTTCCCGGACAGCCGCCTGAAAGGGTACCCGCTTAAAAACCACAGTACACCGGAGACGGACACTGTGGTTTTTGTTTTTCAGCGCCCGCGTTTACGCGGCTCATCATGTTCATGGTCATGCCGGCATTTATCTCTGCGGGTACAGGATTCAATATCATAACAAGGGCGGCAGTATCCGTGTGCCTCAATCACACTGTGGCGGATATGAAACTGCGCGGCATCCGCCAGCTGACTGATTTGTGAATCAATTGCCTCACCATCCCGCTCTGTCACACTGTTGCAGCGATCGCAGATAAACAGCACCGACGTATGGCTGGGTTTATCAAAATGCGGGCACATCACAAAGCTGTTAGTGGATTCAATTTTGTGGATAAATCCTTGCTCCAGCAGGAATTCCAGGCCGCGGTAGATGGTCGGCGGTTTTGCCTGCGGCTCGGTTTCACGAAGCAGATCCAGCAGCTCATAGGCACTGATGGCACCGGGCTGATCGGCGATCAGTTGCAGTATCGATTTTCGCTGAGACGTCATGCGTACACTGCGGGACAGACACAGTGCTTCTGCTTTTTTTAATAAAGTCTGAATATCAACAGGTTGCATGACATCACCTTCCGTTAATCAATAAATATATGAACAGCTCACTCTAGCATGAATTCCGGCAGAATAACCGGTATCCGTGCTATTTTGTCAAAAAAGGGCTGCCAATTCAGGGCAAATTATGGTGAGCTGTCAGGGCAAACACATAAAAAGCACATGATAATAAAATGGAGTCCTGAATGAGTATCGAAACGGTTCGTGCCTGGTTCGGCACGCATGCCCCGGATGTCACGATTATTGAAACCACACAGCCGACCGCCACGGTCAGCCAGGCCGCAGATGTTCATGGCGTCCGCCCCGGCCAAATCTGCAAAACACTTTCCTTTAAGCTGACAGATGACAGTGCAATCCTGATTGTGATGGCGGGGGATGCCCGGCTGGATAATAAAAAATTCAAAACACAGTTCGGTTGCAAAGCCAAAATGCTGAATGCAGAGGAAGTGGTGCAGTTTACCGGTCATCCGGTCGGGGGAGTCTGTCCGTTCGGGCTGCCGGTACCGCTGGCTGTTTATGCGGATCATTCGCTCCGGGAATATGACACTGTATTACCGGCGGCGGGGTCAGCCAATTCCGCTGTCCGGCTGACACCTGTACGACTGGCGGAACTGACAAACGCACAGTGGCTGGATGTTACCACCCAGCCGGTATAAACCAGACAGCACCACAACCGCGGTGCTGTATCACGTCAGTATTCCGGCAGGCGGGTATCCGGTTCCGTATTGACGCCGGCATCGGTGCTGCCGGTGAACATATTGTCATCAGGAAGATGATGACGGGTAAAAAAAAGCAGGCTGTCTTCAATAAAATAGTAGGGAGAGACACTGAAGACCTGGGATATTCTCAGAATGATTTCCAGGGAAATTTTTGTGCTGCCGATTTCATAGCGGGAGATTTGCTGTTGTGATACGCCGATCAAATCGCCCAGTTCTGTCGATGTGACGCCGGTGATCCTGCGCATTTTGCGGATTTGTCCGCCGATGATCTTATACATCTCGTTAATGCTGGTATTCAGGTTATTATCTGTTTTATTGCTCATTATCTTCTGTCAGTCTGGTTAAACAATAACATATTAATGTTTGTCAAATTAAAACTTATTCTTCAGCACAACCCATTTCATCAAAAAAATAATTAACATTAATATTCAGGATGTTTGCGAGCATTAATAATTTATCCAGAGGAATTAAGCTCGCTCCCGTTTCGTAACGGGATAACTGCTGTTGTGAGATATTAATTTTTATTGAAAGCTCTTTGCCTGTCAGACAATTTTTCAGACGCTGACATTTTATTCTGCCGCCAATAAACATTGCCAACTCATATTTATCATATATTGTCATAAATTATGAAGATAAACGGTTGTCATATAATAATATAAAAATTTAACTTGGCGTATTTGTTTCCTCAAATGGTTTCTTTAAAAAGTATAATCGATACCCTTTTAATATGTAATAGATACAAAAAATCAACAAACGGGAAACAATAAAGGTGGAAATATTACGTATCAACACTATAACCTCAGCGATTTCATATTGTTACAAAAGATATCCGGTTTTTAACATCTTACATGAATGAAGAGTAAGCGGAATATTCTGATATTTAGTGGTGATTATACCTAATATAAAGATATTGATGCTGATTTTAAGTTTAAAATGGGTAATTTGACTACGGCCTCCCGCTTTACTGAAATCGCAGATAAGCAGTCAGTGTGATTATTGTCCCGCATTATGGGGACAGATAGTTTGTTAAATTTCAGGATGGTGTTATGAGAAAACAAGAAGGCTAAAATATCCCAATGTTTCCGTAAAATACATAAATTATGATAGTAGTATATGTCAGGACTTGAATCGATGTGTATTGTTTTTCTTACTTACAAAATAAGTAGTATTGGTGGCTATTCACACCGCCATTAAATAATAAAATTCCGGGTGATGATAATTTCATTATATAATGAAATATACAGTGTTATTTTTTCTTTTAATTCACAGTGTTAGTTGTAATTGATGGTTGTAAAAAATAATAATTGCGTGTATTTTCTGCTGTCATCAGGTGCTGAGTGAAATTTAACGGTATGCGGAATTTATTGCTTTTATTGTTAGTCATTGTGTTATTAGGGCCATTAGGTATTGATCTTTATTTACCGGCTATTCCGGCAATTGCAAAAGGCCTGGGCAGCAGTGAGTCGTTGATTCAGTCAACTATCTCGTTGTTTATTCTTGTATTAGGTGCGGGACAGCTTATTTCCGGATATCTGGTGGACAAATTTGGCCGCAGACCGATGGCAATGGCGGGAATGGTACTGTATATCGCCGGGTCCCTGACTGCGGCCTTTGCGGTTACCCCGGGGATGTTTATTGCATCACGATTAATTCAGGGGGCGGGTGTCTGCTGCACGTCCGTGGTTGCTTTTACCTGTGTCCGCGATTGCTTTAACGGCAATGAGGCGGCACGTGCGTTCGGATTTTTAAACGGCACATTAAATATTGTTCCGGCACTGGCACCACTGCTGGGGGGCATCATGGCGGAATATTACGGCTGGCGGGTGCCTTTTGGTTTTCTGGCACTGTATGCCTGTATTCTGCTGATTCTGACAGCAAAATATCTCCCGGAAACCCGGCCGGAAAGCAGTGCCCGGCATACAGAAAACCCGCTGAAGAGCCTTGTTTCTGTGTTGTTCAATAAGCGGTTTTTAATTTTTTCTCTGGTGAATGCCGGGACGATGGGAATGGTATTGACGTATGTCTCTCTGGCACCGGTGGTACTGATGGGGGATGCGGCGCTCAGCCCGTTACAGTTTTCGGTTGTGTTCGGTGCTAACGGATTTTGGATCATGGGGATCAGTATGGTCGCCAACCGGGTGATCCGCAACGCCGGGCGACCTGTTTGCCTGATTTCCGGCGGTGTACTGATGGCACTGGGGTGCATTGCGCTGGCACTGAGCCCGGTGCTGCTCTCTGTACAAATACAGAACCACTGGCTGATCTATATGCTGCCGGTGGCAGCCGCCTGTGCCGGTCTGGCCTTTATTATGGGACCGGCAACCAGCTATGCGCTGGAACCTTATTCGGATAATGCCGGTGTTGCCTCTGCACTGGTCGGTTTTATGCAGATGGCGGGCGGCGCAGTACTGACCCTGGTGGCGATCACATCCCCCTTACCGCCGAAAACAGCACTTGCCGTCACTATGCTGTGCGGCACCCTGCTGGCATGGAATGCGTACCGGGTGAGTAAAAAGGAACAACGGCAGGCATGATGCATAAAGGCGGAGATATCATATTTGTATGGTATATTCCGCCTTTATTTCTCCTGATAAATGGATACGTTGTATTTAATGCTGACGGAGAAAACTGCCATAAAAATAATGAAAATTATTATTATCTGACTCAGACAAAAAAATTATCTCTCCATCGATATTAATTTTATTTTCTATCTCATTCCGGGTATAAGAGAGGTATGCCTGTGCTGTATGCATGGATGTTTTTCTGAATGATGAGATACAAGGACTAAAGCGTTTAAATAATGGAATAGATTTACGGATATACAGAGTAAAACCCCCGTGAAACGTTAATTACCGGTCAGATGTGCAATCTTATCAGCGGATTGATTTCACCTTGGAATATACATCCCGATATATCAATTATGCTATTATGCACAGTTAACACATGCCACTCTAAACCAGAGAAAGTAACAGATATGTTTAAAAGATTAAAGGTATCAAACGGATTACTCTTTGTTTTATTTCTGTTTTTTTTATTGCAATTAATAACCGGTGCTTTTCTGTTTAACTACGCACAGTCCAATAAAAAAACAGTCATTACGAACAGCAATGAATCCGCTAAATTAGTTGAGGGTAATGAGTCGTGGGATATGCTGATATCCGCACGGACATCGGTGTATGCTGCGCTTGTGCTTTTATCCTATAATAAGGATGCAGAAGCATTAGAGTTTATTTCCAAAGCTGATACTTCACTGGAAAAAGCAAAGGAACACTTTGAGTTATTTAAATCATATCCGACAAATCTTCAGGATGACGGTAATTTCAAAAAAATTGAAGAAGCATTTGATGTATATCGCTCAGGGTTATTAACCGCTACCCGAAATTTAAGTGAGAGAAAATTAACGGAAGTTGTTAACCAGCCAATACCTGATTATCAGGCTGAACTTGCGAAATATTACAACGAATATCAGGATGATTATAATAATTATTATAACAGCAGCATTCAAAAAGCCTCTGATGAATATAATGATACCCTATGGGGACTCCTTGCTATTTTTATCAGCCTGATAGTCATTATTTCAGTTGTATGGCTTGGTATCCGGCGTATGCTGATTTTACCTCTGAACCATATTGTCGGCGGAATTCAGCATATTGCTGAAGGTGATCTGAGCAGGCCGATTAATGTGAGAGGCGGAGATGAAATTATGATATTGGCGGAAACATTACGCCATATGCAGATTGAACTTGCCCGTACCGTTGGTGATGTCCGTGATGGTGCCAATGCTATTTACAGCGGTGCCAGTGAGATTGCTGCCGGTAATAACGACCTCTCTTCGCGGACTGAACAACAGGCTGCATCTCTTGAGGAAACTGCTGCCAGCATGGAAGAACTGACTGCGACCGTACGTCAGAATGCCGATAACGCCCGTCAGGCCAGTCAGCTGGCGTTAACCGCCTCCGAGACCGCAGAGCGCGGCGGGAAAGTGGTGGATGATGTTGTGGATACCATGCGTGGTATCGGCGACAGCTCGAAGAAAATCGCCGATATCATCAGTGTGATTGACGGTATCGCCTTCCAGACTAACATTCTGGCACTGAATGCCGCCGTGGAAGCTGCCCGTGCCGGTGAGCAGGGGCGCGGATTTGCCGTTGTCGCCGGTGAGGTGCGTAACCTGGCTCAGCGCAGTGCGCAGGCCGCCCGGGAAATCAAAACCCTGATCGAAGATTCAGTCGGCAGAGTCGATGCCGGGGCTGTACTGGTTGAGCGCGCCGGTGAAACGATGGATGAAATTGTCAGCGCTGTCACCAGAGTCACCGATATTATGAGTGAGATAGCCTCTGCCTCGGATGAACAGAGCCGCGGGATTGACCAGGTGGGTGTGGCGGTGACGGAAATGGACAGAGTCACCCAGCAGAATGCGGCATTAGTTGAGCAATCAGCCGCAGCGGCTGCATCACTTGAAGAGCAGGCCAGCAGGCTGACTCAGGCGGTGTCTGTATTTCATATACAGGGCAGAGAACTGAAGGCCGGTACGAAAACCAGCATTATGGTGCCATTACAACGACCTGCGCTTAAAAAATCCGCTGATAATGCCGATGATGACTGGGAAACATTTTAGTTCAGACTGCGGCATGTTGAATAAAATGCAGAATCCCGTTGTTATTCACAATTAAGTTGTGCCTGAATTATATCTACCTTTGTTTGCCCATGTTTCATGGGCTTTTTTAACCGAAAAATCCGGGATTTGGGTGTGCCTGTTCTATGAATGGCGTGCTTTCACTGTGGATGCGTTTGTCTGTGGTATATAATAGGCCATCAGTTATATGCTCCTTTATTCAGGTCCCCAAATATCAGGGGCGCTGGTAGGGGAGCCAATAAAGAAAAAACACACGAAAAAGACCAAATATGCACCAAAATACGCCAACAGAAAAAACCACTGAAACCCGGCAGTTACGCGCTGCAAACGGCTATAAGAACCTTAACCGCTTTTCCGTGGCACCGATGCTGGATGGGATTTACTGTTCATAAATATCAATGGGATATGATTTTGTGGGGTGCTATTGGTGTCCTTACACCCCTGATTTATTCTGGTTTATTACTGCGTATTCAGGTGTGTGAATTCTTTTCTGGCTTTGGCTCTTTCTGATTCAATCCATTCTGCCAGGTCGCTAATGTGTACCATCCTGATCGATTTCTGGCTGGTGGTGTCCCGGTAAACCGGAAATGGCAGCTCACCTAAATTCGCTTTTTTATCCGCGTATGACTCGGTCATATTCAGGAATTTCTTTGCGACTACTGCCAGCGGGATCTGAGATGTTTCAAACTCCGCCATTAACAGAAATACAGTATTCATAGTCTTCTCTCCACACATCGCCGTATACGATTAGAGGTTTTTAAATAAATGCTGGTGGATTGCGACCACGTAATTAACCTGGTGCAATGCATCATCCAGTGCATTGTGTGCTTCACCAACAAACGGGAAATCTTTTTTCGGGTCGATGCCGGCATTGCGACCAAGTTCGACAATGGTGCGCACATCCCGGTCATTCCAGTGCCTCCAGAATGGATTTATCTCACAGTTTTCGTATGCAGCACGCAGGATTACATTATCGAAATTACTTCCGTTACCCCATACCTGCACGCGTTCTTCACAGAACTCAGAAGTGAATGAATTAAGTTTGATTAGTGCATCAGGCAGATCAATAGCTTTTTCGGTGTTAATGATTTCATTTTTGGCATTATCACTCTGACCCAGCCACCACAGGACCGTATCAGCGTCGATACTACCGCCGTATTTTTCACTGCTGCGCAGATCGACCACTTCACAAAAAAGTGCATCATCAGTTACACCGGAAATCATATCGAACGGCACAGCAGCAATAGCCACGATAGCGGAGTCAGGCTTGTTACCCATAGTTTCAAGGCCAATCATCAGGTGTTTGAATTTGTTCACTATCCTATCCTTTTTAAAATCCTACAAATAAGTATTGTTGCCTATTTTGGAAATTAATTATTACACTAATTTTCTTTGTGTTTCATGGTGTGTAAATTGTTTCATTCTTTATTTGAGTATTAATTCTGACCAATGTATTAAGAAAAAAACACTTAATATAGGTAATGTTGATTATGCGTAATCCTTTAGTTAATTTCATGAACATATTGCGTGTTGTAAGCTCATTATCAATCTTAGCAGCGATTCTATCGCTGGTCGGTTTAGCTTCATTGTTGGTAGTTTGACCTATTTTCTTTAAGTAATTATCTCGAATCGCGCCATAAACTGGTGATATGCCTGCGGTGGTGTCAGTGGCTGGATGATGATGTCATCATGCGGCGGAGCTGAATCCAGCATCGGCCAGTGGCTGCACGGGTCTATTTCAAAGTCCCGCTTTTCGGTCACCAGCACGACCAGATCGGCATAGTGAACATCAACTGTCAATACCGGCGGCAGGCCGAACTTCTTACGGATAACCGCTTCAATGCGTTTTTCCACGGCCTTGTAGTCCGGCAGCATGGCTTTCAGCGGCGAAGCTATATCACCCATGTATGCTTCGGTGGCATCATGCAGCAGGGCTTCCAGTGCATATTCCGGTGGTACAATCTGGCTGACGTACACAGAATGTTGGGCCACAGAATAAAAGTTTTCCAACTGACCAGCGAACCGACACATATTTGACATGCCGCGAGCGATATCTTCGATACAAATCTGATCCGGAGTGATATTGACGAAATCAATATATTTTCCGGTACTGGTTGCTATATATGGCATTTATCTCTCCACACAATTTAGATAATAAAAAGCCGTTACTTTTTATAAGTAATTAATTCCCTGGTGTTGGGATATAAAAATGCCGCCGGTTAAAGCGGCATAAAATAATTATGCTTTGAATTTACCGATATAGGTCTGGATTTCAGTTTCTTCGAATTTATCAGCCAGCAGATCACGGAATTCCTGGGCGATTTTTTCTTCCAGTTTTTCCAGCTGAACAATACGCAGTACCAGCACAGGTACATCACCACCGGTCAGAACGCTGTAACGCAGTTTGATCGCACGTTCAGACAGTTCATCGTATGGTGTGCAGGTAAACTGGAATACTGCAGGCATAACATCACGGCTTTTTGCTTCCACGCTTTCCATTACTGAGCGCTTAGCGCCGAAATCACTGTCTTCATGATCTGCGGAACGGCTTGCCTCGATGGTGATTTTGCGCACAGCATTAATTGCCTGCTTAATATCGATAACATTACCTTCTGCATCAAACGCCATCAGGTTATCGCGCCAGTCTTCCAGCCATTCTGCCAGTTCTTTCTGACCGGACTTGCGACCGTTCACGTTCAGCAGAGAAGCGAACGGCGCGGTCTTTTTCAGTGATACCATGGCTGTGTTATCAGCATGCCCCGGTTCGCCGATAGTACCGATATTGAAGATGGTTTTTGCAGCCATTTCATCAGCATCAATAAAACAGCTGACACCTTCCTCAATACCGTGTTGCATGGAGTATTTCACAAAATCAGAGATACTGGTTGTGTCCATTGCACCACGGAAGCGGTAGCGACCTTCCTGTAAGTGTTCCAGGCTTTTAACATTAAAATCACCCGGTAAAACCACAGCAGGGCAGAGGGACTTTTCTACAGTACCCAGACTTAATGCAGCAACAGTCATATTCCGAATCTGAGAAATAGCGGCTCCGTCTAAATTAGACATACAAAGGCTCCTGTTTAATTAAAAACATTAAAAGTAAATGGAATGATTTATTTAAAAAGTGGAAATTAATTAATGGCTTTTAATTTCCCGTCGATACTGCCGTCAATACCAAATAACTGTCCCTGATCTTCCGGCAGAATAGTGAGTTTCCCGCCTTTACCGACCCACATCGGTGTTTCGGTTGTATCCTCTTCCGATTTTTTACCGCGCTTGGTCGGGGTAACCATTTTCAGTTTGTGAGATATCTTCACGCGGTCTTCATCTGACTGAGTGAATTTAAAAATCACATGCACTTCACCGGTTCCGCCGTTCTTATTGGTACCGAAAGCGACTTCATTCAGTGCAGCAGAAAGTTTGTTTTCAAACACACCGGCATCTAACTCGGAGAAAAAGTCCGGTATACTGGTCATGCGGTTATTCTCGCTCATTGCATTTTTCCTTTCGTTGTCTCTTCACACAAAGATAAGTCCACCAGCGGTCAGGCAAGGTATCTATCCGGCAGGACGATTTACGCCGGTGGACTTATGTTTGTAAAAAAAATGGCGGCCGGCTGGTGGACTGCACCGTGGTATGCACGGCCGCTAATGGTGTTGCATGGTTATTGTTATGGGGTCGTTTACTCTTCACACAGTTATTCAGATACGCAGCCGTTATTGCGGTTGTACTATTAAGACGCAGCGGTCTTCCCACTTGGCAATGTCTTCATCAAAGCGGTCAAGAGCACGTTCGTGATCGCGGATTGCTCTTTCGCGTTCGATACGGAGTGATTGCAGTTTTTGAAGCGCCTGGGCTTTTTCGGTGATCCACGCGGTAACGTCGTCTACTGACATGTTGTTCGTGGTGATGATTGGTTCGGTTTGCATTTTCGGCCTCATGTAATGTTAGGTACTCTCTGCATGAAACAAAGGTACCTTAAGTTACATTCAAGGTCAACAGGTAATGTAAAAATAGTTACATTACCTGTGATGTGAGGAGGGTTTAGATGTTTTGGATGACTTGGACAACCCTGCCAATCACTCGGCAATTACCGTTAACAATTATAGGTTTGAAGTTTGGGTTGAGGGGAACGAGGTATGTGTACGGAGCATCATAAACCAGCTTTTTTATCGTTGCTTCTGATGACCCGTCCAGCATGGCAACAACAACTTTTCCATACAGATCGTCAATACAGCCATACTCCGTTTCAACAACAACAGTTGACCCTTCAGGTATGGTTGGGGATCCGTTTGGGTTGGTCATTGAGTCACCTTTAACATCAAGGCCAAATGCACTTTCAGACACGCGTGCTGTGGTATTTACCCACCTCATAACATCGTCGATCGTCGCGGAGGCATATGATGACGTCCACTCGCCAGCCTGAACTGCGGATATAACAGGTATTTGCTTGACGGTAATAGTCTTTCTGGCTGACACCAGTTCAGTAGAAACTGGCTCATCACCACCAAAAAGCAACCACTCCGGAGATACCCCGAGCGCCTTGGCAAGCATGTATAGGTTTTCACCGTCTGGCTTCGTGATGCCAGATTCCCACTTAGTGACTGATACGCGAGATACTCCCAGCATCTTGGATAGAGTTTGCTGGGTCATATTGAGCTGCACTCGGCGGGCTTTTATGCGTTCGTTCATATCTGTTTTCATGTAACCGATGTTACATCACATCGATGTGAAATGTGTTTGCACAATAATGTACCTTTTGTTACCTTGTGCGTACTATAAATCTACGGAGTGGCACAGATGCTAAAACAAGATGTTCTGATTTTTTTCGGTGGAGTGCAAAAGACAGCAAGGGCATTAAACATTAGCCACCCTGCTGTTTGCCGATGGAAAAACATTATCCCCGAAAAGCAAGCGCTGATCATCGACAGGATAACGAAAGGTCAATTGAAGTACTCACCAGCGCTTTATCAGCAGGATAACAAACCGAACTGAGATCTATAACTACAACCCAATCCAAAAGCGAGTAGGCAATGAAGAATGAATCACTGAAAGAAGTCGTAAAAAAGATGTGCTGCGCCATGCCGGGTGGGCGGGAAGCGCTGGCCGGTGCGCTGGGGATGTCACTGACGACATTCAACAACAACCTGTATGAGAAGAACGGCTGCCGGTTTTTCGACAATGACGAACTGGAAGCAATGGAAGACCTGACCAAAACCCGTCACCTGGTCGAGTACCACATGGACCGGCACGATATTACGCCGATGGAAACGATCGAACCTGAAAATATCGACGAAGTGGAATTATTCAAAATACAGACAAACCTCAGTGCGCATCAGGGGCAGCTTTCCGAGTTAATCAAAAAGAGCCTGGAAGATGACGTTCTGACGGAAGAAGAAATGACGGCCATCTACAAAAAGATGAACAAAGTGTTCGCATATGCCCGAGGGTTTATTGCGTCACTGAATGCGGTTTACGGGGTGGGAAATGATTCAGGTAACCAGAAAGGGTGAAGCCGGAGGTATACGGCCTCCGGCTTCGGTCGCGCTATATCAATTGTGTGAAGAGATAAACGCATGAGCAGATTAACTCATTCAGAACCAGAAAAGCAATTTAAATGCCTTGTTATTGGTAATGAACCGTTTCGTTATGTTGAAAGCATACCTGCTGGTGGCATAGCGGACAACTACCGGGAAGCACCTGAAATGGTAGACCGTGAGAAGCTCAAAGAGAGCTGGGCAAAATACTATTACCGCAGCGGGGGTCAGAATGCTTAAAGAGACAGCTGACAATCTGGATCGGTATTACACCGATCACCGGGGACGGAAAGTTCACGTTGTCCGGTTTGACCGGCAGAACAGCCGGGTGATTTTCATGCGTGACGGCTATGAGCATCCGTGTTTTGAACCACTGAAAACCTTTCAGGAGCGGTATACACGCGTGGATGAGGTGAAACCATGAGCATGATTTTAACTGCGCGGGCCTTGCAGATAAAAACCGGCAACGCGCTGCGCAAACTGGTACTGGTAAAGCTGGCGGATAACGCCAACGACCAGGGCGAATCGTGGCCGTCCGTGCCGTACATTGCGGAGCAGTGCGAAATGTCAGAGCGATCAGTACAGAACCATATTAATGCCCTGGTGGAAATGGGGTTGGTTCGTATCGAGTCCCGGAAATCTGCCAACGGTCTGAACCAGTCAAATATCTACCACTTGCGTTTAAATGCTGCCGTTGTGAGTGGTGAATCTCCTGCACCATATGGTGCAAATCCTGCGGGGGTAAGTGGTGCAAATGGTTCCGGGACTGGTGCAGCAAATTCACCAGGTGGTGCAACTGGTTCCGATAGTGGTGCAGGAGCTGCACCCAGAATCAGTCATGATCCAGTCATAGATCCAGATAATAAAAATATTATCTCCCGCGATGAAAAAACTAACGTCAAAACCGCAATGCCGGAAAGCTTTGAACCGGGTAGTGATCATGCGGCAAAAGCCGAGGCATCTGGACTGGATGTTCAGGACGAGTTTCAGAAGTTCAGCGACTACCACGCCAGCAAGGGTACGAAATACACCGACTGGCACCGCGCATTCAGCTACTGGCTTGGACAGGCTGCCAACTTTAAACGCAGAACTGCAGGAAACAGCACTAACTCAGTAGAGCGTGACGAGGCATTCACCCGTCTGATCGGCTCCCGTTCAAAACCACGTAACCGCACCGAGGAAATCGCACTGGAAATGGCCGGGAAAACCGGCATCCGGACGCAGACCGAGTTTATGGGTCGCAAGACGTGGATTGATATCTGGAAACAGGCCACAGAACAGGCAGCAAAAGAATGGGAGGCAGCATGATCATGCGCTCAGAAAGCAAAGAAATTTACGGTGTGAGTGTGGTTCCTGTGATGGCGGTTCTGCACCGGTTTGTCCTGTGGTGGGTATTGCGTGACCTGAAACGATCCTGGTCAGATGACCGCTTTTTTGAAAAGCACATTCAGCGCCGCGGCTGGCTGCATATTGTGGACTCGTTCACATTCCGCAACCGGTATCAACGACTGCGTGAAGCGGTGAAAGCATATCAGGGGAAGGGCGTTATCTGATGAATTACCTGTTAACCGGTTTTGTTCAGAAAGATGCCCGGATCCTGATGTTTAATCCGGGCACGGAGATCGGCAATTTCCGGAATGGTGCCCGCTATGTGGTGAGCGCGGCTCCGCAGTCCATGAATGGCATTCCGTCCGGACTGGTACCGGCAGATGCACAGCCGCTGCTGACAGATGAGCGGGTGCTTCGTTTCCTGGACAATCCTGCCGTGATAAAAGCCGCCGGCGGACTATCCGGATCCCGTCACTACGTTAAATCAGTTGGCTACTGCCAGATTAACGATCCGGAAAACCCTTACCACCACCACGAACTGACCATGACCCGCCACAAAGATGGTTTTATCCGGACATGCTGGCACCATGACAACATCCTGCGGGCGGGTGATGTCCACCAGCAGCAGGCGGACGAAATTCTGTTGTGTAACCAGCGGGCACTGGTGGCACGCTGCATCTTTACCGATCTGCGGCTGCCGGTCGGTCATCTTCTGAATCCTTCCGATTTGTTCACCTGGTCGGTGATGCGCCGCGTCAGTGATCATCTTCCGGCCTTTATCAGTTCCTACATTCTGATGCAGAAACCGGAGGAAGAGATAACCGGCACCATGACGGAGCATTCCATCGTTCACCAGCCGCGCTCACACAACCGGATTGTTCATGACATCGTAGAGAAGATAAAGCCTGTCGTTGTTCTTAAGGTGGATCCTGAGCCGCCACAAAGCTTTATGAAAATCCCGAAATATCAGCGCTGGGTGTGCCCGACGTATCTGCAATGGGTGAAAAAACAGCCGTGTTGTGTGTGCGGGCAGCAGGCAGACGACCCGCATCATATCATCGGTCATGGCGCTGGTGGTATGGGGACAAAGGCACACGACTACGAAGTTATCCCGCTGTGCCGTATTCACCATGACGAGTTACACCGCGACCCGACAGCATGGGAAGCAAAGTACGACAGCCAGAATGAGTTTATGGCGAAATGTTTACGCCGGGCATTCGGCCTCGGTGTTTTTGGTTAATGCGCTGTACGGAGCGCGGAGAGATAAACAATGAGCGATATTCAGCAGAGTTCGGAATGTTTGGTGATGAGCAGAAGTATAAAAGACTGGCTGGAAGCCTGGGGAAACTGGAGTTCGTCACGTACCGGAACTGAGTATAAGGGGGTCTCTTACATGTCAGCATCCTCTTCCGGAGATCGGCCGTGGCTTGATGATATTGAAGGTATGGTTATCGATCAGGCTGTTGGTAGCCTGAAGAAATACGATATCGATGGGTACAGAATCGTCTGTCTGCACTATCAGAATCATATTTCATGTCGTGCGATTGCGAAGGAGTGGAAAAAGCGGCCAGATTACATCACGTCATATTTGGCACGGGCGGAAGCCTATATAGCGGGTGTAATCCATACGACACTGAAAGCTGCCTGATGGCATGGATATTTTACTGATCAAATAATCAGTAAATAACTTGACTGTCCGGATGTCCGTACGGTAAAGTGTGATAAATTAGCGCTGCGCGTGTAACTTCGGCGCTGCCAAAATAAAGAATTAATAGCCTCACTTCGGTGGGGCTTTTTATTGCCTGAAATAAACATAAGACTTGCTGTTACGTTTGGTCAGAGTTACATGTGTATTTATGCACAATAACTGACCAAAAGTATAAAATACCATGTTAAAACATAAAGATATGACAACAGCAGCGGCTTGTTTTTTTGAGGTGTTACCGGAGGGGGTTTTCTCCGTCAGCGATGCGGCTGCCTTGTCAGGGCTTTCCCTGCCGCATTGCCAACTTCTTCTTACTCAGTTCAGCCTTGCTGGTCTTTTGAAAGACTGTGGCAACGGTGAACGATTCAAGCGACTTTAAACTGTGAAATGGGCGGCTGGTGGGTGTTGGTAGCACCTTCCCAGCCATTCACCCGTTTGCGAGATCACGGATAAACCAAGGCCCACTGCTTGTGTGCACAAAGCAAAGGGAGCTTAACAAAAAAGGTTACCCGGATCTATGAAAAGCACTGTTAATTTAAACAGTATTAATTTAGTCAACGACGACTCACTCAGCTATATCAAAACCCTCCCGGACAATTGCATTGATTTAATCGCCACTGACCCGCCGTATTTTCAGGTAAAAACATGTGCCTGGGATAATCAGTGGCCGGATGTTTCTGCTTACCTTTCCTGGCTGGACGAAATGTTGGCTGAGTTCTGGCGGGTACTGAAACCAAACGGCAGCCTTTATCTGTTTTGTGGTTCGCTTCTGGCCTCAGATACAGAAATGCTGTTGCGGGAAAGGTTCAGTGTTCTCAGCCATATCATATGGGCGAAGCCTTCCGGCCCGTGGCGGCGGCAAAACAAAGAAAGCCTGCGTTGTTTTTTCCCGTCTACTGAGCGGATCCTGTTTGCAGAGCATTATCAGGGACCGGTAAAAGGAAAAGGCAGTGAGTACCACCAGCGGCGGGATGAACTGAAGAAAAATGTGTTTACCCCGCTGATTGAGTATTTCCGGCAGGCGCGTGATGCATTGGGTATCACGGCAAAAGAAATTGACCAGGCAACCGGCAAGCAGATGTCTTCACACTGGTTCGGGTACAGTCAGTGGCAGTTACCGAATGAAGCGGATTACCGGAAATTACAGGTGCTTTTTCAGAGGACAGCCGCAGAGTGTCAGAGAAGTAACCCGTTATGCCGTGAACATAATGATCTGGTCAGTGAGCAACACACACTCAGGCGCGAATATCACGAACTGGCAGATCAGTATTCGCTGTTACGTCGTTACTTTACGGTATCAGTTGATGTGCCTTATACGGATGTGTGGACATTCCCGCCGGTTCAGTATTACCCCGGCAAACATCCGTGTGAAAAACCAGCCGCAATGATGGAACACATCATAAGAGCCAGCAGCCGTGAAGGTGATCTGGTCGCCGATTTCTTTATGGGGTCTGGGGCGACACTGAAAGCTGCCCTGAAGCATAACCGCCGAGTGCTGGGTGTGGAAATGGAAACAGAACGGTTTGAGCAGACGAAGACTGAAATAGCGTTATTGTGATAAGAGTGAACCCTATGTCATATTGCTTATAAATTGAAACCTCACGGATGCGGGGGTTTTATTGCCCGGTCTTGAAAGTTTCACGTAAAAACACTATATCTGTAGTGCGCTGCTATAGTGTGATTAAACGTGGATTAAAGTACCGAAACAGTAGCGCAGGCCTCACTTCAGTGGGGCTTTTTATCTGATTTATCGGAGTGTAGAGTAGTTATTTATAAAACTAGCAAATAAAGTGTAATGTTACTAATATGAGTTCAATTACTATATATCAACGTTGTTTATAATTGATTTCGTATAAGGTGACAAAAATGAATTTTTTACCTACATCTGATTATATGAATAATACTTTTGATAAAAAAATCCCTGTAGGTATTAGTGCTTGCTTATTGGGTGATAGTGTTAGATTTGATGGTGGACATAAGCGCTTTCACTTTGCAGTTGATGAGTTATCAGATTATTTCGAATACCAATCAGCATGTCCTGAGATGGCGATTGGTTTGCCTGCACCCAGACCTGCATTGAGGTTGGTTAAGTCTGAAGAAAAGAACGTTATACTCAAATTCAGTGATGGACGGGAAGGTGATTTAACTCAAAAAATGGTGGATTTCTCTACTGAATATCTGAGCAAAACTATTAATTTATCCGGTTATATTGTTTGTAAAAACTCACCTAGTTGTGGTTTGGAAAGAGTTCGGGTATATGATTCTGTAGGTAATGGCAATAAAAAGTCTGGGATCGGCCTTTTTACTGAGCAATTACTAAAAGCGATGCCGTGGTTGCCGGTTGAGGAAGATGGCAGGTTAAGTGATCCTCATATTCGGGAAAATTTTATTATACGAGTATTTGCTCTTCATGAACTGAATGAACTAAAGCAAAAATCATTAAATCGTCGTTCATTAA
Source organism: Morganella sp. TYF_1 (assembly GCF_043105645.1). Classification (NCBI taxonomy): domain Bacteria; kingdom Pseudomonadati; phylum Pseudomonadota; class Gammaproteobacteria; order Enterobacterales; family Morganellaceae; genus Morganella; species Morganella sp. TYF_1. Next base: position 75,155 of record NZ_JBICLU010000004.1, on the reverse strand, counting down.
TGGATTTTCATGCTCGATACAAACTCCTTTTACTGGCACACTCTCAGCCTCTTTATAGAGAATTAGGCCGTGTCGTTGCTAATAATAAAGAATGGAATTCAATAGAATCATTTTTTATAGAGTATCGAAATAAATTCATGATACTATTGCAAAATCAAGCAACACGACGCAATCACACTAATGTGCTTATGCATATCCAAGGTTATTTTAAACGCTATTTAACATCAAACCAAAGACAGGCATTAAGTAAATTAATTTTAGAATATCGCCAGGGAATACAGCCTTTATTGGCGCCATTGACATTAATAACGCACTATTTATCAGAGTATCCTGATAACTACCTGAATAACCAAAGGTATTTTAACCCTTACCCTCAATCATTAAGATTGCGTTATGGGTTGTGATATTAAAAATAACACTCTGCTGCTTTAAGAGTAGTTCATATTTTCGGCTATTCCAGGCGGTTGAATACTTGCTATGAGGCTCTGGTAGCACGGAGCAACTCGGCTGAGCTAAATCAACCACCAATTTCGGGTACAAAAAAAGCCGGAGAGTAGCAACCGGCGAAAAAGCATATGTAACAAGGTAATGTATGAAACTACATACTATTTAATTTTATGTTTACTCAATTTTATCGTCCATACTGAAATTTCACTTATGTGAGATAAAGCAAATTCCAAAGGTCGCCATGTGCGGCTTTTTTCATATACGCCGCCACAGTATCAATCACCTCGTTATCACTTAACACAAGAGCTGTGTGCGGCTTTTTATTATCCATGCAAAGGGGAGTTGGCTATGAGTGATTCCGGTGAAAGTAAGAAAATTGGCGTGTTAGAGCAACGGGTTGCGGCTCTTGAAAAACAGCTTGCGATTCACATGCAAGCTGTCAGCGCAAAAATACAGATAATTGAAAATGAATCTACGGGGTCTATTTCAATTACCGCCAGTAAGACTGATGGGATTATTGCTTGCCGCCTAGGGCAATTTTAGTCAGTAATCCTGCTATAGCTATTTGGTCTGCACAGGTTGCGTCTTTATTCATTTCTATTGCTTCATCTATCAATTCATATAAACGATTTTGCTTATCCTTATCTTCAGCTGTAATCAATTTAGCCAAAATAGCAAACAGTACTGGGGTAGCATATGCCATTTCTGTGGTATCGATTCCCGCCCCTTCAAATTTCTCAAATTCATACGGCATGGGAGTGCTCCTTTTAGTTGGGTTGTGATTGTAACTGTTCAGTATAAATCTAAAAATTACTAATTACGTTTAACTGAATCACAGGTCGCTCCGGCGGCCTTTTTCTTTCCGGTAACAACAAGAGCATTGGAATACGACAGGCTCATTACCTAATCCGTATTCGGCCACAGTGCTCTTTTTATTGCTTTCCCGCCGCTGGTGGGATTACCCGAACAATGCCGCAGCCACCTTACTTTAACTGCCTGCAACAATATAAACCGGTTGCGGCATTTCCCATTTAACTAAATTCCTCCGTCAGGGGGTGAGCCATGAAAATGAAAGAAGATCCGAGCGTTTGGGAGCTGATACAGAATCTGTATGACACCTACAGAGAACAGGGTATTAGTGCTGCACTTGCCGGGGGTATGGCTGCTCTCCGTAGTATGTATAACGGCGGAGGGTGGAAAAAAACCTCTATTGACGGGCTGATGTGTGCGGCATTTGGCTGGTTCGTGAAAGACCTGCTGTTATTTTTCGGTCTGAATCAGGATTTGTCATATTTAGCCAGTGTTTACATCGGTTACATCGGCTCAGATGCGGTAATACGTGTAATTAAAAACAGAACCGGAGTGAAGCATGACTAAACCAGCACGCGGCGAACGCAACAATAACCCAGGTAATATCGACTACAATCCGCGCAATGCATGGCAGGGGCAGTTGCCATATGATCCGGCAATAGAATCCCGCTTCTGCCGGTTTCAGTCTCCTGAGTATGGTATCCGGGCAATCTATAAGTTGCTTCAGACGTATCAGACAATACACGGTCTGAACTCAGTTAAAGCCATTATCAAAAAATATGCGCCAAATAATGAAAACAACACGGTTGGCTATATCAACCGTGCAGCTTCGGATATTGGCGTTGGTATTAATGACCACCTGAACACCAAAGACAAAAAGACCGGCATTGCGCTGGCTACTGCGATTGTTGGTGTTGAGTTGGGGTATCAGCCGTATTCACCGGATGTGTTCGAAAGAGCATGGGGCTTACTGTGAGCACCGCAACAAAGATATGGCTCTGCGTTTGCGGAATACTGGCTGTCAGCCTGCTGCTTACCCTGCATCTGTATGGTGGGCTGAAAGATAACCATCAGGCACTGAAAGACAAGCACGTTGCATTGACGGCTGTGAATAACATCACCCTGTCTGCTGTCGCTATCAATCAGCGTGTGGCTCTCGACAACATCAAAGCCAAAGAAACAGAGGACACGGAGAATGTCAAAGTTAAAACCGTTATCAGAACGGAGTTTAAAGACAGTGAGTGCGCTGTTACTCCTGTTTCCCCTGGTGTTGTTGGGAAGTTGCAGCAATACGAAAGGGACATTCGTTCCCGCGCCGGTGGTGCCGATTCCGCCACAACTTACCGCTGATTGTCCGCTGCCGGTTATTCCGGATGAACTTACCTACGGCGGCGCAATCCTGTTGCTGACCGATGCCATGAAGTCGATAGCAGACTGCAATCACGATAAGCGGGCAATACGGGAGATTGAAGCGGAGAGGATAAAAAAGAGCCCCAGGTTAGAGGGGCATGAAGTGAACTATCAGTAGATCATATTATCGTTATGGTCGTTTTTAAGAACGTTAATTCATCTATCAATATACACAGTCACTTTCTTTAAACCGTGAGTTGAATCATATAAAAAGATGTTGAAGGAAATATGACAGGCAAAAAAATAGCCCCATAACCAAGGAAAGGGGCAAGAAAGATCGGAAGGGACAACAAAATCACAAACTTAACATTACTATCAGTGAATTATACAGACTTAACATAAATAAAATTAAACAAAGACTAAACGAAAGATAAATAACGCTTCGCTAAATAGCGGGGCTTTTAACAGGTAAAAAAATAGCCCATGCATGATGCAGGGCTAAAGATCGATAAGGGATACAGCTTATTTATAACTTGTATGACACAATACAATCACAGTCAGTTATCGAAATCAACGTTTCCCTGAACAGCAAGATTTTTAACAGGCAAAAAAAAGCCCCACAAGAGAGTAAGGGGCTAATCGGGCAGTAAGTCAAAACAACACACTTGAGTACTCAAGGTTTAGTGTAGTGACCTAAGTTAAACTAAAACTAAACAAGCGCTATGTTTTGATGAATTCTTGGTTATTTTGTTTGTCATGTCACACAATGTGAATTACTCTTTATTTGCGTTAATCAGGAGGCGTTGTGAAAGACATTAATCTTATTGTAGGTCAGAATATCCGCACTTTAAGGTGCCGTAACGGTATGACCACAAGAAACTTAGCAGACCGGCTGGGAATATCCTCGCAACAGATATCAAGGTATGAGCGTGGAATAAATAAAATAGATGCCAGCACTGTATTTAAGATAATAAATATATTTGATGTTCCTTATGAGAGTTTATTTCCAGAGCCAGAGGTAGAAGATTTTACTCAGAAAAAAAATTCCCTGATGTATATGGACCCAGGGATATTCCATAATGAGTATCAGTTTTATTAATTTGGAGAATACTTGGAGAAGTACCAGAGATTTATCCATAGTAACCCATCACAAAGCCCGCTCATCACCGAGTGGGCTTTTTAATTGGTTAAGGAGAATACATCATGCCACCACGAATCCCCCGTGCCTGCCGCAAACGTGGCTGCGCGAAGACAACCAATGACCGCAGTGGTTACTGCAATGAACACATCAACACCGGCTGGGAGAACTATCAGCAGGGTAAGTGCCGACACGAACGTGGCTACGGTACCAAGTGGGATCGGCTGCGTACAGTGGTGCTGAGCAGGGATAAACACCTGTGCCAGCAATGCCTGCGTGAAGGTCGGGCAACCGAAGCGAAGACAGTCGATCACATCATACCCAAAGCACATGGGGGAACCGATGCGGAAAGCAATCTGCAAAGCCTGTGCTGGCCCTGTCATTACCGGAAAACCGCAACGGAGAGAACACGATGAAAGAGAAGCAGGTTAAGCTATCCAGAATGTTTAAAGGCGGGAGGTTTGCCGGGTATTGTCTCAGTGTTGATGGTGAGATGCTATCCCACCAGACAGACATAAAAATAGAAACAACAGCGCCGCCGCATTCATCTATATCTGTTAGTTTTCTCTGGCATCCGTCGGTGGTTGATGATGCTCCGGATATTCACCTTAAATAAAGCATGGGAGGGGGAGGTCAGATCCCTGCCACTCTCGCCCCAGAGGACCGCCGCCTTACCTCTTTTCAGATCGCCGCAGGTTAGAAAACTTTTTTCCGGGATCCCCGGATGGGAATCAATAGGAGAAAACGATTATGTCGGGACCACCGAAAACCCCGTCTCACCTGCGTTTGGTCAGGGGTAACCCATCAAAACGCCCGATCAATAAAAAAGAACCAAAACCGCCGTCAGGGGTACCCCCAACTCCGAAGCATTTTACCAAGCAGGGGAAATACTGGTTTAAGCGGATCGGGGAAGAACTCGACGCCATGGGCGTGATGAGTTCGATGGATGCCAAGGCGCTGGAACTGCTGATCGAAGCATACACCGAATACCGGCAGCACTGCGATACCCTGGATGAACAAGGCTATACCTACACCACAGAAAGCGAAGGCGGCACACTGATAAAAGCACACCCGGTGGCGGCAATGAAAGCCGATGCCTGGAAACGGATCCGGGCAATGCTGGGTGAATTTGGTATGACCCCGGCGTCCCGCTCGAAGGTAACGATTAACACACCAGCCGAAGAAGACCCTTTCGAGGCATTTATGAAAAAGCGCAAATGATGAATGGCAACCGTAGCAGATGGGATCCGGTACGCCGAACAGGTGGTTGCCGGAGAAATAGTTACGGGCGAACTGATACGTCTGGCGTGTCAGCGGTTTCTTGATGATTTAGAGCGCGGACCTGAGCGCGATATCTTTTTCATTGAAGAACGCGCCCAGCATATTCTGGATTTTTACCAGTTTGTCCCGCACGTCAAAGGGGCGCTGGCAGGCAAGCCGATAGAGCTGATGCCGTGGCATACCTTTATTCTGATTAATATCTTTGGTTTCGTGATCCCGCTGGTTGATGAACTCAGTGGTGAGGCTCAGTACGACGATGACGGCGATCCGGTACTGGTTCGCCGTTTCCGGACAGCCTATAACGAAGTGGCGCGTAAAAACGCCAAATCCACACTTTCATCCGGCATCGGTCTGTATATGACCGGCGCTGACGGTGAGGGTGGTGCCGAGGTTTACTCGGCAGCTACCACCCGCGATCAGGCCCGTATCGTGTTTGAAGATGCAAAAAACATGATCAAAAAGGCCAAAAGTTCACTCGGTCGTCTGTTTGAATTTAATAAGCTGGCGATTTACCAGGAGCGGTCTGCATCCAAGTTTGAGCCGCTGTCCAGTGACGCAAACAACCTCGACGGTCTGAACATTCACTGCGGCATTGTGGACGAACTTCACGCCCACAAAACCCGTGATGTGTGGGATGTGCTGGAAACTGCGACCGGTGCCCGTCTGCAATCGCTTCTGTTTGCGATCACCACAGCGGGATTTAACCGCGAGGGTATCTGCTACGAACTGCGGGATTACGCCATCAAGGTGCTGTGCGGTGTAGTGGAGGATGACACTTTTTTCGCTGCCATTTACACGCCGGATGAAGATGATGATCCGTTCGATGAAAGCATCTGGATAAAAGCCAACCCGGGGCTGGGTGTCTGTAAGCGTTTTGATGATATGCGCCGCCTGGCGAAAAAAGCAAAAGAGCAGATTGCCGCCCGGCCCAACTTTCTGACCAAACACCTCAATATGTGGGTTAACGCGGAGTCGATTTGGATGGACTCAGGAAAATGGGATAACTGCCCGGAGAATGCGCCGGATGATGAACTGAAAAATTACCCTGTCTGGGTCGGCGTTGACCTGGCAAATAAAATCGACGTGGCCGCAGCAATTAAGGTTTATGAAGATCCGCGCGGACAGGTGCATGTTAAGTGCAAATTCTGGCTACCGGAAGACCGGATCGAAACCGCACCGAACCATATTGCGGAGCTGTACCGGAAATGGGCGGCTGCCGGACATCTTGAACTGACTGACGGCGAGGTTATTGATCATGACATTATCAAAGCCGACATTCTGGCATGGTGCGAAGGTGATGATCTGCGTGAGCTCGGGTTTGACCCGTGGAGCGCGGTGCAGTTCTCACGCCGCCTGGCGGAAGAGGGTATCCCGCTGGTGGAAGTGGCGCAGACAGTGAAAAACATGTCTGAATCCATGAAAACAGTTCAGGCCGATGTCTATTCCGGCAAATTTCACCATGATCACAACCCGATGATGTCCTGGATGATGTCGAATGTGACCGTAAAACCGGACAAAAACGACAACATTTTCCCGAACAAATCGACACCGGAAAACAAAATCGACGGACCGGTTGCGCTGTTTACTGCCAAATCACGCCAGATGGTGAACGGCGGGGAGCAGGAACAAAGTCTGTCCGATGTTTTATCTTCCAGGGGCTTACGCTCACTCTGAGGAAATCCAATGAAATTACTGACTATTACCGCCCTGCTGGTGGGGATTGCGGGTGCCTGTCTGCTGGCGTTCGGTGCCTGGCTGCTGATGCCTGCTGCCGGGTTTATCACAGCCGGCGGTTTGTGCCTGCTCTGGTCATATCTGGTATCAAAATCAGCGGGAAGCCTGAATAACAACGGAGGATCATAATGTTCTTTCCCGGTTTATTCAGAAAATCCGATACGGGTATGAGTTCGTCAGAGCTCAGCGAAATGATCGGTCTGACCTATGACACCTATACCGGCCGCCGGGTCAGTCCGCAACTGGCAATGCAACTCACTGCGGTATTTAGCTGTGTTCGCGTACTGGCTGAGTCAGTCGGCATGCTGCCGTGTTCTCTTTATGAGCAGCTTGACAGAGGGAACCGGCGGGCGGTCCGTGAGCGGCTGAACAAACTGCTGTCAACCAAACCCAACAACTACATGACACCGCAGGAATTCTGGGAATTACTGATCGCCTGTCTGTGTCTGCGCGGCAATTTTTATGCTTATAAAGTCAAGGCGCTGGGAGAGGTAGTGGAGCTGCTGCCGCTGGATCCGTCCTCGGTTACACCAAAACTGAACAGTAAGTGGGAACCGGAATATCAGGTTACTTTTCCGGACGGAAAGCGCGATACGCTGACACAGGATGATATCTGGCATGTACGGATTTTCACCCTGGACGGATTAACCGGACTCAGCCCGATAGCGTATGCAAAACAGGCTGTCGGTCTGGGGCTGGCAACGGAGGAGCACGGCTCACGTCTGTTCGGGAACGGTGCGGTAACCAGTGGCGTTCTGCAGACCGACCAGTACCTGAAGGACGATGCCTATGAGCGGCTGAAAACTGACTTTGAAAACCGGCATCAGGGGCTGGCGAATGCGCACAAACCCATGATTCTTGAGATGGGACTGAAATGGCAGCAAATCAGCATGACATCAGAAGATGCGCAGTTTCTTGAAACCCGCAAATTCCAGCTTGAGGAAATCTGCCGTATTTTCCGTGTGCCGCTGCACATGATCCAGAACACCGACCGGGCAACGTTCAACAACATTGAAAACCTCGGGATCGGATTTATCAACTATTCCCTGGTGCCATACCTCACCCGCATTGAACAGCGCATTAATGTCGGGCTGGTAAAACCGTCAAAACAGGGCGTTTTTTACGCAAAATTCAACACCGGAGCACTGTTGCGCGGTGATATGAAGTCACGGTTTGATGCTTATGCCACCGGTATTAACTGGGGGATCTATTCGCCCAATGAATGCCGGGAGCTGGAAGAACTCAACCCGCGTGATGGCGGTGATATCTGGCTGACACCGATGAATATGACCACAAAACCGGAGAGCACCCCGGAAAAAGAGGAAAAGCAGCATGTCGATGATGACTAAACAGCGGCTGGACATACCGCTGAAAATAAAGTCGGTCACTGAAACCGGCGAGTTTGAAGGATACGGATCGGTTTTCGGCGTGAAGGACAGCTACAGCGATATTGTCGTACCCGGCGCTTTTCAGGCATCACTGAATGAATGGCGGGAGAAGGGCAGTCTTCCGGCCATGCTCTGGCAGCACCAGATTTCCGAACCGGTCGGTGTGTATACCGAAATGCGGGAGGATGATACCGGCCTGTATGTCAAAGGGCGGTTGCTTATCGAGGATGACCCGCTGTCTAAACGGGCTCATGCACATCTGAAGGCCGGATCATTATCCGGCCTTTCTATTGGCTACATCCTGAAAGACTGGGAGTACGACCGGAGTAAAGGGGCGTTTCTCCTGAAGGAAATTGACCTGTGGGAAGTAAGCCTGGTGACATTCCCGTCCAATGATGAAGCGCGGGTCAGTGATGTTAAATCGGCATTTGCCCGTGGTGACGTCCCGTCACCAAAAAGTATTGAGCGCGTCCTGCGTGATGTCGGACTGTCGCGGACACAAGCTAAGGCATTTATGGCCGACGGCTACCATGCTCTCTCTCTGCGTGACGCAGAGGAAGATGCACTGGAAACACTTAAATCCATTAATTTTAATCAGTAAGGGGCTGTTATGGCTGTTGATCATAAAGATGTAGGCGAAGTGGCAAAAGAACTGAAATCTTCATTTGAAGAGTTTCAGAGAAAAAATGACAAGCGTATTGATGCCATCGAATCAGAAAAAGGCAAACTGGCGGAATCGGTGGACACCCTGAACGGAAAATTATCCGAGCTGGATGAACTGAAATCGTCACTGGAAGCCGAGCTGGCGGCTGTGAAACGTCCGGGCGGCGGTGTGGCAAACAAAGATGTCGCCGAACACAAAAGCGCGTTCGAACTGTTTGTCCGCAAGGGTAAGGATGATGGCCTGGCTGAACTGGAACAGAAAGCCATGCAGATTGGCTCTGATCCGGATGGCGGTTATGCCGTACCGGAAGAACTGGATCGCACCATTATCTCTGCGCTGCGTGATGAAGTTGTTATGCGTCAGGAATGTAATGTTGTCTCAGTCGGTACACCGAACTATAAGCGCCTCGTTAATATGGGGGGCACCGGCAGCGGATGGGTAGGGGAAACAGAAAAACGCCCTGAAACCGCAACACCTAAACTCGGCCCGATTGAACCGGTGTGGGGTGAGATTTACGGTAATCCCGGGGCCACCCAGACCATGCTGGATGATGCCTTTTTCAATGTTGAGCAGTTTATTACCGGTGAACTGGCAATTGAATTTGCTGAACAGGAAGAAGCAGCATTCACCAACGGTGACGGCAGTAAAAAACCGAAAGGGCTGCTGGCTTACGGCAGTGAGGATAAGGCAGATAAGGATCGCGACTGGGGAAAACTGCAGCATCTGCTGTTGAAGAAACCAGCTGAACTGACAGCTGATGAAGTGATGCAGTTGGTTTACACACTGCGTAAGTCTTATCGCAGTGGCGCTAAATTTATGATGAATAACAACACGTTATTCAAAGTTCGCACCCTGAAAGACTCACAGGGCAACTACCTGTGGCAGCCGGGCCTGCAACTGGGGCAGCCATCTGCATTGCTGGGCTACGGTATTGCGGAGAATGAGCAGTTTGCTGATATGGCTGCCGGTGCTGTTCCGCTGGCATTCGGTAACTTCAAGCGCTGCTACACCATCCTGGATCGTATCGGCATCCGCATGTTGCGCGACCCGTACACCAACAAACCGTTTGTACATTTCTACACCACTAAGCGTGTCGGCAGCATGCTGGTTGACAGCAACGCAGTGAAATTACTGAAAGCGGCAGACGGTACGAAGTAATCAGTCGCGGCGGCAGAAATGCCGCCATTTCCGGAGGGTTTCATGCCATTACCGACAATTGAAGATCTGCGCCTGCAATGCCGTATTGATACGGAAGAAGAGGATCCGCTTCTGCTCGGCTATCTTGCTGCGGCAAAAGAAAAAGCAGAAAACTATCTGAACCGGAGATTGTATGAAGACGAAGTTCCTGACAGTGATCCGGACGGAATGGACATCACACCGGTTATCCGGCTGACACTCATGCTGGTGGTCGGTTTCTGGTATGACACCCGGGAACTGAAGAAATTACCACAGGGTTTTTATGATCTGCTCTGTGACTATCGTTTTTCACCCATGAGGGAAAAATAATGCTGGCCGGTGAACTAACAAAACGAATCACCCTGAATCAGCCGGAGGTAGTGACTGGGGATCTCGGTGATTCCCGTACCGAACTGACGAAAGTCATCACGGTGTGGGCCAAAGCCGAGGCGATATCCAACCGTAAAATCCGGACGGCAGAGCAGGATCAGGTCATCGAAACCATGCAGTTTACTGCGCGGCCACGCACGGATGTGCAAATCGACTGGGTGATTGAATACCAGAACCGGTTTTTTACCGTCCGTGCCTGTGACCGTAACGACCCCGCAAAGCTGATTATTACCACGGAGGCAGACATACGACATGATCGAAAGTGACATTAAGTCGTCTCTTTCTGCTATCACCGCAATGCCCGTTTTCCCCCTGTTGTTACCGAAAGATGCACAGGAAGGTATCACCTTTCAGCGTATCAGTGATCCGCGCTATTCCGCCGGTATGGTCACCACTCATCTTATCGTGGCGCGTTTTCAAATCAGTATTCACGTGCTGAATGATTACGGAAAAGCCCTGCAGCTGGATAAAGCCATTCGTGATGCCTGGGAGCCGATCGTGCATGGTTACATCGGTAATTACCCGGTGCAGACCGTGCAGCGTGGTGGTTTTCAGCAGGGGCGGGAAGAGCTGACAAACAATGCTGTCCGCTGGTCGGTAATGCGGGATTTTATCATCACTTATCCGGAGGATGCCGTGTGATAACCAGAATCGAAGTTACGGGGCTGGAAGAACTCGGGCGTCGGTTACAGCAGGTCGAAACCGCGCTGAAAACCAAAATACTGCGTTCCGCCGGTCGTGAGGCAATGCAGGTTGTGAAAGAGGATATGGAGCAGCATGCCGGATTTGACCCGAAGGGGAAAGGAAAGCATATGCGGGAAAATATCACCCTGAGAACAACAGAAGTTAAGGGAACTAACGGTGGTGTGATGGTCACCGTCGGCCCGGCAAAAGACCACTACATGAAAGCCAGGGCACAGGAGTTCGGCACAGTGAAACAGGTAGCGAAACCGTTTATCCGTCCGGCACTGGATTACAACAAACGCGCGGTTCTGAAAGTGCTGACACAGCAGATCCGCTATGCACTCTCTGAGTATTAAGGAGCAATTATGGCTGACAATAAAACTTCACCGGAATATGCGAAGTTACCCGCCGGCACCGTGGTGAAATACGGGAAACCCGGCGATACAGTGGAAGCAATGAAACCACTGATTAACTGTAAGGCACTGGGCGCTACCGGGCAGTCCGGCAGCTTTGTGGATGTCACCACTCTGATCGACACATCCAAGCAGTTTATTTCTGATCTGCCGGAAGGGCCGGAGAAATCCCTGGGGTTTATTGACGATCCGGAAAATGAAGATTTCGCGGCATTTCTTAATGCGGCGGAAAAACGCGAAACAGTGCAATTTTACTTTGCTCTGCCGAACAAACGCACCGCGACCATGCTGTTGTCTCTGTCAGGTTGGGAGATGAATGACGTTTCTGCACCGGCAAACGAAGCCATTCAGATTACCGTAAAAGGTAAACAGAATAACCTGACATGGGGTGTTGCAGGTGCTGCGGGTGATCAGACCAAAGGAGCAACGAAATAATGAAAGGGCTGAAAGCATCACTACTGGCGGCAAAGCCGGAAATCCGTGAAGTGGAAATCCTCTGCGGGGTTAAGGTAAATATCCGCCGTATGACCGCCAATGAGCTGATTACCCTGGAGCAGGAAGTCGCCGATCTGAATATCGACGGTAAGGTGCGTGAAGCGTCTCTGATGAACGTCGATATGCTGCTGAACTGTATTGTTGATGACGGCGGTAAACCGGTTAATAAATCACTGCTGCCGACCGCAGATGAAATGGTGAATGTTCATGATAACGCCATTCTGATCGATGCCATTAACATCGTGAAACGCCATTCTGTCGGTACGCTTGAAGAGGCAAAAAAAAACTGACGGACAGCCCGTTGCTTTTCTTTGCCTACCAACTCGCGGAAGAGCTCAAGGAAATTGATCCCTACCGCGTACTCAGCCTGCCGGCATCCACGCTTCTTGGCTGGCAGGCATACTTCTCACTGAAAGCAGAACAGACCGGCACAGCGAATACCTCACGGGATAACCCGTCAGCACCGGAAGCGCCGCAGTCACCGGTAGATCAGCAATGTGCTGATATCATGAAAATTATCGGAGGATAGATGTCAAACCTTGCAGATCTGCGTGTCGGCCTGCTGCTGAACGATGCCAGTTTCCGTTCAAATATCAGCAACGCAATGAACCATGCCGGGCGTGAAACAAAACGTTTTTCTGATAAGGCAAAGCGGGACGCAAAAGGCGTTGAGGATAGTTTTAACGGCATCAGCAAAAGCGTAACTAATGTGGCAGGTAAGCTGGCATTATTGGCTGGTGGCGGATTATCTATCGGTAGTATTTTGTCTGTTTCACGGCAGTACGGTCAGGCGTTATCTGATCTCGGTGCTATCACCGGCGCGTCTGCCGAACAGATGAAGCGTTATGATGATGCCGCTCGCAGCATGGGGCGCACCACTGAGTTCGGGGCCACTAAAGTTGCGGATGCAATGAAGTTACTGGCATCGGCAAAACCAGCACTACTGAATACAGCTGGTGCGCTGGAAGAGGTAACCGCGAAGTCAATCACGCTGGCTCAGGCTTCAGGTGTCGATCTCGCTGATGCGGCTAAATCCCTGTCTCTGAGCCTTAACCAGTACGGGGCGTCGGCATTATCAGCAGAGCGCTATATTAACGTGCTGGCCGCCGGGGCAAAATACGGGGCGTCAGAAATCAGTGAAACCTCTGAGGCGGTGAAAAACTCTGGCACTGTGGCCGCACAGGCCGGGATAAAATTTGAAGAACTGAATGCCGCGATTCAGGTATTGGCTGATAAAGGGATCAAAGGCGCCGAGGCCGGACGGATGCTGCGTAACGTGATCCTGGTACTGGAACGTTCGGCAGATAAATCCCTGCGTCCGTCGGTTGTCGGTCTGGGTGCGGCGCTGGATAACCTGGACAAAAAGAACTACTCAACCACAGCGTCAGTAAAGCTTTTCGGCAGAGCAAACGTGAGTGCGGCAGTAAATCTGCGCGAAAATACGGATAAACTGAAAGAACTAACAGTGGCACTGACCGGCACTGACACTGCGTATGAGCAGGCAAATATCCGGGCGAACAACCTGAATGGGGATCTTGAGTTGCTGGCAACCTCATTTGAGGGACTGGCGCTCTCTGTTGGTCACAGCGCTAACGGCCCAATGCGAGCAGGCATTCAGAATGTCACCGCAGCAGTGAATGGACTGACAGATAACTTCTCAACATTAGCCAGTATCGTTACGTATGCAGTTTTGCCGGTGATGGCATCCAGAATGACGATGGGATTGCAAACTCAGGCTAAAACCTGGTATCAGACCGGAGCGGCAGCGCGTGAGGCTGCAAGACAAACACGTAATTCAGCACAGGCAACTATTGAATCAGCAAAAGCGAGCCGCCTGCATGCGCAGCAGGAGTCGCAGCGTCTGGCGCAACAGTCAGTTATCAATAAACAGCATGGTATGAATATCAGCTATCAAAGGGAATACGCGGTGCTGCGCCGCCAGATCCGCGAGGCCGATATAGCAGAGGCAGCGGCGAAAGAGAAATTGATAGCAGCAAATAACCGCCTGGCCTTATCAACCCGCGCATTATCTGTTGCTGGGGCGGGCGCCCGTGGTGCCCTTAATCTTCTTGGTGGACCAATGGGGGCAGCATTGCTTGCCGGATCTGCGCTGTATGGTTTGTACAATCATAGTGTTCAGGCGCGGGAGGGGTTGCGAAGTCTTAAAGATGAAACCGTTTTGACGGTTGCTGAATTGCAAAAGCTTTCTAAAGTGAAAGTGCAACTGAAACTTGATGAGTGGGAAGAGGATGTCGTAAAGCTTCAGGCCGAAAAGAAACAGTTAGAGGGGCAACTGGAGAGATATTCGGATACAGCAATTAACATTGCGAAGTCGCGTGAAAAAGGTGCATTCGGTAGCCTTTTCTGGGACTCAAAAGGCATGGAAAAGGAGAAAAATGTAGTTCTCGGAAAATTAGAGGACACAGCCGCTTCATTAGAACTGAGAATCAATCAGATAAATGAAGGGAAAAAAACAGTATCTATCGGTCAGTTTGAAGTAAAACCCAAAGAAGAAACCCCGAAAGAAGAACCTGTCGTATCAACAGGTACTAATGAGTTGCCCGGTACAAGAACAGGTAAAAAAGAGCTTAATCAATATCAGCAACTCCGCCGCCAGATCGAATCTGAACACGCAACCAGCCTGCAAAAAATCACCCTGAATGAATCAGACACGCTGGATAAACTGAAAGAACTGCATCATTCAGGGGGAATGTCACAAGCGGAAATGAACCTGCTGTCACTGATCAGCGCCGAGAATTATCAGCGACAGCGTGTCGCCCTGGCAGAAAAATACTCACCTTCTGCAGAAATGATCCGCCAGGAGCGCGAAGCTACACAGGAACTGAAAGAGCTGTTCGATTCCAGACTGCTGACAGAGGAAGAGTATAACCGGGCCCGTCTTCAGCTGACACAAACCAATCAGCGCGACCGGCTGTCACAACAGGCAAAAGACCTGGCTTTGCCGAATATCTCACTCGCCGGTGAAGTTGATCCTGTTGTGCAACTGCGTAATCAACTGGAAGAACAAAAGGCGCTTTATCAGGCGTATTACCGTGATGGCGTTATCAACAAAGAGCGGTATGAAGCGCTGGTGGCACAGGCATCCGAGAAATCAAAAGAGGCGCAGATTCAGGCGGCTAAGGAGTTGTATTCCGCTCAGGGCAACTGGCAGAGAATGCAGATTAACCTTATTGATGCTGTAGAGCAAAAAACAGCGGGTTCACTGGCCGGAATGCTGACAGGAACAAAAGGATTTTCAGAAGGCCTGCGCGAGCTGTCAGCATCGCTGGCTGAATCCATCATTCAGGATCTGATAAAAATTGCGATTCAGGGGCAGATAACAAATGCCATTACCGGTTTGTTCGGTGGGTTTGGTGGCGGTACTGCCAATGGATCTATAGTACCGATGCCGCCAAAAAACATTTCAGTCATGCCGCACGCTAAAGGTGGCGTACATAATTCACCGGGATTAAGTCAGTACAGCAACCAGGTGGTAAGTAGTCCGACACTGTTTGCTTTCGCCAAAGGTGGGGCACCAAATGCCGGGTTGATGGGAGAAGCAGGACCGGAAGCTATTATGCCGCTGAAGCGCGGCCCGGACGGAAATCTCGGCGTTAGAATGTATGGCGGAAATGGCGACACCGCCGCGCCAGTGGTCCATATCCATATTGACGGTGAAGGGAATCAGCAGGTTCAGGCATCCGGTGGTTATGAGCAGTTCGGCAGGGAAGTGGGGCAATTTGTCGACCAGCGCTTTCGCAAACTGATGGACAAGGAAACGCGACCATCTGGTTCAGTCTGGAATCTGGTTAAGGGGGGCAGATGATAGAAGTATTCACCTGGAGCCCGCGGCTAAATCCGCAGAGCGATATCTCGTTCCGTCTTCGGAAAGCAAAATTCGGCGATGGCTACGAACAGGTTTGCGGTGATGGCATCAATCCCCGCAGCCAGAAGTGGTCACTCAATTTTACCGGGACGGAAAGTTATATCCTGCCAATCCGTGATTTTATTGACCGGCACGGCGGAATACGTGCCTTTCAGTGGACGCCGCCACTGGAGAATACCGGATTGTATCGCTGCGATGATCCGAAGATCACCCCGCTCGGTGGTGACAACTATTCACTTTCTCTCACTTTTACCCAGGCATTTAAACCATGATCACAAATGACTACCAGAAGCTGGAACCGGGTAATGCCGTCCGGCTTTTTGAGGTTGACGGTACCGCGTTCGGTGCGTCGGATATTTTGCGGTTCCATGCATACAACATTCCTCACACAGAGGCAGAAATTACTGCCGCTGGTGGGGATCCGGAAAAGTTACCGGCGAAATCAATCTGGTGGCAGGGGGATGAGTACCGTGCCTGGCCGGTACAGATTGAAGGAATAGAGGCATCAACAAGCGGTTCCGGCGCACAGCCGAAGTTATCGGTGGCAAACCTCGATGGTTCAATCACTGCGCTGTGTTTGGCATACGATGACATGCTGAAAGCGAAAGTCACGATACACGATACGCTGGCGCACTATCTGGATGTGACAAACTTTCCGGACGGTAACCCGGCGGCAGATCCTGCCCAGGAAAAGGTATCGGTTTTTTATATCGACAGCAAATCCTCGGAAACCAACGAAGTTATCGAGTTTGAATTAGCCAGCCCGATGGATTTGCAGGGGGTGCTGATTCCGACCAGGCAGCTGCATTCTATGTGTACCTGGTGCATACGCGGCAAATACAAATCCGGTGACGGCTGTGATTATGCCGGTCAGAACGGGTATTTCGACAAACACGGCAACCGGGTAGATGACCCGGCACGGGATCAGTGCAGCGGTATGCTGAATACCGGTTGCTTTCCCCGTTTCGGGAAAAATAATCCGATCCCGTTCGGCGGCTTTCCCGGAACATCATTACTGAGGAAATAGGGATGCGCAAAAACATTCAGGCGGCCATTTTTGCACATGCTGAACGTGAATATCCCCGCGAGAGCTGCGGGGTGATCGCCCAAAAATCCAGAGTGATAAAATACTTTCCCTGTCGTAATATTGCGGTCACACCGGAAGAACACTTCGTGTTATCGCCGGAGGATTACGCCGTTGCTGAGGATTGGGGTACGGTGGTCGGTATTGTACACAGTCACCCGGATGCCACTACCCAGCCGTCAGAACTGGACAAAGCACAGTGCGATGCTCTCGGTGTGCCGTGGTATATCATCAGCTGGCCGGAAAGGGATCTGCGGACTGTTCAGCCGCGCGGTGAATTGCCGTTACTCGGTCGGCCGTTTGTGCTCGGGTTTACCGACTGCTGGGGACTGGTCATGAGCTGGTTCCGGCAGGAGCGCGGCATTGAGCTACCGGATTACCGGGTGGATCACCCTTGGTGGGAGCAGGGTGAAAACCGTTACGCTGATAACTGGCAGGAGGCTGGATTTATTCAGGTTGATGATCCGCAACCGAGCGATATGATAGTGATGCAGGTGCAGGCTCCGGTCGCCAATCATGCCGGTATTCTGCTGGATGATAATATGCTCCTGCATCACTTATACGGGCATTTGAGTCAGCGGGTACCGTATGGCGGTTACTGGCGTGATCGCACAGTTATGGTGCTGAGACATAAATTACACATGACAACGTGACTTGGTGCTATTACCCTGAATGACAATTGTTTATTAAATATGTATAGGGGTGGATAGTGAAGAAAATTATAACGCTGCTATTTATTTTTATTGGTACTGGATGCACAGGAATGGCAGAACTTCGTCAGCGGCCAGCAGATAATAAATTTCAATCAGATAAATCAACTCAAGAAGTAGCCAATTGCATTCTCTATGGATGGCAGGAAAAAAGCCAAACATACGGAAGCGTCTTTATACAGCCTGCAAAAGATGGGTGGTCTATTTATTCAGCGGGACAACTTGAATTAGTTGATGTGACCAGTACTGGAGATAAAACAAATATTAGTTTTTATCATCAGGGCGGAATGTTTAAATACAGAATAGATAATAGAATAAATTCCATAACTTCATGTATTTAAATTAATTTAAAAAATATAACCCGCTTCGGCGGGTTTTTTTATGGGGTAAATATGTCACAGGAAATCATGGTAAAAATAGAACTGGGTGGTGTGTTAGGCAAAACTTTTGGCAAAACACATCAGCGTTTAATAAGCACTACATCAGAAGCTATTCGGGCGCTATGTTGCACTATCACTGGTTTTGAACAATTTTTGAATACCAGTAAATCGCGCGGACTGACCTTTGCGGTTTTTCGTGGTAAGAAAAACATCGGTGAAGATGATCTCGGGTTTCCGGTAACAGGTGATGTTATCCGGATTGTACCGGTGGTGATTGGCAGCAAACGCGGCGGATTATTTCAGACCATTTTCGGAGCAGTGCTGGTGGCTGCGGCTGTATTTATGTCAGGTGGTATCGGTGCTGCTTTTGCGGCTGGTGGTATGACCGGTTTTATGGCCACAACCGGCGCGGCGATGATGCTGGGCGGCATTATCCAGATGCTGTCCCCGCAGCCAAACGGGATCGCCATGAAAGACCAGGGCGAAAACAAACCATCCTATGCGTTCGGCGCGCCGACGAACACCGTTTCTCAGGGCTACCCGGTACCGATCGGTTACGGTAAGCGCCGCATCGGCGGAGCCGTTATCTCAGCCGGAATTTACGTCGAAGATCAGCAGTAATCCTCTCTCCGTTATTCAGCAGGAATCCCACAATGACACAAATCACAGGCCGCAAAGGCGGCGGTGGCAGCCCGCGCACGCCCGTCGAACAGCCGGACGACTTACAGTCTGTTGCAAAAGCCAAATTGCTGATCGCCCTCGGTGAAGGGGAATTTGCCGGGGAACTGACCGGGAAGAATATCTTTCTGGACGGTACGCCGCTGCTGAATGTTGACGGATCCGAAAACTTTCCCGGCGTGGTATGGGAATACCGTCCCGGCACTCAGGCACAAACTTACATTCAGGGGATGCCGGCGGCGGAAAATGAAATTACGGTCGGCACTATGGTGCAGAGCAGTACGCCGTGGGCGCATGCATTCACCAATCCGCAGTTGTCTGCAATCCGTGTCCGCCTGAAATGGCCGTCCCTGTTCCGTCAGGAGGATAACGGGGATATGGTTGGCAACGAAGTGAAATACGCCATTGATTTACAGACTGACGGCGGCAGCTGGAGAACCGTTGTGGATGGTCGCGTAAAAGGCAAAACCACTTCCGGTTATGAGCGTACTCACCGTATTGATCTGCCGCAGTCGGTCACATCCTGGACGCTGCGGGTGCGAAAAATCACGCCGGATGCCAATAGCGCTAAAATCGGTGACACCATGGTGCTGCAGAGTTATACCGAGGTGATCGACGCCAAACTGACCTATCCGCATACCGCGCTGCTGTATATCGAGTTTGATTCAAAACAGTTTAACGGCTCGATCCCGCAGGTCACCTGTGAGCCGAAGATGCGGGTTATCCGTGTGCCGTCAAACTATGACCCGGAGCGCCGGACGTATTCCGGTACCTGGGATGGTTCGTTTAAGTGGGCGTGGACCAATAACCCCGCCTGGATATTTTACGATATTGTGATTTCCGATCGCTTCGGCCTCGGTGACCGCATCAAAATGCAGAATATCGATAAATGGGAACTGTACCGTGTTGCGCAGTATTGTGACCAGCCGGTACCGGACGGCAAGGGCGGCAGCGGTACTGAGCCGCGCTATATCTGTGATGTGTATGTGCAGGATCGCAATGAAGCTTATACCGTGCTGCGTGACTTTGCCGCCATCTTCCGGGGCATGACCTACTGGGGCGGCAACCAGATTATCACCCTGGCGGATATGCCGCGTGACATTGATTACAGCTACACCAAAGCCAACGTCCTCGATGGGAAGTTCACCTATTCCGGCAGCAGCAGTAAGGCCCGCTATTCCTCCTCGCTGGTATCGTACTCAGATCCGCTGAACGGCTATGCTGATGCGATGGAGCCGGTATTTGAAAATGAGCTGGTTTACCGGTTCGGTTTTAATCAGTTGGAAATGACGGCAATTGGTTGTACCCGGCAGTCAGAAGCCAACCGCAAAGGCCGCTGGGGCATACTGACCAACAACAAAGACCGGGTAGTGACATTCGGTGTAGGGCTGGACGGTAATATCCCGCAGCCTGGCTACATCATTGCGGTGGCGGATGAAAACCTGTCCGGGAAAGTGACCGGCGGTCGCGTCAGTGCAGTGAATGGCCGGAGTATCACACTCGACCGCAAGCCGGATGCCGCTCCGGGCGATCGCCTGATGCTGAACCTGCCGTCCGGCAAATCACAGGCCCGCACTATCCAGATGGTCACGGACAAGGTAATTACTGTCACCACAGCATACAGCGAAACACCGGAACCGGAGTGCGTCTGGGTGACTGAATCAGACGAGCTGTATGCCCAGCAGTACCGGGTGGTGAGCGTGACTGAGAATGATGATGGTACGTTCACGATATCTGCGGCTATGCATGACCCGGACAAATACGACCGGATAGACACCGGTGCGGTACTTGATGAGCGTCCGATCAGTGTTATTCCGCCCGGCAACCAGTTCCCGCCGAAAGATATCACTGTCAGCTCTTATTCTGTCGTGAACCAGGGGATCAGCATTGAAACCATGCAGGTTACCTGGTCACCCGCAGAGAACGCGATTGCTTATGAGGCGCAGTGGCGGCGTGATGACGGCAACTGGATCAATGTACCGCGCAATGCCACCACTTCGTTTGACGTGCCCGGGGTGTATTCAGGTCGCTATCTGGTGCGGGTCAGGGCGATTAACGCGGCTGAAATTTCCAGCGGCTGGGGATATTCAGAGGAAACCCGGCTGACTGGTAAGGTGGGAGATCCGCCGATGCCGCTGAACTTCCGTGCGGCCACACTGGTATTCGGGATCAAACTGAACTGGGAGTTCGGGAGATTCACGGAAGATACCCTGAAAACCGAAATTCAGTACAGCAAAACCAATGACGGACAGAATCTGTTACTGCTGGCCGATGTGCCGTACCCGTCCCGCTCTCATGAGCTTGCCGGTCTGGCTGCCGGTACCGCGTTTTATTTCCGCGCCCGCCTGGTGGATAAAACCGGCAACCAATCCCCCTGGACTGACTTTGTGCGCGGTGTGGCCGAGTTCGACGCCTCGACCATTATTGATGAAGTCGCTGCCGGGCTGGGTGACTCACAAATCATCAAAGACCTGCAGTCGCAGGCGGATGATAACTTCGAGGCCATTATCAACAACGCCAACAACGCCTACGGTCAGTGGGGATACTGGCAGCGCGAAACCGGCGCGATGAAAGCGGAAATTATCGAAGTCCGCAACTACACGGTCACGGAAACGACTGCACTTGCAGAGAAACTGGACGCGGTTAAGGTGACTGCAGACGATAGTTTCGCCATGGCGCAGAACTCCATCCGGGCGCAGTGGGATATGGCATCCGGTCAGGCATCGGTGGTTCACGATATGAAAATCCGCATTCATTACAACGGTGAGGACTATTCCGCCGGCATGGTTATCGGGGCCGAACTGAAGGGCGGACAGGTAAACACGCTTATCGGGTTCAGCGCCCAGCAGTTTGCATTTTATAACCCGGTGAATAAATCCATGGATCTGTTCATGTACATGAAAGACGGTCAGGTGTTTATGCGTGAGGCGTTCATTAATCAGGCGTGGCTTAACAGCGTGGTTGTCACTGATAAAATGCAGTCGGAGAACTATGTGCCGGTTAAAGCCGGATTTTTGATCGATGCAAAAACAGGAAATGCCGAATTTAACAGCGCGATATTCCGCGGGACTCTGGATGTCCGTAGTGCCGCATCTGGTGGTCGGATGGAGATTAATAACCAGACAATCTCTGTTTATGATACCGGCAATGTACTGCGGGTGAAGCTGGGGAAACTGTAATGTCATACGGATTATACGTAAATCCACAGAATGGCGGAAAACCATTTCAGCTGGATGATTCTGATTGCCAGATGCTAACCAAATTAAAGCATGTTCGCCTGATGTTGGGGCGGCTTGATATTCCTTTTCCTAAAGATGAGTGGGTTTATAACAAAGATAAGCGGGCCTATTACACGCCTGTTCCCGGCATTGGAAACTATGATGCCTTTCTGGTGGTTAAAAAAGGAACTCAAAGTGGTTATATACCGGGTTTAACTGGTGCGTGGCCAAACTGGATAGATAAGGCGTGGCTTGCAGATGGCGGGCTGTATGCTGCCCCGAAGGGTAGTCAGGTTTATCATGTCTGGGATGACCCATACCAGGAATATTTTGCATTTGATGTGTTTGGCACCCCTAAGCGCACAGCCGCAGATAATGTATATGGAATTCAGTTGATGGGAATGAATGGGGTAACCACACTGTCAGATTTTACCAAAACCGGATACTGCGTCTGGGCTGGTGAAGTATATGCGCCAAGATATGCAGGAATATCGGTACCGGGAATCAACATTGGTGATGAATATCGCTACTCTACATACGCCAGGCCAAAGTCCGGGGAGGCCATTTTAACAAGAATGGGGGGATCAATAAGGGCAGATCGTGAAACTACATTACAGGTTGCAGTCTTTGACCATCAGCCTAATTTGTCAAAAATGAGTGGATGGGGAGTTGAGATCTATAACAGCAGGGGACAGGTCACTTATAACACAAGGTATGCACCAATGCTCGGTGGTCAGGTTCTTGACGGCAACAAAGGCGGGTACTCTAAATATGCCCGTCCGATATACAACATAGGCACTTATGGCAGTTATATCCGGGAAATTATCAAAGAGTCATACTTTTTGAATGCCTGCGGGTTGAAGATATCAGGTAACAGGTACGATGTTGTGTCTTTCGGTGAAGTGGCGATGGGTTACCAGGGTATTGCGAACGGTGGTTATGGCGTCATTAATGGTGTCTTCAATATGCACTGTCTTGATGGCGACCGGTATTTTTAATCAACCAAAAGAATAAGTATGGATAACCGCTCCGGCGGTTTTTTTATGCCTGAAATTTAAGGAAACCCCATGATTTACACAGACGGTACGATAGCCATTAAAACCGGTTCACCGATTGTGACCGGCACCGGTACACAGTGGAAAAAGAACATTCACGGTGTGGCACCCGGCCAGCTTATCAGCATCGAGAACGGCACAGCACCGGTCAGTATGATGATCCGCGCGGTAAACAGTGATACCGAACTGGTGTTGTCATTCAATGCCCCGGTAACGCTCAGCGGTGCGAAATACTCCATTGCCACCACGGTACCGGACACCATTTCAGATGCGGCCCGTACCATGTCAGCCAATCAGGGCTATATCGTTTATTTCCTCCAGGCAATGCAGCAGTGGATGACAGACACCGGCAAGGTGGAGATTGAGTTGCCGAATGGACAAAAGGTGACGCTGGATAGCATAAAGTCACTGAATGACGCCATTGCCAATGCCAAGCCGGGTGACGCAACCACGACACAAAAGGGGGTTGTACAGCTCTCGGCGGCAATTGGTACATCAACAACAAAAGTTCCGCATGAGAAAGCGGTTAGTGATGCGCTGAGTAAGAAGGCGGATACCAATAAACTCGGTACGGCTGCCGGAAAAAATACAGGAACTGACGATGGCAATGTTATTGAGGTCGGCGCTTTTGGTCTCGGAGCATCAGCAAACATCGGCGGGGGTAACGTTAGTAGCAATAGATTTTTGGCATACAGCTCATCAGCAGATGCAATTAATTATGGATTTCCTATGCATGGTGCTGGAATTCAGGCTACATACGCAGAGGTGCGCCGTGCACAAATATTCATTACTGCTGATTTGCGATTGATGTATCGTTTCTCAATGCAGAATGGAACCGATAAGGGTGACTGGATCAACGTATGGGGAAACAATAACACAACGGTTGACGGCAACGGTTTTATTAAGCGCTCATCCCCAATTATTCAGGTTTACCCGGACGGAACGTTCGAAACCAACGACGAATCAGAAGGCGCTGAAGTCAGCCACACCGGCACCGGTCAGTATCACATTACCGGTATACTCGGTTATAACTCAGATGGTGCATGGGGTGTAAACGGTGGTATTTCGGTACCGAAAGACAATAACGGCCTTGAGCTGGTTTATGTCGATGATCGCGTACAGGAGGACGGCAGTCTGATTATTGAAACCTGTCACCGTCAGCATGCGCATTTACCGGAACGTTTCCAGAACTGGCGGCTGAAAGAGATCACCCCTGAAGGTGAGCGTATCTTCTATCAGGACGGTGAGCCGTGTGACCTGCCGGAATCCACCCGCCTCGATGTACGTGTTGAAATGCCGCAGGGCTCTGTGTGGAACGTGAAGCAGCGTGAACTGGCTGAACAGATGGAGCGTGAAGCGCAGGAAGCAGCAGAGCAGGGCGTAGACTCAGATCAATAAAATAAAGCCGCGCTGGTGGATGTACGGCGCGGCTGTCGCTTACTTATCAAAATATTCTACATCATCAGAAGCATCTGCCATTTCCGGCATCCAGCCGTCATCCTCCCAAATTTCCTGCATAAGCGTCTCTAGATCTTCTTTTTTGTCACCTTTCTTTAATCCATCTACAGAAAAATTAGTATTTGATCCCCAGGCGATTCGTATATCAGATTCCTGATATTTTTGCGGGATGCGTTTTTCGATTTCATCACGAAGCGCGTCAAAAGTGCCGGTGGGTAAAGTGTCTTTGAGTGCTTTGTCAAAAATTACGTTGATACGAAGCATGTGATTACCTCATTTACACTGTTTAAATATACAGTGTAAATTAACGGGGCAGAATAATACTGTCAAGGCGGACTTCGATCTTTTTGGCGGCGGTTTTACCATGGTTTTACCATTATTTTACCATCGACGTTTTGACGGTCACAAAAAAACCAACCATAAGAGGTTGGTTTTTTTGTAAAAATGCTGGTCGGCATGACAGGATTTGAACCTGCGACCCCCGACACCCCATGACACGGAACTACTGAATAAACACTTAAGTGATAAAAATAAACAAAAATTGTTGATTTATTTTCTGTGAGTGTTTATATTGACACTGAGCCGAAATCTTTCGGCCGTTTTAAGCTAAGGAGTACACAATGTTAACGCCGTTCGGTAAGACAGTAAGGAAAATGCGCATAGATCTAGGCATAACTCTGAAGAGTATGGCTGATGCTATCGGCATGACATCCTCTTACCTTTCAGCGATTGAAACTGGAAAAAGAGCCGTAACACAGCCTATTTTAAATAGTGTCATAGATTTTTTTGGCGCTGATAATGGAAAAAAACAAGAATTAATGGATGCGGCTCTAGAATCTCAACAATCAGTGGAGATTGGCTTGTCTGGTAGAGATGGCACCGCTCGTGATACAGCTATCGCGTTTGCACGTAGTTTTGATGAATTAAGTGAAGAAGATTTAACGCAATTGAATAATATTTTAAATAAATACAAATAATAGAAGGTGGTGACTTTTGAGTGGACAGGATTATCGTGTACCCCCACAAAGTCGAAGTTCGATTAGGGATGGTGCGAAGACACTAAGAGAAATACTAAGGATCTCTAGTGTTTATTTTCCAATAATGGAGGTGTTGGAATTAGCGCTACCAAAATTACTAGATGGATATGAATTTGTGGTGGGAAGCCAAGAGGATATGGAAGGGACGCATGGATTAACATTCCCGCAGGAAAACAGAATTATTTTGCGTGAGGATGTTTATCATGGTGCGCTTGAAGGCAATGGTCGTGACAGGATGACGGCCGCTCATGAATTAGGTCATCTCCTTTTACACAAAAATATAGCATTTGCTAGGTCATTACCTGGGGTTGATGTTAAGCCATATGAGAGTAGTGAATGGCAAGCGAAGTGCTTTAGTGGTGAATTATTGGTACCAGCATCATTCTCGGCATCATTAATACACATGGAGCCTGAACAACTTGCTTTAACCTGTGGTGTCTCAATTGAGGCAGCCAGGTATCAGTTAAAGGTATTAAAAAACCCCTACTAGGTTGCAGCCATAGTAAGGGTCTCTAAAGGTGATAATCCGTAGAGTATCACCGCTTGAATATCTCGTAGCAACCTGAAACTAACACCTCAGGAGAGCTTATTCAAGAAAAATCTCTCTCGGTAAGGAGGTGTTTTATGGATGGCGTTACGTTCTATCGTAAAAAAAGCAGCCCCAAAAGGGTTCCGCTGGATTTTCTGTCGCTACCGCAAGGTTCGGGGTAAATCAGGCAAGATGCTCGATGCGCATGCATACGGGTATCAGGCATGGGCCTTCTTGGTTCGTTGCTAAATAAGAAAGCATGGGGCAACCCATGCTTTTTATTTTCTGGTTAGTTTGAGAAATTTCTCATGCAATGATTGTGGGTAAAGCTCAGTATAAACCTGCCACAGCACATTCAGTGATCTGTGCCCTGTTACCTGGGCCACTTCCTCAATACTGAATCCCGCTTCAAATAACCGGCTGGCACCCTCACGGCGTAAATCGTGATAGCGCAAATCCTCAATACCTAATGCATTACGAACCCGCTGGAAACCCGCAGATACCGATTTAGGGTTATACGGAAACACTCTTTCATCTGTCCGTGGTTGCCGTTGTAGTATCGTCCAGGCATCGCCAAGCAGCGGAACGGACATATGGTTACCGGTTTTTTTGCGCGGATCTTTTCTGTCTCTTACCAGTACGCTGCGGTTTTTCTCATCCACATCAGACCATAAAATTTTACACACTTCCCCGATCCGCATGCAGCTCAGTATGGAAAAGTCGAGAATATCGACAAAGGGTATTTTCCCCTCCCGGTGCTCACTGCGGGATTTCAGTCCTTCTTTCAACCTGGTTAATTCATCGTCTTGCGGCCGCCGGCTGCGGCGCTGTGATTTTCCGATCAGCCCCATCTGCAGGAGTTGTGGTCTCGCTTCGTGAGAAGGGCAATCAGTGTACTCAATACCATAAACAGGCTTAGCTGATCGCAGTACAGAAGTGAGGTAACTTACATCGTGGTTTATTGTTGATGGTGATGCTCCGGCAGCCGAACGCGCCCGGCAGTGCTCTACTACGTGATTAACCGATAACTCAGAGAGAGGCAGCACAGCGAGTTCTGAATCAAAAAGCATGTTCAGCACATACTTTTTAGTACGGCCAGCTTTGCCGCCCATTTTTGGGTCGTTGATATATTTGAAAAGTAGATCTCGTACTGTGAGTTTTGTGACATCATCAGGGTTGGGAATACCGTGCTGCTCTAATTCAATAACCCGGCGTGTACCCCATGTTTTCGCATGGGCCTGTTTTGTGAACGTTTTGCTTTCACTGTGAATACGTTTACCATTTTCTTTTACGGACACAGAGCACCGGTACCTGACAGTGCCGTCTGCTTTGGTGCGTTTGTCTATGGTATAATAGGCCATTACTTTGCAACCTCTCTCTGCATCATTCTTGAGGACACCATTTTGTGGTGTCCTTGGTGGTGTCCTGATAAAGAGAAAATACACTAAAAAGACCAAATATGCACCAAAATACGCCAACAGAAAAAACCACAGAAAACCAGCAATTACGCGCTGTGAGCGGCTATAAGAACCTTAACCGTTTCTCCGTTGCGCCGATGCTGGACTGGACTGATCGCCATTGCCGCTATTTCCACCGCAAACTCAGCCGCCACGCGCTGCTGTATACCGAAATGGTGACAACAGGAGCGATTCTGTTCGGGAAAGGGGACTACCTGGCGTATAACGAGGCGGAGCATCCGGTGGCATTGCAGCTTGGCGGCAGTGACCCGGCGGCACTGGCGCAGTGTGCGAAAATCGCACAGGAACGCGGTTATGATGAAATCAACCTGAATGTCGGCTGTCCGTCTGACCGTGTGCAGAACGGCATGTTCGGTGCCTGTCTGATGGGTAACGCTTCACTGGTGGCGGATTGTGTGGCAGCGATGCGGGATGTGACGGATATTCCTGTTACGGTCAAAACCCGGATCGGGATTGATGATCAGGACAGTTATGAGTTTCTGTGTGATTTTGTCGGCACCGTGGCGGATCGCGGCGGCTGTGAGATGTTTGTTATCCATGCCCGTAAAGCCTGGCTCTCCGGCCTGAGCCCGAAAGAGAACCGGGAAATTCCGCCGCTGGATTACCCGCGTGTGTATCAGCTGAAAAAAGATTTTCCGCATCTGATTATGGCGCTTAACGGCGGCATCAAAACATTGGAAGAGGCAGAAACCCATCTGCAGTATATGGACGGTGTGATGGTCGGGCGTGAGGCTTATCAGAACCCGTCAATCCTGGCACAGGTCGATAATGCGCTGTTTGATGCGGCGTTGCCGGTGACTGATACCGTCGCGGCGGTGGAAGCGATGTATCCGTATATTGAGGCGGAGCTGGCGACAGGGACTTATCTCGGCCATATCACCCGCCATATGCTGGGGATTTTCCAGGGTATTCCGGGGGCGCGTCAGTGGCGGCGTCATCTGAGTGAAAACGCCCATAAAGCCGGAGCAGATCTGCGCGTTATTGAAGCGGCACTGGAATTTGTCACGCGGAAAAATACTGCGGAATAATCAGTCAGTCATAAAAAGCCCGCCGTTTCTCAGAACCGGCGGGCTTTTTTCATTCTGTGACGATTACGGGATCAGAATGCTGGATCCGGTTGTTGCACGACTTTCCAGGCGCTTGTGTGCCAGGGCGGCATCTTTCAGCGGATAAACCTGATCCGCAGGGATAGAAATAGTCAGTTTACCGCTCAGGATCAGATCAAAAATCGCCTTGCTGGCTTCGTTAAGTTCTTCACGGTTGGTGATGTAACCAAAGACAGAAGGGCGGGTCACATACAGCGAGCCTTTCTTATTTAAGATCCCCAGGTCAACACCGGTGACCGGACCGGAGGCGTTGCCGTAGCTGACCATCAGACCGCGTCGCTTCAGGCAGTCCAGTGACGGCAGCCAGGTATCTTTACCGACAGAGTCGTACACCACACCGACTTTTTCACCGTCAGTGAGTGCCAGCACCCGCTCAACAATGTCTTCTTTATTGTAGTTGATGGTTTCCCATGCACCGGCGGCTTTGGCTTTCTGTGCCTTTTCATCGGAACCCACGGTACCGATCATCTTCGCGCCCAGCGCTTTGGCCCACTGGCAGGCGATTTGTCCGACACCACCGGCAGCAGCGTGGAACAGGAAGACTTCCCCGGCTTTTACTTCATAGGTTTTGCGCAGCAGATAAAACGCGGTCAGGCCTTTCATAAAGCAGGCGGCAGCGGTTTCAAAGCTGATACCGTCCGGCAGGATGGCGAGTTTTTCTTCCGGCACGTTATGGATTTCGCTGTACGCGCCCAGCGGAGACTGGCCGTAGACCACGCGGTCACCGACTTTGATGTGTTTTACGTTCGCACCAATTTTTACCACCACACCGGCGGCTTCAGAACCGACACCGGAAGGGGATACCGGCGCAAGGTACAGGCCGCTGCGGAAATAGGTATCAATATAGTTCACGCCGATTGCTTTGTTTTCCACCTGAACTTCACCCGGTGCCGGGTCTGCCGGCGTAAAGTCACGATAAACCAGCACATCGGTGCCGCCGGGTGCATCAAATTCAATACGTTTAGCCATGGAGGGAACCTCATTCGGAAAAAAGAGTGACCACTTACCTGCAAACAGCGCAGA
The DNA here is from genome assembly GCF_043105645.1 of Morganella sp. TYF_1. Lineage (NCBI taxonomy): Bacteria > Pseudomonadati > Pseudomonadota > Gammaproteobacteria > Enterobacterales > Morganellaceae > Morganella > Morganella sp. TYF_1. The sequence goes on along the minus strand of NZ_JBICLU010000004.1, from coordinate 45,543 downwards.
AACAGTAAGCGGGACAGTTAATCATATGATTTATTGTATTTGGCATAATTGCATGTCACTGAAAATTACTCAAGCTTCGTGCAATCAGCGGTAAAGGAGGGCTATACTACCCGCTCTGTCCCGTTCAGGGACGCAGGTATTCTCCCCGGCAGACGCACTGATAAGTAAGAGAGTTTCATGGCCAGATATCCCAAGGACACCAAGACCGACAAACCCCGTGACCATCAGATGGAAGGGCTGAAATTACCGCCGCATTCCCTGGAAGCCGAACAGTCCGTTCTCGGCGGACTGATGCTGGACAACGAGCGTTGGGATAATGTCTCTGAACGTGTGACCGGCGAGGACTTTTTCAGCCGCCCGCACCGGACGATTTTCAGTCAGATGCAGCGCCTGCTCGAGCAGGGCCGGCCGATTGACCTGATCACACTGTCCGAGGCACTGGAAACCGGCGGAGAGCTGGAAAATGTCGGCGGGTTTGCCTATCTGGCCGAACTTTCGAAAAATACGCCAAGTGCGGCGAACATTAACGCTTATGCTGATATCGTCCGCGAACGTGCGGTGATCCGCGATATGATTTCTGTCGCCAATGAGATCGCCGATGCCGGTTACGATCCGCAGGGGCGATCCAGTGAAGATCTGCTCGATCTGGCAGAATCCCGCGTGTTCCAGATCGCCGAAAACCGTGCCAATAAAGATGAAGGGCCGAAGGGGATCGAGGCGATTCTGGAAGAAACTGTCGAGAAGATCGAAAAGCTCTATGCCCAGCCGCATGACGGGGTGACCGGGGTATCGTCCGGGTATCAGGATCTGGATAAAAAGACCGCCGGTCTGCAACCTTCGGATTTAATTATTGTGGCGGCGCGTCCGTCCATGGGGAAAACCACCTTCGCCATGAACCTGTGTGAAAACGCCGCCATGACCGAAGAAAAACCGGTGCTGATTTTCAGCCTCGAGATGCCCGGTAACCAGATCATGATGCGTATGCTGGCCTCCCTTTCCCGTGTTGACCAGACCCGTATCCGTACCGGTCAGCTCGATGATGAGGATTGGGCGCGCATCTCCAGCACCATGGGGATTCTGCTGGAAAAGCGCAATATGTATATTGATGACTCCTCCGGCCTTACCCCGACCGAAGTCCGCTCCCGCGCACGGCGGATTTTCCGTGAGCACGGCGGTTTAAGCCTGATCATGATCGACTACCTGCAATTAATGCGCGTACCGTCTCTCTCTGATAACCGTACCCTGGAAATCGCTGAGATTTCCCGTTCTCTGAAAGCACTGGCCAAAGAATTACAGGTGCCGGTGGTTGCGTTGTCCCAGCTGAACCGTAGTCTGGAACAACGTGCCGATAAACGCCCGGTAAACTCCGACCTGCGTGAATCAGGCTCCATCGAGCAGGATGCCGACCTTATCATGTTTATCTACCGTGACGAGGTGTATCACGAAAGTAGTGATCTGAAAGGCGTGGCTGAAATTATTATCGGTAAGCAGCGTAACGGCCCTATCGGAACCGTCCGTCTGACCTTCAACGGTCAGTGGTCGCGTTTTGATAACTATGCAGGGCCGAGTTATGACGATGAATAAACCGTCTGAATATCATGCGGACGGGATAATAACCCTGATAACAAACAAGACATCAACAACCCCTAACCAAGGAACCCCTATGAAAGCGGCAACAGCCGTCATTGACCGTGGTGCGCTGCGCCACAACTGGCAGCGGATCCGGGCGCTTGCGCCGGATAGCCGTCATGTTGCGGTGGTCAAAGCAAACGCCTACGGCCACGGATTAGTCGAAATCGCCCGTGAACTCAATGAGGCGGATGCGTTTGCGGTGGCGCGTCTGAGTGAAGCGCACGCGTTGCGCGCCGGTGGTATTGTTAAACCTATCATCTTACTGGAAGGTTTTTTCGATGCGACGGATTTGCCGGTCATTGTTGCCAGTCGTCTGGAAGTGGCGGTACATTTTGAAGAGCAGTTAGTGGCGCTGGAGCAGGCGCAGTTATCGGATCCGGTGAAAGTCTGGATGAAAATTGATACCGGCATGCACCGTCTCGGCGTGCGTCCGGAAGAAGCAGAAGCGTTTTATCAGCGGCTGTGCAACTGCAAAAATGTGCAGCAGCCGGTGAATATCATCAGCCATTTCAGCCGTGCTGATGAAGACGATGCACAGCCGACAGAAGCACAAATCACCCGCTTTATGGCATTTGCTGCCGATAAACCGGGGGAAAAATCGATTTCCGCGTCCGGCGGTATTCTTTACTGGCCGCAGGCACACCTCGACTGGGTTCGCCCCGGGATCATTCTGTACGGCGTGTCACCGAAAAGCGGTACCGAAGCCGGTGATTATGGCCTGAAACCGGTGATGACCCTCAAATCCCGCCTGATTGCCGTGCGTAAACATAAAGCCGGGGAAGCGGTCGGTTACGGCGGTACCTGGGTCAGTGATCGTGATACCTGCCTGGGTGTGATTGCCGTCGGTTACGGTGACGGCTATCCGCGCAGTGCGCCGTCCGGCACACCGGTGGTGATTAACGGACGCCGTGTTCCCATTGCCGGGCGTATTTCCATGGACATGATAACTATCGACCTGGGACCGGATTGCAGTGATAAAGCGGGTGATGAAGTCATTTTATGGGGGGATTCACTGCCGGTGGAGCAAATCGCAGAAGCCAGTGGTATCAGTGCCTATGAACTGATCACCAGGCTGACCTCCCGCGTGGCGATGGAATATCTGGACGAATAAAATGTGACGCGATATGTTCTGATAGTGAGAAAAATAACAATCAGGAGTATCGCTTGTGTTCGAACATGTAGACGCCTACGGCGGCGACCCGATCTTAACGCTCGTTGAGCATTTCAAACAGGATCCCCGGAAGGAGAAGGTCAATCTCAGTATTGGCCTCTATTACGACGATTCCGGGGTGACTCCGCAACTGCACAGCATCACACAGGCAAAACAGCGCTATAACGCGCAGGATACCGGGGCCTCCCTGTATCTGCCGATGGAAGGTTTTTCCCCTTACCGCAGCGCGGTACAGACGCTGCTGCTGGGCGATGACAGCGAGCTTATCCGCCGGGGCCGTGTGGCGACGATCCAGACGCTGGGCGGATCCGGTGCGCTGAAGATCGGCGCGGATTTCCTGCACCGTTATTTCCCGGGATCGGATGTCTGGCTCAGTGATCCGACATGGGAAAACCATCAGGCGATCTTTGCCGGAGCCGGATTTAAAACTCATTATTATCCGTATTTTGATCCGCAGACCAAAGGCGTGAAGTTTGACGAGATGTTGGCAACATTTGAGACGTTACCGGCAAAAAGCATCATTTTACTGCATCCGTGCTGCCATAACCCGACCGGTTCCGATCTGACACCGGAGCAGTGGGATAACGTTGTCGCGGTGGTGAAAAAGCGGGAACTGATCCCGTTTCTGGATATTGCTTATCAGGGCTTCGGCAGCGGGATGGAAGAGGATGCTTATGCTATCCGCGCCATGGCGGCGGCTGAAGTACCGTGCTTCGTCAGTAACTCGTTCTCAAAAATCTTCTCGCTGTACGGTGAACGTGTGGGCGGACTGTCTGTTCTCTGCCCGACACAGCAGGAAGCAGAACGTGTGCTGGGTCAACTGAAAGCGGGTGTACGCCGTGTCTATTCCAGCGCACCGTCTTACGGGGCTAAACTGGTCTCTGAAGTGCTGAATGATACTGCGCTGAAAGCACAGTGGCGGGCGGAAGTGGACACCATGCGCAGCCGGATCGCAGAGATGCGGACAGTGCTGGTGGATACACTGAAAAACACACTGCCGGAGAAAAACTTTGACCATCTGCTGCATCAGCGCGGAATGTTCAGCTACACCGGGTTCAGTCCGGAGCAGGTTACTGCACTGCGTGAGCAGCATGCGGTGTATCTGGTCGGTTCCGGGCGTGTCTGCATGGCGGGGGTGAACCGTCATAATGTGGATGCGATTGCGCGGGCTTTTGCGGCGGTCAGCCGTTAATCCTCAGCAATGAAATGATGATGCGCGGAATCATTGTGTTCCGCGCCTGTTTCAGCGCAGCTGACTGTCTTTACTGCCGCGCCGGTTATAACCGCTGAATGCGGCCTGTTTTTTATCCGCTTCTGCCTGACAGTTCACACACAACTGTACACCGGGTATCGCTTCACGCCGCGCCTGCGGGATCGGCTCACCGCACTCTTCACAAAACAGCGCGCTTTCTCCTGTCGCCAGCTGGCTGCGCACCCGGGCGACCGCATCATCCAGTGTGGCATCAATCTGCTCCTGAACAGCAGAATCACTTGCCCATCCGCTTGCCATGTTCGTCTCCTGTTTCCGGTGGTTGCCTGATGCTTTATGTTATCACAGGTTGATTATTATTTCACCAGCACGGAAAGCGGACAAAAAAATACCGCAGCAAACGCTGCGGTATTTTCAGGGGCGGGAGATGATTAATAGCTTCTTTTCAGGATCGGCTTCAGGAAGCGGGCGGTGTGTGAGCGCTCACATGCTGCCACCTCTTCCGGGGTACCGGCGATCAGGATTTCACCGCCGCCGCTGCCGCCTTCCGGGCCTAAATCCACAATCCAGTCTGCGGTTTTAATCACATCGAGGTTGTGTTCGATAACCACAATACTGTTGCCCTGATCGCGCAGCTGATGCAGTACCGCCAGCAGTTGTTCGATATCTGCAAAATGCAGACCGGTGGTCGGCTCATCAAGGATATAGAGTGTCTGCCCGGTGCCGCGTTTGGAGAGTTCCTTCGCCAGTTTCACCCGCTGCGCTTCACCGCCGGAGAGGGTGGTTGCCGACTGCCCGAGACGGATATAAGAGAGGCCGACATCCATCAGGGTCTGTAATTTACGCGCCAGCGCCGGGACGGCATCGAAGAATTCACGGGCTTCCTCGATAGTCATATCCAGCACTTCGTGGATGTTTTTCCCTTTGTATTTCACTTCCAGGGTTTCGCGGTTATAGCGTTTGCCTTTGCACTGGTCGCACGGCACATACACATCCGGCAGGAAGTGCATTTCTACTTTCAGCACGCCGTCCCCCTGACAGGCTTCGCAGCGGCCGCCCTTGACGTTAAAGCTGAACCGGCCCGGCGTGTAGCCGCGTGAGCGGGATTCCGGTACCCCGGCGAACAGTTCGCGGACAGGCGTAAACACACCGGTATAGGTCGCCGGGTTTGAACGCGGAGTCCGGCCGATAGGGCTCTGGTCGATATCGATCACTTTGTCGAAATGCTCCAGACCGTCGACAGACTTATACGGCGCGGGGGTATTGGTGGTCGCACCATTGAGCTGTGTCTGGGCAATCGGGAACAGGGTATCGTTGATCAGGGTGGATTTCCCTGAACCGGACACCCCGGTGATGCAGGTAAACAGCCCGACCGGCAGATTCAGTGTCACATTCTTCAGGTTGTTACCGCTGGCACCGGTGATGGTCAGCATTTTGGCCGGATCCGCCGCATTGCGTTTTTCCGGGATGGTGATCCGCCGTTCGCCGCTGAGGAACTTCCCGGTCAGGGAATCCGGCGTGCCGATAATATCCTCCAGCGCCCCCTGGGCAACAATCTCCCCGCCGTGAACACCCGCGCCCGGGCCGATATCGATAATATGATCGGCGGCACGGATAGCATCCTCATCATGCTCCACCACAATCACGGTATTGCCGAGATTGCGCAGATGAATCAGGGTTTCCAGCAGGCGGTCATTATCGCGCTGATGCAGACCGATTGACGGCTCATCCAGCACATACATCACGCCGACCAGACCGGCACCGATCTGACTGGCAAGGCGGATACGCTGTGCCTCACCGCCGGACAGCGTTTCTGCGGAGCGGGAGAGTGTCAGATAATTCAGGCCGACGTTAACCAGGAATTTCAGGCGATCCTGAATCTCTTTCAGCACTTTTTCGGCTATTTTCGCGCGCTGTCCGCTGAATTTCAGGTTATTAAAGAAGTCCATCGCATGCCCGATGCTGAAATCAGAAATCTGCGGCAGTGTGGTGTCATCGACAAACACAAAGCGGGCTTCTTTTTTCAGACGGGTGCCGCCGCAGGAAATACACGGACGGTTACTGATATATTTGGCCAGTTCTTCGCGCACCGCCATGGATTCCGTTTCTTTATAACGGCGTTCCATATTGTGCAGCACACCTTCGAACGGATGATGGCGGACAGTCACATCACCCCGGTCATTGGAATATTTAAACTCAATGGATTCACGGCCTGAACCATTGAGGATCACTTTCTGAATTTTGGCCGGTAATTCGGAATACGGGGATTCAATATCAAACTTATAATGATCCGCCAGAGACATCAGCATCTGATAATAATAGAAATTACGGCGATCCCAGCCGCGGATAGCCCCGCCGCCGAGTGACAGATTCGGGTTCTGCACCACGCGATCCGGATCGAAAAACTGCTGAACGCCCAGGCCGTCACAGGTCGGGCAGGCACCCGCCGGGTTGTTGAAGGAGAACAGGCGCGGCTCCAGCTCACTCATGCTGTATCCGCAGACCGGACAGGCAAAGTTTGCCGAAAATACCAGCTCTTCGGCGCTGTTATCTTCCATATCGGCGATAATAGCTGTACCGCCGGACAGTACCAGCGCGGTTTCGAAGGATTCCGCCAGGCGCTGTGCCAGATCATCCCGGACTTTGAAACGGTCAACCACCACTTCGATGGTGTGTTTGATCTGCAGTTCCAGTTTCGGCGGATCAGAGAGATCACAGATTTCCCCGTCGATCCGCGCACGGATATAGCCCTGCGCCGCCAGGCTATCGAGCAGTTTGGTGTGTTCGCCTTTGCGTTCTTTAACCACCGGTGCCAGCAGCATCAGGCGTTTGCCTTCCGGCAGGGTCAGCACATTGTCCACCATCTGACTCACCGTCTGTGCTGCCAGCGGAATATCGTGATCCGGACAGCGCGGCTCACCCACGCGGGCAAACAGCAGGCGCAGATAGTCATGAATTTCAGTGATGGTCCCCACGGTGGAACGCGGGTTATGGGAAGTGGATTTCTGCTCGATGGAAATCGCCGGGGAAAGCCCTTCAATATGATCCACATCCGGTTTTTCCATCAGCGACAGGAACTGACGCGCATACGCGGACAGGGATTCCACATAGCGGCGCTGCCCCTCGGCATACAAGGTATCAAAGGCAAGGGACGACTTCCCGGAGCCGGATAACCCCGTGATAACAATCAGTTTATCACGCGGAATAATGAGGTTGATATTCTTCAGATTGTGGGTGCGGGCGCCCCGTATATCGATATTATCCATGTACCACTTCCCGGGAGTTTCAGATAGCGAACAATTTATTCAGCCTGATATTATTGCACATAACTTACTGAATGGATATCCAGTATCAGAAGAAATCTGTGTATAATCTCAGCAGCATTTGCCTGACAGCTGATTGCATTTTGCGCAGCAGATTTTAGAGAAGACACGCAAATCTGAAAAGGAAATATGTTGCGGACAGATCGACTTCATAAAAATTATCCGGACGTGTTAGACTAGATCCTTATATTGTTACAGACAAATTTCATCGGGAGCATTTCATGGCCAGCAGAGGCGTCAACAAAGTCATTCTTATCGGGAACCTGGGTCAGGATCCGGAAGTGCGTTACATGCCTAACGGCGGTGCGGTTACCAACATCACACTGGCGACATCAGAATCATGGCGTGATAAACAAACCGGCGAAATGAAAGAGAAGACCGAATGGCACCGTGTGGTGATCTTCGGCAAACTGGCAGAAATTGCCGGTGAATATCTGAAAAAAGGCTCACAGGTTTATATCGAAGGCTCACTCCAGACCCGTAAATGGCAGGATCAGAGTGGCCAGGAGCGTTACACCACAGAAGTCGTGGTGAATATCGGCGGCAGCATGCAGATGCTGGGCGGCCGCAGCGGCGGTGGCGACAATATGTCTCAGGGTGGCGGCTGGGGTCAGCCACAGCAGCCACAACAAGGCCAGCAGTTCAGCGGCGGCGGCAACCCGCGTCCGGCACAACAACCGGCAGCAGCAGCGCCGCAAAGCAATGAACCGCCAATGGATTTTGATGACGATATTCCGTTCTGATCTGAATATCTGTTATTTCATATAAAAAATCCCGCGTTGGCGGGATTTTTTATATGTGCGATCTGAAATCAGTCCGCGGCGTCGGTGATAATACCGTTAATGGCGCGGGTGACACAGGTTGCGCTGAGTTTTGAGTAACCACCTCCGCCAAGAAAAACAGCGGGGATTTGTTTCTCTGACAGGAACTGCCAGGTTGTTTTATCTCTTTGTGCAATATCACTGATTGTCAGTGAAAGGCCGCCGAGTTTATCTGCTTCAAGCGGATCTGTGCCGGTAATGACAAATGCTATTTTATAGCTACCGTTTATCTTATTTAAGGCATCACGGTATTGGTTCAGGTAATGAATTCCGGTGGTTTTCTCCGGAAGCGGAACAGGGATATCAACACGTTCGCGGGTATATTGTGATTGCGGATAAATATCCTGATTATAAATATCAAGGATCGTTACCTGGCGGTTATCCATAAAATCGACAGCATTACCATTGCCGTGATGTGCATCGGTATCAATAATTAATATTCTGTCATCTGCGGACAGGATATTTCTCCGGCGTAATTCCTGATAGCAAATCGTGATGTCATTATAGATACAGAATCCCTCCATATTCTGGTGAGATGCGTGATGATAGCCACCGGCAAGATTCCAGAAAATAGTATTTTCCTGTATGGCTTTTTGTGCTCCCAACAGTGTGCCGGCGATACCAAAACGCATAGGGGTTAATACATGCTTATCCAGATATGCATAGCTGAGGAAGGGGAGCCGGGGAAACTCAAGTGCTCTCAGGATGCCCTTCTTATTTTTGACTCTGTATTTCATTATCCCGGAAAGATAATCGTCTATGATCTGCTCATCTATAGCGGAATCAGGCATGTGAAACCGGATTTTACTGTTATTTTTCAAATCATTAAAAATAGATTTGAATTTCATTCCGTAAAACGGATGAAAGTAACTCAACAGTCCGATGTCAAAATTATAATTCTCACTATAGATTACATTCATACTATATTTACCGAGAGTTCCTGTGCATACCGTAAGATATCATGAGGTGTCCAGATCCCTCTACCCAGAGTTGAACCTAAATATTTGGAATAATTACTGGCTGATGGTGTAAAGCCGGGTTTTTTATCACAGGCAACAGCCAGGCATTCAGCAACAATATGAGAGCAGTTATTGCGGGCCAGCTGATATCTCGGTGTGTTACTCATTAGTTCTGCGATATGAAATGCAAGTTTTTCTTCATTGATTTCATTAATAGTGACAACCAGGGGTTGTCTGTTGCCTTCATTTTCAATGTCTTCCTTTAACGCGCCCATAAAAGCACCGGGGTGACTATTAGATTTAATTTTCAGATCTTTTTTTCCTGCACTGTCTTTTGGCCAGAAACTGACGTAGTTTCCCTGAAATGAAAGAGATGCATGTCCGATATATTTTCCTTCCGGTAGCCAGATATAAACTTTTAACATGTAACACTCCTTGTTTTTAACTGAGTGCTAAATGTATTTTTTTATCCGTAAAGCGAAATAATGATTAATCTTAATCTTATTTTTTCATGTATATCGTCTGCATATGAAACATGAAATGTACTTCGCTGAAATATCACAGATGAAAATAAGGGGTCATCAGCTCAGAATAAATAAGAAAAAAATTATTTTTCTGCGTAATTCTGCATAGTCAGTGGCAAAAAAATACCCCTTACGTCTGATGACAGTAAGGGGTGATGTCTCATGCCGTTGGATGAACACATGAGATTGCCCGGGGTTAACAGGCAGTGAAGCTTATGTTGTTATAAGTCCTGTTTTTATCCTGTTCGTCTGATTTTTCATCATAACGGATATTTTTAGTATAAATAGCTGTCGTAATCGGATGTGTGTTTATCTTTTTAAAAGAAAAAATCCAATAAAATCATTGGGTATCAATAAACGATATACTCAATTTTTTATTAAAATGCGATAAGAGGCTTAAAGAGCATGTGTCGGATTACGTTTTATCGGTAAACCTGAAACGTGACAATCAGAATAGTCATTATATGTGATTAATATCACATAAATGTACCCATTTCAGCTGTAGTTGTAATTTTAATGTAATTTCACCTGCGTTTTTGCAACAAAAAAATCACATTAAATGTATTCTGTCACGAATGTTACCGGATGAGTAAGAGCTGTTTTTTATCATGCTGAACAATAAAACTGATAAAGAAGCTGTTTTTAGTGACTGACAGCGATAATGTAAACAGATGCTGACAAGTTATTTTGCTGCAATATATTCCTCTGCTGTTTCCTGATATTGGTTTGTATAGCTCCGGATAATCGTTCCTGTAACCTTTTTTATCGCTATTTTTTCGGTGTAATAATGCTATTTCCCGCTGAAGCTATTAACAGAGTATTTTAATTTGTTATTATAAATCAAATGATTATGTGATTTTTCTTTTTGTGTCAGTGATTTATCAGTGATGGTGATCACAAATCAGCGGCTAAATAAAAAATAAATGAAAAAAGGCTTGTACAGATTTCATTCTTATGTTTTTTTAAAGTACGAACCGAATTTATTCACACACAATTTACTGTTGAGAGATATCCCGTGAAACCATTCACCCGTCCGCAAAACGTACTACTAACAACCGCGCTATCAGACGCGGTTGTCGTCGTGCGTGTGGTAGTGGTGGTGGTCGTCGGCAGCGCGCCGTAACGGGCTGGGATCAGCAACAGGATCACTAACCCCGCCGGCGTAAACCGAGCGGGGTTTTTTTATGTCAGGCTCCGCGAAACTGAACCGGTTGTTAAAAAAAGGATGATGTTATGGGAGCTTCACAGCAGACTCAGGCAAAAACCCGGATGACGGGGGCGGAATTAATTATCCGCATGTTAGAACAGCACGGGATCACCTCTGTATCCGGTATTCCGGGTGGTGCGGCGCTGCCGCTGTATGATGCACTGGGCAACAGCCGTATCCGGCATATCCTCGCCCGCCATGAGCAGGGTGCCGGGTTTATCGCGCAGGGGATTGCCCGTACAACCGGTAAAGCGGCGGTATGTATCTCCTCCAGCGGGCCGGGTGCGACCAACCTGATGACTGCGATTGCCGATGCCAAACTGGATTCGGTTCCGCTGGTCTGTATCACCGCCCAGGTCTCTTCGCCGATGATCGGTACCGATGCCTTCCAGGAAGTGGACACTTACGGCATGTCTATCCCTATTACCAAACACAACTACCTGGTGCGCAATGTTCAGGATCTGCCGGGCATTATCGCCGATGCATTCCGTATTGCGGAATCCGGCCGTCCGGGCCCGGTCTGGGTGGATGTGCCGAAAGATGTTCAGGCCGCCATCATTGAGATTGACGAATTGCCGCCAATCATGCCAAAAGATTCGTTACCGCTGTTTGATGCCGAAAAAGTCAGTGAAGCGGCCGCCATGATTAATCAGGCGAAGCGCCCGATCCTGTATATCGGCGGCGGTATTGTCGCGTCGCAGTCCCAGCAGCTGGTGCAGAGTTTTGCCGAACGAGCCGGGTTGCCGACCACCATGACACTGATGGGGTTGGGCACCATCCCGCAGCAGCATCCGCTCTATCTGGGAATGTTAGGGATGCACGGCGCGCGTTATACCAATATGATTTTGCAGGAATCGGATTTGCTGATTGTGGTCGGGGCGCGCTTTGATGACCGTGCGATCGGCAAGGCGGAGCAGTTCTGCCCGGATGCCAAAATTATCCATGTGGATATCGACCGCGCGGAGATCAGCAAGATCAAACAACCGGATATTGCGATCAACGCGGATGCCGGACAGGTTCTCACTATGTTGCTGCCGCAGATTGAGGTAAATACCCGTCAGGCGTGGAATGATCATATCACGCAGATCAAACAGGAATTTCCGCTGGAGCAGATGAATAAATCCGATCCGTTAAGTCATTTCGGATTGATCGCTGCCGTGGCGGATGCGGTGGATAATGATGCCATCATCACCACGGATGTCGGCCAGCACCAGATGTGGGTGGCGCAGGCGTATCCGTTATGCCGCCCGCGTCAGTGGCTGACCTCCGGCGGACTCGGAACGATGGGCTTCGGGTTACCGGCAGCGATTGGTGCCGCACTGGCAGAGCCGTCACGCAAGATCGTCTGCTTCACCGGGGACGGCAGTATTATGATGAATATTCAGGAGATGGCGACCGCCGCTGAGCATAACCTGGATATCAAAATTATTCTCATGAACAACCAGGCACTGGGGATGGTTCACCAGCAGCAGACACTGATGTTCAACGAGCACATTGTGGCATCTGCCTATCCGTATCAGACTGATTTTGTGACAATTGCCAAAGGCTTCGGATTACACACCTGTGATCTGAATAAAGAGAGTGATCCGCATGCTGCATTGCAGGCGGCGATTGATCGCCCCGGGCCGTGCCTGATCCACGCATTAATCGATGTCAGTGAAAAAGTGTGGCCGATGGTATTGCCGGGTGATGCCAATATCGATATGGTCACAGCGTGATGACGGAGAACAGAATCATGGAAAAAAATAATCAGCCTATCGCTCTGGAACTGGTGGTCCGCAACCACCCCGGCGTGATGACACACATTTGCGGTCTGTTTGCCCGCCGGGCGTTTAACGTGGACGGTATTCTGTGTCTGCCGCTGCCGGGACAGGATCACAGCCATATCTGGCTGCTGGTGAAATCGGATGATCGACTAAGCCAGATGGTCAGTCAGGTGGAGAAACTGGAAGACGTGCAGGACGTGAAATACAACGAAGATATCAGTATCTTTGAGCAACTGAATAAATACATTCAGTAGAATGATGAAACCGGGCAGATAAGCCCGGTTTTTTGTCTGCGGTTACGGGGATGTCTGGCCGATATGGGAATAGGACATAATCAGCGTACCGCTCAGCTCGCCTTCCATACAGATATAAGAATGGGGAATATCACAGGAGAACGCATAGAAATCCCCCGGTTCCAGCAGCACAGTCTGATCGTCATTAAAGCGCATCATCAGCGTACCCTGATGGATAAGAATATGCTCATGGGTGCCGGTGCTGTGCGCGGGGCTGTTAATAATCGCGCCGCGGATCATCTTCAGGTGCCAGATCTCCGAAATATTTCCCATGCCGACACGGAATTTAAAATCTTCCGCATATTCCCCTTTAAAGACTTTATTTTTTTCGTAACGGGGATAACCTTCATTACTGGCGGTAAACAGATCCCCCAGCGGAAAACGCAGTGCAACGGCAATGGCCTCCAGTGTATCGATACGCGGATTGGAATCACCGGATTCCAGTTTGGAGAGCGCGGCTTTCGAGATGCCGGAGAGTTTTGAAAGATCATTGAGCGACAGGTTACGCGCCTGACGCAGCAGTTTGACCTTCTGGCCGATGTGGGCACTGGTTTTTAGCATAATGTAATCGATACCAATGAAATTTGCAGGGAAACCCTGTTAGTATTGCACACGTGTTGTACAACGGTAAGCCGTGATTTTCCGGAAAAAACAGCACTGACAGGTAATACTATCAGATGAAAGGATCCGGCATGGTGATAATTAACATAAGTCATTAAACGGGTGCTCACCATGATCTATACCCTGCCATGGGCAGATTTTTTTATCTGTTTTACGGTTCTCTTCGCCGGTTATCTGGTTTTCGGCATGGTCGGTTTTGGCTCCGCACTGATCGCAAGTCCGGTGCTGGCTTTCTTTATTCCTGTCTCACACATTGTGCCGATGCTGGCGCTGATGGATCTGGGTGCGGCGGTGATTAACGTCACCCGCGACGGACGCAAAGCCGATTTTGCCGAGCTGAAATGGATGGTGCCGCTGATGATCGGCGGCAGTCTGATTGGCGCGGCGATCCTGCTGAAAACACATCCTGATTTGCTGGCGGTGTTCCTCGGGGCCTTTATTGTTCTCTATGCGCTTTATTCCCTCTTTATTAAGAAGACGGCACGGCATTATCCGCAGAAATACATCATTCCCTTCGGGATTGGCGGCGGCATTCTGAGTGCGCTGTTCGGGGCGGGCGGGTTTGTTTACGCCATCTATTTTGCCGGGCGGATTGAGGATAAAAACCGCTTTCGCATTACGCAGACCACCCTGATCGGCTTCAGTACATTAACCCGCGTAATAATTTTTCTGATTATGGGGATCTATTGGAACAGTGACATCGCCATTACCGCGCTGCTGTTCCTGCCTGCGATGGTGGCAGGAATTGTCCTCGGGCGGCATATCACCATGCGTATCCCGAAAGAGGCATTTTTCCGTTTCCTGAATATGGTGATCCTGCTGGCCGGTCTGACGTTGCTTATCAGCAATCTGTTACGCTGACGGCTGTCAGCGCAATACGTTTTTGGCACATTGCCGGGCGCGCAGCAGCTCATCTGTGGTTTTGCTTTTGCTGAAACAGTCACGGTAACGGGCGGCATAGGCGCTGTATTGTGCCTGTGCTTCCGGCAGCGGCAGGGACAGCAGATGATTGATAAAGGTAAAACTGCCGATCTCCGCATGCTGATAATCCACCGGATTTTTCCATTCCCCGCCCCAGCGGAGAAAACCATGGCTGAAAACCAGCGGCAGCACCGTTTCCATTTTTCCGTTACGAATATTTTCTCTGTTGGTCAGCGCGGCGGCGGATTGCGGCGGGCTGATAGTCACACGGCTATTTTTATCGCGGAAGCGGTAAGGGTTTTGCTGCGGATTAATGTCGATCGCCATGCCGTAAGCGTGTTTTGACCAGGCTTTCTGACTGGCCTGACGACGGCCGTTAAATGCTGAAGTATTATTAGCCGCCATGGATGCCTCATCATCCCCGCCGAAGGCTTCTATCGGCAGCACGCTGTGCAGCGGGAATTTTTGCCGGTACAACTCATCGAACAGCGCTTCCGTTTCAGGGGCAATAATATCGGCGACAGTAATGGTGCCGGTGCGGGTTTCGCCCTCAAAGGAGATAAACCGGACATCCACATTGACCAGCCGTTCGCAGGGCACCGGGTTTTCTGCTGTGATAATACCGAGTGCGGTCATGGCACGGCAGGTGTCCGGGCTGAGCGGGGTAATTGCCGCCTGAGCTGCCGGTAATGCAGAACAGAGCAGGCTCACAGGGAGGAGAAAAGTAGTCAGTTTCATCATAGATTCCGTCATCAGGCACCGGGACCGATGATGATAACCCGTCAATGGCACAGAGGTGAAAAAATTCCCGGATTTGGCCTTGATTATCAGGATTTTTCCTAAGATAATCGTTTGCCTCAAAAAATCACATCTTTTCTCTGTAAAAAGCCAAACGTTTGCGTCGTGGGTGTCCGGTTTTTTTATCCGGAACCAGCGGATTTTTTCTGAAAACGCAATCGTTTACGTGATGTGACACAAAATTCATTAACACAGGTGATGACATGTCTGCGACACAGCCGCAAAGCGGGTGCAAATTAGACCAATTTTTTAAACTGACTGAGCGCGGCACCACTGTCCGCCGTGAAGTTCTCGCCGGACTGACCACATTCCTGGCGATGGTGTACTCGGTGATTGTTGTGCCGGGTATGCTCGGCCAGGCGGGTTTCCCGCATACGGCGGTCTTTATCGCCACCTGTCTGGTGGCGGGGCTCGGTTCTCTGCTGATGGGGTTATGGGCAAACCTGCCGATGGCGATCGGCTGTGCGATTTCCCTGACCGCCTTTACCGCATTCAGTATGGTGATTGGTCAGAATATCCCGATCCCGGTCGTACTGGGCGCGGTGTTCCTGATGGGAGTGCTGTTTACCCTGATCTCCGTAACCGGTATCCGGACATGGATCCTGCGTAATATCCCGCTGGGGATTGCCCACGGCACGGGGATCGGTATCGGTCTGTTCCTGCTGCTGATTGCCGCCACTAATATTGACCTTGTGATCAAAAACCCGCAGGCAGGCATGCCGGTGGTACTGGGGGATTTCACCTCTTTCCCTGTGATAATGGCGCTGGCGGGTCTGGCGGTGATTTTCGGTCTGGAGCGCCTGAAAGTCCCGGGGGCAGTACTGCTGGTGATTATTGCGATTTCCGTTATCGGGCTGATTTTTGACCCGAATGTGAAATATCAGGGCTTTTTCAAATTACCGTCCCTTGGTGATGACGGGCTGTCACTCTTTTTCAGCATGGATATCATGGGCGCACTGCAACCACTGGTGTTGCCAACAGTTCTGGCGCTGGTGATGACGGCGGTGTTTGATGCGACAGGCACGATCCGCGCGGTAGCCGGTCAGGCGAATCTGCTGGATAAAGATAATCAGATCATTAACGGCGGCAAAGCCCTGACGACAGACTCCGTCAGCAGCATTGTAGCCGGTGTTGTCGGCGCGGCGCCTGCTGCGGTGTATATCGAATCTGCGGCCGGTGCCGCTGCGGGTGGTCGTACCGGTCTGACCGCAACCGTGGTCGGGGTACTGTTCCTGCTGATCCTGTTCCTCTCTCCGCTCTCTTACCTGGTACCGGCCTATGCCACAGCACCGGCGCTGATGTATGTCGGTCTGCTGATGCTGAGTAATGTCAGTAAACTGGATTTCAGTGACTTTGTTGGTTCTATGTCAGGTTTATTGTGTGCGGTCTTCATTGTACTGACCGGTAATATTGTGACCGGGATTATGCTGGGCTTTGCTTCACTGGTTATCGGTCGTATCGCCGGAGGGGAATGGCGTAAGCTGAATATCGGTACAGTGCTTATCGCAGCGGCACTGGTGGCATTTTATGCTGGTGGCTGGGCGATTTAAGTCATAAATCACCATTTCACGGAAGCTGTTGGTGAGGATACGCTTTATTTATACGATTTATCTTAAAACACTAATTAATTGCCCGATTTAATGGCCTGAGAAGATAAAATAGCAGTGGCGAATAACGCATCCGCCGCTGCTTTTTTTGTATGATAGTGGCAACCGGCGGTAATTTTTTCTCCTCCGGGCTCTTATTGCGGTTTTTTTGCCGTTATTAACAGTATCTTTTTGTCAGCGGGCTGATTAGGCCCTAAGTTCAGTAAGGGTAATATGGAAATATTCTTTACGATTCTTATTTTGATTCTGGTCGTGTCGGTGTCCGGTGTTCTCACCAAAATGATCCCGTATCGTATTCCGTTACCCATCATTCAGATCGCAATGGGGGCCCTGCTTGCCTTCCCGCAGTTTGGTCTGCATGTCACGTTCGATCCTGAACTGTTTCTCGTCCTGCTGATACCGCCGTTGCTGTTTGTTGACGGCTGGAAGACCCCGACCCGGGAGTTTATGCAGAAAGGGCGGGAAATCTTCATCCTGGTGCTGTTCCTGGTGCTGGTGACGGTTATCGGCATCGGGTATCTGATCTACTGGCTGATGCCGGGGATTGAGCTGATTCCGGCCTTTGCCCTTGCGGCGGTGCTGTCTCCGACAGATGCCGTGGCGCTGTCGTCGATTGTCGGCAAAGGGCGCATTCCGAAACAGATGATGGGCATTCTGGAAGGGGAGGCGCTGATGAATGACGCCTCCGGTCTGGTCGCGCTGAAATTTGCCGTGGCAATTGTCATGGGCACGATGATTTTCTCCGTCACCGGTGTCACCCTGGAATTCTTCAAAGTCGCTATCGGCGGCCTGCTGGCCGGGGTGGCGGTCACCTGGCTGTACAGTAAATCACTGCGTCTGATGAGCCGCTGGAGCGGGGATGACCCGGCCACGCAAATCGTCTTTATGTTACTGCTGCCGTTTGCCTCTTATCTGATCGCGGAACACATCGGTGTGTCCGGTATCCTGGCCGCTGTGGCGGCGGGGATGACTATCAGTAAATCCGGGGTTATCCGTAATGCACCGCTGGCAATGCGTCTGCGGGCGGATAATGTCTGGGGGATGCTGGAATTTGTCTTTAACGGCCTGGTCTTTATTATGCTCGGTCTGCAACTGCCGGGGATCTGGCAGGTGTCCGTTATTGAGGCGGAACTTGACCCGACAGTAGAAACCTGGATGCTGTTTACCGCGGTTATCGTGATCTACTTTGCCCTGCTGGTGCTGCGTTTCTGCTGGTTGTGGATGATGAAAACCGTCAGCCGCCTGACCTTAAAACGCAAGCCGCTGGATTTTACGTTTTACTCCACCCGTGATCTGTGGCTGGCATCATTTGCTGGGGTACGCGGGGCGATAACACTGGCGGGTGTGCTGTCCATCCCGTTGTTTCTGCCGGACGGCACGCCGTTCCCGGCCCGTTATCAGATGGTGTTTATCGCCGCCGGGGTGATTATCTTCTCACTCTTTATGGGGGTGGTATCGCTGCCGTTCCTGCTCAAAGGGATGAATGTCGGGGATAAACAGGCGGATGCCAATGAAATCCGCGCGGCGAAAGCGGCGATGGCGGAAGTGGCCATTGTCAGTATCGGCAAGATGGAAGAGCGTTTGTCCGCCAGTTCGGATGAAGCGCTGGATGCGGAAGCGATCAGTGAGGTGGCCTCGCGGGTGGCCGGACACCTCAGGCGGCGTACCGCCGGGGGGGATGAGATGGAATATAACCTCCAGGTGGAAGATCTGGAGCGCCGTTTCCGTCTGACCGCACTGCGTGCCGAGCGCGGCGAGCTGTATCACCAGCGTGCGACCCGTAATATCAGCAATGAAACCCTGCAACTGCTGCTGCATGATCTGGATCTGCTGGAAGCCCTGCTGGTTGAGAAAGAAACATAACCGATGCCGTTACTGATAATTACCACGATCCTGTGGGCCGCATCGTTCAGCCTGATTGGCGAGTATCTCGCCGGTCAGGTGGACAGCTGGTTCTCTGTATTAGTCCGTGTGTCGCTGGCGGCACTGGTTTTTCTGCCGTTTCTGCGCTGGCGCGGGATCGCTCCGAAAGTCATTCTGATGTATATGGTGGTGGGTGCCTGTCAGCTCGGTATTATGTATCTCTTTGTTTTCCATGCCTACAACTACCTGACTGTCGCGGAATTCCTGCTGTTTACCGTGCTGACCCCCCTGTATGTGACGCTGATTTATGATCTGCTGGAGCGGCGCGGGTTGCGCTGGGGTTATGTATTCAGTTCGCTGCTGGCGGTGATTGGTGCGGCGGTGATCCGCTATGACCATCTCAGTGATTCTTTCTGGACGGGGTTGATTCTGGTGCAGCTGGCGAATATCTTCTTTGCTATCGGTCAGGTCGGTTACAAGCGGTTGATGGAAGTGTATCCGCTGGTGCAGCGCACGGCGTTTTCCTGGTTCTACCTCGGTGCCTGTGTGGTGGCGCTGGCGGGCTGGCTGCTGTTCGGTAATTTCGCCAAAATGCCGTCCACGCAGTTACAGTGGGGTGTCCTGCTGTGGCTGGGGATCGGGGCATCCGGGATCGGCTACTTTATGTGGAACTACGGCGCCACGCAGGTGGACGCCGGAACACTCGCGATCATGAACAACATGATGGTTCCGGCGGGGTTACTGGTGAACTTTGCCATCTGGCAGCAACATCCGAACTGGCTCACGTTCAGCATTGGCGCAACCCTGATTGTGGCATCTCTGTGGGTACACCGGGTATGGATACTGAAGCCGTCTTTACAAAAGGCAGATTGTCCACCGCGTGCTGACGCGTCGCGCGAATAAACGACTCAACAGCCGGCTGGCGCTGTTCCCTGCTGCGGTTTGCGGCATACAGCCGGCTCCACAATCCTTCCCCTAAGGTTTTGGTCACCACCATCCCCTGTCTTTCAAAATTCTCCACCGCCCAGTGTGGCAGTGCGGCGATCCCCATACGGGCGGCGACCATCTGGATCATCAGCAGGGTGTTATCCACGGTTTTTATCTGCGGGGAAACACCGGCCGGTTGCAGGAAACGCCGCCAGATATCAAAGCGCTGGCGCTGTACCGGATAAATCAGCAGGGTTTCTGCGGTCAGATCCTGCGGCTGGATATGCAGACGGCGGGCCAGCGGATGCTCCGGTGCCACCACCAGTTTCACCTCATAATCAAACAGCGGCGTATACGTCAGCTTCCCGTTGTGCTGCTCATCAATATCGGATGTCAGCACCACATCGAGTTCGCGTTTCAGCAGTTCCGGCTGCGGATCAAAACTGACCCCGGAAGTGAAATCGACATTAATCTGCGGCCAGCTCTCGCGGAAATGCGCCAGAGCAGGGGTCAGCCACTGAATGCAGCTGTGGCACTCAATCGCCACGCGCAGTGCGGTCAGTCCCGGCTCATTACATTCACGGATAGCATCTTTTACCAGCGGCAGTACCTGCTCCGCCAGCTGTAACAGTACCTGTCCCTGCGGGGTAAATTGCAGCGGCTGGGTTTTGCGGATAAAAATCCGGTAGCCGAGCCGGTGCTCCAGTTCACTGAACTGATGGGAAAGGGCGGATTGTGTCTGATGCAACGCACCTGCGGCTCCCGCGAGTGACCCTGACTGATTCAGTGCCTGAATCGTTTTTAAATGTTTTATTTCTATCATGAGGAACCTTCAGGTTAGCGATGAAGAATTTGCGCTTGTTTCTTATACAGTACCCGTTGATTATGGATGTGTAAACATCTGGATGGCTAAATGATAGGATTTTTTATGACGACACATAATCACACTCTGGGTTTTCCGCGCATCGGCCTGAAACGGGAACTGAAAAAAGCGCTTGAAGGTTATTGGGCAGGGCAGATTTCGCAGGATGAGCTGCGCGATACCGGTCGTGAATTACGCCGCCGTCACTGGCAGCTGCAAAAAGAGGCCGGGGTTGAATTATTACCGGTCGGGGATTTCGCCTGGTACGATCATGTTCTCGGCACCAGCCTGCTGTTCGGCAATGTGCCGCCGCGTCATGCCGGTGCAGACGGGAAAATTGACCTCGATACGCTGTTCCGTATCGCCCGTGGACGTGCGCCTTCCGGTGAACCGGCCGCAGCAGCGGAAATGACCAAATGGTTTAACACCAACTATCACTACATTGTGCCGGAGTTTCAGCGCGGTCAAACCTTCACCGTGAGCTGGCCGCAGCTGTTTGACGAGGTGGATGAGGCACTGGAACAAGGCTTTGCGGTTAAGCCGGTGCTGCTCGGCCCGGTGACCTATCTGTGGCTCGGTAAAGTGAAAGGGGCTCAGTTTGACCGCTTATCATTACTGCCGTCACTGTTAGAAGCCTATAAAATCGTACTGGAAAAGCTGGCGCAGCGCGGTATTGAGTGGATTCAGATTGATGAACCGGCGCTGGTGCTGGATCTGCCGCCGGAGTGGCAGGATGCTTACCGCACGGCATATGATGCTTTGCAGGGACATGCAAAACTGCTGCTGACCACGTATTTTGACGGAGTGAGTCATCACTTACCGCTGATCCGTGAGTTGCCGGTACAGGGGCTGCACGTCGATTTCGTCGCGGGCGGTGATGATATTCAGGCTATCCACGATGCATTACCGGCGGACTGGCTGCTCTCTGCCGGTCTGATTAACGGGCGCAATGTCTGGCGTGCCGATCTGCGGCAAAAGTATGATGTAATCGCCCCGCTGGCCGGAAAACGCGACCTGTGGATCGGCACATCCTGCTCATTGCTGCACAGCCCGATTGATCTGCGGGATGAAACCAAACTGGATGAAGAAGTCAAAAGCTGGTTTGCTTTCGCACAGCAGAAATGTGAGGAGCTGGCATTGCTGACCCGTGCGGTCAACAGCGGCTCGGCAGATGATATCGCCGCGCTGGCGGAATACAGTGCGCCGATTACCCGCCGCCGTGATTCTTCCCGCGTGCACAACGCGGCGGTGGCTGCCCGGCTGGCGGCGGTAACCGCCCGTGACAGCGAACGCGCGGCGCCGTATGCCGAACGTGCAGAAGAACAGCGTCGCCGTTTTAATCTGCCGCTGTGGCCGACCACCACAATCGGATCTTTCCCGCAAACCACGGAAATCCGCGGGCTGCGTCTGAACTTCAAAAAAGGGAATATCGATAAAGCGTTCTACCGTACTAATATCTCTGAACATATTAAGCAGGCGATTAATGAGCAGGAACGGCTCGGACTGGATGTGCTGGTTCACGGTGAAGCGGAACGTAATGACATGGTGGAGTATTTCGGCGAGCATCTCGACGGCTATGTCTTTACGCAGAACGGCTGGGTGCAGAGCTACGGTTCCCGCTGTGTGAAACCGCCGGTGATTATCGGGGACATCAGCCGTCCGGAACCGATCACCGTTGACTGGGCAACGTACGCGCAATCCCTCACCAGCAAGCCGGTGAAAGGCATGCTGACCGGGCCGGTGACCATTCTCTGCTGGTCATTCCCGCGCGAGGATGTCAGCCGTGAAACCATTGCCAAACAGATTGCGCTGGCGCTGCGTGATGAAGTGGACGATTTGCAGAAAGCCGGGATTGGTATTATCCAGATCGATGAACCGGCACTGCGCGAAGGGCTGCCGCTGCGCCGGGCAGAATGGACGGAGTATCTTACCTGGGCAGTGGATGCTTTCCGGCTGAATGCCGCAGTCGCGGAGAATGACACTCAGATCCACACCCATATGTGTTACTGCGAATTCAATGACATCATGGACTCGATTGCGGCGCTGGATGCGGATGTGATCACCATTGAAACATCACGCTCTGATATGGAGCTTCTGGAAGCATTTGAAGATTTCGATTATCCGAATGAAATCGGGCCGGGTGTTTATGATATTCACTCGCCGAATGTACCGGAAGTGGAGTGGATCGAAGCGCTGCTGCGCAAAGCGGCGGATAAGATTGCCGTGGAGCGTCTGTGGGTTAACCCGGACTGCGGCCTGAAAACGCGCGGCTGGGATGAAACCCGCAAAGCTCTGGCGAACATGGTAGAAGCGGCGCGCCGTCTGCGGGAGAATCCGCTGACATCCCGCTGAGGAAATCTGCCTTATATAAAGAGGAGAAAAGCCGGTCAGTGATGACCGGCTTTGTGTTATGTGCTGTCAGCTGACCGGACGAAAATCCGGCCCGCTGAAGCAGCGTGTTGCCCGGCCGCGTTCGATCTGGTGATGTGACCGGTGACGCTCGCCGTTCAGTGATGCGGACTGCTGTTGCTGATACTGGCTGAGATGCCATTCAA
Organism: Morganella sp. TYF_1; assembly: GCF_043105645.1. Lineage (NCBI taxonomy): Bacteria > Pseudomonadati > Pseudomonadota > Gammaproteobacteria > Enterobacterales > Morganellaceae > Morganella > Morganella sp. TYF_1. Next base: position 22,483 of record NZ_JBICLU010000004.1, on the reverse strand, counting down.
TCAGGCGGCAGGCCAGTTTTTTGTTGGCGTGCTGGCTGCGTTCAGACTGCACTTTAACCGTAATACCGGTGGCAATGTGCGTGGCACGGACAGCGGATTCAGTCTTATTCACATGCTGACCGCCCGGCCCCTGTGATTTAAGACGTTCAAAGACAATCTCACTGTCTGATACCGTCTGCGGCGCAGTAAAACGGCGGATGCCGATAAACCAGTTTTTACGCCGGTGTGTCGGGCGGAACGGGCTGGCACACTGCCACTGCAATGTCCCGCACCAGTGATCCGCCAGCGTATCCGCATGCTCTCCGTCCAGTGACAGCAGGGCGGAATGCAGGCCGTGCTGTGACGGCATTTCCTCCGCAATGGTCACGGTGACCGCTGACTGTGCGGCCTCCTGCAAAAAGAGACGCAGCGCGTGCTTCACCGCCAGACAGCATTCCTCAGGGCCGTGAGCGGCAGAAAACTGTAATAACATCAGCAGCACTCCCCGCTCGTTTTGTAGGTCAGCAACGGTTTCAGCCGCGCCACCACGGTAATCAGCCCGGCACCTGACAGGCTTTCAATCACTGTCTCAATGGATTTATAGGATTGCGGTGCTTCCTCATAAATCAGCTGCTTATTGGCACAGATCACCCGGCTGCCGAGATCGGTGCGGGATAACTGTGCCGGGGTATAGCGGTGAGAAAGGCGTCCTTTGCACTCGGTGCGCATCCATTTACGCCCTGCGCCGTGTGCGAGAGAGTAAAGGCTGTCAGCGGTTGCCTGTGGTTTCACCAGATAACTGTAATCACCGCGTGAGCCGGGGATCACCACATAATCATGATCCACCGGGGTGGCCCCTTTCCGGTGCAGCCAGCCGTCACGACCGTTCACCGTACAGGCTTCCACCAGGTTGTGATTGATATCGAGTACCGTCTCTCCTTTGGTACGCAGCTGCTGCATCATCCGCAGTGCAATCAGCGCCCGGTTGTGTTGTGCAAAATCCAGCGCCTGCTGATGTGCAGTCAGGTATTCCGCCGCTTCCGGCGTGTTGTCTGTCAGACCGTCGTGGCTGAACTGCTCAACATGATGACGCAGAATCATTTGCCCCAGTCCGCGTGAACCGCTGTGAACCAGCAGTATCATCCGCTGTTTATCCAGCCCGGACGCAGCAAACAGCCCGTCATCACAAACTTTGTCAATTTGCTGAAACTCAGCAAAATGATTCCCGCCGCCGACAGAAGACAGAGAGGCGGCAAACGGATGTGAAGCGAAGTGATCGCTCACATGCTCTGCCAGCCAGTCTGTATCCGCATGGTCATGCATGCTGCGCAGTTGCTTTTCGGCTTTGTCCGCGTTGAGTTTGCTGATTTTCAGCTCAGTCTGATACAGCGCCATACCGCAGCCGATGTCGTTACCGACCAATGCGGGATAAAAACGGCCTTCAGAGAAAAATGCCGCACCCACCGGATAGCCTCTGCCGGGATGCAGATCCGGCATACCGGCAACCGCAGTCATACCCGGTAATTGTGCGGTGGTGATCAGTTGCTGAATCGCGTTACTTTCGATCCACGTCGCATCCGAGGCGATATAAGAGACGCCCGGCGCGACAAAATGCATATAATTGCCCATAATCCATTCCGGAAAATAGTGAAAATTCGGGTTTATGGCGGGCAGTCAGGAAGAAACAGACAGGAAACAGGGACGGGTAATACGGAGAAATAACGCTGTAATACCGGTGTGATAATCAGTTCTGCAAGAGCCCGCAAAGTGTGCACAGTAATGTAGTCATATGAACCTCCTTACGTTCTGAAAGTGACAGGTCAGCACGCATCGCGTGCCGGAGTGGTGCGGATAGTAGAGTGAGGCGGATAAAAAAGCAACCCGTGTTTTGCTTTTTCACAGAGCAGTCCGGCGACATTTTCAGCATAAACTGCTGTTTGTGTGATTTGAATCTCATTTTTATGTAATTGATTCATAGAAACGTATCAATGAAGTGATAATAATCACTAAATTTTGTGCAGTGGCACGCTACAGTGTCCTCAATAATCATTTTTTCGCTAAGGAGTTCAGGATGGCTGATGTATTTCATTTAGGTTTGACTAAAGCAGATTTACAGGGTGCGACGCTGGCTATCGTACCGGGCGATCCGAACCGGGTCGAAAAAATTGCCCGCCTGATGGATAACCCTGTTCATCTCGCGTCTCTGCGTGAATTCACCTCATGGCGCGGTGAACTGGACGGCAAAGCGGTTATCGTCTGTTCAACCGGCATCGGCGGCCCGTCCACCTCTATCGCGGTGGAAGAACTGGCACAGCTGGGGATCCGCACGTTCCTGCGTATCGGTACCACCGGAGCGATTCAGGAAAACATTAATGTCGGTGATGTCCTTGTGACCACGGCGGCGGTGCGCCTGGATGGTGCAAGCCTGCACTTTGCGCCGATGGAATTCCCGGCCGTGGCTGACTTTGAATGCACCACCGCGCTGGTAAATGCAGCGAAAGCAGCCAAAGCCACCGTTCATATTGGTGTGACCGCTTCTTCTGATACTTTCTATCCGGGCCAGGAGCGTTATGATACGTTCAGCGGCCGTGTGACCCGCCGGTTCAAAGGATCAATGAAAGAGTGGCAGGAAATGGGCGTGATGAACTTTGAAATGGAATCCGCCACACTGCTGACCATGTGCGCCAGCCAGGGGCTGCGTGCCGGGATGGTTGCGGGGGTTATCGTTAACCGCACCCAGCAGGAAATTCCTGATGAAGCGAAGATGAAGAAAACCGAATCCAATACCCTGGATATTGTGGTGGACGCTGCCCGTCATCTCATCTGATCGTTACCGGTTTCATGAATCAGCCGTATTGCCGGATTTTCCGGTGGTACGGTTTTTTTTTAATCATTCATTCTGTAAATCTGATACAGTGATCGTGCCGAACATACTGATAATAATGATAAAGAGGTATCAATGACCAGACAGACATTACCGCATCCTTCCGTGCTGCCGCTCGATGGCGGGATCAATTTCCGTGACCTGGGAAACAAAGTGCTGCCGGACGGCAGTAAAATCAAACCCGGCCTGCTGTTCCGTGCCGGGGCGCTGGATCGCCTGAGCGACAACGACTTAACCCGGCTGACAGAGCAGAATCTGTTTCAGATCCTGGATTACCGCGACAGCGGCGAAATTGCTGATAAACCGGATCGTCTGTGGCAGGGTGCGCTGTACACGAACGCACCGGCAAATCCGATGTCAAAGGAAGTGGATGCTAACCTTGAGAAGCTCGGCAATGAAGCACTGACGGAGTTTGATCCGAAAACCTTTATGCTGCGCCTCTATGAACTGCTGCCGCTGGGCAACCCGGCGTATCATGCACTCGGTGATATGCTGCGCAACCCGGAAAAAGGCGGTATTGTGCAGCACTGTGCGGTCGGTAAAGACCGGACCGGTGTGGGGTCGGCACTGGTGCTGTTTGCACTCGGCGCGGATACCGATATGGTGATGGAAGATTACCTGCTGACTAATGACACGCTGGCGCCGTACCGCCATGAACTGCTGGCAGAGCACGCGAAAAATATGCCGGAATCGGTGGTGGAGAAATTCGCCTATGTGTACTCCGTACAGCCTGACTTCCTGAATACCGCGCTGAAAAGCATTCATTCGCATTATGGCAGTATTGATACCTGGCTGGCGAAAGATATCGGGCTGACAACGGCAGTCCGCGATAAAATCCGCAACCATTTCCTTGAGTAAACTCAGACAGTAAGGGGGATTTTCTGGCTCCGGCAGATATTATTACCACCGTCACCGCGTTTGTCCGTGAACATGAATTCTGGGCATTGCCGATCGTTTTTGTGCTGGCATTCGGTGAATCTCTCGCATTTCTTTCCCTGTTGTTCCCGGCAACGGTGATTCTGCTCGGGGTCGGGGCGCTGATCGGGGAAGGCGGGCTGAATTTTATGCCGGTCTTTCTGGCGGCAGCCACCGGTGGCTTTTTCGGCGACTGGATCTCCTATTACATCGGCTACTACTACAAGGATAATGTCCGTCATATGTGGCCGATTTCACGCTCCCCGCAAACTCTGGTCAGAGGGCATCAGTTCTTTGAAAAATGGGGAATATGGGGTGTCTTCTTCGGGCGCTTCTTCGGGCCGTTCCGCGCCGTGGTACCGCTGGTGGCCGGGATCTGCGCGATGCCGCAGCGCCATTTTCAGCTGGCGAACCTGTCTTCTGCCGTGATCTGGGCATTCGGCCTGCTGGCCCCCGGCGCGTTCGGGCTGAAATGGATGGCCGGACTGATGGGCGGATAGCGCCGCATTTTCACGGATTACATTGATTTTTGCGTGACGCGCCGAAAAAAACGGCGGACAGTAAAAAGACAGTGGACATCTGTACAGTGCTATTTTACCGTAAGCGGCGTAAGTGACTCGCGGAGGAGACGGCCATCGTGGATATTCAGTGGCTTTATGGTTTTATCGGCATTCTGAGCGGAATTCTGCTGGGCGGCGGTGTGGTCTGGTTCAGCCTGCAACAGCGGCTGACGGACAAAAACCGGCTGTTACAGGACAATATTGCGCAACTGGCTCTGCTGGATGAAACCCGGCGTCAGGCAGCATATTGGCAGCAGGCCAGAGAACAGAGTGAACAATCACTGGAAAATGCCCGCCATATCAGCGCACAGCAGGAAGCGGAAATCCGTGAGCTGACCACCCGGCTGGAAGAGAGCCGCCTGGCGGCTGAAGAAAAACAGCGGCTGCTGCTTAACAGTGAGCAACGCCTGAATACCCAGTTTGAAAATCTGGCTTCCCGCATCTTTGAACAGAGCGGTCGCCGGACAGATGAACTCAACCGCCAGAGCCTGTCCATGCTGCTGCGTCCGTTCCGTGAACAGCTGGATAACTTCAACCGGCAGGTTCAGGAAAGTTACAGCCAGGAAAGCCGTGAACGCCACACCCTGACACATGAAATTCAGCGCCTGCAACAGCTTAATCTGCGGATGGCGCAGGAAGCGGTCAACCTCACCAATGCCCTGAAAGGTGACAATAAAATGCAGGGTAATTGGGGGGAAACTATTCTTGCCCGTATCCTGGAGGCCTCCGGTCTGCGCGAGGGCCATGAATTCGCCACCCAGGTCAGCCTGAAAAACGAACAGCAAAGCCGTTATCAGCCGGATGTGGTGATTTACCTGCCACAGAACAAGCAGGTGATTGTGGACGCCAAAGTATCGCTGGTGGCCTACGAGCGTTACTTCAACAGTGACACCCCGGACGCCCGGCAGGCGGCACTGACGGAACACATCAACTCTGTGCGTCAGCACATCCGCGGTCTGAGCCGCAAAGAATACCAGGATCTCAGCGGGATTAACTCGCTGGATTATGTACTGATGTTTATCCCTGTCGAACCGGCATTTCTGGCAGCGGTCGGTCAGGAAAGTGTGTTACTGGACGAAGCCCTCAGAAGCAATATCATGCTGGTCAGCCCGTCCACACTGCTGGTGGCGCTGCGGACAATCGCCAATCTCTGGCGTTATGAACATCAGCATGAAAACAGTCAGGCAATTGCACAACGGGCCGCGCGTCTGTATGACAAACTCCGCCTGTTTACCGAGGAAATGGACGGTATCGGTCAGGCGCTGGATAAAGCCCAGAGCACATACCACGGGGCGATGAAAAAACTGACCACCGGCCGCGGAAACTTGTTGTCACAGGCAGAAAGCTTCCGTGAACTGGGGGTTGAGGTAAAACGCCCGCTGGATGAAATTCTGGTGCAGAAAGCCCGCCTCAGTGAACAGCAGGACAGTGCCGCGGATGAACTGCCGGAGGTTCCGGCTAATTTTGCAGAACAACACAATGGGCATAGGGTTTTGCGGTAAAGGCTGATACACTTTTCCGATCACTAATTCATGCACACAGGCAAAACAGGCAAGAAGAGAATGGAAGAGCAATCCCGGGATACAATCGATTTTGGTTTTCGCACTGTTAACAGAAACGAAAAAGCAGGTATGGTGGCAAACGTCTTTCATTCTGTTGCCGCAAAATACGATCTGATGAATGACCTGATGTCTTTCGGCATCCATCGTGTCTGGAAACGTTTTACTATTGATGCCAGTGGTGTCCGCCGCGGTCAGCGGGTGCTGGATCTTGCCGGGGGAACCGGTGATTTTACCGCAAAATTTTCCCGTATGGTCGGTGAAAACGGGCAGGTGATCCTTGCGGATATTAACGACTCCATGCTGAAAATGGGCCGGGAAAAGCTGCGTAACCACGGGGTTGTCGGCAATGTGAATTATGTTCAGGCGAACGCCGAAGAACTGCCGTTCCCGGATGATTACTTCAACTGCATCATCATCTCTTTCGGGCTGCGTAATGTCACTGATAAAGACAAAGCACTCCGCTCCATGTTCCGTGTGTTAAAACCGGGCGGTCGCCTGCTGGTGCTGGAATTCTCCAAACCGGTAATTGAACCGCTGAGTAAAGTATATGACGCTTATTCCTTCCACGTGCTGCCGCGTATCGGGCAGGCGGTTGTGAATGATGCGGACAGCTACCGCTATCTTGCCGAATCCATCCGCATGCATCCGGATCAGGAAACCCTGAAAGGCATGATGGAAAATGCCGGATTTGAGCATGTTTCCTATACCAATATGACCGGCGGCATTGTGGCGCTGCATAAAGGATTCAAATTCTGATATGGCTGATACGTTTGCAGAAAATATTCCGTCTCCTGTCAGTCCGCAGGCACTTTATCCTGTGGTTGCCGGATTTCTGGAAACGGTACTTAACCGGCTGCTGTACAGCGAAACGGTACTGAAGCCGGCCCGCGCCCGTCTGACCGGTAAAACACTCACCCTCCGGCTGACAGAGCCGGATATGCAGTTCACACTGATCTTCAGTGAAAAGCAGCTGGATGTGATTTCCCGCTGGGAAGACCCGGCTGACTGTGTACTGCAAACCCGTTTTCTCACTCTGCTGAAACTGAAAGACAAACAACAGCTTTCTGCACTGATCCGGCAGGGTGATATCGTGATTGACGGTGATATGCAGGTTATTCAGCACTTTTCCGCGCTGCTGGATATGGCGGAATGGGATCCGGCACATTATCTGGCGCCGTATACCGGCGATATTGCCGCGCAGACACTGACTCAGATCGCCGTAAAAGGCGGGCAGTTTATCCGTCGTGCAGTATGCCGTCAGCAGGAATACCTGACCGGTGCGGTCACCCGTGAGTGGGCGCTTGCTCCTTCTGCACTGGAAGCCGCTCATTTCTGTGATGAAGTTGCGGATGCTGCACAAACCGCAAATGAACTTGAGGCGCGCCTCGCCCGTCTGGAAAAAAAAGCAGGAACCGGGTATGAGACCGAGTGAAATAAAACGCCTCTATTTTATCATCCGCACTCTCCTGAATTACGGGCTGGATGAACTGATCCCCAAAAATCGTCTGAGCTGGGCTATCCGCCTCTGGCGCCGTTCACTGTTCTGGATGCCGAACAAGCATAAAGACAAAGTGCTGGGTGAGCGTCTGCGTCTGGCGCTTCAGGAACTGGGGCCGGTATGGATAAAGTTCGGGCAGATGCTTTCCACCCGCCGGGATCTGTTCCCGCCGGCCATTGCCGATCAGCTGGCGCTGCTGCAGGATCGCGTTTCATCATTTGACGGTAATCTGGCAAAGAAAACTATTGAAGATGCCCTGGAAGGACCAGTGGAAACCTGGTTCGATGATTTTGATATTACCCCGCTGGCATCCGCATCAATTGCGCAGGTACACACCGCTGTCCTGAAAGAAAACGGACAGGCGGTGGTACTGAAAGTGATCCGTCCGGATATCCTGCCGGTGATTCAGGCGGATATTCATCTGATGTACCGGCTGGCGAACATGGTTCCCCTGTTACCGGACGGCAGACGTCTGCGGCCGAAAGAGGTCGTACGTGAGTATGAAAAAACACTGCTGGATGAGCTGAATCTGCAACGCGAAGCGGCTAATGCCATTCAGTTGCGCCGTAATTTTGAAAACAGCCCGATGCTCTATGTGCCGGAGGTTTATCCGGATCTCTGCCGTGAAAATGTGCTGATCATGGAGCGTATCTACGGCATTCCGGTTTCTGATATTGCGGCTCTGCATGAGCAGGGCACAAACATGAAGCTGCTGGCCGAGCGTGGCGTGCAGGTCTTCTTCACTCAGGTTTTCCGTGACAGTTTCTTTCATGCGGATATGCATCCGGGTAATATTTTTGTCAGCCGCGAGCATCCGGACGATCCTCAGTATATCGGTATCGACTGCGGTATTGTCGGTTCACTGAATAAAGAAGATAAGCGCTATCTCGCGGAAAACTTTATTGCCTTCTTTAACCGTGATTACCGCAAAGTGGCTGAACTGCATGTGGATTCCGGCTGGGTGCCGCCGGATACCAATGTGGAAGATTTTGAATTTGCTATCCGTACGGTGTGTGAACCGATTTTTGAAAAACCGCTGGCAGAAATCTCTTTCGGTCATGTGTTGCTGAACCTGTTTAATACCGCCCGGCGCTTTAATATGGAAGTTCAGCCTCAGCTGGTTTTATTACAAAAAACTCTGCTGTATGTTGAGGGACTGGGGCGCCAGCTCTATCCGCAGCTGGATCTGTGGAAAACCGCGAAACCATTCCTTGAATCGTGGCTGAAAAGTCAGATTGGTGTGAAAGCCGTGATCCGCAGTATCAAAGAAAAAGCACCGTTCTGGGCGGAAAAACTACCGGAATTACCGGAACTGGTGTATGACAGTCTTAAACAGCAGCGTCGTCTTCAGTCCGGTGTTGAGCGGCTGGCAGAGCAGATGAAACAGCAGCAGGCTGCTCAGCGGAAAGCAAATTTCTCGCTGGGTATCGGCGCGACATTGTTTGTCTGTGCGAGCTTATTCTATCTGGCCGGCGCACCTGTTGCCCCCTGGGTTCTGATGTTTTTTGGTGCGCTCACCTGGGTAACAGGATGGTGGCAATCCGGTAAAATGAAGTAAAGATTGAGTTAAAGCAAGGTTTCAGCCGATGTTGTGTATTTCCGTATACGGCTGTGGTTGTATATAATGAAGTAAGTAGGTCCATATCAATTTGAGGTAAAACTAATGGCCGGTATTAATATTTGGCAATTGTTAATTATTGCTGTGATTGTTGTTCTCCTGTTCGGAACAAACAAACTCCGTACCCTGGGATCTGATTTAGGCGCATCCATCAAAGGCTTTAAAAAAGCCATCGGTGATGACGATCAGAACAAAGCAGATACAACAACAGCCGGAAAAGACGCGGATTTTGAACAAAAAAATATCGCAGAAAAGAAAGCTGATTCAGCTGAGCAGCCAGAGAATAAAAACAAAGAGCAGGTATAACCCGTGTTTGACATCGGTTTTGGTGAACTGATCTTAGTATTGGTTATCGGACTTGTGGTTCTGGGACCTGAACGCCTTCCGGTTGCTGTGAAGACAGTAGCCGGCTGGATCCGTGTGATGCGTTCAATGGCTGCCAATGTGCAAAATGAGCTGACCCAGGAACTCAAACTTCAGGAGTTGCAGGATAACCTGAAAAAAATGGAAGAGCAGGCCGGTAAAGCCATTTCACCTGAATTGAAGGCATCGATGGATGAACTGAAAGAAGCAGCGGATACATTACGCCGCTCTTATCAGGAACCGGTTGATACACTGAAAAAGCAGCTGGATCCGGAAGCACTGGCTGACCGGGAACTTGACATCCCGTCTGCCCGCCCGGCATCCTCCGGTTCTCCGGCGGCGGAAAATCCGGCAGCACCATCCCCGGCTGCTGCAGACGAAATCCCGGCCCGTCCGTCACCGGAAGTCAGTGATACAGAACCTGCACCGTCACCGGTAACTGCTGCTGCGTCAGATTCACAGAAACATTAATAGATTACGGTAAAAGTACGTTATGGCTGTTGAAGACACGCAACCGCTGATCACTCATTTAATCGAATTACGAAAACGCATTCTCAACAGCCTGATTGCAGTCTTTGTTGTGTTTGTTGCGCTGGCGTATTTCTCAAATGATATCTATCAGCTGGTATCCTCGCCGTTGGTGAGCAAACTGCCGCAGGGCTCGAACATGATCGCAACGGATGTTGCGTCACCGTTCCTGGCGCCGATTAAGCTGACTATTATGGTCTCTATTTTTATTTCGGCACCGTACATTCTGTACCAGGTCTGGGCTTTTATCGCACCGGCACTGTATAAGCATGAACGCCGCTTATTAATGCCGCTGCTGTTTTTCAGCACTGTGCTGTTTTATATGGGGATGGCATTCGCGTATTTTGTTGTCTTCCCGCTGGCGTTCGGGTTCTTTACCTCGACAGCACCGCAGGATGTGGTCATTGCAACAGATATTAATAACTATCTCAGCTTTGTCATGGCGCTGTTTATGGCGTTTGGTATCTCCTTTGAGGTGCCGATTGCCATTATTCTGTTGTGCTGGAGCGGTGCGACGACCGTTGCCTCACTGAAGCAGAAACGGCCTTATATTCTGGTCGGAGCTTTTGTGGTGGGGATGCTGCTGACACCACCGGATGTATTCTCGCAGACGCTGCTGGCTATCCCGATGTATCTGCTGTTTGAAGTCGGTGTGTTCTTTGCCCGTTTCTATGTACCGCGCAGTAAAGAACAACCGCAGGATGAAGAAGCCGAAGAGTAACGCGATACTGCTTCAGGTAAAAACCGCCTTAACAACAGGGCGGTTTTTTGTTTCCGGGGGGCGGAAAATACTCAGCGTTTCCGGATAAAGCTGGTGTTATCCACTTTTTTGGTCAGTTCTTTACTGATCAGTGTCAGCAGCAGCACCGAACGGGTGTCACCGTCCGGTTCCTGATAAATCGCGTCCAGGCCTTTAAACATCCCTTCAGTAATTTCCACAATATCTCCCGGTTGCGGTACATTTTGCTCCGACAGACTGATACATTCGGCATTTTTCAGCTCTTCAATCAATGATGCGGGAACAACCGCAGGCAGCGGCCCGAAACGGACGAAATGATTGACGCCGCGCGTTGAGTTAATCGTGGTTGTATGAATAATTTCGGGATCAAAAGAGATAAACAGATAATTTGGGAACAGAGGCTCATTGACTGTCACACGTTTGCCCCGAACCACTTTTTCAATGTTCGCCATCGGTGTCAGGCATTCCACCTGCTGCCGCTGCAAATGTTCCATTGCCCGCGGAAGCTGTCCGCGTTTGCAGTACAATAAATACCAATCCTTCATTACGCTATCCAACACAAACGGGGCTTATATAAAGCCTGATAATAACAAATTTGTTTTACTATGAATGCAACAAATGGCTGTTTAAGATAAATGAGTGTGAATTCAGTCCCTTATTTGAGTTGCTTTTTACCGTAGAATGATGTCATTTAATGGGTTATAAACTGATTATCATATTTATAATGACAGAATAATAAGGGCAATGTCGATGGACATTTTTTTACTCAGTAACGGCAAACTTTCCGGTAACCCGCAATGGCTCAGTTATGCACAGGATCGCATCCGGATAATGATAAAAACCCGCGGGATCCGCTCTGCAGTGCTGATTGCCTATGCGGTTATCCGCGCTGATCACGACCAGCGTGCCCGTGAACTCTCTGAAGCGCTGGGGATTGATGTTACCTGCATCGACCATTTTGATTCCCCGGTTCAGGCTGTCGAAAATGCGGAATGTATTCTTGTCAGCGGCGGAAATACCTGGCTGCTGAATCAATTGCTGCATGAAAATGGCCTGGTTGTGCCGATCCAGCGCGCGGTTCGTGAACGAAATATCCCGTATATCGGCTGGAGTGCCGGGTGTAACGTTGCCACGCCGAGTATCCGGACCACCAATGATATGCCGGTACGTAACTGTGTGGTGATGCCGTCTCTGGGGCTGTTCCCTGTTCAGATTAACCCTCACTATATTGACGCGGTGATCAGCGGCCATATGGGTGAAACCCGTGATGAGCGGATTGCGGAATTCTGTGCCATCAATCCGGATGAGATTGTTGTGGCGCTGCGTGAAGGCAGCGGTTTCCATATCACCGGAAATGAGCTGCACTACTTCAGCGGCAAAAATGAAGGATTCAAACTCTTTCAGCACAACAAAACATTCCCGGAACAATTCGATACCAGTGCTCTGGCAGACCGGGTTCCGTTCCGCTGCTGCTGATCCCTGTACTTGTAACAGTGGGCGGGATTCCTATAATGGAGTCCCTTCCACCTGCTGACAGATTAATAACATAATGAAATATCGGGACCTGAGAGATTTTCTCACCATTCTGGAAAGTCAGGGCGAGCTTAAACGGATCAAAACTGAAGTCGATCCTTACCTCGAAATGACGGAAATTGCGGATCGCACACTGCGTGCGGGCGGCCCTGCATTGCTGTTTGAAAATCCGAAAGGTTATTCAATGCCGGTGCTCTGTAATCTGTTCGGCACAACCAAACGGGTTGCGATGGGAATGGGGCAGGAGGATGTCAAAGCGTTGCATGATGTCGGTAAACTGCTGGCTTTCCTGAAAGAGCCGGATCCGCCGAAAGGGTTCCGTGACCTTATCGATAAGCTGCCGAAGTTTAAGCAGGTTCTTAATATGCCGACCAAGCGGCTGAGTTCCGCGCCGTGCCAGGCACATGTTTTCACCGGCGATGATGTGGATCTGACAAAAATCCCGGTTATGCACTGCTGGCCGGATGATGCGGCACCGCTGATCACCTGGGGACTGACCGTCACCCGCGGGCCGTTTAAAGATCGTCAGAATTTGGGCATTTACCGCCAGCAGGTGCTGGGGAAAAATAAACTGATTATGCGCTGGTTATCGCATCGCGGCGGCGCACTCGATTTTCAGGAATGGTGTCAGGCACACCCGGGAGAGCGTTTTCCGGTTGCGGTGGCGCTGGGTGCTGATCCTGCGACAATTCTCGGCGCGGTGACGCCGGTTCCGGATACTTTGTCCGAGTACGCCTTTGCCGGATTACTGCGCGGTAATAAGTCAGAAGTGGTCAAATGTATCTCGAATGATCTGGAAGTTCCTGCCGGTGCGGAGATCATTCTTGAAGGGTATATTGAGCCGGGTGAAACTGCACCGGAAGGGCCATACGGGGATCATACCGGTTATTATAATGAAGTGGATGATTTCCCTGTCTTTACGGTCACTCATATTACCCAGCGTGATGAGCCTATCTATCACTCAACCTATACCGGTCGTCCGCCGGATGAACCGGCAACACTGGGTGTGGCGCTGAATGAAGTGCTGGTGCCGATTCTGCAGAAGCAGTTCCCTGAAATTGTGGATTTTTACCTGCCGCCGGAAGGGTGTTCATACCGCCTGGCCGTTGTCACCATGAAAAAGCAGTATGCGGGACATGCAAAGCGGGTCATGATGGGAGTCTGGTCGTATTTACGGCAATTTATGTACACTAAATTTGTTATTGTCTGCGATGATGATATCAATGCCCGTGACTGGAATGATGTGATCTGGGCGATCACGACCCGGATGGATCCGGCCCGGGACACTGTCATGATGGAAAATACCCCGATTGACTATCTCGATTTTGCATCTCCGGTATCGGGGCTGGGGTCGAAGATGGGACTGGATGCAACAAATAAATGGCCCGGCGAAACCTCGCGCGAGTGGGGCAAACCGATTGTTATGACCGATGAAGTCAGACAGCGTGTTGACGCCATATGGGACGAATTAAATATTCTCGATAATTGAGGGAGCACATGGCAACGTTAAACTGCAAAGTTACCTCTGTTGAATCTATAACGGATACGGTATACCGCATAAAATTATTACCGGATGGTGATTTTTCATTCAAAGCCGGGCAATACCTGATGGTGGTGATGGATGAACGGGATAAGCGCCCGTTCTCAATGGCATCCGCGCCGTCATCCCGGCAGGAAATTGAGCTGCATATCGGTGCATCTGAATTTAATCTTTATGCGATGGCGGTGATGGATCGGATCCTGGATAACCGGCGGGTGACTATTGATATCCCGCACGGCAACGCCTGGTTCAGGGAAAACAGTGACGCACCCATGCTCCTGATTGCCGGAGGAACCGGTTTTTCTTACACCCGTTCTGTTCTGCTGGCGGCCCTGGAAGAAAATCCGCAGCGTGATATCACGTTTTACTGGGGTGCCAGAGAGCATGTTTATCTCTATGACCTCGGTGAATTGCAGGCGCTCGCCGAAACACATCCGAACCTGAAAATTATCCCTGTTGTTGAACAGCCGGATGATACCTGGCGCGGACGAACCGGTACGGTGCTCAGTGCGGTTCTGGATGATTTTGGTTCACTGGCCGGAAAAGATATCTATATTGCCGGCCGGTTTGAAATGGCTAAAATCGCCCGTGAGCGTTTCTGCCAGGAACGCGGTGCGGATGCTGATCGTCTGTTTGGTGATGCATTCGAGTTTATTTAAAGAAAATCCCGCCCCCTGACGGCGGGAGAATGCTGATAACAGGTCAGCCAAACGGTTAAAGCAGTGTCAGCGACGTTCTTGTGTGGTGAGATGAAGCAGAAAACGTCGCTGTTATTTATAACGTTCTCAGTGATCAGCCACGGACACGTTCAATCACGGTTGCTATCCCCTGACCAAAACCAATACACATCGTTGCCAGCCCGAATTGTGCATCCCGCTGCTCCATGACTGTCAGCAGTGAATTAATGATCCGGGTGCCGGAACAGCCGAGCGGGTGCCCGAGAGCAATCGCGCCGCCATGCAGATTCACTTTGTCATCATAACAGTCAGATAATCCCATGCCCTTCAGGCAGGCAAGTGCCTGTGCCGCAAATGCTTCGTTCAGTTCGATAACATCAATATCTGCCAGCGTCAGCCCGGCCTTTTTCAGAACTGCCTGTGTTGCCTGTACCGGGCCGTATCCCATCAGTGCCGGTTCACAGCCGGTAACACTCATCGCCCGTACTACTGCCCGCGGAGATAAACCATGCTCACGGGCATAGTGCTCCCCGGCCAGCAGCGTTACTGAGGCACCATCTGAAATTGCAGAGGAGTTACCGGCGGTAACCGTACCGCTGACCGGATCAAATACCGGACGCAATACGGCCAGCTCGGTAAGGCTGCCGTTATCGCGGACGGTTTCATCCCGGGTGGCAATGACAGGTACTCCGGCCTGGTTATGCCCCTGAACCGGGTGGATTTCACGGCTGAATCTGTTGTCTCGGAATGCCTGTGCGGCCCGCTGATGTGAACGCAGAGCAAATTCATCCTGTGACTCACGGCTGACAGAAAATTGCCGCGCCAGTGCTTCGGCGGTTAATCCCATCATACCGGACGCTTTGGCGGTGTGCAGTGCGGCAGCCGGATTGATATCGATACCGTGTGTCATCGGGATATGACCCATATGTTCAACGCCCCCTGCAAGTACCAGTTTACCGTCACCGGTCTGAATCAGACGGGCAGCATCATGCAGGGCCTGCATCGATGAACCGCACAGCCGGTTAACGGTAACCGCCGGCACCGTATGCGGAATATCTGTCAGCAGGGCGGCATGACGGGCGATATTAAACCCCTGTTCCCCGGTCTGCTGCACACACCCCCAGATAATGTCATCAATGTCATCCGCATTGATTTTATTGCGTTTTATTACCGCACTCATCACTTCTGCCGAGAGAGTTTCTGCCCGCACATGCCGGAAAATACCGTTTTTTGAACGTCCCATTGAGGTGCGGAGACCATCAATTATCATGACTTTTCCCATATAAACCTCACTGTGCAGTAACAAGGTGACTATCCGGTTGCGGATAATAAGGTGTGTTATTAACAGCATGTGCCCGCAGACTGTCCGGAATGGCATAAAGCGGACTCAGTGCGCTGTATTGCGCTGCTTTTTCACAGAAAGCGCGGGTGCCGGTATCATCCAGATAACGGAAAATACCGCCCCGGAACGGCGGAAAGCCAAGACCGTAAACCAGCGCCAGGTCTGCTTCGGCCGGGCTGCTGATTATGCCTTCCTCGTAGCAGCGGATAACCTCGTTCACCATCGGAATCATCAGGCGGTCGATAATCTCGTCCGCGGTAAAATCGCGGGGTGTTCGCTCCAGCGGTGCAAGTACTTCTTCGAGCTGTTCATCGGGCTGTTTCTGCAGGCGGCCTTTGCCGTCATCAGTATGGCGGTAAAACCCGAGACGGCTTTTCTGCCCCAGTCGTTTCAGTCCGGCAAACAGACTGATGACATTGCGCTCTTCAACGACCATCCGTCCCGGATAGCCCTCAGCCATCACATGCTGTACATGATTGGCGGTATCCAGCCCGACAACATCGAGCAACAGCGCCGGTCCCATCGGCCAGCCGAATTCCTGCTCCATAACACGATCCACGGCTTTAATATCCGCACCGGCGGACACCAGCAGAGAAAACGCGTTCAGATACGGAAACAGTACGCGGTTGATAAAAAATCCCGGGCAATCCCCCACCACAACGGGGGTTTTTCCCATTTTGTGGGCATAGTGCACCACAGCGGCGATTGTGTCGTCTGAGGTTTTCTCTCCCCGGATCACTTCAACCAGCGGCATTTTAGGTACGGGATTGAAAAAATGCATTCCGCAGAAATTGTGCGGGCGTTTCAGCACCTGAGCCAGTTCACTGACAGGGATCGAAGAAGTATTTGATGTCAGAATACAGTGTTCGCTGACTTGTTGTTCAATATCGGCCAGCACTTTTTGTTTGATGGCTTTGTTTTCAACAACCGCTTCAACCACAATATCGCAGTCACTGAGTTCATTATCATGGCGGACGGGGTGGATAGCGGCGCGTATCCCGGCGGCCTGAACCACGGTCATTTTTCCGGACTGACACTGTTTTTCCAGCAGTTTTACCGTTTCATCAATACCGGCCTGCAGGGCGGCAGGCTGAATATCTTTCAGGTGTACCGGAATGCCGCTGTAAGCGGACTGATAAGCGATACCGCCGCCCATAATGCCTGCGCCGATAACGGCAGCGTGTTCCGGTGCATTACGTAACGCGGTCTGCCGGCGGGTAAGGCCTTTGACATATTGTTCATTCAGGAAAAGAGAAACCAGGGCGCGGGCGGCCCGTGTCCGGGTCAGCGGAACAAAATGAGCCGTTTCGCAGAGTAATGCCTCATCACGGGGTAATCCGGCTCCGGCTTCTATTCCGTTTACTGCCGCCATCGGCGCGGGGTAATGTTTACCTGCTTTTTGCCGGACAAGGGCTTTGGCTGTGATTAAACTCATCTGCAGTTCTGCCGGGCGTAACTGCAACGCCGCTTTTTTCTGCTGCCGCCGTGCCTGCCAGTCCATCCGGTCACTGATGGCCTGTTCCAGCAGTATCAGTGAGCCGTTAATCAGTTCATCATCCGGCACAATACCGTCTGTCAGACCGAGTTTCAGTGCTTCCCCGGCAGTCACGATTTTTCCCTGTGTGATCAGTTCAAGGGCATTATCACAACCAATCAGGCGGGGCAGACGGACTGAGCCGCCGAAGCCCGGCATTATCCCGAGTTTGGTTTCCGGCAGGCCGATACGCAGATCGTCAGTGGCGAGGCGGTAGTCTGTTGTCAGTGCGCACTCACACCCGCCGCCGAGTGTGAATTTCCGCAGTGCAGCGACAGTAGGCACAGGCAGATCTTCAATCCGGTTAAACAACCGGTTGGCAAAATTCAGCCATTCGGTGAGTTGTTCGTCCGGCGCATTAAACAGTGTAAGAAATTCTGTAATATCTGCGCCCAGGATAAAGCTTTCTTTGGCGGAGGTAATAATCAGGCCTTTCAGCTGTGGTATTTGTTCAAGGCAGGCAACGGCTTCATCCAGTGAGGCAATTGTCCGGGTATCCAGTTTATTTATCGCTCCCTGCGCATCAAAAACAAGTTTTGCAATTCCCTCTTTTTCCCAGCTGACCTTCATTGATTCACTGTGATAAAGCATACGGTTCTCCTTAAATATCGCATCGCTCCGGTAAAGGATGAGAACACCAGGTGGTATGACCAGATGGGGTAATTGTGATTTTTTTGTTAACAAAAGCAAATGAAATGATGATTTTTTGCGCTGAAGATCACGCAAAATGTCTCAATATGCAGAAACAGAAAAGAAAAACGTCGTGACGCGCCGAAGATTCCCGGTAAATAACCGGGGATGACATAGCCTGCCATATCCATCATCGCGGAGATCATGCTAAGCTTTTGTCACTATCATAATGAAAAAAGGTTAATTCCCATGGAAAAAATGGCATCCCTCTACCGTGAGCACATCGCAACATTATTACAGCGGACCCGCGATATTCTTGCGCGCGAGAAACTGGACTCGTTACTGATCCACTCAGGTGAACCGATACGCATTTTTCTCGATGATCGTGACTATCCCTTTAAAAGTAACGTGCATTTTAAAGCATGGGTGCCGGTCACTGATGTACCGCATTGCTGGCTGTGGACTGATGGTGTGAATAAGCCGAAGTTATGGTTCTATTCCCCGGTTGATTACTGGCACAGCGTCGAGGCGTTACCTTCTTCTTACTGGACAAACGATGTTGAGGTTATCCATCTGAAGAATGCCGGTGATATTGCCTCCATGCTGGCTTCACAGGATAAAATCCGCACTGCGTATATCGGGCCGAATACTGATCGTGCCGCAGCGCTGGGGATCAGCAGCAATCATATTAACCCGAAAGCGGTGCTGGATTTCTTTGCGTTTCATCGTTCATATAAAACAGATTACGAACTGGCCTGCATGCGTGAAGCACAAAAAATGGCGGTTAACGGGCATCTTGCCGCCCATGAAGCCTTTTTATCCGGCCTGAGTGAATTTGATATCAATATGGCGTACCTGATGGCAACCGGCCATCGTGATACTGATGTACCGTATGACAATATTGTTGCTATTAATGAAAACGCCGCTGTTCTGCACTACACCAAACTGAATAAAAACGCACCACATACACGGCACAGCTTCCTGATTGACGCCGGAGCCGAATTCAATGGTTATGCCGCTGATTTAACGCGGACGTATGCTGCTGATGCTGACAGCGATTTCGCACAACTGGTCTCTGATCTGAATAATGAGCAGCAGTCACTGATCGGTGATATTAAAGCCGGGGTCCGCTATACCGATTACCATATTCAGATGCATCACCGCATCGCGAAGCTGCTGAAAAAACATAAGATCATCACCGGAATGTCTGAAGAAGCAATGGTCAGTGAAGGGGTAACCACACCATTCCTGCCGCATGGTCTGGGGCATCCACTGGGTCTTCAGGTTCATGATGCTGCCGGGTTTATGCAGAATGATCAGGGTGAGCATCTGGCAGCACCGGAAATGTATCCGTTTCTGCGCTGCACCCGTATTCTGGAGCCGCGTATGGTGCTGACAATCGAGCCGGGACTGTATTTTATTGAATCTCTGCTGGCACCGTGGCGTGAAGGTAAGTTCAGTCAGCATTTTGACTGGAAACGTATTGAGCAGTTTAAACCTTGTGGCGGCATCCGCATTGAAGATAACATTATTATCCATGACAACAGTGTGGAAAATATGACGCGGGATCTGAATCTGCCGTAATGAAATCGTACCTTATACCGGCTGAGCCGGTTACGTTTACTGAAGAGATAAAAAAAAGCCGTTTCATCACCCTGTTGCAACATACGGACGGGGTGGATGAAGCAAAGCAATTTATCCAGTCTGTCAAAGATGAATATCCCGATGCCCGGCACCATTGCTGGGCATTTGTTGCGGGGCGTCCGGATGATTCGCAGCAACTGGGTTTTTCTGATGACGGTGAGCCGACCGGAACCGCCGGTAAACCGATGATTGCACCGCTGCTCGGCAGCGGCATCGGGGAAATTACGGCGGTGGTTGTCCGTTATTTCGGCGGAATAAAATTAGGCACCGGCGGGCTGGTCCGTGCATACGGCAGCGGGGTTCAGCAGGCACTGAAATTGCTGGTGACGAAAATCAAAATCCCGCAGGTGATATGTGAAATAACCTGTGATTACAGCTTTATCAGCCAGGCAGAATTAGTGGTCCGGCAGGTGGATGGCACGATAATCAACAGTGATTTCGGTGCGGATGTGACGTTACGTATTTCGATTCCTGCTACCTTACTGAGTGAGGTTAGTGATAAATTACGTGACCTGAGCCGGGGAATGTTTGAGCTTAAATGCCCTGATGACACCACCGGAAACTGATTTCTGAGGACTCTGCTGCAATGCATTTTCGCGCCATAACCCGTATTGTCGGGTTACTCGTCATTATTTTTTCTGTCACCATGATCATTCCCGGGATTGTGGCGCTCATCTATAAAGACGGTGCAGGTAAAGCATTCAGTCAGACATTCCTGGCGGCACTGATTATCGGCCTGCTGCTCTGGATCCCGAACCGCAATAAAAAAAGTGAGTTAAAGCCGAAAGAAGGTTTTCTGATTGTGGTGCTGTTCTGGACAGTGCTGGGCAGTGTCGGGGCATTACCTTTTATTTTTTCTGAGCGTCCGAACCTGTCGGTGACCGATGCGTTTTTTGAATCATTCTCCGGGTTAACCACAACGGGTGCCACCACACTGGTCGGGCTGGATACACTGCCCAAAGCCATTTTATTCTACCGGCAGATGTTACAGTGGCTGGGCGGGATGGGGATCATTGTACTGGCTGTTGCTATCCTGCCGCTGCTGGGTGTCGGGGGAATGCAGTTGTACCGGGCGGAAATGCCGGGGCCGCTGAAAGACAATAAAATGCGCCCGAGGATTGCGGAAACGGCAAAAACGCTCTGGTTGATTTATGTGTTCCTCACCATCGTCTGTGCAATTGCTCTCTGGTTTGCGGGGATGGATGTTTTTGATGCGATATCTCACAGCTTTTCCACTATCGCCATCGGCGGATTTTCCACCCATGATGCCAGTATCGGTTACTTTAACAGTCCGGCAATTAACACCATCATTGCCATTTTCCTGCTGATCTCGGGCTGTAACTATGGCCTGCACTTTGCAGTACTGACCGGACGCAGCCTGGGCGTCTACTGGCGTGACCTGGAATTCAGGATGTTTATTTCCCTCCAGCTTGTGCTGGTCGTGATCTGTGCGTTGGTTTTGTGGAAGTTTGATGTCTATGCTACGGAGGGACAAACCCTCAACCAGGCATTTTTCCAGGTTGTCTCAATGGCGACAACCGCCGGGTTCTCCACTGACAGTTTCTATAAATGGCCGTTATTCCTGCCGATGCTGTTGCTGTGTGCCGCATTTGTCGGCGGATGTGCGGGGTCGACCGGTGGTGGTCTGAAGGTTATCCGTATTATGCTGCTGTTCCTTCAGGGCGCACGTGAACTGAAACGCCTTGTGCATCCGAATGCGGTTTACACTATCAAACTGGGCCGCAGGGCATTGCCGGAACGCATTATCGAAGCTGTCTGGGGATTTTTCTCCGCTTATGCGCTGGTCTTTGTGGTCAGTATGCTGTTACTGATAGCGACAGGTGTTGATGAATTTTCCGCTTTCTCTGCGATAGCCACCACACTGAATAATCTGGGACCGGGGCTGGGAACGCTGGGTGAGAACTTTACTACCCTGAATCCGGGCGGAAAATGGATCCTTGTCGTGACGATGTTATTTGGTCGTCTGGAAGTCTTTACTTTGCTGGTATTGCTGACGCCGACGTTCTGGCGTGATTAACGGAGTGTTTCATGTCGTACTTGTTGCTTTATTCCGGCCATGACGGGCAGACAAAAAAAATCATTACTGAACTTGCCCTGCATCTGCGCAAAGCAGGAGCAGAGTGTGATGTCCGATCTTTGCAGGATAATCAGCCGCTGAATCTGGCACCGTATGAGAAGGTGCTGGTCGGGGCATCTATCCGCTACGGTCACTTTAACCGCGCGCTGGATAAATTCGCGAAGTTGCACGCAGTGCAGCTGAATCAGATGAAAACCGCTTTCTTCGGCGTAAACCTGACAGCCCGCAAGCCGGAGAAACGGACACCAGAGACAAATGTGTATGTCCGGAAGTTTCTGGCCGCAACCCCCTGGAGGCCGACCATCTGTACGGTATTCGCCGGGGCATTACTGTATCCGCGTTACGGCTGGTTTGACCGGATGATGATCCGTCTGATTATGAAAATGACAAAAGGTGAAACGGATACCACCAAGGAAGTGGAATACACGGATTGGCAGCAGGTTGAAGCCTTTGCTGCTGAGTTTGTTCAGATTTAAAGCAAATCACCGGGATTTTGCCGGATAAAACACCGTTGTGGTGAAAAAAGTGGCGAACAGAAAAAAAGTTGAAATAAACACTTGTCTTCTGAAAGCGACTCCCTATAATGCACCTCCACTGACACGGAACAACGCGCTAACACGCGGTCCGGCAGGAAAAAAGAGAACGGCAGATAAGAAATTATTGCTTGACTCGAAGGGGCTGAAAACGTAATATACGCAGCCTCGCAACAACGCAGAAGACCGGCAACGGCAGCGAAGGTTGCAACTGCTCTTTAACAATTTATCAGACAATCTGTGTGGGCACTCGCAGGACATATCACAAAAAATATTATTTTTGAGAAGTCTTGAAGAGTGACCAAT
>NZ_JBICLU010000003.1:0-1102 GCF_043105645.1 Morganella sp. TYF_1 | reverse complement strand
CTCAACAACTGGACGGCCACGAAGGCCAATATAGTAGTCAGGTTCCGATCGTGCAGGTTCAACCTGTGGCCATTTTTCAATACTTTGCAACTTTTAAAGGTATGCTATTACACTGCCGGTCTGTACTCTGTTTCATTGTGAAGAATTGACCAAATAATTCTGGCATTTTTATTGGCGACTGCAACGGTCGTTTTGTTAAATCCTCGTCGCTCTTTTAGCTGATTAACCCATTGATTTAAATAACCCTCATTATTATTTGCAGCCACTCTAACTACTGCCCTGGCTCCATGAATAAATAAGGTTCGCAAATGCTTGTCGCCTTTTTTCGTCATATTCATCAGTACCTGCCTGTCACCACTCGAGTGCTGTCGTGGAACCAGACCAAGCCATGCGGCAAAGTGACGACCATTTTTAAATTCAGTTCCTTTGCCAATCGCGGCAACAACAGCTGTTGCTGTTTTAGGGCCGATGCCTTTAACTTTGGCAATGCGCTGGCAGGCTTCTGATTGCCTGAACACAGCATCAATTTCTTTATCAAAAAAGCTTATACGACGACCAAGATCGTTAAAGAGATCATAAAGTTCTGCAATCGTCCTGCGCATTCTAACGCTAAGACCATTTTCAACATCTTCAAGAATAAGCGGAACAGCACGACGAACTCTTGAGACTGCCGCGCCGATTGTTATTCCCCGATCAAGCAGCAGTCCCCGGATTTGACAGACTGTCGCAGTGCGGTGATTAACAATACGCTGTCTTGCACGGTGCAGAGCCTGGATATCCTGCTGTTCAGGGCTTTTGGGTGGTACGAACTGCATTGTTGGCTGCATCAGAGCAATTGCGATAGCCTGTGCATCATTACCGTCATTTTTTTGCCCGTGGACAAAGGGTTTTACATACTGAGGGCTGATCACTTTGACCTTATGTCCCAGTTTTTCGAACTCACGCTGCCAGTAAAATGCGCCCGTGGAGGCTTCCACTCCAATCAGGCAGGCCGGAATATTCGCGACGGTCTGTAGTAACGTTTTACGATCAGTGCGTTTTTTATAAACCGGTTTACCCGCCTGATTTAATCCACAAAGCTGAAAAACATTTTTAGCCAGAT
>NZ_JBICLU010000002.1:0-44250 GCF_043105645.1 Morganella sp. TYF_1 | reverse complement strand
CTGCCGGAAGGCGTTGAAATGGTAATGCCGGGCGACAACATCAAAATGATCGTCACCCTGATCCACCCAATCGCGATGGACGATGGTCTGCGTTTCGCAATCCGTGAAGGCGGTCGTACCGTTGGCGCGGGTGTTGTAGCGAAAGTAATGGGTTAATTACGGATGTAATAATCCTAAAAAGGGCATCATTTGATGCCCTTTTTCTGCGTTGTTTTATGAAGAACCTATCTCATCACTAGTTGATCATCAACTACTGGTGAGATAGGCTCTCACGCAACGAATGGTGAGTATCTCGAAGAATACGAAACTCATGCTGGATTATGACGCCAAGTCAGATACAATTGCATCTGTCCCTAATTTTGGTCTGATTTGTTTTGCAACAGCGAGGCAGTCCGGCTGACTTTTTTATTTCATGGTTACAGGTTGGTTTATGAGTGCGAATAGCGAAGCTCAACAAAACGGCCGTGGTGCTGACATTGCCAAATGGTTAGTGGTCGCAGTTCTGCTGATCGCCGCCATCGGCGGGAACTACTACTTCCGCGAATTTAATCTTGCGCTGCGTGCGCTGGCAGTTGTTGTCGTCATCGCATTAGCCGGTGGTATTGCACTGTGGACAACGAAAGGCAGAGCGACACTGACTTTTGCCCGCGAAGCACGGGTTGAAATGCGTAAAGTGATCTGGCCTACACGTCAGGAAACACTGCATACAACACTGATCGTTGCGGCAGTCACAGCGGTTATGTCGTTAGTGTTATGGGGCCTTGATGGTATCCTTGTCCGTCTTGTTTCCTATATAACATCCTTCTGAGGTTCTAAAGATGTCGGATTCTCCTAAAAAACGTTGGTATGTCATCCAGGCTTTCTCCGGATTCGAGAGCCGGGTTGCGCAGTCTCTGCGTGAACATATCAAAATCAACGGGATGGAAGATTCATTTGGCGAAGTCATGGTGCCAACGGAAGAAGTCGTCGAGATCCGCAGCGGTCAGCGCCGCAAAAGTGAGCGCAAATTCTTCCCGGGCTATGTCCTGGTCCAGATGGTGATGAACGATGCATCCTGGCATCTGGTGCGTAACGTACCGCGTGTAATGGGATTCATCGGCGGAACATCCGATCGTCCTGCACCGATCAGCGATAAAGAAGTTGATGCGATTATGAACCGCCTGCAGCAGGTGGGTGATAAGCCGCGTCCGAAAACGCTGTTCGAACCGGGCGAAATGGTCCGTGTTTCCGATGGTCCGTTTGCAGACTTTAATGGTGTTGTTGAAGAAGTCGACTACGAGAAGAGCCGCCTGAAGGTATCAGTCTCTATTTTTGGTCGTGCAACACCGGTCGAACTGGATTTCAGTCAGGTCGAAAAACCGTAACGGTTTTTTTTCCGGGCTTGCAAAGGGCGGGAAATTTATCTACAATTTCGCGCCTTTTGTTTTTCAGGGGTTCGCGTTTTTTACGCGGGCCTGTATTCATAGGGGAGCCGGGATAACCGGCGCTATTACCCATATTGAGGATTTTTTAAATGGCTAAGAAAGTACAAGCCTATATCAAACTGCAGGTTGCAGCTGGTATGGCAAACCCAAGTCCGCCGGTTGGTCCTGCACTGGGTCAGCAGGGTGTGAACATCATGGAATTCTGTAAAGCGTTTAACGCCAAAACAGACAGCATGGAAAAAGGTTTACCAATCCCGGTTGTTATCACCGTTTATGCTGACCGTTCTTTCACTTTCATCACTAAAACTCCGCCAGCGGCAGTTTTACTGAAGAAAGCTGCAGGTCTGAAATCTGGTTCCGGCAAACCGAACAAAGAGAAAGTAGGTAAAATTACTTCTGCTCAGGTTCGTGAGATTGCTGAGACTAAAGCAGCGGATATGACTGGTGCCGATGTAGAAGCTATGATGCGTTCTATCGAAGGTACTGCTCGTTCCATGGGCCTGGTAGTGGAGGGTTAATCGATGGCTAAACTGACCAAGCGCATGCGCAATATCCGTGAAAAAGTTGATGCGACCAAACTGTACGACATCAATGAAGCCGTAGCCCTGCTGAAAGAATTAGCGACTGCTAAATTCGTTGAAAGCGTTGACGTTGCCGTTAACCTGGGTATCGATGCACGTAAATCTGATCAAAACGTTCGCGGTGCAACTGTACTGCCAAACGGTACCGGTCGTTCTGTCCGTGTCGCTGTGTTCGCACAGGGCGCTAACGCTGAAGCTGCTAAAGCTGCCGGCGCAGAACTGGTTGGTATGGAAGACTTGGCTGACAAAATCAAAGCCGGCGAAATGGACTTCGACGTTGTTATCGCATCTCCGGATGCAATGCGCGTTGTTGGCCAATTAGGTCAGATCTTAGGCCCGCGCGGCCTGATGCCAAACCCGAAAGTAGGTACTGTAACGCCTAACGTTGCTGAAGCTGTGAACAACGCTAAAGCCGGTCAGGTTCGTTACCGTAACGACAAAAACGGGATCATCCACACCACTATCGGTAAAGTAGATTTCGACACTGATAAACTGAAAGAAAACCTGGAAGCTCTGCTGGTTGCGCTGAAAAAAGCAAAACCATCTTCAGCGAAAGGCGTGTACATCAAGAAAGTCAGCCTGTCTACCACCATGGGTGCGGGTGTTGCAATCGACCAGTCTGGTCTGACTGCTGCTGCTTAATATCTGCGGATAGTAAGCGCTTTACATTGGGGTCAGGTTTCTGTAGAATCTGACGCCCAATGTTTGCTGTATTTGATTTAGTGAAATTATCACGGAATCAGGCACAGCCCAGAATTTCGGTTGGAGCCCGGCCTTTTCCGGGCCCCGTCCAAGACCGCAGGTGTAAGTGATTACTTAATTTTCCTGCGTAGACGGTGACAGAGCCACAAGAATTTTATTCGAGTATTCTGCTCACCGTGTTTTAGCGCTCTCCACCTTCCGGTGCTGAGTGAAGTGAGTTCCGGGGTTGTATTACCCGGCTAAACCAGGAGCAAGAAGCTAATGGCATTAAATCTTCAAGACAAACAAGCGATTGTTGCTGAAGTCAGCGAAGTTGCCAAAGGTGCGCTGTCTGCAGTTGTCGCGGATTCCCGTGGTGTGACTGTAGATAAAATGACCGGTCTGCGTAAAGCATGTCGTGAAGCTGGCGTTACTGTACGTGTAGTACGTAACACCCTGCTGCGTCGTGCTGTTGAAGGTACCTCTTCTGAGTGCCTGAAAGACGTATTCGTCGGTCCTACCTTGATTGCATTTTCTCATGAACACCCGGGCGCTGCTGCTCGTCTGTTCAAAGAATTCGCGAAAGCGAACCCTGCATTCGAGATTAAAGCCGCAGCCTTTGAAGGTGAGTTAATTGCAGCGAAAGATATCGATCGCTTAGCAACACTCCCGACTTACGAAGAAGCAATCGCGCGCCTGATGGCAACCATGAAAGAAGCCTCTGCAGGCAAACTGGTTCGCACTCTGGCAGCGTTACGCGATCAGAAAGAAGCTGCTTAATTGCCCTTTCTTTTCTTCGTTGCTTTTTAACGTATAAACTTATTCTGAATTTTAGGAACATATCGTATGTCTATCACTAAAGAACAAATCCTGGACGCAGTTGCTGAAATGTCTGTAATGGACGTTGTTGAACTGATCACCATGATGGAAGAAAAATTCGGCGTTTCTGCTGCTGCTGCTGTAGCAGTTGCTGCGGGCCCTGCTGAAGCTGCTGAAGAGAAAACTGAGTTCGACGTTATTCTGAAAGCTGCAGGCGCTAACAAAGTTGCAGTAATCAAAGCTGTTCGCGGCGCAACTGGTCTGGGCCTGAAAGAAGCTAAAGACTTAGTTGAAAGCGCACCTGCTGCACTGAAAGAAGGTGTGAGCAAAGATGAAGCTGAAACTCTGAAAAAATCTCTGGAAGAAGCTGGCGCGGAAGTTGAAGTTAAATAAGCCACTTTTTGCAGTAGCAGCCTGAAAATGGCTGATGGCTGGTGACTTATTGGTCACCAGCCTTTTTGCGCTAATGCGCATGCGTGTGTTTTCGGGGTAACAGTTGTGTTATCTGACACCCGCAAACTCTCCGAATACTTTTTGCTATTGACGACTTAATATACTGTGTTTATGACTGCGATTCGCTCGGGTAGCTCGGTAGTCAGCAGCGCAATGAAATGATTTAAGAGTAATAGCAATGGGTATTAACAGAAAATGTTCAATTTTCTGTCCAAATTAGATAGTTGTAGCGACTGTCCGTCCGATACGGGCAGGCCGGGTCACTGATCAAGCGAGCTGAGGAACCCTATGGTTTACTCCTATACCGAGAAGAAACGTATTCGTAAGGATTTTGGTAAACGTCCGCAAGTGCTGGATGTACCGTATCTCCTTTCTATCCAGCTGGATTCATTCCAGAAATTCATTGAACTCGATCCGGACGGTCAGAACGGCCTGGAAGCCGCGTTCCGTTCCGTTTTCCCGATTCAGAGCTACAGTGGTAATGCTGAACTGCAATATGTCAGTTTCCGTCTGGGTGAGCCGGTATTTGACGTTAAAGAATGTCAGATCCGCGGCGTAACCTTTTCCGCACCGCTGCGCGTAAAACTGCGCCTGGTTGTTTACGAGCGTGAAGCACCGGAAGGCACAGTTAAAGATATTAAAGAACAGGAAGTTTACATGGGCGAGATTCCGCTCATGACTGAAAACGGAACGTTCGTTATCAACGGTACTGAGCGTGTTATCGTTTCTCAGTTACACCGCAGCCCGGGCGTGTTCTTTGACAGTGACAAAGGTAAAACGCACTCTTCCGGTAAAGTGCTGTATAACGCACGTATCATTCCTTACCGTGGTTCATGGCTGGATTTCGAATTCGATCCGAAAGACAACTTATTTGTCCGTATTGACCGCCGCCGTAAATTACCGGCATCGATCATTCTGCGTGCGATGAATTTCAGCACCGAAGACATTCTGAACCTGTTCTTCGAAAAAACCACCTTTGAAATCCGCAACAATAAACTGACCATGACCCTCATTCCTGAGCGTCTGCGTGGTGAAACCGCATCCTTCGATATCGAAGCGAACGGTAAAGTTTATGTTGAGAAAGGTCGTCGTATCACTGCCCGTCATATCCGCCAGCTGGAAAAAGACGAAGTTAACCAGATTGAAGTGCCTGTTGAATATATCGCAGGTAAAGTGGTTGCGCGTGATTACATCGATGAAGCGACCGGCGAATTAATCTGTGCGGCGAACATGGAAATGTCACTGGATCTGCTGGCGCGTCTGAGCCAGTCCGGTCACAAAACCATTGAAACCCTGTTCACCAACGACCTGGATCACGGCGCCTACATGTCAGAAACCCTGCGTGTGGATCCGACCAACGATCGTTTAAGCGCACTGGTAGAAATCTACCGCATGATGCGCCCTGGTGAGCCGCCAACCCGCGAAGCTGCTGAAAACCTGTTCGAGAACCTGTTCTTCTCTGAAGATCGTTATGATCTGTCTGCGGTCGGCCGCATGAAGTTCAACCGTTCACTGGGTCGTGATGACTCTGACGGTACCGGGATCCTGAGCCAGCAGGACATTACTGATGTCATGAAGAAACTGATCGACATCCGTAACGGCCGCGGTGAAGTGGATGATATCGACCACTTAGGTAACCGTCGTATCCGTTCTGTCGGTGAAATGGCAGAGAACCAGTTCCGTGTCGGTCTGGTCCGTGTTGAGCGTGCGGTGAAAGAGCGTCTGTCACTGGGTGATCTGGATAACCTGATGCCTCAGGATATGATTAACGCCAAGCCGATTTCTGCTGCGGTTAAAGAGTTCTTCGGTTCCAGCCAGCTGTCCCAGTTTATGGACCAGAACAACCCGCTGTCAGAAATTACGCACAAACGCCGTATCTCAGCATTAGGCCCGGGCGGTCTGACCCGTGAGCGTGCCGGCTTCGAAGTACGAGACGTTCACCCGACTCACTACGGTCGCGTATGTCCTATCGAGACCCCTGAAGGTCCGAACATCGGTCTGATCAACTCCTTATCTGTTTATGCACAGACTAACGAATATGGTTTCCTGGAAACCCCGTACCGTTTAGTGCGTGACGATGTTGTTACCGATGAAATTCATTATCTGTCTGCAATCGAAGAAGGTAACTTCATCATTGCACAGGCAAACACCGTGTTAGATGACGAAGGTCACTTCGTTGATGAACTGATTACCTGCCGTAACAAAGGTGAATCCAGCTTATTCAGCCGTGATCAGGTTCAGTATATGGACGTTTCCACCCAGCAGGTGGTTTCTGTCGGTGCATCCCTGATCCCGTTCCTGGAACACGATGACGCCAACCGTGCATTGATGGGTGCGAACATGCAACGTCAGGCGGTTCCGACTCTGCGCGCTGACAAGCCGCTGGTTGGTACCGGTATGGAACGTGCGGTAGCGGTTGACTCCGGTGTTACAGCCGTAGCCAGACGCGGCGGTACTGTTCAGTACGTTGACGCATCACGTATCGTTATCAAGGTAAATGAAGATGAAATGTATGCCGGCGAAGCGGGCATCGACATCTACAGCCTGACCAAATATACCCGTTCTAACCAGAACACCTGTATCAACCAGACTCCTTGTGTATCGCTGGGCGAGCCGGTTGAACGCGGTGACGTGCTGGCTGATGGTCCGTCAACTGACCTCGGCGAACTGGCACTGGGTCAGAACATGCGCGTGGCATTTATGCCATGGAACGGTTACAACTTCGAAGACTCCATCCTCGTGTCCGAGCGTGTGGTTCAGGAAGACCGTTTCACCACTATCCACATCCAGGAACTGGCTTGTGTGTCCCGTGACACCAAACTGGGGCCGGAAGAGATCACCGCCGACATCCCTAACGTGGGTGAAGCTGCTCTCTCCAAACTGGATGAATCCGGTATCGTGTATATCGGTGCGGAAGTGAAAGGCGGCGACATTCTGGTCGGTAAAGTGACACCGAAAGGTGAAACACAGTTAACCCCGGAAGAGAAACTGCTGCGTGCTATCTTCGGTGAAAAAGCGTCAGACGTGAAAGATTCATCTCTGCGCGTACCGAACGGTGTTTCCGGTACGGTTATCGACGTCCAGGTCTTTACCCGCGATGGCGTGGAAAAAGACAAGCGTGCTCTCGAAATCGAAGAGATGCAGCTGCGTGACGCGAAGAAAGACCTGACCGAAGAGCTCCAGATTCTGGAAGCCGGTCTGTTCAGCCGTATCCGTTCTGTTCTGATCAACGGCGGTATGGAAGCGGACAAACTGGACAAACTGCCGCGCGAGCGCTGGCTGGAACTGGCTCTGACTGATGAAGAAAAACAGAATCAGTTAGAACAGCTGGCCGAGCAGTATGACGAACTGAAATCTGAGTTCGCCAAGAAACTGGAAGCGAAACGCCGCAAAATCACCCAGGGCGATGATCTGGCACCGGGCGTGCTGAAAATCGTTAAAGTGTATCTGGCTGTTAAACGTCAGATCCAGCCTGGTGATAAAATGGCGGGTCGTCACGGTAACAAAGGGGTTATCTCAAAAATTAACCCTATCGAAGATATGCCATACGATGAAAAAGGTAACCCTGTTGACATCGTACTGAACCCGCTGGGCGTACCATCGCGTATGAACATCGGTCAGATTCTGGAAACCCACCTGGGTATGGCTGCGAAAGGCATCGGTGACAAAATCAACCAGATGATCAAAGAGCAGCAGGAAATCGCGAAATTACGCGAATTCATCCAGAAAGCCTATGACCTGGGTAATGACCCGCGTCAGAAAGTGGATCTGAACACCTTCAGTGATGAAGAAGTTCTGCGTCTGGCGAACAACCTGAAAAAAGGTATGCCGACAGCAACACCGGTATTCGATGGTGCAAAAGAGCAGGAAATCAAAGCATTACTGACTCTGGGTGGCTTACCGACTTCTGGTCAGATCACACTGTTTGATGGTCGTACCGGCGAGCAGTTCGAGCGTCAGGTTACCGTCGGCTATATGTATATGCTGAAACTGAACCACCTGGTTGATGACAAGATGCATGCGCGTTCTACCGGTTCTTACAGCCTGGTTACCCAGCAGCCGCTGGGTGGTAAGGCGCAGTTCGGTGGTCAGCGCTTCGGGGAGATGGAAGTGTGGGCACTGGAAGCATACGGTGCCGCTTACACCCTCCAGGAGATGCTGACGGTGAAATCGGATGACGTTAACGGTCGTACGAAGATGTACAAAAACATCGTTGACGGCAGTCATCAGATGGAGCCGGGAATGCCGGAATCTTTCAACGTATTGCTGAAAGAAATCCGTTCCCTCGGTATCAATATCGAGCTGGAAGACGAGTAATTACCGTTGTGGCTGCCCGTGGTACACGGGCAGCACCAGTAAATCTGGTTTAAGGGACAAACAGACGACCGTTTGTCTCACAGGTCTAACTCCGACAGGAGCCATTTCGTGAAAGACTTATTAAAGTTTCTGAAAGCGCAAACCAAGACCGAAGAGTTTGATGCGATCAAAATTGGTCTGGCCTCACCTGACATGATTCGTTCATGGTCATTTGGTGAAGTGAAAAAGCCGGAAACCATTAACTACCGTACGTTCAAACCTGAGCGTGACGGGCTTTTCTGTGCGCGTATCTTCGGGCCGGTAAAAGATTACGAATGTTTGTGCGGTAAGTACAAACGTCTGAAACACCGTGGTGTGATTTGTGAGAAGTGTGGTGTTGAAGTGACTCAGACTAAAGTGCGCCGTGAGCGCATGGGTCACATCGAACTGGCATCACCGACCGCACACATCTGGTTCCTGAAATCACTGCCGTCCCGTATCGGCCTGCTGCTGGATATGCCGCTGCGTGATATCGAACGTGTTCTGTACTTTGAATCTTATGTTGTTGTTGAAGGCGGGATGACCAGCCTGGAACGCAGCCAGATCCTGACAGAAGAACAGTATCTCGACGCTCTGGAAGAGTTCGGTGATGAGTTCGACGCGAAAATGGGTGCGGAAGCCATCCAGGCATTGCTGAAAGCAATGGATCTGGAACAGGAAGTCGAAAACCTGCGCGAAGAACTGAATGAAACCAATTCAGAAACCAAACGTAAGAAACTGACCAAGCGTATCAAGCTGCTGGAAGCGTTCATTCAGTCCGGTAACAAACCGGAGTGGATGATCCTGACAGTGCTGCCGGTGTTACCACCGGATCTGCGTCCGTTAGTTCCGCTCGATGGTGGTCGTTTTGCGACATCAGATCTGAACGATCTGTACCGTCGTGTGATCAACCGTAACAACCGTCTGAAACGCCTGCTGGATCTGGCTGCACCTGACATCATCGTACGTAACGAAAAACGTATGCTGCAGGAAGCCGTGGATGCGCTGCTGGATAACGGCCGTCGTGGTCGTGCAATTACCGGCTCTAACAAGCGTCCGCTGAAATCGCTGGCAGACATGATCAAAGGTAAACAGGGTCGTTTCCGTCAGAACCTGCTCGGTAAGCGTGTTGACTATTCCGGTCGTTCTGTTATCACCGTAGGTCCGTACCTGCGTCTGCATCAGTGCGGTCTGCCTAAGAAAATGGCACTGGAACTGTTCAAACCGTTCATCTACGGTAAGCTGGAACTGCGTGGTCTTGCTACCACCATCAAAGCTGCCAAGAAAATGGTTGAGCGCGAAGAAGCGGTCGTATGGGATATCCTGGATGAAGTTATCCGTGAGCACCCGGTTCTCCTGAACCGTGCACCGACACTTCACCGTCTGGGTATTCAGGCGTTTGAACCTATCCTTATCGAAGGTAAAGCTATCCAGCTGCACCCGCTCGTTTGTGCGGCATATAACGCCGACTTCGATGGTGACCAGATGGCGGTTCACGTCCCTCTGACCCTGGAAGCGCAGCTCGAAGCCCGTGCCCTGATGATGTCCACCAACAACATCCTGTCACCGGCAAGCGGCGATCCGATTATCGTACCTTCTCAGGACGTTGTTCTGGGCCTGTACTACATGACCCGTGACTGTGTTAACGCCAAAGGCGAAGGCATGGTACTGAACGGTTCAACCGAAGCTGAGCGTGTATACCGCGCCGGTCATGCGTCTCTGCATGCCCGTGTGAAAGTCCGTATCACTGAAGAAGTGAAAGACGGCGAAGGTAATGTCACCAAGCGTACCAGCATGATTGATACCACTGTCGGCCGTGCCATCTTATGGCGTATCGTTCCGCGTGGTCTGCCTTACTCACTGGTTAACCAGCCGCTGGGTAAAAAAGCAATCTCCAAAATGCTGAACACCTGTTACCGTATTCTGGGTCTGAAGCCGACCGTTATCTTTGCTGACCAGATCATGTACACCGGTTTTGCCTACGCTGCCCGTTCAGGTGCATCTGTTGGTATCGATGACATGGTTATTCCGGAGAAAAAAGCCGGGATCATCGCGGAAGCGGAAGCGGAAGTGGCCGAAATCCAGGAGCAGTTCCAGTCTGGTCTGGTTACCGCCGGCGAACGTTATAACAAAGTTATCGATATCTGGGCCGCAGCCAACGAACGTGTTGCCAAGGCGATGATGGAAAACCTGTCTGTTGAAACCGTGGTTAACCGTGACGGCGAAGAAGAACAGCAGGTTTCTTTCAACAGTATCTTTATGATGGCCGACTCCGGTGCGCGTGGTTCTGCCGCACAGATTCGTCAGCTGGCCGGTATGCGTGGTCTGATGGCGAAACCGGATGGTTCCATCATCGAAACGCCAATCACCGCGAACTTCCGTGAAGGTCTTGACGTACTCCAGTACTTCATCTCAACCCACGGTGCGCGTAAAGGTCTGGCGGATACCGCACTGAAAACAGCAAACTCCGGTTACCTGACCCGTCGTCTGGTTGACGTGGCACAAGACCTCGTCATCACTGAAGATGACTGTGGTACGCACGAAGGTATCGTCATGACCCCGGTTATCGAGGGTGGTGATGTTAAAGAACCTCTGCGTGACCGCGTATTAGGCCGTGTGGCTGCTGAAGACATTCTGAAGCCGGGTACTGCGGATATTCTTATCCCGCGTAACACCCTGCTGCACGAAAAACAGTGTGACCTGTTAGAAGAAAACTCTGTCGACAGCGTGAAAGTACGTTCCGTTGTAAGTTGTGAAACTGACTTCGGTGTCTGTGCGAAATGCTACGGTCGTGACCTGGCGCGTGGTCACATCATCAACGCCGGTGAGGCGGTGGGTGTTATCGCGGCACAGTCAATCGGTGAACCGGGTACACAGCTGACGATGCGTACGTTCCACATCGGTGGTGCGGCATCCCGTGCTGCTGCGGAATCGAGCATTCAGGTCCGTAACAAAGGTACAGTGAAACTGTTCAACGCGAAGCTTATCGGTAACACTGCCGGTAAACTGGTGGTGACTTCACGTAACACTGAACTGCGTCTGATCGATGAATTCGGCCGTACCAAAGAAAGCTATAAAGTGCCTTACGGTGCTCAGCTTTCCAAAGGTGACGGTGAAGCCGTCAACGGCGGTGAAACGGTCGCTAACTGGGATCCGCATACCATGCCGGTCGTCAGTGAAGTATCCGGTGTTATCCGCTTCACAGATATGCACGATGGTCAGACCATCACCCGTCAGACTGATGAATTAACCGGTCTGTCCTCACTGGTTGTTCTGGATTCTGCAGAACGTACCACCAGTGCGAAAGAAATGCGTCCGGCACTGAAAATTGTTGATGCACAGGGTAACGATGTTCTGATCCCGAACACGGATATGCCTGCCGCTTACTTCCTGCCGGGTAAAGCGATTGTTCAGCTGGATGATGGTGTTACCATCAACGCCGGTGACACGCTGGCACGTATCCCGCAGGAATCTGTCGGTACCAAGGATATTACCGGTGGTCTGCCGCGCGTTGCGGATCTGTTCGAAGCGCGTCGTCCGAAAGAGCCTGCGATCCTGGCTGAAATCAGCGGTATCATCTCGTTCGGTAAAGAGACCAAAGGTAAGCGTCGTCTGGTGATCACACCAATCGACGGCAGCGATCCGTATGAAGAGATGATTCCGAAATGGCGTCAGCTCAACGTGTTCGAAGGCGAAATGGTTGAACGTGGTGACGTCGTATCCGATGGTCCGGAATCACCGCACGATATCCTGCGTCTGCGCGGCGTGAATGCGGTTGCCCGTTATATCGCGAACGAAGTCCAGGAAGTTTACCGCTTACAGGGCGTTAAGATTAACGATAAACACATCGAAGTTATCGTTCGTCAGATGCTGCGTAAAGTCACCATCACCTCTGCGGGAAGCTCTGAGTTCCTCGAAGGTGAGCAGGTTGAATATGCACGCGTGAAAGTGGCAAACCGTCTGCTGGAGCAGGAAGGTAAAATTCCTGCAACCTTCGAACGTGATCTGCTGGGTATCACCAAAGCGTCTCTGGCAACAGAGTCCTTTATCTCTGCGGCATCGTTCCAGGAGACCACCCGCGTTCTGACCGAGGCGGCCGTTGCGGGTAAACGCGACGAACTGCGCGGTCTGAAAGAGAACGTCATTGTGGGTCGCCTGATCCCGGCCGGTACCGGTTTCGCGTACCACCAGGATCGTATCCGCCGCCGTCATCTGGCAGAAACTGCCGATGCAGCACCACAGCCGGTCAGCGCTGATGAAGCAACAGCTAACTTAGCTGAGCTTCTGAACGCGGGCTTCGGTGGCAGCAAAGAGTAAGTGATACAGCAATGTAACTGACTGAACAGCCCTCCTTTTTAAGGAGGGCTTTTTTGTGCAGAACAGCAAGCAAACGGGCATATTATGCGCAACGTATTGTTTATTTTTATGATTTTATTTTCTGTCGCCGGTATCAGCCGGGCGGCGGAAGCCCCTTCCGATTCACAGGAATGGTTACTGAAAGATGAATCGCCGGTACTGATTCAGGTAAAAGAACCGCAGGTGATTTTCGCACCGGTCGCCGGTGTGATGCAGGGGGTTGCGGAACTGAACCCGTCACACGGTTTTTATATTTATCCGATGAAAGGGGAATTCCGTGAGTTACAGTTTGGCAATGACCGCGGTTTTATCAGCAGCGAACATCTGTCAGATAAAAAACCCAAAGTCGTGCCGCCGCTGGACACACTGAATGAACTCAATAATCCGATTTATGATTATCTGATAACCATCCGTAACACCAATGTATTTGGCACGCCGGATGAATCGAAATCCCCGGTTGCCACTCTGTTTGGTGATCTGCGTTATCCGGTGCTGGCTAAAATGGTCAGGGAAAACCGGGAGGGTGAAAAAATTGTCTGGCTGACTATCCGCCTGGCAGACAGACTGGCGTACATCCGTTTATCGGATGTGGAGCTGGATAAAGGGATCCCGATCCTGACGTATCACCATATCCTGAAAGACAGTGAAAACAGGAATTTCCGTCATACCTCGACCACCACATCCGTTGAGGCCTTTAAGGCACAGATGGATTATCTGAAGCAGGCCGGTTACCGGACGATTTCCCTTGATGACGTGGCCGGTTATCTGGCGAAGGAAAATAACCTGCCGGGCAAAGTGGTGGCGCTGACGTTCGACGATGGCCTGAAATCGGTTTACCGCTATGCTTATCCGATCCTGAAGCAGAATGATCAGAAAGCCACCCTGTTTGTGATTTCCTCGCGGGTGAAATCAAAACCGCAGAAATGGGCACCGGACGGATTACAATTTATGTGCTGGCCGGAACTGATGCAGTCACGGGATGTGTTTGATATTCAGTCACATACCCACTTTTTGCACCGTCTGGATAACCGCAAAAACCCGATTATTTTCAGCCGCAAAGAACATACACTCCTGCTGGATTACCAGCGTTCACAGCGCGTACTGGCAAAACTGAATCCGGAACAGCATTATCTGGCTTATCCTTTCGGGGCATATAATCAGGATGCGATGGATGCCGCACAGCAGGCGGGTATGACGATGGCTGTCACCACCATTCAGGGGAAAGTCCGCCTCGGCGATAACCCGTATGCGCTGAAACGTCTGTATGCACTGCGTACCGACCCGATTGAGAAATTTGCCACCATGATTGGCAACAGTGGTCCGGAAGTGGTGAATAAAGATATTGTTGTTGACCGATAGCATGATTTTTCTATAACGACTCACGGCCTGATACTCACGATTATCGGGCCGTTTTTTTGCGGGATAGCGCGCTTTTTGCTCGACAGTAACGAAATAATTTAAATCTTAATATTTTTATTAGTTCAGAAACATCCACTATCAAAAAGCGCATTTTTCCTGTTTGACGATAATTTGTTAATTTAATTATTAATATTCAACATGTTATAAAAGTGACATATTTCATTACATCTTTGTTTCTTTGGCTGTCATTTAAAGTGAGCATAACAAATTGTAATATAATGCGTTTTTCTTTATTTACCCGCGCAGTGAATACTGATTATCGGATTATCATGCCAAAAATATCATAATCAGCCTTTTTCTCAGTGTTATATTCCTATTCTCACACCATTTTCAACGAAAGATAAATATTTCGTGCCATGCCGCCGGTCAGCCATGCTTTACAGCCTGTTATGTGAAATCTATTATTCCCTCCCGCACTTGCCCGGTGTGCCGGATGAAGCGTAATGATACCGTGCCGGACGGTATTTCTGCCGTGCCGGTTTGTTTTTTGATGGGTTCTGCACAGCACTGTCTGGCGACAACGGTGTGCAGAATTCGTCTGTCCTTATTTATGGAGCCGGCATGATCCCGTCCGTTTCTGAATTGTTGCCGGGGCAGTCCGGCCTGGTGTTTACCTGCAAAATCGGCCGGTTGCCGGAGCAGACCTTTCAGGTCACCGAGTTTTCCCTCAGTGAATCCCTGTCCTCACTGTTTTCGCTGACCCTCAGCGCCGTCAGCCTGCTGCCGTCGATCACCTTTGAGGATCATCTCGGCTCTGCCGCATCACTGACGGTCACCCGCAACGGTGTTAAAGTGCGTACCGTGCAGGGGCTGCTGGCCTCCGCTGAACAGGGCAACACCGACGGCAACAAAACCTGGTATCACTTTCTGATCCGCCCGGAAATGTGGATCATGACCCTTAACCAGGACAGCCGTATCTTCCGGCAGCAATCCGTACCGGAAGTTCTCGCTACCCTGCTGGATGAGGCACACGTCAAAAATGACCTGAAATTTTACGACGGCGAACTGCACGGGAAGCGCGATTACATCACCCAGAAGCGGGAATCCGCGTATGATTTCTGGTGCCGCCTGGCGGCAGAAGAGGGTATTAATTTCTGGTTTGAGGAAGGCCCGGTACTCTTTTACAGTGACAGTCATCTCGGTATGACTGCCGGTATTCACCTGACCTACAACCCGCAGCCGGATACGGACACCGGTGACAGCACGGCATTCTCCTGGCGCTACGCCGAAAAGCTGTGCAGTGATATTCAGATCCGGAAAGATTACAACCCGCAGAATCCCTCCTACCCCCTTGAACATCAGCTGACCGGGGATATACACCGGCAGCACGGTACCTTTGAAAGTTACGGTCGTTTTCAGCAGGATGAGCCGGGCGGCTACTTTACGATGCTGCGCTATGAACAGTCCCAGAATGAACGCCAGACCGGCAGTGCGGGCACCAACTGTTTTGCCCTGAGGCCGGGGAAAATCTTCACCCTGAAAAACCACCCGTCAGGGGTGATGAATCAGTCGTGGCAGGTCATTACGGTTAATCACCGGGGTACCCAGCCGCTGGCGGATAACAGCGGCGGTGAAGGCACCACCTTCAGTAATACCGTGCAGTTCATTCCCGGCTCCCGCGAATGGCGGCCGCCGTACCGTTTCCGCCCGCAGGCGGACGGTGACGAGCTGGCAACGGTGGTCGGGCCGGACGGAGAGGAAATCTACACTAACGATCAGGGTGAGGTGAAAGTCTATTTTCACTGGGATCGCTACGGCAGACCGGACCACAGCGCCTCCTGCTGGGTGCGGGTTGCCCATGGCTGGAACGGGGACGGTTTCGGCTTTATGTCGGTACCGCGTATCGGGCAGGAAGTCATTATTTCGTACCTTAACGGGGATATTGATCGTCCGGTCATCACCGGCTGCACCTATAACGGGCGCAACCGTCCGCCGCTGAACCTGCCGAAAGAGAAAACCCGCACCACGTTCCGCACCAAAACCCATAAAGGGGACGGGTTTAATGAGCTGCGCTTTGATGATTTGGCCGATCAGGAAGAGGTGTATATTCATGCTCAGAAAGACATGAATGTGCATGTCGAAAATGACGCAACCTGGCATATACAAAATGACCTGAAACAGCGGATCGATCATAACAGTTATACCGAACTGGCCGGTGATGAGCATGTCATTATTGACGGATCACAAAAACATCAGATAGCCGGGGATACCTCGCAGCATATCAAAGGTGAACAACATACCCGGGCAGACAGAAACCTGGTGACATCCAGCGGACAGCAGACACATCACGTCAGTGACGGAAAAATCATCATTGAGGCCGGAACCGAAATCACCCTTAAAGTCGGCGACAGTTTTATCCGTATTACCCCGGGGGCAATTTTTTCGTCCGGTAATATGAATGTCGGCGACAATGCACCCGGCGGCGGTATCCCTGTCCGGCTGCAGCCGCCGGACGGGGTACCGCCGGCTGAACCGCCGCATCCGGCGAAAAAACACTGTGCGCTGGCCTCACAGCATCCGGGCGGCCTGATGGTGAAACCGGCCGGGGAGGCATGAGAGCTATGAAGACGACAGACTGGCGGACATGGCTGACATCGGACAGTCAGCATGACGTTTATTTTCTGCTGAATAAGCTGGCCCGCCCTGATCCGTCAGACCTGTTTTACCGGTATGACTGGATTGATGAGGCGCAGCCGCTGTATGCCGGCACACCGTTGTCACACCTGGGCTCAGCCGGCCCCTGGCTTGTCCGTGTCAAATGGCAGGCCCTGTCCGGAATGGGGCAGTATCTGGATAACAACCCGTTTCCGGATGAAAGCTGGGGCTGGGCCTATCACAGTACCGGCAGCTGGGATGCACAGATAACCCACTGGCAGCACTACCAGCGGATGCTGTTTGAGGGGGAGGACTGCATTTTGCGGCTGTTCGATGCAAGAATTGCGGCTGTGATTATCCCTGCCTGCAAACCGGCAGACTGGGCTTCCCTGCTGGCGCCGGCCGCCGGCTGCTGTATCCCGTCCCCGGACGGCAATATCATCCTGAGCCGTCCCGCAGATACCGGCACAATTGTATCTTCCGGTCTTTTTGTTCCGGGCCGCCACCTGACAGAGGCCTGGAATCACTCTGCGCAGTCACGGCGTAATATCACCGATAATTTTTATATTCAGTTCTGGGAGGATCATTCTGAGCTGGCTCTTCAGCTGGATGAACCTCCCGGCCGTCTGATGGCGCTGATTAATGATTACATGGATACCTGCCGGGAGGATCTGACGGATGTGACCTGGGCAGGCAATGCGCTCTTTATCCGTTATCTGACAGACCAGAATATTATTCACCCGCAGACAGGGATTACCGATGCAACCTGACACAGTAAAGTATAATGACCCTTATTGCACAGACTGCGCTAAATTAAACGCCTGGATTGAGTGTGTGCTTGTTGATGAATTTAATAAACCTCTGGCAGGCCTCCATTACACACTCACAGTCAGGGGGGGCGGTGTCAGAAAAGGATGTACTGATAAGCAGGGGTATTTGCGGCAGGATAATTTACCGCGCACACTGGCAACTTTGACCCTCGATGCTCAGGCACTCACTGATGAAATGGAGGATCGTCCGCTGCGGACACTGCGGGGAGAATTCCATTCTACCGTGAAACCGGCGGCGGAATCCGTAAACCGTGGCTACCGCTATGCTGTCATCGGTGAATTGTGTGACAAAGCCCCGGATATCCCGCAGTGGAAACAGTCCCGTTTTGGGCTGCCTCATTACCATTTTCCGGATGAAGACAAATTTAACGGACAGACTTTCTTCAATACCGACTGGAACCGCTGTCATGTCATTGAGGTATGTCCGTTCAGAGCCTGGTCTTTAATTCTCCGCCATACTCCGGACTACGATATGGTGAATGCCTATAATCTGGGGCTGCTGTCCCTGCTGGTGTATAAAGATGAGGTTATGGCCGACCCGAATGAAACTGAGGATATGCGCGAATATATCCGGAAACCGGATACTACCGCCTCGTTTTTTTATCAGCAGTGCTTTGATTTATCCCTGGCACCGGTACTTAAAGACAGTTTTAATTACCCGGCCATCGTCACTGATGTGCCGTTCAGAGAACGTTACAGCCCGGCGGTATTTCTGGATGCCTCGCAGTCAAAGGATTATGAAAAAGGTGATCATGACACAAAAATGTTTTTTGTGGAAAATGCGTCACAAATTATCGTGGCGTGGCGCGGCACGGCAAGTAAGCGGAGCATACTGACCGATGCAACCTATCAGCCGATCCCCTGCCCGGCAGAATTAGTTCCCGGCGGTGAATCAAAAGTTCACCGGGGTTTTCTGGAGGCGTATCAATGTATCGGGAAATATTTTGGTGAAAAAATTGATAAACTAAGAGATATCGCGAAGGAGAAAAAATTATTTATCACCGGCCACAGCCTGGGCGGCGCACTGGGGTTATTGCAGGCGGCAGCACTGAGAGATAACCATCCGCTCCTGTACACCTACGGAATGCCGAGGGTCCTGACTATCAGCGGTGCAAAATCCCTGTCATCCCTGTCATCCCTGATTCATTTCCGTCATGTCAATGATGCTGATACGGTGACCAGCGTTCCGTTTGATACCAATATGGACAGCTGGCTCTTCGACGTCGGCGGCAGTCTGGGCACGATACTGGGTGGACTGTGGACCTCTTTTACTATGTCAACCATCCCGTTGCAAAAAAGTCTGCCTGATTTCGGGGAAGTGTATTGCCATCATGGTCATCCGGTCAGCTTTTTCAGAGCCCGGCAGATTGGAGAGGAAAAAATTCCCAGCAAAAGCGGGCGGGAAAACGACTTTACCGGCACGAAACGCTGGCGTATGAACGGCGAATACCAGTTCTACCTGTTCCCGGAGATACAGGCATCGATCAATAAAGACTTGCAGAACGAACAGGCTGAACTGATGCGGTTATCAGAGGCGGATAAACGCATGCTGGAAGATGTTTTCCGGCCGTTAAATAACCCTCGGTTAGACACACTGATTACCATGCCGCTTGACCATTTTATGGGCAGTCAGTATCAGGTTATTATCAATAACCGGCTGCTGAATATGTTAGCACCGGAAAAAACGCCGGTATTAAATGTTGCTAAACAACGTTTTGAGGCCCTGATTAATCATCACGATGCTTACCCGCTGAATGCCAAACGTAATACGACCTTTATTGCACTCGAAGACAGCCTGAAATATGCCGTCACGCAGGACATCAATAAAAATACGTTACTGAAACAAGCTATTGAACGCTACAAGGAGGATACTTATGAAATTACGGTGTCATAAAAACATATTACCGCTCTTACCTGTATTATTACTGTCACAGGGATGCGCGCAGAATACCGCATTTTCCCCGCCGGTGAACGGGGAACATATCCGTTTTACCGCCACCGTGCCCGGTGAGCTGGAGGCGTTACCGCTTCATACCATCTACCGTTCTGATATCTGCCGCAAAGAGCTGCAGAATGCTGACTGGAAAACCTATACCGTGCCGGGGTATCACCGGGAGCGATATCCGCTGACCATGGTCACACCGGGTAAGGCGGAAGCCGATATTCCCGAATCCGGGGGAGGGGCCTGCAACTGGAGACTCAGTAATATAGTTTTTGAAGTCAAACTCAGGAACCCGGCTAAAATAGATTCGTTAATTTCAAAAAATCATGGTGAAGAAGCTACCTTTGTGTTTGATAATCATGCCCCAGGCACTTTTGATGGTGGTTACGAAAAGAAAGCAGGGGATGTGAATGAAGAGCTGATACTGTTTCCTTTGATTACAGAAAGTTTTATTGGTGGCCATGAAAAGTCATTCTGGCTAATCGGAAAATATGAAACCTTAACCTACAAAGTCAAAAATACTAAAAACATTAATCTGACCGTAGACTACAAATCAGACATGAAAACGCACAGAATTGGAATTAAAAAGAAGGAAGAAAAAGCGATGGCTACCTTTATTTACCCTGATGGTGAACAGGAAAAAACCAGAGAGCTCTTCCCTGAATATAAAAAGCTGATGAAAATATATAATGAGCGTAAAAATAATAGTGATCACTAATCCGGTCTCGACAGGAGAAAACGTATATTTATTGCACATGAAGATACTCTGAAATATGCCGTTGCGCAGGACATCAATAAAAGTACCGTATTAAAGCACGCCATTGAACGCTACAAGGAAGTTACTTATGAAATTACGGTGTCATAAAAACATATTACCTCTCTTACCTATATTATTACTGTCACAGGGATGCGCACAGAATACCGCATTTTCTCCGCCGGTGAACGGGGAGCGTATCCATTTTACCGCCACCGTACCCGGTGAGCTGGAGGCGTTACCGCTTCATACCATCTACCGTTCTGACATCTGCCGCAAAGAGCTGCAGAATGCTGACTGGAAAACCTATACCGTGCCGGGGTATCACCGGGAGCAGTATCCGCTGACCATGCTCACGCAGGGTAAGATGGAAGCCGATATTCCCGAATCTGGGGGGGGGGCGTGCAACTGGAGACTCAGTAATATTGTTTTTGAAGTTAAACTCAGGAATCCGGCTAAAATAGATCCGCTAATTTCGGATAATTTAGG
Organism: Morganella sp. TYF_1; assembly: GCF_043105645.1. Taxonomy (NCBI): domain Bacteria; kingdom Pseudomonadati; phylum Pseudomonadota; class Gammaproteobacteria; order Enterobacterales; family Morganellaceae; genus Morganella; species Morganella sp. TYF_1. The sequence continues at coordinate 23,572 of NZ_JBICLU010000002.1, read as the reverse complement.
TGAAGAAGCTACCTTTGTGTTTGATAATCATGCCCCGGCCACCTTTGATGGTGGTTACGAGAAAAAAACAGGGGACGTGAATGAAGAGCTGATACTGTTTCCTTTGATTACCGAGGATTTTATTGGTGGTCATGAAAAGTCATTCTGGCTAATCGGAAAAGATAAAACCCTAACCTATAAAGTAAAAAATACTAAAAATATCAATCTGATCATAGACTACAAATCAGATATGAAAACGTACAATATCGGACCTAAAAATAAGGAAAAAAATACGATGGCTACTCTTATTTACCCTGATGGTGAACAGGAAAAAACCAGAGAGCTCTTCCCTGAATATAAAAAGCTGATGAAAATATATAATGATCGTAAAAATAATAGTGATCACTAATCCGGTCTTGGCAGGAGAAAACGTATATTTAGTGCACATGAAGATACTCTGAAATATGCCGTTGCGCAGGACATCAATAAAAGTACCGTATTAAAGCACGCCATTGAACGCTACAAGGAAGTTACTTATGAAATTACGGCGTCATAAAAACATATTACCTCTCTTACCTATATTATTACTGTCACAGGGATGCGTACAGAATACCGCATTTTCTCCGCCGGTGAATGGGAAGCTTATTCATTTTACCGCGACGGTACCGGACGCACTGGAATCGCTGCCGTTATCGGCCGTCTACCGTTCAAAAAAATGCACCCGTACCGAATATGACAGCCGCGATAAGCCTTATGAGGTGGCGAAAACGAACCGGGCGGACTACCCGCTGACCGCAGTGAACGGCCGGGTGAGTGCAGCGGTACCGGTGTCCGGGGGCGGATACTGTGACTGGACACTCAGCAGTCTCACCTATGAGGTCAGACTGAAACATCCTCATACCGTTGACCCGGCAATCACGAAAAATTATGGGTTTGAAACGGTGTTTATCACCGGAAATTATGCCCCGGCGGTGTTTAACGGCGGCTATATTCCGCACCGGGGTGATTTCAGTGAGTCATTATTATTATTTCCTCTGATTCGTGAACGGCGTCTTGGCAAACACGAAACGATATTTAATTTGGTTGCTGAAGACGACATGGTCACGTACCGGCTGGCGGGTGCGGAAAATATTCACCTGACGGTGGATTATGAACAGGAGATGCTCAGCCGCTGGACGGATATAAAAGAAAACAAACCGGAAAATAAAAGCGTCATGACCTATCCGGACGGAGAGGAAGAACAAAAAGGAAAAATCTACCCAAGTTATAATAAATTACTGAAAATCCGGGAGGCGCGCCGGGCGGCGGCACAGCGTTAAAACAGCCCTGACACGGTTTGAGGAGAATACCCGTGAATTAACAAAATAATGAATGTCTTACTGTGCTATTGCCCGCTCTATGGTACTGACCGGTGGTTTTTACACTTTGTGTTAAACGATGCCTTAAGATTTTTTTTGGAAATTAAAAAGCTAATTAACATAATGAATTTAATATTATTAATACAGAGTTATGATTGATATGAGTAATCACAAATTATTTAGTAAGCCCGTTGTTTTATGTGTCGTTATGCTTGTTTTTTTATTTTATTCTGATGAATATGTGATAATATTTAGCAGTTATATTTTTGAGTCATTTGATATATCACTTAGATTTATAGTTGACTTTATTAAATTAGCAGTAGTTCTTGCTATCTTGTTTTTTTATAATAAAACAAATACCCCTGTGCTTATTGGTACTATAAAAATAAAAACAGTTACTGAATTGACATTTATCATCGTGCCAGTGGTATTTGTTTTATTTTTGATTGAAAAATTAACGGGTATTGAGTTTGAGGCTGGAAGGTATTATTCGGACATAGATGAAACAATGTCTGTATCTAAAGTGCTTTTTTATTTTTCTGTTTTTGTTATTCAGCCAATCATTCAGGGGGTTGTTTTTTGTGGCGTGTTATTTAATGAGTTAATAAAATATTCAAGAAAAATTTTGTTCTCTGTTTCAACCCTGTTTTTCATTGTTTACAATGCTTATGATATCAGATTTGGCGTTTGTTTATCCGGAGTTGTACTATTTGTTTCTTTATCAATAATATTATTACTGGCCAGAATGAAAAGCGGAGGCGTACTTCTGCCTGTTATTTTACACGCTCTATTTAATATTTTTTATTTTAATATTCAGACTTATCATTATGGATATGACGGTTAACCATATCTCAAGACCGTATTTGAAAATAAGATATTAAAGTGTGTTGTTTTTGTTAAGGTATTAAAATGAATAAAGAAAAAAATAGTGTATATTTGAAGTTATTGATGTTTCCATATTTGTTATTTACAATAGGTAATATTGTTTTTTTATGGTTTGTTATTTTTATGTATTTTATTGGTTTTAATCAATGGGATATAAGTGGCGCTGATGTTTTTAATGCAAGGGTGTTTATTTCTGTTCTTGTTTTTCTTGTTTCATTTTTTTCCTTTATTAAAGACAGAGTTTTTTTGAAAAAAAATGGTTTTTATTGTCCATCATGGGTCTGGTTTGTTTTTCCTCCGCTATATATATACAAAAGACAAAAATATAATGATTCTGGGTTTGAGTATTTTTGGGTTTTTATTTTCATAAATTTATTTCTTCCTTTATATAATCAAGGTATTTTAATGGGTATAATCACAATCACGTTAAGATTATAATATACAGTAAAATTATAGTTTTTTTGATCGCTTACCCAAATCAGGCCGGTGATACCGGCCTTTCTTACCTTATCTTCCCAGATATTTATCCCAGTCCTTCCAGACCGGCTGAAGACCGGCGGCCAGCAGGGCATCGGCGACCTGCTGCGGCGAACGGTTGTCATGCGGACTGAATTGCTCGAGTTCCGGATCATCCTCTTCGGCATAGCCGCCGGGCTGGGTGCGGGAACCGGCGCTGACCTGGTTTATCGCCACCGGTACCATATGATCACGGAAATACGGTGATTCGCGGGTGGAGAGTGACAGCTCAATATCGGGTGCGAACAGGCGGAAGGCACAGATAAGCTGCACCAGCTCCGCTTCATTCATCAGGGATTCAGGCTCAATACCGCCTGCACACGGGCGCAGACGCGGGAAAGAGATGGAATAACGGGTTTTCCAGTAGCGCTGGCGCAGATAATGCAGATGCTCCGCAACCATATAGCAGTCTGTCCGCCACTGTCCGGACAGACCGATCAGTGCGCCCAGGCCGATCTTGCTGATCCCGGCCTGACCAAGGCGATCAGGGGTTTGCAGCCGCCAGTGAAAATCCTGCTTTTTCCCTTTCAGATGGTGCCGCTGATAGGTGCTCTCATGGTAGGTTTCCTGATACACCATCACGCCGTCCAGCCCCAGTGTGCGCAGCTCGGCGTATTCCTCTGTCGCCATCGGCTGCACTTCCATCATCATGGTGCTGAAATAATCGCGGATCAGCGGGAAGGTTTCGCGGAAGTAGTCCATCCCCACTTTGCGCTGATGTTCGCCGGTGACCAGCAGCAGGCTGTCAAAGCCGAGGGCTTTTATTGCCTTACATTCGGTATGGATTTCTTCCGGTGTCAGAGTCTTGCGCTTAATGTGGTTACTCATGGAAAAACCGCAGTAAGTACAGTCGTTGGCACACAGGTTCGAGAGATAGAGCGGGACATACATCCCGACGACATGACCGAAACGCTGCCGGGTCAGCGTCTGCGCTTTCTGTGCCATCACTTCGAGATACGGGCGGGCGGCAGGGGAAATCAGCGCCATAAAATCCGCCGTGGTCAGCGTGTCCGCACTCAGTGCCCGTTCGACATCGCGGGCGGTTTTGCTGTTGAGCTGTAAGGTGAGGTCATCCCAGTCCAGTTGCTGCCAGCGGTCACTGAAGGTTTTTTCACTCATCACAGTGCTCCCAGGAATGAGGTCAGCGGGCTGGAGGCCGATGCCTGCTGCTGCACCGGCGCAAGTCCGGCTTCCCGTGCCAGCAGCCCGGCCTCAATGGCCTGACGGAAGGCTTTTGCCATGGTGACCGGTGAACGGGCAACCGCCATCGCGGTATTGACCAGTACGGCATCCGCGCCCAGTTCGATGGCCTCGAGGGCGTGGCCTGGTGCGCCGATCCCGGCATCAATCACGACCGGAACCGTGGCCTGTTCAATAATAATGCGCAGCATATCGCGGGTCTGTAATCCCTGATTGGAGCCGATAGGCGCACCCAGCGGCATAACGGCGGCGCATCCGGCTTCCTGCAACCGGCGGCATAGTACCGGATCCGCACTGCAGTAAGGCAGAACAACAAACCCCTCTTTCACCAGTATTTCCGCCGCCGCCAGGGTTTCCACCGGGTCAGGCAGCAGGTAACGGGCATCGGGGTGGATCTCCAGTTTGATCCAGTTGGTGCCGAGTGCTTCCCGCGCCAGTTGTGCGGCAAATACCGCTTCCCGGGCATTGTTTGCGCCGGAGGTATTCGGCAGCAGTTTAATACCGAGTTCACGGAGCGGGGCAAGGATATCATCGTGTCCCTGAGAAAGATCGATACGCTTCATTGCCATGGTGACTAACTGGCTGCCGGAGGCGGCAATCGCTTCCTGCATCACCCGGCTGCTGGTGTATTTCCCGGTGCCGGTAAATAAATGGGATGTAAATGTGGTATCTGCAATCGTCAGCATCATTAACCTCCTGCGATAGCCTGAAAAAGTAAAATCTGATCGCCGTCGCGGACAACGTGTTCTGACCAGCTGCCACGGACAACAATGGTCTGGTTTACCGCAACAGCAATGCCCGCCACCGGGCGGCCGAGAAATGTCAGCAGTTCACTGACGGTGACGGGGGAATCAATATCCATCACCTCGTCATTCACCGTTATGCGCATGCGGTTGCCTCCTGACACACCGGGCAGTCTGCTGCCCGCCGGAGCTGTAATGTGCTCCAGCTTTGCTGTCTGCCGTCGAAAAGGCGTAATTTCCCGTTCAGCGGGGAAGACAATCCGGCCAGCAGTTTGATCGCTTCCAGCGCCTGAAGCGTGCCGATCACGCCGACAACCGGGCCGAGAACACCGGCGGTGCGGCAGTTGCGTTCCGGAATGACATCATCGGGATAAAGACAGCAGTAACAGCCGTGTTCAAACGGCGGCTGCAGTACCAGAAGCTGTCCGCTGAAACCAACCGCACTGCCGCTGATCAGGGTTTTTTGCTGCGTGACACAGGCGGCATTGATGGCATGGCGGGTCGCCATGTTATCGGTACAATCGAGGACAATATCTGCTGTTTGTACAATGTGTTGCAGTGTTTTTCGGGTCTGGCGTTCGGTGATCACATTGAGTGTGAGTGCCGGGTTCAGCGCCCGCAGACGTGCCGCTGCCGTACGGGCTTTATTATCCGGTACATCGGCTTCGGTATAGAGGATCTGGCGCTGGAGGTTGGAGAGATGCACTTCATCATCATCAATCAGAGTCAGTTCACCGACACCGGCTGCTGCCAGATACAGTGCCGCAGGGGAGCCCAGTCCGCCGAGACCGGTGATCACTGCATGAGACTGCTTGAGTTTCAGCTGACCTTCCGGGCCGATATCCTCCAGCAGCAGCTGGCGGCTGTAGCGCATAAAATCATGATCATTCAGCATGGTTGACCTCCTGATATTCAGCGATTTCCCCGGTCTGTGTCATCAGTTGCCGGGTGGCAGCCTGCCAGTCAGCGGCTTTGGTGATCGCACTGACCACCGCAATACTGCCGACTCCGGTGGCAGCCACAGCGGGGGCGCGTTCAAGGGAAATACCGCCGATGGCGACCAGCGGGAAATCCGGCGTGGCGGCAACCTGACGGGCTAAGTTTTCTAATCCCTGCGGGGATGAGGGCATGATTTTGGTTTGTGTCGGGAAAATATGTCCCAGTGCGATATAGGACGGACGCAGCGCTTTGGCGCGCCGCAACTCGTTGTCATCGTGAGTGGAAATCCCGAGGCGCAGACCTGCCTGCTGAATCGCCCGTAAGTCAGCAATATCCAGGTCTTCCTGGCCGAGATGCACACCGTAAGCGCCGTGCTTTATGGCAAGGCGCCAGTAGTCATTGATAAACAACCGCGCCTGATATTTTTTCCCCAGCACAACAGCGGTGCGGATCTGCTCATCCACCTGTGCATCGGTTTTGTCTTTGATGCGCAGCTGGATTGTCCGCACGCCGGATGCCAGCAGCCGCTCAATCCACACCAGTGAATCGACCACCGGATACAGCCCTAATTGGTGTTCCGTCCGGGCAAACGGCGCGTCAGGCAGATTCATCGATACGCTCCTCTGCACTGTGATACAGCTCGCTGCCTTTGGCGCGGAAGGCGTCAGACATCTCTTCCATTCCGGCGGCGTAGTCGCGGACTTCCTGTGAAATTTTCATTGAGCAGAATTTCGGTCCGCACATGGAACAGAAATGCGCGACTTTGCCGGATGCCTGCGGCAGGGTTTCATCGTGGTAAGTCCGGGCGGTTTCCGGATCCAGCGCCAGATTGAACTGATCTTCCCAGCGGAACTCGAAACGCGCTTTTGACATCGCGTTATCGCGGATTTGGGCTCCCGGATGCCCTTTGGCGAGATCAGAAGCATGCGCGGCGATTTTATAGGTGATAAGCCCTTGTTTAACATCTTCTTTATTTGGCAGACCGAGATGCTCTTTCGGTGTCACATAACAGAGCATGGCACAGCCGAACCAGCCGATCAGTGCCGCGCCGATGCCGGATGTGAAATGGTCATAGCCCGGCGCGATATCGGTGGTCAGCGGCCCCAGGGTGTAGAACGGTGCTTCGTGGCAGTGTTCCAGTTCTTCCGTCATGTTTTTGCGGATCATCTGCATCGGCACGTGACCCGGGCCTTCAATCATCACCTGTACGTCATATTCCCACGCGATTTTGGTCAGTTCGCCGAGGGTATGCAGTTCAGCAAACTGGGCTTCGTCGTTGGCATCCTGAATGGAGCCCGGACGCAGACCATCACCGAGAGACAGCGCCACATCATAGGCCGCGCAGATTTCACAGATGTCACGGAAGTGCTGATAAAGAAAGTTTTCCTGATGATGGGACAGACACCATTTCGCCATAATCGAACCGCCGCGTGACACAATGCCGGTCAGGCGTTTTGCCGTCATCGGCACATAGCGCAGCAGGACACCTGCGTGAATAGTGAAGTAATCCACCCCTTGTTCCGCCTGCTCCAGCAGGGTATCGCGGAACATCTCCCAGGTCAGGTCTTCGGCAACACCGTTCACTTTTTCAAGAGCCTGATACACCGGTACGGTACCGATAGGCACCGGGCTGTTACGCAGGATCCATTCGCGGGTTTCGTGAATATAACGGCCGGTGGAGAGATCCATCACCGTATCTGCCCCCCAGCGCGTGGACCAGACCAGTTTTTCCACTTCTTCCTCAATGGAGGAGGTGACTGAAGAGTTGCCGATATTGGCATTCACTTTCACCAGAAAATTGCGGCCGATAATCATCGGTTCGGATTCCGGGTGGTTAATATTGGACGGGATAATGGCGCGTCCGGCAGCGACTTCATCACGGACAAACTCCGGGGTGATATTATCCGGCAGATTGGCACCGAAATGCTGTCCCGGATGCTGTTGCAGCAAGACTTCGCCCCGGATGCGTTCACGCCCCATATTTTCGCGGATGGCGATAAATTCCATCTCCGGGGTGACAATCCCTTTCCGGGCATAATGCAGTTGTGTCACGCATTTTCCGGCTTTGGCTTTCAGCGGTGCCGGGCGGTTCGGGTAGCGCAGATGGTCAAGGCCGTTATCGGCCAGCCGGTCACGGGTAAAATCAGAACTCAGCTGTGTCACCGCTTCGGTATCGCCCCGCTCTGCAACCCATTGTTCACGCAGACGGGCAAGACCGGTGCGGACATCCAGTTTTACCTGCGGGTCGCCGTACGGCCCGGCGGTATCATAAACCGGCACCGGCTCGTTCTCTTCATACTGCGGATTGGCTTTATCGCCGCCGATCAGGGTCGGCGACAGGGCAATTTCCCGCATTGGCACCCGGATATCCGGGCGCGATCCGGTGAGATAAATACGGGAGGAGTTCGGGAAATTCACCCCTTTCAGGGTGCTGATATATTCCTCTGCCGCATCGCGCTGTTCACGGCGGGTACGGGCTTTGGACGGGGCTGCGGTTTCTGCACCCGGGGAGAGATCAGTGGTATCAATACGTTGTTCACGGGACATAGCAAATTCCTTACAGTGAAACCGGTAAAACCGGAAGAAAAAGTGAGAAATTGCTTGTCTGGAGGTGCGTCAGGAGTAATGCGTGATAACCGGCTGCTGATAAACCGCGCATGGCGGCGGCTGAAAAACGGCGGTTAAAAAAGAAAAGATTACTCTTGTTCCCTTCGCGGGTACTAACCCGATCAGGTTCCGCGGATCCCGAATTAACGGTCTCAGCCCGATTTATCACAGGGATAAATGCTGGGCACTCCGACAAGAAAGATTTCAGTATAAGAAGCTGCCCGGAAACTACAACCTTTTTATAACATCATTTATTTACCTGAAGCATTCCCGGTCATCCTCCCTGATATTCAGCGGTTACGCCGCTGCGGCTAAAGATAAAAAAAATTAAATTAAAACTGATAATTTCCGGTCAGTTGCCGATGTTTTCTGTCGGCGTGCCTTATTACGGCATATTAAGAAAAAACAATTGGTTATTTATTGGCCTTATTGATTGCTTTCTGCATCAGGAAAAAAAATGAATCTTAAAAATATGACGATCCGGGTCAGGTTATCTGTCACATTCGGTGTTCTGATCGCCATTCTGGCGCTGGTTTCCGGAATGGCGGTGATGAACCTGTATAAAGACAAAGAGATGTTCACGAATTACGTTAACGGGACATATGCACTTCAGGTTCAGGCGTATGAAGTCCGCCATGCGACGGAAGAGCGGGCGATCATGTTGCGGGATATGATCAATGCAACTGATAAGAAAGATAAAACAGAAGAACTGAACCGTTTTAAAGAAGAAGACGGGAAAGTCAGTAAGAGAACGCAGGCGCTGCTGGATATGGTCAATGAGTTCGGCATGGATCCGCAGGGGCGGGCGTTGCTTGATAAGATGATAGCGGATGAAAAACACTATGCCGCCGTGACCCGGGAAGTGCTTGAACTCGATCAGCAGGGACGGCATGAGGAGGCGATTGCGAAAATGATGGATGCCGAATATGCGGCCTCGGATGCCTATATCCTGTCATTCCGTGCCAGCCGCGATCACGGCACGGAAACCGGTAATCAGCTTATTCAGGAATTTAATACCAATTTTGAGCGCCAGAGCAATATTATTCTGGTGTTCGCGCTGCTGGCGTTAACGCTGGCGATTGTCTCCGGGGTGATGATTATCCGCAATCTGACCCGTGCGCTGGGTGCTGAACCCGCACAACTGAAAGAAGTGGCTGAACGGGTGGCCTCCGGTGATCTGTCGCCGTCCGATGAAACGCATCCGGTTCCGGACGGTAGTGTGCTGAGTACCCTGAAGGCAATGCAGAGGAACCTGGCCGGTATCGTCGGCACGGTGCGTAATAACAGTGACAGCATTGTGACCGGCACAATGCAGATAACCAGCGGTAATGCGGATCTGAGCCAGCGTACTGAATCTCAGGCCAGCAGTCTGCAGCAGACCGCAGCATCAATGGAACAGTTATCTGCCACGGTAAAAAGCAGTGCGGAGATCGCGGCAAAAGCGAATATGATGGCAGCGGAAGCGTCCGAAACCGCCCGTCACGGTGGTGAGAAAGTGGATCTGGTTATTCATGCCATGCAGGATATCTCAAACTCTTCCCGCACAATCACTGACATTATCGGCGTGATTGATTCCATTGCATTCCAGACCAATATCCTGGCACTGAACGCGGCGGTGGAAGCCGCACGTGCCGGCGAACACGGGCGCGGTTTTGCGGTGGTATCCGGCGAAGTCCGGACACTGGCACAACGGAGTGCACAGGCGGCCGGTGAGATAAAAAATCTGATTAATGCCAGCGTTGAGCAGGTGAATGCAGGCAGCAAGCTGGTGGCAGAAGCCGGTGAATCGATGCAGGTGATTGTTACTCAGACCCAGGGCGTCAGTCAGATGATTGACGAACTGACGCTGGCGGCAAATGAACAGTCTCAGGGTATTTTGCAGGTCGGCATTGCGGTACAGCAGATTGATGAAGTCACACAGCAGAATGCCGCGCTGGTGGTTGAAAATGCGGCGGCAGCGGAAAGCCTGCATCAGCAGGCGGGACAACTGATGCAGGTCATGACCCAATTCAGGCTGGGAAGCAACGCGGCCTGATCCGGCTGATATCCGCTGCCGTATCTCCGGCAGCGGGTATCGTATTTATCAGTGACAGGCAGGCAGATCAGCCGTTTATTGGGTTTAGCGACCACGTCAGCTGCATCCAACCCTGTTTTTCTGCTTCTGCCTGCAATACCGGGTCGGCGTTGACCGTCAGCACATCGGTGGCATAGCGGCACAGGGGTAAATCGTTGGCGGAATCGGTATAAAAGATCGTACGTTCCGGTAAAAACTGGCGAATATCCAAAAAGTTAGCCAGTTTTTCCACTTTCCCTTCCCGGAAGGTGGTGATCCCCTGCAATGCGCCGGTGTAGTGATCATCCCGGACTTCCAGCTCAATACCAAAGGCCAGATTCACTCCCAGCATCTTCGCCACCGGTTTGACAATAAAATCGGCGGTGGCAGAAATGATGATCACCGGCACGCCGTGTTCTTTATAAAACGCGAGGGTTTTGAGCGCATCCGGGTAGACCAGCGGGCGCACTTTGCTTTCGGTAAAATCAGCCACCAACTCATCAATCTGTGCAACGGTGGCATTACCCAACGCCTTCAGACTGAAGGCCATATACGCGGCCATATCCAGCTTCCCGGCACTGTAATCCGCCATCATCTGCTTATCTGCGGCAAGAAAGGCCGGATCAGTGATAATGCCTTTTTCCCACAGATAATCTGTCCATAACAGGCTGCTGTCTGCAGCGATTAAGGTGTGATCGAGATCGAAAACCGCTAATGTTGACATGACGTTCCTTTAATTGACTGACGGGGCAAGGGCGCGGATTTCATTTTTATTGAACATCAGTTCCAGCTGAGTGCCCTGTTCAAACAGCCGCTCAGAAGAGCGGTTCAGCAGATCCACGGTCAGCGCGCCCAGTCCGGTATCCACCTGATAACGGATAATATTGCCCAGTAACTGACTGTCACGGATTGTACCTGAAACCGGGTGGGAAATGTGTTCCCCGTATTGTCTTCCGGCCTCACGCACATAAATGGATTCCGGGCGGATCGCCACAATACCGCTGAGATTCAGGCCGAGCAGGCTGTTGGCGTTGTGCGCGCTGACCAGATTGTAATGCCCCATAAAACGCGCGACAAACTCATTGGCAGGCTGGGTGTAGAGGTTTTCGGCGGTATCACTCTGCACGATTTCACCTTTGTTCATCAGGAAGATACGGTCCGACATCAGCATCGCTTCTTCCTGGTCGTGAGTGACAAAAATGGTGGTCAGATTCAGTTCGCGCTGGATCTGACGGATTTGCTGACGCAGATGTTTGCGGATTTGCGCATCCAGTGCGGAAAGTGGTTCATCCAGCAGCAGGATGCGCGGTTTCATCACCAGTGCCCGTGCCAGTGCCACACGCTGGCGCTGACCGCCGGAAAGCTGATGCGGCAGATGCTGTTCTTTTCCTTTCAGACCGACCAGCTCAATCACCTCTGCAACGGCTTTGCGCTGTTCATCTTCCGGGACTTTCTGCATCTTCAGGCCGAAGGCAATGTTGCGTTCGGTGGTCATATTCGGGAACAGCGCATAGCTCTGAAATACCATGCCGATTTCCCGCTGCTGTGGCGGTGATAACGTAATATCCTGTTTATTCACATAAATTCTTCCATCATTGACCGGCTCCAGCCCAGCGAGACAACGCAGCAGGGTGGATTTACCGCAGCCGCTCGGGCCGAGCAGGGTAATAAATTCCCCTTTGCTGACAGAAAAATTCAGACCGGAAAAGACCGGGGTGGCAGCAAAGGATTTTGTCAGGTTTTCAGCAATTACATAGCTCATCAGTGATTCCTCAGCGGCTTAAGCGTGTCGCGATCAGGGTCAGGATCAGGGTGAAAATAAAGTAGCTTGCCACCAGAGCGGAGGTGAAGTGACCGCTGGTCTGGCGCATGTTATAGAGATAGATTTGCAGGGTTTCGTAACGGGTACCGACCAGGATATTAGCAAACACAAACTCGCCGAACAGGAAGGAGAAGGCGATCAGCAGTGACACCAGCAACCCTTTGCGGATATTCGGTACGATCACCAGCAGAAACGCTTTAAAAGTCCCTGCACCGAGCAGATGGGCAGCATCCAGCAGATCTTTCAGCGGCACGCCGTTCAGACTGTTAGCCAGCGCCCGGTACATAAACGGCAGGGTGATGGTGAAATAGGTACCGATCAGGATCCACGGCGTCCCTGCAATCGGCAGCGGCCCGTCAGCAAACAGCTGCAGTAAGCCGACAGAAGAGACCACCGGCGGCACGGCGAACGGCAGAATAATCAGGATCTCCATCAGCCCTTTCAGTCGCGGGAAGTAATAAAACACGGCAAACACCAGCGGCAGGATCACCAGGGTGCTGATGGCGAGCGTGACAAAACAGATAAACAGCGAGCGGCCGAACGCGGCGAGAAAACGCGGATCCTGCCACAGCTTCAGATACCACTGTAACGTCAGGCCGTCCGGCAGTACCGTGGCTCCCCAGCGGGTGGAGAAGGAATACAGCAGGGTCGCGATAATCGGCAACAGCAGCAGGATCACAATCAGGCTGAGCATGATTTTGTGATAACGCGCCATGGACGGCGGATTAAGTGTGAGATCAGCACGTGGCATGGTAACTCCGTTTCAGCAGCCAGTGATAGACAGTAGTGATGAATCCGAGGATAACCATCAGCAGAACAGACAGTGCCGCCGCCATATTCGGCTCCAGGAACAGGTCGCCGGACACCAGGCTGGCGATACGGATGGTCACCATATTGTAGTTCCCGGTGGTCAGCGCATAAGTGGAGGCATAAGCCCCGGCGGCATTGGCAAACAGGATGATAAAGGTGCCGAGCAGCGCCGGAGAGAGCACCGGCAGCGCAACATAGCGCCAGTAGGCGAGGCGACCGGCACCCATGGTTTTGGCGGCATCCTCCCATTCCGGTTTCAGGGCATCAAAGGCCGGATAGAGCAGCAGAATTCCCAGCGGGATCTGAAAATAGAGGTAAATCAGCATCAGTCCGGCGGCGCTGTACAGATTGAAATCCTCAATCACCCCCCAGGCTTTCAGTTGCAGGGTAATGGCTCCGTTGACGCCGAGAATGATGATGAAAGCGAACGCCAGCGGCACACCGCTGAAATTGCCGGTCATATTGGTAAATGCGATCAGCCAGCGGCGCGGGCGCGGCGGGGCGTGCTGTAAGGAAGCGGCAAACAGTGCGGCGAGGATCAGCCCGCCGACTGACGATACCCCGGAAATCCACAGGGTATTTTCAAAGGACTGAATATAAAAAGGGCTGCTGAAGATGTCGGTAAAGTTACCGAATGACCAGGCATCGTCATACACGAAACTGTTGATAATCACCCATAACATCGGCGCAAGCTGGAAAAGCGCGAACAGCAGCGCGGCAGGAAGCAGTAACAGCATCGGTTTCAGCGGCAGACGGCGTGACAGGGGGCGGGTATGTTGCTTACTTTTCATCGCGGTCAGCTCCGGCAGAATATCAGCCATGTTGCGTCTCCCGCAGCAGGCGCGGTACAGCGGTTTTGTTGTGCCCGCTCAGGCCGAGCAACCGGCAGATGGTGCCGCACAGCTGTGTCTGCTGCACCGGAAGATCGGCCTCATGAGAGAAGGCGTCACCGGCAACAAACAGCGGGACGGTGCGCTCTTCATCCAGAATCCCGCCGTGAGAGCGGTCATTGTTCATGCCGTGATCACTGGTCACCAGCACCTGATAACCGGCCTCCAGCCAGCCGGGCAGATACGCGGAGAGCAGGCCGTCTGCACGGCGGGCACTGTTGCGGTACTGCTGTGAATCGACACCGTACTTATGACCGGCATCGTCAATATTCATCGGGTGAATAAGCAGGAAGTCGGGGTGGTAGTGACGGCGCAAATATTCCGCATCGAGAAATAAATGGTCGTCCGGATAATGATCCACCTGATAAAAACAGCCGTGTTGTATCGCAAGCGAATCATCGTGAGTGAAACGGTCACGGACTGCATCAAACGGGGCACGGTTATACAGCTCACTGACCCAGTGATAAGCGGCGGCAGCGGTGGTTTTTCCGGCTTTTTGTGCGAGGGAGAAAATACTGTCGTTGTGTGACAGGCGCACCACCTGATTGTGCACCACACCGCTGTCAACCGGGCGCACACCGGTCAGAATGCATTCATAAAGCGGGCGGGAGAGCGAGGGCAGTTCACAGCTCAGGCGGTACAGTGTGGCGTCCCCGGATTCGGCTAACCCCTGCATAAAGCCCATGCAATCATGGGCTGTGCGGTAGTTTAAGCCATCCAGAACAACCAGGATAACTGGGTTATTCATTGTCATTCCGTTAATTCATGTTGATGATAACGTTCTGCTGCCACAGTTTCGGCAACTGGCGGGAGGTTTTTTCCCAGCCGTCAAAATCAGTAATCGGTTTGGCGTTGCTGTACTGGGATTCCGGCAGCAGTTTGGCTTTGATATCGTCCGGTAAAGTCAGGTGTGCGGCGCGGATAGGGCGGGCATAGCCTTCGGCCAGGTTGAGCTGTCCTTTATCACTGAAGATAAATTCACGCGCCAGTTTGGCGGCGTTCGGGTTCTTCGCATATTTGTTGATGATGGTGGTGTAACCGGAGGTGACAGAGCCGTCAGACGGGATCACCACGGTAAAGCGTTTGGCATCAATCTGGTCGCGGTAGTTAAGGGCGTTGAAATCCCACATTACCGCCACTTCCACTTCCCCTTTCTCCAGGTTGGCCACGCTCGGGTCATTCAGGGATAAACGCTTCTGCTTGGCGAGATCAGCAAACAACTCAATGGCAGGCTGGATATTGGTTTCATTACCGCCGAGGGCAAAGGCCGCAGACAGCACGCCGCTGTTAGCCTGCGCCGCGATACCGACATCACCGATTGTCACGCGGTAGTTACCGTTGCGCAGATCAGCCCAGCTTTTCGGCTGTTCTTTGACAAGATCATTATTGATGATAAATGCAATAGTGCCGGTATAGGCCAGCGCCCAGTTACCGTCTTTATCTTTTGCCCAATCCGGGATCTGATCCCAGGTGGTCGGTTTGTAAGGCTGCACCACATCTTTCTGTACGGCGACAGGGCCGAAGGCGGCACCCACATCCCCGATATCTGCGGTGGCATTACTTTTTTCAGCGGCGAATTTGGCAATTTCCTGGGCGGAGCTCATATCGGTATCCTGATGGCGGATGCCGTAGAGCTTTTCAAGATCAGACCAAGTGCCTTTCCAGTTGGCCCAGGTATCCGGCATTCCGACACTGTAAACCACGCCCTCTTTTTTGGCTGCGGCAATCAGTTCTTCAGGAATGGTATTTTGTCCGGCAGAGAATGCAGAGAAAGAGGCGGAAACAGCAACGGCGGTCAGCAATATTTTGGCAGCAGGAAAACGTGTCATAAAACCCTCGTCAGTTAACTGATTCAGTATCAGTGGTGAGGCTAGGGTATGACGTGTTTGTGACAGGCAACTGACACCCGTGTGACACTTTTCTGACAGACGGGTGACAGGGAAATGCATCCCTCGTTATGCTGAGTATTCTCCCGGCAAAGGGAGTATGATTTAATCCATTATTATTTCATTAACATGATGTCTCTATTATGCAGCAGATTTTAACAGGCAATGAAACCGGCTACTGGGTGATCAGCGCGGATAACCGCGTCTGGCTGCCGGAAGGACAACTGCCGGAGGGCAGTGCGGCGCAATGGATGCTGACCGGGAAACCGGCGGTGCGTATCGGGGAGTGGCAGGGGCTGCCGGTCTGGCTGATCCGCGAAAAAATGCGTTCCGATATGTGTTCGCCGCGCATTATTGCCGCAGAGAATGATGATCTCTTCAAAATGGCCGGACGCGGCGTGCAGCTGGCGGAATTTTACCGCTCGCACCGCTATTGCGGCTATTGCGGCGCAGCCATGAAATACAGTGAAAGTGAATGGGCGTGTCTGTGTGACAGCTGCCGCGAGCGTTACTATCCGCAGATAGCGCCGTGTATTATTGTCGGCATCCGCCGTCATGACTCTATTCTGCTGGCACAGCACCGCCGCCACAAAAGCGCGCCGCTGTTTACCGTGCTCGCCGGGTTTGTCGAAGTCGGTGAAACCCTGGAAGAAGCCGTTGCCCGTGAGGTGATGGAAGAGAGCCGGATTGAGATTCAGAATATCCGTTATGTCTCCTCGCAGCCGTGGCCGTTCCCGCACTCGCTGATGATGGGATTCCTGGCGGATTATGCAGACGGTGAAATTCATCACGATCCGTCAGAACTGCTCAGTGCAGACTGGTACCGCTATGATAATCTGCCGGTTATTCCGCCGCCGGATACCATTGCCCGCCGTCTGATTGAAGATACGGTTGCACTGTGCCGTCAGGATGACGAAGACGCATAACACCGCCCTGACCCCGGGCGGCAGGCGTGCTACAATGGGTTTTATTCAGGACGTCAATACGTTACGCGGCCAACAACTTTTTGGAGTCTGTCATGAGTGAACTGAAAAACGACCGCTATCTGCGGGCATTACTGCGTCAGCCGGTGGATGTCACCCCCGTGTGGATGATGCGCCAGGCCGGGCGTTATCTGCCTGAATATAAAGCCACCCGCGAACAGGCGGGGGATTTTATGGCGCTGTGCAAAAACACCGAACTGGCCTGTGAAGTCACCCTGCAACCGCTGCGTCGTTTCCCGCTGGATGCGGCCATTCTCTTTTCCGATATTCTCACCATTCCTGATGCGATGGGCCTCGGGCTCTATTTTGAAACCGGCGAAGGGCCGCGCTTTGTGCATCCGATCCAGAATGCCCGCGATGTTGAAAAACTGCCGGTGCCGGACCCGGAGCAGGAACTCGGTTATGTCATGAATGCCGTGCGCGCCATCCGCAAAGCCCTGAACGGTGATGTGCCGCTGATCGGTTTTTCCGGCAGCCCGTGGACACTGGCGACTTATATGGTGGAAGGCGGCAGCAGCAAAGCCTTTACCAAAATCAAAAAGATGATGTATGCCGAACCGCAGACCCTGCACCTGCTGCTGGATAAACTGGCGGACAGCGTGATCCTCTATCTCAACGCGCAGATTAAAGCCGGTGCGCAGTCCGTGATGATTTTCGACACCTGGGGCGGTGTGCTGACCGGGCGTGATTACCGTGAGTTTTCACTCAATTACATGCACAAAATTGTCGATGGCCTGATCCGCGAAAACGATGGCCGCCGTGTGCCGGTTACTCTGTTCACCAAAGGCGGCGGACAGTGGCTGGAAGCCATGGCGGAAACCGGCTGTGATGCGCTGGGGCTCGACTGGACCATGGATATCGCGGATGCCCGCCGCCGCGTCGGTAATAAAGTGGCCTTACAGGGTAATATGGATCCGTCCATGCTCTATGCATCACCTGCCCGTATTGAAGCGGAAGTGGCATCCATTCTGGCCGGGTTCGGGCAGGGCGAGGGTCATGTGTTTAACCTCGGGCACGGCATCCACCAGGATGTTCCGCCTGAGCATGCCGGTGCATTCGTTGAATCGGTACACCGCCTGTCAGCCAAATATCATCAGGGCTGATCACTGACAGATCACGGAGGTCACCATGACAGCCATTGACACCCGCGCCCTGAAAGCCCGGCAGACGGAACTGGCACAACAGGTCAGTTTGCAGGATGTACCTCTCAATCCCCGCTATATTGCGGGGGTGGATGTCGGCTTTGAGGACGGGGGAAACATCACCCGGGCTGCTGTGGTGATCCTCACCTGGCCTGAGCTGGAAGTGGCGGAGTATCAGACCGCCCGTATTCCCACCCAACTGCCCTATATCCCGGGGCTGCTCTCCTTCCGTGAAATTCCCGCTGCCCTTGCCGCGTGGGAGAAACTGACGTTAAAACCGGATCTGGTGCTGGTGGACGGGCAGGGCCGTGCCCATCCCCGCCGTCTCGGTGTTGCCGGTCACCTCGGGGTGTTGCTGGACTTACCCGCCATCGGTGTGGCCAAAAGCCGGTTATGCGGCACATTTGAACCGCTGGCGGAAGAGGCCGGGGCGCAGTCACTGCTGACAGACAACGGTGAGCCGCTCGGCTGGGTCTGGCGCAGCAAAAACCGCTGTAATCCGCTGTTCATTTCCCCCGGTCATCATATGAGCATCAATACCGCGTTGACCTGGGTAAAAGCCCTGACACGCGGTTACCGCCTGCCGGAACCGACCCGCTGGGCTGATGGTATTGCCTCAAATCGAACATTTTTTGTCCGGTTGAAACAGAAATTTCCCGATTTTCCACGTAAAGATGTGGATATCATGGATTTTCAGGTAAACTGCGGCTCACATCAGAGTAACGAGTAAAGCGGAATGTTAAAGAACCCGATCCACTTACGGCTGGAAAAACTGGAAAGCTGGCAGCATCTCACTTTCACGGCCTGTCTGTGCGAGAGAATGTACCCGAATTATGCCGTTTTTTGTCAGCAGACCGGGTTTACCGATCCATCGCTTTACCGGCGTATTCTGGATCTCATCTGGGAAATCCTGACCGTCAAAGACGCAAAAGTGAACTTTGATAACCAGCTGGAAAAGCTGGAAGATGTCATCCCTGATGCAGATAACTATGATATTTACGGTGTGTATCCGGCGATTGATGCCTGCGCGGCACTCAGTGAGCTTATCCATACCCGCCTGAGCGGGGAAACACTGGAGCATGCGATTGCGGTCAGTGAGATTTCTGTCGGCACTGTCGCGGTACTGGAAATGACACACGCCGGACGCGAAATGTCCGACGACGAATTAAATGAATTGCCCGCCGTGGAAGAAGAGTGGGACATTCAGTGGGAAATTTACCGCTTATTGGCCGCCTGCGAAGAGCGCGATATTGAGTTGATAAAAGGCTTGAAATCCGATCTCCGTGATGCGGGGATCAGCAATATTGGCGTTAGTTTAGGCGATTAAATCAAAAAACGTGATTTAAGCCTATAAATGCCGGTGTTAAAGGCTTCACATTTGCCCCGTCTCTGGTCTACAGTGGGGGGCGAAAAGAAGTGGCTATCGGGGCGCGTGTATCAGGGCTGTCAAAAGGCACATCCGACGCACTCGATGCTTTGCAAACGATAAACACACTGTAAGGATATTTTATGAATAAGACTCAATTGATTGATGCTATCGCAGAAAAAGCAGAGCTGTCTAAAGCACAAGCTAAAGCAGCGCTGGAATCAACTCTGGCGGCCATCACTGACTCTCTGAAAGAAGGCGATGCTGTACAATTAGTTGGCTTCGGTACTTTTAAAGTTAACCATCGTGCAGAGCGTACTGGCCGTAACCCGCAGACCGGTAAAGAAATCAAAATTGCAGCAGCAAACGTGCCTGCTTTCACTGCCGGTAAAGCACTGAAAGACGCAGTAAAATAATTGCGTTGCAAAAACAGATTGATAGAGGGGGATTTCGTCCCCTTTTGTTGATCAGACAGGGGCTGCTTGCATTGGGTTTTGGCTCATTGCTCAGCGCCTGCTCTGTTCAGTCTGAGTTTCCTCCCTTCAGCGCATCCGGCTATATCGCGGATGACGGCGCTGTCAGAATGTGGCGTCTCAACGCCGACAACCAACCCCGTGTCCTGATGAGTGTTTTCAGTCCTTACCGCAGCGGACAGCAGACTGTCGTCACCGTTTATGAATACCGCAGGGGCAGGCTCTGGCAGATCCGCGCAGAATATCTGGGTGATAACGGTTTCTCTGAACAGATACGGCTGGATCACGAGGGCAATACCATCTTTATGCAGCGTGATAAAGACGGGCATAAATCCCCGCTGACCACGGATGAAATCACGCGGATGACCTTTGTGGCTGACAGGCAGCTGATGCTTAACAGCGCACTGGTGGTCGGTGATATCCGGCTGAAGCAGGGGCAGTGGCGCGACAACTATGTCACGGATTGCCGGGGTAATAAATCGTATATTGAATTTGATGCGGAAACAGAGCGGTTCCTGGCGAAGCGTCAGCGCAGCAGTGCATCACCTATCTACATTGCATGGCTGGATTCACCGGAAGGACGGGAAATACTGCTGGCGGCAAATGATAACTTCTGTAAATGGGAACCTACGGAAGATTCACTGTAAATCTCCCGCAGGTTATTAACGCCGTTTACTTATTCAGGCGGTCAATGGCACGGTAACCGATGTCACTGCGGCAAAATGCATCATCCCAGTGAATATGTTTCAGTGCGGCATAAGCCTGCTTCTGCGCCTGAGCAATATCCTCACCCAGTGCCGTCACACACAACACCCGGCCGCCGTCAGTGACAACCGCACCTTCTTTCAGCGCCGTTCCGGCCTGGAAGACTTTGCAGTCTGCTTCCTGAACATCCAGTCCGCTGATCACATCACCTTTGCGGTAATCCCCCGGATAACCACCGGCTGCCATCACCACACCAAGCGCCGGACGCGGATCCCACTGTGAGGTTTTTCCCGCCAGTTTTCCCTGTGCACCGGCCAGGCAGAGCTCAACCAGATCTGATTGTAACCGCATCATAATCGGCTGGGTTTCCGGGTCACCAAAGCGGCAGTTAAATTCAATCACTTTCGGCTCGCCGTGTTCATCAATCATCAGCCCGGCGTATAAAAAGCCCTGATAGGTATGACCTTCCGCCGCCATACCTTCAACAGTCGGATAAATCACTTTTTCCATCACCCGCTGATGAACGGTATCGGTCACTACCGGTGCTGGGGAGTAAGCGCCCATGCCGCCGGTGTTCGGCCCGGTGTCATTGTCACCGACCCGTTTGTGATCCTGGCTGGTCGCCATCGGCACCACATTCTTACCGTCCACCATGACGATAAAACTGGCTTCCTCGCCGGTCAGGAACTCTTCAATCACAATGCGGTGCCCGGCATCACCGAAAGCATTACCGGCCAGCATGTCATGTACCGCGTCCTGTGCTTCTTTCAGGGTCATGGCGACGATCACACCTTTACCGGCCGCCAGGCCGTCAGCTTTGATCACCACCGGCGCACCGGTTTTGTTCAGATAAGCCAGTGCCGGTTCAACCTCAGTAAAGTTCTGATAGTCCGCTGTCGGGATATGGTGACGCGCCAGAAAATCTTTGGTGAATGCTTTGGAGCCTTCCAGCTGCGCGGCACCTTTGGCCGGGCCGAAGATAGTCAGACCGGCGGCATTGAATGCATCAACCACACCCAGTACCAGCGGGGCTTCCGGGCCGACAATCGTCAGGCCGATATTATTGGCACGGGCAAACGCGACCAGACCGTCAATATCTGTCGCGCTGATATCCACATTGGTCAGGTTTGGTTCCTGTGCGGTACCGGCATTACCGGGCGCGACATAAACATTGGTTGCCAGCGGGGATTGTGCAGCTTTCCAGGCCAGCGCGTGTTCGCGTCCGCCATTACCGATAATCAGGATATTCATAAGTCAGCTCCGGGTATTAATGACGGAAATGGCGCATGCCGGTGAAAATCATCGCGATATTGTGTTCGTCTGCCGCCGCAATGACTTCATCATCACGGATAGAGCCGCCCGGTTGGATCACGCAGGTAATACCGACAGCGGCGGCTGCGTCAATTCCATCGCGGAACGGGAAGAACGCATCGGAGGCCATGGCGCATCCCGCCACTTCCAGTCCTTCGTCACCGGCTTTGATCCCGGCAATTTTCGCGGAGTAAACACGGCTCATCTGACCGGCACCCACGCCGATGGTCATATTATTCTTCGCATAAACAATGGCATTGGACTTAACAAACTTCGCCACTTTCCAGCAGAACAGGGCATCTTTCAGCTCCTGCTCTGTCGGCTGACGTTTACTGACCACTTTCAGGTCGTTATCGCCGACCATCCCGAGATCGCGATCCTGCACCAGCAGGCCGCCGTTCACCCGTTTGAAATCAAGGGCAGCAACCGGATGCTGCCACTGACCGCAGGTCAGCACGCGGACATTCTGTTTTGCCGCGAGAACCGGCAGCGCATCTTCCGCGACGGACGGGGCAATAATCACTTCCACAAACTGACGTTCAATAATTTCAGCCGCCGTTTTGGCATCCAGTTCGCGGTTAAAGGCGATAATACCGCCGAATGCGGAGGTCGGGTCAGTTTTGAAGGCATTGTCATAGGCGGTCAGTAAAGTATCGGCAACGGCTACGCCACACGGGTTGGCATGTTTGACGATTACGCAGGCCGGTTTATCAAACTGCTTTACACATTCAAGGGCTGCATCTGTATCAGCAATATTATTATAAGAGAGGGCTTTGCCCTGTAACTGCACAGCAGTACTGATGGAGGCTTCCTGAATATTCTCTTCTATATAGAAGGCGGCATTCTGATGGCTGTTTTCGCCGTAGCGCATATCCTGTTTTTTAATGAAGTTGAGATTCAGGGTACGCGGGAACTGACCGGAAGGCTGAGTGGTATCGCCGAAGTACGGTTTGACTTTCTGACCGAAATAGTTGGCGATCATGCTGTCATAAGCCGCTGTATGCTCAAAGGCTTTGATGGCGAGATCAAAACGGGTATCGAAACTCAGGCTGTTTTGTCCGGCATCCATCTCAGCAATGATATTGCTGTAGTCACTGCTTTTTACCACAATCGCCACATCTTTATGGTTCTTCGCGGCGGAGCGCACCATGGTTGGCCCGCCGATATCGATATTTTCAACCGCGTCTTCCAATGTGCAGCCGGGTTTTGCCACGGTTTCCGCAAACGGATAGAGATTCACAACCACCATATCAATAGCGGAAATCTGATGCTTCGCCATAATTTCATCATCGGTGCCGCGGCGGCCGAGGATCCCGCCGTGTACTTTCGGATGCAGGGTTTTGACACGTCCGTCCATCATTTCCGGAAAACCGGTGTAATCGGAGACTTCAGTCACCGGCAGACCGGCGTCAGCCAGCAGGCGGGCAGTACCGCCGGTTGATAACAATTCAACACCACGGGCGGAAAGAGCCTGAGCAAATTCAGTGATGCCGGTTTTGTCAGAGACACTGAGCAGAGCGCGACGGATTGGGCGAAGCTGTTGCATGAGTTTGGATCCCTTGAATTCAACGAATAGATGACAATAGGTTGCAGGTGAAATCGGTGTATCTCATAAGATTTCAAAACCCGGAGTAAAAAGCAACGGTACACGAATGCAGCAGATTGTAACGCAAACGTTTGCGTGTTGCTTGTGAATTTTGTGATTTTTTACCACCTGTGGATAACTTTGTGTGTAACCCGGTATAAGCAGGGGTTTTGCTGGGGAATGCAGCAAACAGTCAGAAAATATAAAATTAACACTTGTCTTCTGAAAGCGACTCCCTATAATGCACCTCCACTGACACGGAACAACGCGCTAACACGCGGTCCGGCAGGAAAAAAGAGAACGGCAGATAAGAAATTAT
>NZ_JBICLU010000029.1:0-2181 GCF_043105645.1 Morganella sp. TYF_1 | reverse complement strand
GCCGGTACCACCAGTACAAACTCCTATATCGCCATGAGCAACGGTGCAAATGAATTAACGGTGGAAGTGGGGGCGCTGGACTGGTTTGCAAAAAATGCCGCCGGGATTGAGAATAAAAACACGTTTAATCCGGCAGCCTATTGTAAAGCGGAGATGACACTGGTTGATTACGATAATGACCGGGTGGTGAACCTTGCCACACTGGATATCCGCATCAATGAACAGGGCCAGCCGGAGGCGTACCGTAATAATGTGCCGGATAAGACGGTTATTTTTAAAGAAACCACTGCTCACCCGACCGAGTTGGTTACAAAAAATAAAGCAACTTCCGGAAATATAAACAGACGAGCTTATCCGGATAATATGACCCTTTATCAGTTTACACAGTCTTTTACAGTTTCCGGTCTGCCGGACTGGCAGTGGGTACATTCGGAGTCGTATACCGGCAGTCCGGAGCAGATTGCTCTGCTGAAAGAGGCCTACAGCGAACTGTGGCTGGCGTTAAAAAACAAAGACATTAAGAAGGTAAGAAAACTTCACACCCCGGCGGCTGAAGCCTGGGCTATCACCACGCAAAGTACAGCAGACAGAATTCTGGACTCTCAGCGCTACAATACCATCTATGATGAAAAACATGCAGAAATGAAGACGATAGACTGGGACAACTTTTATATTATTTCGATGAATAACGGCAAAATGGTGCGGATGGTTTATAAGGAAACATTACGGTTTTCACCGGTGGGGGTAAGTTATATTGACGGGGATGGTGATAAATCGTCATACTTTTTTTCCCCGATATTCTCACTGGTAAACGGAAAGTATATTCCGGTTATCTGACCGGCGGCTGATATTTTCCGGTCACACACCGGGGTAATTTTGCTCCGGTGTGTTGGTATGGCCGTTGATGTAATTCTGATGTGGCAGAACAGCGTATGATCGTATTTTTATGATTTTTAGCATTATTTCTCAATGTTAAATAATGTTGTGGTTTCTCTTGTTTATTATTTGGTGTGTAAATGTTTGATTATTTTTTAGATGGTATTAAAAATTGTATTAATTTTTCCGGGTTAGCAAACAGACCACAGTTTTGGTATTTTCAGCTTGCGTCAGTTATTATCGGTATCGTCGTTGGAATATTTGAATTTTCAATTGGTACTGAGGTTATTTCTGATGTTTTATCGCTGCTTTTACTTTTGCCGGGATTGTCACTGGGTGTGCGCAGATTACGGGATGCTGATTTTTCACCATGGTTACTGTTAATAGTTTTCATTCCTTTATTTGGCATTATTGCATTAATCGTATTATGGTGCATGCCCTCTAAATTATCGCGTCCGGCGCAGATTTAGTTGTTGTGATTTATCATCCGATGCCCGCCGGTGATTTTATCGTGTATTTCTTCTGATGTTGAAAAACCGAAGGTTACGGCAGGGTGTTTGATGAATGTTTATGAGCAGGAGACCGCGTGTTAGTTTTTTTCTTCTCCGGAACGCCTGATACGGTTACCGATTGTAATCCGCCTGCCATGGCGCGGTTGGTAACAGAGCCATTAAAGAATGGATTATTAATAATGAATTACCGAAAGCTAAGTCTGACCATAAGTTTACGCCGGGTTCAGCGGGGGCTGATATTGTCCGCCGGATTATTGCTGAGCGCTCAGCTTCACGCAGAGGAAGCAATGAAAACAAATTATACGGTGTCATTTAACGCCAATGATGCGCTCTGTCTGGTCAAAGTCAATGACATGCTGGTGACGGATAACGGCGGTATGGGTAAAGGGCAGCAGACGCTGGGTCAGACGGTCAGTTCGTACCTGCAGAACGGGCAGAATACCCTGAGTATTGCAATGCTACCTAAAACATATGAGGGGGATGATAAACTGCCGGATGATATGTGGTGCTCGGCGAAGATACAGGATACACGGCAGGACGGAACCGATGAATACGTGGCGGCGGTGAAGCTGATTGTCCGTGACGGTAAGATTACGCCGGACACCGGTTATTACACCGGACAGTATACGTCCTTTGGTGACAGTCCGAGAGCAAAGGGTGCGGAAGATGATGCCATCGAAGTATTACAGACGTTCCGAGCGGAGGATTTACAGGAGTGGCCATGGGTTAATGCAAGGCCGGTGACTGAAGATGATATCCCTGCCGTTAAAGCATTTTATGAAGCGTTACACAA
>NZ_JBICLU010000028.1:0-72104 GCF_043105645.1 Morganella sp. TYF_1 | reverse complement strand
TAAGTGGTATGGCTGAGCCAATTGTGACAAGAAATAATTTACGCTTTCATACCAGAATCAGAAAGTTTTAAAATTCCTGAACTTTAACCAGTACTTCATGGCACTGTATTTCAGTGGCGGAAGTATCAGTAATATAACTATTATCCTAATCAGGCCGCTGAGCAGATGAATATTTTTATCCTGATAATGTTTTAGTATTTATTATATTATAACAGCCGGAATTCATATAAATGCGCGTTAATTTTATTTGTGGTCTGGCCATTTTATTTTAGTATTGCAATTCTTTTGTGGCTAAATTAGCTTGATGTTAATGAGGTTTGATTTTATTTTAATACCGGAAAATAGTAAGGTGGAATATATATAAAGATCAGATTTATTTTTCCTGAATCGAACGGTTAAAACATTAAATAGATAAGTCAGGATATTAAAAAATAGTGAATGAATTTTTACGATTATATTTCCGGGACTCGTTTCCGGAGTAATTATATCGAAAAAACAATCAATGTAAGAATTGATAATAAGTGTTGGGCTGCTAGGGATATATTTATAGTTAATTAATCTATCGTTTTTATCTCATGGAGATTGTTATGTCAGATTTTAAAAAAAAGCTCAGTAATATGGCTAAAGACCGTGAAGAAAACCCGCTTGTATTCCCGTCTGATCCCGGAACAAATGTTAACGGTACGATATGGGCCGCCGGTGCGGCAGAAAAAACCTATGAGGTAAATAATTTTGATCCTTCTGCTGAGGATAGCCTGCTGAGTTATACCCCGGGCCGGGTTGTAAGGCATCTGTTTAATGACTATAGCAAAACTGAAGGGTTTGAAGTTTTTGGCTATATGTCTGATTGGGGTATTTATGATTCCCGTTATGAACCTGATCAGTATGGTTATAAAGAGGGTGGGCGTGGTACGGATATTATGCGATTGATGCAGGGGGAAAATTCTTACTTTGATCGCCTGGTATTAGGGTTTTCGGCAATTATCGGAGATAACGGGATAAAAGCAGACACCATTAAGAGAGCGGCAGTTGATTTTGGTATTGCTGCTAACGAGGGGGATGTTGCCAATCATAAAGGGAAAGCAACCCTGACTGATTTTTGGGGAGATGTTGGTGCTTATATTAATTGTGGTTTTCCGGGATGGAAGGAGGTGAAATTTAATCCGGAAGAGGCTATGGGTGTTCTGGGTGCGCTTGTTCAGCTTAATAAAAAATTTCCCGAAATGCCAATCGGTCTGAGTCTGGGGGGATGGTCGATGAGCGAGGCTTTCCATTATATAGCAAAAGATGCGGATAAACGGGTACGTCTGGCGCAATCATTAAAATATATCTTCGATCTTTTCCCTATGTTTAAGGAACTGGACATTGACTGGGAATATCCGAATTACAAAGGGGAAGACCACAATAAATTTGGTCCGGAAGATGTGCCGAATTTTGTTGAGCTGATTAAAGAAATACGTAAGGTACTTCCTGGTGTCCCTGTCAGTATCGCAACGATAGCTACCCCGAAAGGATTAAAGGACGGGGAAATTGATAAACTTGTTGCGGCGGGTGTTGATAAAATAAACCTGATGACTTACGACTTTTTCGGCTCGCCATGGGCAGAAAAGCTAATGCATCATACGAACTTAAGAAATACTGTTGCTGATGGTACACGAAACTCAGTTGAAAAAGCAGTAGATTATCTTATTAATGATCTTCACATAGAACCGAAGAAAATTAATATCGGCTATGCGGGATATTCGCGTAATGCCAAAAATGCCACAATCGTCAATGCATCTCCGTTAGTTGGCAGCTATGACAAAGACAATAACGCTAAAACGGGTGTTTTAGGCAGCTTTGAAAAAGCAACCAGTGAATGGCCGGATCTCTTATATAACTATGTTGATGGTGATCTTAACGGCATCAATGGCTTCAAAATGTACACTGATAAAGTGTCTTCCGCCGAATTCCTTTATAACAGGTCTAAAAATATCTTTATGTCAGTAGAGACGCCATGGAGCGTGTATGAAAAAGCGAAATATGTGCGTGAAAAAGGGCTGGGGGGCATGTTTATCTGGATGATTGATCATGATAATGGTCTGCTGACTAATGCGGCACGTGAAGGCCTGGGTGCCGGGGTGGACGGAACCCCGCGAATTGATATGGCTCCGCTGCTGCGGTCTGCGGCAGACAAGGAAAATAAATAAGGATGATAATTCTGAAACCAACACAATGCTGTCACAGACTATGACAATTTGACAAAGATATAACAGCGGATGATGAGGGAATGTCAGGAAGTATTATTCTGTGGCATAACTTTCTGCATTGCCCTTATTCCACATTGCGGCCTTAAGAGAGCCGGATTTGTTCGGCACGAAATCCGGTACCGTTACTATGCGAGCTAAGCAATATGAAGATAAATCCTGCCACTGATGGATACAAAAAACTCCCGATAATGGGTTATCCGATTATCGGGAGTCACTTCAAAAAAACAGTGTTTTTATTACTGTTGCGCTATAGTTTATCAGGCCATCGCGGTGATGGTTTTATTCAGTAACGCATTGGCGAGTGTGTCTGTGGTCACCGTTTCATTGGTGTTCGCGGTAAGATCCCACAAGCCTATCTGTCCGTCACGGTTGAGCGTCACAATGTAACGGCAGCCGGATTTCAGTGCGCTGCTGTGCTGACGCTTCAGTTTGGCACGGGTGAAATCATTGAGGATTTTATATTGCGGTAACTGATGGCGCAGTGTGTTAGCCAGTAACAGCGCTTCCACATTCTGTGCCGGGTCTTCATACGTCACCACGATATCCGGCTGATTGACAATCGCTTTATCCAGGCCGAGGGTCTGGATCAGCAGTAACAGCCGTTCGATCCCGATAGCAAACCCGGAAGCCGGTAATTGTTTGCCGCTGAATAATTCAACCAGACCATCATAACGGCCGCCGCCGCAGACTGTCCCCTGTGAACCCAGCTCTTCCGTGATCCACTCAAACACCGTACGGGTGTAGTAATCCAGTCCGCGGACCAGACGCGGATTAACCACATAGGCAATGTTTTCGCTGTCCAGCAGGCGGCGCAGCTCATCAAAGTGCTGTTGTGACTCTTCGCCGAGGAAGTCCAGCAGGCGTGGTGCCGCTTCGATCATCTCCTGCATATCCGGATTTTTGCTGTCCAGGATACGCAGCGGGTTGGTTTCCAGACGGCGCAGGCTGTCCTCATCCAGCAGCGCTTTGTGCTGCATAAAGTAATTCACCAGCTGCTGACGGTGCTCTGAACGTTCTTCCGGTGTCCCGAGGGAGTTAATCTCCAGGCGGACGTGCTTATCCACACCGAGCGCTTTAAAGATATCTTTCACCATAAAGATAAGCTCGGCATCCACATCTGCCCCCGGCATGCCGAAGGTTTCCACCCCGAACTGGGTGAACTGGCGCAGACGGCCTTTCTGCGGACGCTCATAACGGAACATCGGGCCCTGATACCACAGGCGCTGCGTGGTGTTGTAGCACATGTTGTTCTCAATCACGGTCCGGACGCAACCACTGGTACCTTCCGGACGCAGGGTGATGTGCTCGCCGCTTTTATCGAGGAAGTTATACATCTCTTTTGAGACGATATCGGTGGATTCACCGACCGCGCGCTCAAACAGGGCAACCGGTTCCAGAATCGGCAGCCTGACCTCCTGATAGCCGTAGCGGGAAGTGATATTCCGGATCCGGTTTTCCAGCCACTGCCAGACCGGTGTTTCTTCCGGAAGCACGCTTCTCATCCCTCTGATTGACTGAATCTTTTCCATTTTTAGTCCTCTATATACAGTTTCTCTGTGAGAAATTCCGGCTGTCATCATTGTCAGCCGATAACGCCATCTCAGCGGTCTGCTCAGTGCAGATCCCCGGGATGTACGACAGGGCGAGCCCGGGACGGGGATCCGTAGTGTTTTTTTCACGGCGCATAATAAAAAACAGATACAGCGGAATGGTCACCATTTGCAGTACCATGCCCCAGAACAGCGGTTTGGTACCGGCGCCTGTCAGCGCGACCATAATGAATCCCAGACCGATCAGGCTCAGAGTGGCGTAAATAATAAAAGTACGTCCGTACTGCATTTTTTTGGCGATCATGGCGATCGGCAGAGAAATCACTGCAAACGCATACGGGATCAGACTGGCGGACACCGCAAGAATAATGATGTTGCGGAACTGCTGTTCCAGGCTCGGTGAGATGGTAAGCAACAACACGGCGCTCATCATCCCGGCGGTACACATCAGCCCTTTATACGGCACGCCGTGGCGGTTCACATCGGCAAAAAAACGCGGAAATGTGCCTTCTTCCGCCGCAGAGCGGGGAACTTCAGTCTGTAAAATCTGCCAGCCCGGCAGTGCGCCGAAACAGGCAATAATCGCGAGCGCAGAGATAATCTGTCCCGCATGTTCGCCCCACAGATAACGGGCGGTATCCGCAAACGGCGCGGTGGAGTTAACAAGCTGTTCATGGGGCAGGATCCCCATCATGACATTGGTGGAGCTGAGATAGCAGGTGGCGGCAATCACCAGCCCGATAATCGTAGCCAGCGGAATATTGCGGTGCGGATGAATCACCTGGGCAGATGAAACCGACGCGGATTCAACCCCCAGATAGCCCCACAGCGAAATGGCGGCGGCGGCAA
Organism: Morganella sp. TYF_1; assembly: GCF_043105645.1. NCBI lineage: Bacteria > Pseudomonadati > Pseudomonadota > Gammaproteobacteria > Enterobacterales > Morganellaceae > Morganella > Morganella sp. TYF_1. The sequence continues at coordinate 67,456 of NZ_JBICLU010000028.1, read as the reverse complement.
AAATAGCATCTGTGTTACTGGTCTGAGTAACATTAAAACTGGTGATATAACGTGTGTAATCAAAATGGGTCCAGCCGAAAATACTGATGCTCAGAATAACGGTGAGCATACAAAGGCCGGTAAAAATCTGCGCATAGCCGACGACTTTTGCGCCCTGCAAACCCAGCAGAACGAAAGCCCAGAGAATAATAATGGCGGTAATAGCGGCGTAAAGCGGAGTGTGAAGCTGCGGAAAGAAATAAGAGAGATAACCGACACCGGAGATCAGTAAGGCACAGTTGCCTATCCAGGTCGAAAGCCAGTAAAAAAGTGATGTCTGTAACCCGATATACTGCCCGAATGTCCGGCCGATGTTGGCAATCACACCGCCTTTACAGGGGGAGATTTCACCGGTCTTGGCGAACACCAGCGCCAGTGCCAGCACGCCGCAGAAGGTCAGCAGTCCGCCCCACAGTGCGATGGAACCGATATGCGCAAGGGAGGAGGGTAACATAAACACGCCGCTTCCCATCATATTGGAAGCCGTCATAATAATCAGGGCTGTCAGGCCCATGCGGTGGGTGGATTTACCATTGGGAACCATACCATTTTGTCCTCACAGAAATACTCCAGCTGCGGATGAGGGAGCAAAAAATCTCACGATCAGAGAACTGAGCCGTGTTTTTTGGTCTTTTTTCTTGCATCATCCTGTGTCGCTGTATAGGTTAGAAAGCGTTGCCGGCAGGATTGGCGTCTGCGCCGGCAACGAACCGTAAGGGGGCAGTGGATATTTACCACTGCCTTTTTTTATGCCGCGTGTAAGTTAAAATCCGCGATAACGTCGTCGATCAGTTTGTCGATCTCTACGGTATCCAGATGGTGCGCGGTGGTGATCAGGTGAGCCACGTCGCCGGATGTTGCCAGGCAATGTTCTCTCCAGACACGTTCTGACGGGCAAGGGAACACAACAGTGATGGAGTTCTTGTTGCGCCATGCATTGATACCGGCTTTCTGCATACGGTCAACAGCGTACTGCGCCATATCCAGGCTGCGGGTAATGCGGCGTTTCCATTCCTCAGTTGAATGTGAACGGATAGCTTCCCACAGCATCAGTGGTGTGTGACCGTTACGTGAACCGGTGATGGTTTTGTCGTGTGCGGAGATGTAGTCGATTTCAACAGAAATACGGTCTACGTTTTCTTTCTTCGCAACAACGATACCGCAAGGGATTGGCGAACCAATCATTTTGTGGCCGGACACACCGATGGAGTCGATACCGTCAGCAAAGGTGAATGGCTGTGCATCATCAACGAATGGCAGGATCATGCCGCTCAGTGCCGCATCAGCATGCAGATAGTAATCTTCACGTTTGATACCGGCTGCTTTCAGGCGTTTCTGGATTTCAGCGATATCATCAATAGCACCGCGGACAGTGGTACCGATGTTAGCGAAGATAATCGGATGCGCTTCTTTATCGTCAGCGATTTTTTTCATCAGATCGTCATAGTCGATTTCGCCGTTTGGCAGAGATTCAACAACCTGAGATTTGATACGCAGTAATTTAACGATTTTCGCAACGGAATAGTGAGTATCTTTTGAATAGTACAGCGTACCGTCAGGGAAGATTTCACGGCCCAGGTAGCAACCGAACATGTTACCTTCGGTACCGCCGTTGGTGACATAACCCCAGCTTTGTTCAAACGGGATTTTGAACAGGTCTGCGAAATACTCCATCACTTCTTTTTCGAAATCGAAAGAGTTCAGCAGGTAGTTGCAATATTCGCCCCAGTCACCGCAGTTGTTGATGGAGAAACGTAAAAAGCGTTCCAGATTGGTGTAATCGAAATCCGCTGATTCAGGATAACCGATGTTGAAATACTGGTTTTTTACGCAATAAGCCCAGAATGCATCAAGTTTGTTTTGATCATTGATAGACAGAGTCATACTTAATTACCTCTTGTTTTTCAAAAATTGAAGACTGTGAAGCGGAGCAAATCACGCTTTGTTTTGTTCGTCATTGATGTACAGGATGTCGTTGCCTTTTTTCGCACGGCCGGCGGCCACGAAGCTGAACAGCGGGATAGTGATTGACATCATGACCAGACCCCAGAACATAGAATCAGAACCGGAACCTAACAGGGCAAAGACACAGTAGATAATGCCGATAACCACCAGGACGTTATAGAAAATGAAGGTGCTGCCGCGGTTCATTTTTTTGGAAACCATGATGATTGGCAGAGAAATCAGTGCGTACATGTATGGCAGCAGGGATGCGAAAACAGACATCAGGATGACGATTTCGAACTGTTTGGCCAGGTTTGGTGATGCAGTCATTAACAGCACCAGGCTCATCAGCACACCGGTGAAAATCAGGCTTTTCATCGGAACGTCATTTTTGTTCACATCAGAGAAGAATTTAGGGAACAGACCCTGGTCGGCACCGGCACGCGGACCTTCAGACTGCAGGATTAACCAGCCGGAGATAGAACCGAAGCAGGCGATGATACTCAGGATAGACGCAACAGTACCGGCAGTTTCACCGAACATGTAACGGGCAGCATCTGCAAACGGTGCAGCAGAGTTAATCAGTTCTTCATGCGGAACCAGACCCATGATGACCGTACAGCTGCCGACGTAACAGACTGATGCAATCAGCAGACCATACACGGTGGCACGCGGTACTGTGTATTCCGGTTTGTCCACCTGGCCGCTGGAAACCACAGCAGATTCAACACCCAGGAAGCCCCACAGTGCGATAGATGCCGCAGTGATAATAGCAGTGGTATCACTTTTACCGGTGCCGTTATAAACCTGAGAGAACATCTGCGGATCGAACCAGAACCAGCCGATCACACCGACACCCAGAACAACAACCAGCATGCAGCTTGCAGTGAATGACTGCGCACGACCGGCGACACGGGCACCGAAGCTGGCTAATACCACGAAGCCCCACAGAATCGCGATAGCAACGACACTGCCGATAGCCGGGTTTTTCAGTTCAGGGAAGAAGTAGCTGAGGTAGCCGACACCGGCAACCAGCAGCGCGACGTTACCGACCCAGGCACTGATCCAGTAACAAACAGTAGTCTGGAAACCGATAAACGGACCGAAAGCATCACTGGCGTATGCCACGATACCACCGTTACGCGGTGTGATAAGACTGGTTTTGGCGAAAACTAATGCTAATGCGATAACACCAATGATTGTAAATAACCATCCCCATAAGGAGATGTAACCGACGCCCGCGAGGTTAGTCGGCAGCATGAACACACCGGAACCCATCATATTTGATGCGGTTACCAGGGTCAGCGCGACCACCCCCATTTTATGGGCGGAACTGGCACTCATGTTTCCCATAATGCTTTTCCTGTAATGATTGTTTAATTGGAAAGGTGCACCCGATGACAATTACCGAGATAGGGAAAACTTAATTTTTAAATGTCGTTCTAAATTTGATATTGATCAAAAAAAACAGCGCTTCCATAACAGTTCCGGCTGAAAATGACTATTTTATGGGCTGTTTTTCCGTAAGTGACTCTGTCCCCCTTTTTCGGCGTGAATAATCCGACTTTGGGTGTGGTTATTATTTTACTTTTGTCATATGTGAATTAACAAAGCGGTTAAGTAAAAAATAAATATACTTTTTTCAACACGATAAAAAAGAATGGCATTCAGAAATAAAAACGGGTTTTATGATATGAGTTAAAATGACAAAACCGGTTTTATATTATATTACTCATCAGATAAATTGATTATTTTTAGCGATTGGAGCGCTGACCTATGCCAAGAAGAGAGCGCCTTTACTTTCCGGGATTACCACAGCTGATTAAACTTAACGGACACAATCATGAAAAACTCTTTCAGGAAGAGAATGATTACGCCCGTTTCCTGACCTGCGTGGACAGGTCTTTAGAATCATATGATTGCGAGCTTCACGCCTATTCACTTCAGGCTGATACGGTATTGTTGCTGCTGACGCCAAAATCAAAAGAAGACTTAAGCCGTTTTATCCAGCACATCGGACGTCAGTATGTTCCTTATTACAATAATAAATATCAGCGTACCGGTGCATTATGGGATCGGCGTTATAACAGTTGTCTGATTGAAGCAAATTCCTATTTTCTTTTGGTCTCTCAATATGTTGATACGTTCACATCCGACCAGTCATCAAATAATGATAAACATAACTTAAATTATTCCAGTTACGGTCATAACACCGGGGAATGTACTATTCCGAGAATGACTGAACACCAGTGTTATTTGCAATTAGGTAAAACACCGGAAGAGCGCGGGATCCATTACCAGCATTTTTTGTATACCACCATCAGCCAGTCTGTTATTGAGCGGATTCAAATCTGTCTGAATCAGAATTGCGTGCTGGGTACCAATCAGTATTGTCAGAAACTGGAATTTGAAGTGAACCGGACAGTGCGCCCGCATCACAGCGGACGGCCGCGCAAACATTACAGTAATGATGTGGCGGACTGGATCTGGCTGGAAAACCGCGCCTCTAAACTGCTGGCACGTTATTGTTATCAGGAAATCCGCTTCCCGCTGCTGGAGTACTGGGATGACCATATGAAGAATACTGCTGCGTTTGCGGATGATAACCATAACGGGCCCAAACTTAACTGCAGCCATCCGGCACTGCTGCGCGGTGAGGGGACGATGGGCTGTCTGCGGGTGATTGCACAGCATCAGCGTTTACAGTCGAAAAGTAAGTTATGGTATATCGGTGCGATGTTCCGCAATGTCGCCGGGCAAAAACAGGATTTTGAACAATATCACCAGATCGGTGTGGAAGCGTTCGGTTACGATAATATTGATATCGAGCTGGAACATATTTTAATGCAGTATGATTTTTTCAGTTCATTGCATCTCACGCCGTATATTGAATTAAAAATAAATACCGTTGGCAGCGAAGACGAATTCAGTCATTTCCGTCAGGCACTGAGAGACTATTATCAGCCGTTTCTGCCGTTCTTTGAAGAGCCGTGGCTGGTGAAACTGAAAGAGAAACCGGAGCAGTTATTATCCACACCGCACAAGCTGCTGGATATCGTTAATAAAAAAGCCCCCCGGCTCAGTGAATTTCTCTCTGAGGCTTCCGCCGCCCGCTTCCGTCAGCTGCTGGAATCCCTCAACCGTCTGAAAATTCCGTACAGTGTGACGCCGGGGCTGTATCCGGTGAATAATTACTGCCATACCCTGTTTGAATGGCGCACCACGCATCCGGACAGCCACGATGAGTTGTTATGCCGCGGCGGGCGCTATGATGCCAGTGCGTCACATCTGCTGGATAAAGCAGTGGCGGTCAGCGGTTTTGCCTTTATGCTCGACCCGATTATTTTTCTGATCCGCAAATGCCACAAACAACTGCTGCGTCAGAACGCGACCGATGTGGTGCTGATCCCGGAAAACACCCGTGCTGCCGGTCATGCGCTGATAGTCGGTCGCCGTCTGAGAACCCTGTTCCCGCATTTCACCATTAAGAATGACTGCTCGGGGATGCGGATCAGTACCTGCCGCAAGAACGCCGAACGTAACGGCAGCCGTTTTATTATTGTGGTGCCGTCAGAGGGTGATAAAGAACTGGAACTGACCGATAAAGACAACGGCATGATTCAGTTTGTGAATGAGAATGCCATGATCGGGGTACTGGGACACAGCGTAAACGGCTGAGGAGAAAGGATCCGCAGATAATCAGTTATCTGCGGGAGAACCGGTTACTGTTGGCTGAGGAGCGATTCCAGGGCGTTATAGAGTGCGGTGGCGCTTTTTTCATAACCCGGGCCGGAGAGGTGGACTTTGTCCGGTCGTGCCAGATCACGCAGCACCCAGCTGTTGATTGCACAATCCCCCCCCATGAACTGCTGCCAGTCCCAGTAGAGTAAGCCTTCACTTTTCGCGACAGACTGCTGGATCCGTATCACATTGTGCAGATTGGCCGGCTGTTGTGAGCGGCAGTCAGGTGCGGTTTTGTTCTTGATACTGTCGCCCGGGCCGACCAGCAGGATCACCGCGTCCGGCATGGTACTGCGGATGCTGCGCACGGCATTGGTCAGCTGCTGGCGGTAGAGATCCAAATCCAGCGTGTCATTAAAGGCTTCATTGGTGCCGTAAGCCAGGATCACCATTTCCGGATCGGTCTGCGCCAGGGTATTCACCCACTGCGGCAGCCATTTTTCCGTCATGGCAATTGTCGCGCCATTGATACCGACAGACGAGAGCATCACGCCCGGATGGTTGCGGGTGATAAACCAGCCGCCGATATTCAGCGGGCTCTGCTCATTCGCCGTGATCTCTGCCGGGAAGGTCACCGGCACACTGTCAGAAAAACGCCACGCGGAGGACGGTGTCAGGTTCAGCGTGCCGCCTTTGCCGCCGCGTACCGCAACGGAGGCCGGGTAGCCGGTCTGGTACAGCACCTGCATGTCATACTGATAAGAGGACGGATTGCGCTCTTTCATCGTCAGGGTGCTGTGCGGGGTCAGCGGCGAAATAATAAAGCCGCCCAGCGGGAAGTTGGGGGCATCATCTTTGCGGCTGGTCAGGAATGACCACTGTTTTTTCGGCTCGGTGAAGACAAAGTTGGCCGTGCGCTGTCCGGCGATAATGCTCGGCGGCACAAAGCCGATCCCTGCATTGCCGTAACGCGCCTGGAATTTGTCACGCAGCGTGCCGGAGAAGAAATCCGCTGCGGTGTGAGAATCACCAATCTGGACAATATGGACACGCGCAGACGGATCCCGCAGACGGTGTGCCAGGCGGCTGAGGTTCGGATCGCCGTAGTTGGTCAGATCATTACGCGACACCGGCGGCGGTGTCTGCGGCTGTATCCACTGTTTATCCGAATCGTTCTGGCAGGAGAGCAGGGAAAGCGCTGCGGCAAACAGGGCTATCGCACCGGCCGGTTTAAGGTGCCACGACGGGCGTTTTTGTTGTTTCATCATGTGTTTCTGTTTTTTCCTGCGCCGCCGGGGTTTCCTCCGGCGCAGCATTAAATTTAATCAGATCAAATACCGTGTCAGCGATCGCCTTCTGACCTTTGTAGGTAAAGTGAATACCGTCGCCGCTGCGCAGCTTGATAGTGCTGCTGCCGTCACCGGGGTAATCTGAATAGATCTTATCCTGATATTTGAAAATGGTATTGGCGGACAACCAGATTTCACCGGCATTATTAATTTCCGACTGATAGATCCCGCTCAGATAGTGTACACCACCTGACAGCTTGTCTTTGCGCATATTCGGCGGTCCTATCCAGATGACGTCCACATCCTGTATCCGGGCCGTTAACAGAATATCCTGAATCCGTTTGCGATACTGCGCTTCCCACTCCGGCGACATAAAGCGCAGATAGCGCCCGCCGCCTTCCGGCGGCATGTCCCACGGGTCATTCGGGCCGAGGAAAACCACCATCAGGCGGATATCCGGGTTGGCGGCCAGCGTGGTTTTGATAGTCTCCGGCCAGTTGAAAAACTTCGGATACGTCAGGCCGGTACTCTGTTTGCTGAGGTTGATACTTTCAATGCCGTAGGTTTTGGCCAGACGGGATTGTAACACAGGTGCAACCCCCTGCATGAGGGAATCGCCGACGAAGAAAACTTTATCACCGGCGTCGAGAGCAATTCGTGATTTCGGTGCTTTTTTCGTCAGTATGTGTTCTGCAATCTGTTCCGGATTCAGCTTCAGCACCGGACTGCCGGTTGCCGGACGTTCCCGGTTCAGCAGTTCAGGGAAGGTCACAGACAGCGCGGCAGCCGGGTAACGGTAGCCGTTGATAAAATGCAGCCCGACCTGAAACTCCTCCGGAAACGCGGTATTGCCCGGAACAGCCTCTTCCGTTTCCTCAACGATATGGTTGCCCTGAGCATAGGCCCACAGTGTCTCTCCGGCCGCCACCACGCCTTCCTGAAGGTAACCCCCGAGCTCCCATCCGTAATGCCCTTCCAGCTTCGCCCACGGCGCAGGCTGGTGGTAAGTCTGTTCCCAGTAGCGGGCCAGCGGGTTCTGGTTCAGCCAGACCAGTGCCACAGCGGCTGTCAGCACAATAAAGACGACCTTCAGTGCCCGTTCGAGATTTTCGGTAAAATCAAAAATTCGCATAGATAAAACCCGGCATGCCTGAAGGAGAGAAAATAAAGACCAGCGTCATAAAGAGTGCCAGCGGTAAAGGATACCAGAACCACGGGATCCGCCGGTAATAGTGTCCGGCGCGGTGATACAGACTGACACACTGCGGATAAATAAACAGCAGCAGCCAGAAGGCGATAATCAGCGGTGCACTGGCCATGACAGAGGCAATAAAGCCGTCAGCGGTCAGTTGTGTCAGCATGGTGACGGCATCACTGAGCGTGGCGCTGCGGAAGAAAATCCAGGTCAGACACAGCACATGAAAGGTGAAAATCCGGGCGGTCCAGACTCCGGTTTTCTGCCACAGCGTTTCCGCCGGATCGGTGCGCGGCGGCAGCAGTTTGTGTTTGATATTCATCAGCACAATCCCCAGCCCGTGCAGTGCCCCCCAGATGATAAACGGCAGCCCGACACCGTGCCAGATCCCGGAAATCACCATGGCGATAAAGGCGTTGAGGTTCATCCGCAGCCAGCCCTTGCGGTTTCCGCCGAGCGGGATATAAATATAATCACGGATAAAGGTCGACAGACTGATGTGCCAGCGTGCCCAGAACTCTTTCAGGTTGGTGGCAAGGTACGGCGCATTGAAGTTCAGCGGTACCCTGAAACCGATCAGCATGGCAATCCCGGTGACCAGGTTGGTGTAACCGGAGAAGTTGAAATAGATATTCCAGGCATAGGCGTACACCGCCACCAGAATCTCACCGGCGCTGTAATTGACCGGCGAACTGAAGACCGGGTTGGCGAAATTTTCTGACAGATAGGCACTGAATAAAAACAGTTTTACCATCGCCAGGATGATCAGTAACAGGGCTTTTTTATAATCAATAATTTCCCGTGAGACTGCCTGTATTTGCGGCATGAATGCTTTGGCGCGGTTTATCGGGCCGGCGACAATGCTCGGGAAGAAGCAGAGATAGAGCACCACATCCAAAAAGGGCGCTTTTTCAATCTCCTTGCGGCAGACCGACACCACATAACTGACGGAATGGAACGCGTAGAAGGATAAGCCCAGCGGTGCCAGTACCGAAAGCACCGGCAGTTCAGCCTCCACACCGGCCTGCAGCAGCGCACTTTGCAGTGATTCCTGCATAAACCCGTAGTATTTGAACACCGTAAAACAGCCGATAATCCCTGCTGCCAGCAGGGTGTATACCGACCGGGCGGACAGGCGGCTGCTCAGAACATTCGTCAGCAGATAAATAAACAGGGTATATCCGGCCAGCACATACGCGAAGCTTGCCTGAAATGAGAAAACAAACAGATAACTCGCCGTAATTAAAAGGATATTCTGTAAACGGGTCTTTTTTTGACAGAGCCAGTAAACCAGAAAAAAGGCAGTAAAGGAGGCAAGAAATTCAAATGAAAAGAAATTCATATCAGGCTCTGTGCAGGCTTGTTGGGAATATCATAATTAGCGTGCTGAGTATAATATAAGTTATCAACCACGATTCAATAAGAATGATGATAAGCCATAAAAAAACCCGCGTAATCTTCAGATTAGTGCGGGTTTCCGGTGTCTGCCACAGTGAACAGAACGATTAGGTGTTTTGGGCGACCTTCTGTGCCGATGTGATCAGTGTTTTGTTACTGTCGTACATCTGGCGGAGGTAACGGTTATAGGCATCTCCCTTTTGCGAATAACCTTCCAGCTGACTGATAAGTTCCGGTGTGCTCAGTGAGTCATCATCACCCAGACGCTGTTTTGCCCTTTCTGAACGCAGTGAATTATAAGCACGGTGCGTATTCAGATTTTTCATGTAGGACGTGACACTATCCTCAATAGTGTTGTATGCGTAGTAGCCCTGAACCTGTCCGGCTTTGGCACTACAGCTCCGTCCGCAACGCATACCAAAAAGGTTGTTGTTGGACTGAGCCAGTTTTGATGTTCCCCAGCCTGACTCGGTTGCCGCCTGTGTGGCAACGAAGTGGGTGGGCAGGATATCGACACGGCTCAGCAGCGCGTTCCAGTCGGTGCGCTTAGGCGAGCTGCATGTCATATCATAGCTCCGGCAAAGCTTTCCGAGCTTTGCAATATCACTCTGTGACCAGTGTTTGGCATTCCGGCGTTCCAGTAACCAGGTGCGGTCATTCATGATTTCGCGATTCACTTTGTCAATCGCGGGGACAATGGCATTTAAAAACGCTTTCTTACGGGGTGTACCTGACGCGTATTTTTTCAAATCAGGCAGCGTTTTTTGTAACTGCTGCGTGTTTTGATGCGAATACGGCAAGCTTGTCGTGGTACTGGTTGAGGCAAAGCCTGAACCGGTAAAGAATAGTAAAATCAAGAAAGCGAAGACTGCATTTGTCCTCATCGAAAGAGAGGGCATTGCTTTTTCCTCGTTTTATTGTCTGAACAAAAATCGAACGAATACTAGCAAAATATAAAAACCAAGGCCAGCCTTATTATCCATCGTTTAATATTAATCGGGTATGTTTTGGCAGGATAAAATTCTGTTTTTTGATTTTATGTATGACTATTAGTAAGTTAAAACGGACATTAAACGATAGCGGATTTCAGCAAAAATGGCGGAATTATCCGGAAAATTAATGTTTTTCACGCGGTGACCGGCCATTTTTCCCCTTTTTTCTGCGGTTTTTACCGGTCATGTTTATCCGGATTTGCCCTCAGTAGTACTCGAAATTGAGGATTGCCGTGGTATTGATGCGGCCGGCACTGAGCCGGGCAGCATCATACACATAGTAGTAAGCCCAGAGACTGAAGCCGTTGTTTACTTCAATAAATTTGTCCTTTCCCCATTCAAACAGATAGGAATCAGCGCGCGGCTGTCGTCCCGGCGGATTGATGACCAGCGCACTGTTGTCATTGGTATCGGCATAACGACCAACCCGGATCCCGACTCCCTGAGCCGCACCCTGTGAGGTATCAATGAGGGTTTTCATATCCCGCAGCCAGACCTGATTGCTGGCCAGATAGGCTTTTACCGGACGGCTGGCGCGACCGTTCAGGCGATCCCGGCAGGAGATATCCAGATAAAAGCGGGTCATTCCGGCGGTTTTGTTGCGTACCAGCTGCGCTCTGTCCACCTGCGGCAGTTCGACTAATAAATCTGCGTTATCAAAGGTGCAGGTAGTTTCACGCGGCTGATAAATGACATCCAGCGGCTGCAGGAACAGATCTTCATTGTGCTCCGGCCAGTGTCCGCTCAGCAGATAGGTGAGGATATCCAGCCCGAGACGGATAACGAACTGAAAGATCCCGACCCGTGTGGTGTCGGCGGCAATCACTGCGCCGTCAAAACGGTACTGGCTGCCGGGTACCGTCACATCACTGCGTGAGCCCTGCGGCATCACCCGGGCGCTGAGAGTAAAACGTGCCTGAAGGTTCCCCGCCGGATACGGATTTCGGCTGTAACCGAATTTTTGGCTGCCGCCGGGCTGGAGGTCAATCACCCTGAACTCGACCGGATAGCGCCCGTTCTGAAAACCGACCACCACGGCGCGTTTTTGCAGGTAAGAGGCGTTGGAAACACTGCTGCTGTAGCCGTTACAGCTGAATTCCCCGCTGTAGCGGGTATTTAAATAAAGCGTGGTTTCCGTCTGACGGTAAAAGGTTTCCGACAGATCAGCTATCAGCGGCGGTGCCTGTTTGTTGCCGTCGTTGGTACACTCCGCCTGCGCATAACCGGCGATCAGCATCAGCAGGCCGGTAAAAAGAGGGGTTTTTCTGAGCATCGGTGATGTTTCCTTTATTCTGTACAGGGCAGCGGCGTACTCTGCGGATCCGGTGTGAGTGTGATGCGGCAGTAGCCGTTGTCCGTATCCGTCAGGCGGACATTGATCTGTTCCGGCCGTGTTTCGCTTTTTATATAAATGAGGCTGTTCTGCCCGACATAGCCGATGCTGTTATTGTTCCCGTCAGTGACTTCTGTGCCGAACGGCAGTGGTTTACCGTTTTGGCGCACGGCATGCAGATAAAATTCCTGCCGGGTATCCGTTCTGAAGTTCACGAGTGTCACCGCCCCGGCGTAAGGCACGATATCCTGCACATTACCCAGCAGTTCCGCTGCATTTTCCGGTGCCTGTGAGGCATCCAGGATCAGCGCATTTTTGCGGTAGGCGGACAGATACGGCACCAGAACCTGACCCTGAGTGTTGGTGGTGACATTACGGTCATTGTTTACGATGGCATTGGCGGTGCCCGGCACATTCACCACCGCAAAGGTTTCTCCCGGCTGATTGGCGGTGAGAATACCGCCGGACCAGGCCACCACACTGCCGGTGGCACCGGCTCCCAGCTGGCGGTAACGGCCGGATTCACTGTAAGAGGCATTCAGTGTCGCCGGGGCTGCCCGGTAAGCGGCGCTGGTACTGAAGGTGGTGCCGCCGGACTGCTGATGCGCGGCATTGACGTTATAACTCAGCGCGTTGCCCTGCCCGGCGGTGCCGCTCAGGCCGATATTGCTGCTCTGATAGCGGCCTTCTTCTGTCATGCTGTTTGCGGTCAGATACACCTTGTGCCCGGACAGGGTCAGCGGAACGGAGAGTGTCAGATTTATCCGCGTTTCTTCATTATTACTGTCTGCCGGATTGTTGCTGTCTTTGCTGTAACGGGTCCGGCCTGCGCTGAGAGTGTAATTGATATCCCGCCAGTTATTGGCATAACCCAGCTGATATTCGCGGGTGCTGCCCTGGCCGCCCCAGTAATCACGCAGCGTACCGGCGAGATAAACCGATCCGTAATCCGCACCGATCCGCTGGTTGATGTTGACATTAAAGGTACTGCGCTGGCGGTAACTCTGTGACTGCGGGGAGAGATCGCCGGTCAGATCCTGCCGGTTAAGCAGTTCCTGATACTGCACCGCATCTGCCAGACTGAAATAACCGCTGGTGGAATAACGGTAAGCCGCCAGCGAAAAATTGGTATTGGTCTGATGAATGAAACGGCTGTAGGCCACCTTGTAGCTCTCGCCCCGGTAACGCGGCATCTCCTGTCCGAACCGGGCATCGGAGTGCGTAACATCCACGGATAATGCGCCGATCGGCAGGTTAAACCCGCTGCCGAGCAGAAACGCCTGATAATTTTCCGCCGCAATCACACCGCCGTAGCCGGTCAGCGTGTTATTAATGCCATACTGAAGATTCAGTTGTGCAAAATCCGGATGGTAAGCGGTATCCGTCAGACGGACTTCACCGGTATTCAGCTCATATTTGAAGAGGCCTTCCTTTAACATATTCGGCACAGCGGAGAAGGGCACCATAAAGCGGTTGATTTGCCCGTCCGCTTCATTCACTTCCACCTGCAAATCCCCGCCGGATCCGGTCGGCAGCAGGGAATCGACCACAAACGGACCGGGCGGAACACTCTGCTGCCAGATTAGCTGTGCATCCTGATAGATTCTGACCAGGGCATTGGTCTGTGCCACACCGCGCACGACGGGAGAGAACCCCTGCCAGGCATCGGGATACATACGCATATCTGTTTTCAGGGTTGCGCCGCGGAAACGGACAGAGTCGAACAGTTCGCTGGAGGTATAGCTGTCCCCGGCACGGAAATCCGATTTAATTGCCGGAAAACCGCGCTGAAGGTAACGGGTATTGGTATTCCATTGCGTGCTCTGTCCGCTGCTGTAGGTCACTGAGGATTGATCCCGCAGCTGCCAGCCCGCCAGATTCAGACCACTGTTCAGGGTCAGATACGCATTGTCGTTATCACTGCCGTCACGTTTATGGGTGGCGTGATAGTAATTGGCATTATAACTGACTATCGCAGCATTAACGCCCTGATCCCACCGTGACGGATCGACATACCCTTTCAGTACGGTATTCAGCATTGCCTGCGGCACATTCAGTGCCAGCTGAAATTGCCCGGTATTCAGGGTATAGCTGTCCGGCGGCACCAGACTGCTCAGTGCGACATAACCGTCTTCATCGGCCTGCGGCGGCGGTGTGCTGTCACGCAGTCCCAGTTTCGGCACATCCTCCTGCGGGATCAGAATCGTGTGTCCGCTCTGTTGCAGACGCAGCGAAAAACGCCCTTTCCATTCCCCGTTCACACTGATTTCAACGGTGTATTCACCGTCAGGCAGGGTATCGTCGCGATCAAAGCGTGACAAATCCGCTTTGGCGGAATCGCCGTAAAGGAAGTTGGTGTTAAATCCGGCCCCGGCTGCCGGTGTGCTGAGCAGCACCGGCAATAATGAAATCAGGGCGGAAAAACGGCGGACAGGGCGCGGCATCAGGCTGCTGTTCAGTTCAGGGACAGCGGATAGGTATTGATGGCACCGAAATCGTCGATCAGTGTCAGCGAATAGTGATTTCCGGCCGGTAATCCGGCTGCGGCAGGCAGCGTGAACTGAGAATAAGGGGCAATCATCGTGCCTTCTTCCGCCAGATCACGGCTGTTCGCGGTCTCTTTCAGACCGAGAATATTAATATGATACGGAGAGTCATTTTTCAGAATATAGTGCTGACCGTCACGGGTGAATGTCAGGCGGGTATGGGCTTTATCCGCACTCAGGGTCAGGCCGGACGGGCGGTAAAACAGTTTGATACGGGAGCGGATAGCAATCTGCATCATGTTTTTATCCGTACTGCTGTCCGGCAGCGGCGGAATATCCAGTAAATTCAGATAAAACAGGGACTCTCTGTCTGCCGGAAGCTGTACCGGCGTCATTTTCACCCGCAGTTGCTGACCATTTTTACCGTCAATTTTCACCACCGGCGGTGTCAGAATAAACGGAACATTGGCGGTCTCCGGGGTGGAATCAGGGTTGCCGTCATCAATCCACGCCTGGACTAATGCCTGCTGTGTCCCGGTGTTAAATAATTGTACCGGAACCTCTTTACTTCCCTGCGGATAAATAACACGGGTGGAGTTAATAATAACATTCGCCCGGCTGACAAATGTCACCGCCAATAATAATAATGTTAAGATACTTTTTTTCATGATAGGTATTTTCAAAAATCAGGCCCCTGAATTAAAGAGGCCTGAAAATATCAGAAGTAAGACAGGTTATATGTCAGCATGGTATTGATTTTACCCGGCTGAGCGGGTTCACTGCCGACTTTGTAATATTTTGCATAAAACTGCATAACACCATTATCAGCCATAATTTTTGTATCGTATGGTGTATTTAAATTAATGACTTCATCACTTTTTTGTGATGTTAACGCAATCCCGACATTTTTATGATTGCCTTTCTCATCCGTTTCCTGGTTGATCAGGTAATTACCGTTATTGGCAATCAGATTGGTGGATGCGAAATTAATGTGCAGTGATTTTTTATCTTTGTCGCTGGCGTTACAGTCTGATAATTCGAGAGAAAATGCTTTCTTCCCTTCATCTATTGCGCCCGGATGATTGATTTGATTAACCGTAATCGGATCTAATAATACCGACATGTTTGCATTACCATTATTAATGGTACAGGTAGCATCTGTAATGAAGCCGGTAAAATTGATGGAACCACCGGATGCGGTGGTAGCCGCAGACGCAGAGTTAGCAACAAAAATAAGGGAAAGAGACGCTGCAAGAGCGAATTTTTTATTCATTATCCTCTCCGGGATGGAATATATAATAAATCCGGCAACGGAATTAATTACGTTACCTGTAAATTTATTTTTAGTCATAGTGATTTTTAGCGGATTCTGAAAAAACAAATCAGCAGGGTTTATTTAGTTAGTAGCATCAATAAGAAATAGTTTTCCCCGGCAATTTTTTATTACCGTTAACAGGAAAGAGGTTTCTTATACATCAGAATGGAAGGCATAACTAAAACGAAACAGATTATATAGTCACGAAATGATTAATTGAAGTATTTTTCTGATTTTAGAATTAAAAGGTGGGTTTTATCTGTAATATCCTGATACAGACAGTTACTTATGGATTTATATACTGTCTTTTTATGTTATTACGATGTTATGCATTGATTGTTGTTAATATTTTTAAATATTCATTTAATATATGTTAAAAAATGCAGTATTTAATATTATTTTTTCTTTATAATGATTGATTACAACAATTAAGAATAATTATCATTAACTGTGTTAACAGCGAAAAATCAATCACTCAGAATGATCCTGCTATTCATTATCGGCGCAATCACAGAGAACTTTAATTGTTTTCAACTTTATTTTAGGTACAGAAGGATAACTATCAGAATCAACTGATAACGAGTGTAACTGTTTATATGGCGATTATTTCAGGCGGAGGACAGCGGCGGGCAGCGTTGCGGCTGCCCGGACAGAATCAGTTTTTGTTCTGTTTATGGAAAGCCAGACGTTCTTCAAAATAGGCTTTCAGATGAGATGCCAGCCCGTGAATTTTGTCATCCAGCTGACGAACCAGAAATTCATCGCTGTTCATATCATCAACCCGCTGCATAGCGAGGTCATCAACATATACTTTTTCCTGCGGGGTCAGTTGTGCCATTGTCTGTCTCTCTGAATATAGTGGGAATATGGTATGTTATCACGATTTTAACGGATAACACGCAGGTGTCACGATGGATGAAAAACAACTTTATCATTATGCCATATGGTTGCTGGGACGGCGGGAATATGCCGGCGCAGAACTGGCCCGCAAACTGAAACGGAAAATAGCCGAAAAGCAGGAAACCTCCCCGACGGAAGAGCGTGTTCTGCCCCGGGTGATGGCGCGGCTGACCGACTCACAGTATCTGGATGACACCCGCAGTATCGCGCTGTTTTTTCAGGCCGGGGTGAGAAAATTGCACGGGCCGGTGCGGATCCGCCAGGAATTACGCCAGAAAGGGTTTGACGGTGAACTGATTGATGCGGTTTTTTCCGCGCAGGAGACCGACTGGTTTGAGCAGGCCCGTGAGGCAAAAATGAAGAAATTCGGGGAGATGATACCGGCTGACTATAAAGAGAAGCAAAAACAGATGCGTTACCTGATGTACCGCGGTTTTACCTCTGATCAGATTTATGAATTGTACTGACGCGATCAGGAATTATTTATTTTTATTCAGTGCCTGCTGTATGGCTTCATGGTAGCGGTGATACAGAAAATCCGTATTGAGCCCCGCCTGCTGTAACTGTATCGCCAGCAATCGTAACCGCTTATTTGTCTGTTCATATTCTGTGCTGTCCGGCGGCAGAACAGACAATAATTCCGCCAGAGAAACCGCCTCCTGCCGGGCCAGTAATGCCGGGGGAAGATAGCCGGCATTCTTCAGTAAACGGTAGCCGACCCGCAGTTCCGGCGGAACATGGCTGTCATCATCCAATGTGAGCGGCTTACCTTCTCCGGCCAGTCCTTCTAATTCCCCGCTTTCAAGCGCCGCCTGAATATGGCGTTCTGCCAGTGTGTCAAAAATCGTCATAGCGCTTTTGTTCCTCCTGTCACCGATTCATTATAGCAGTGTCTTTCCCCCGCATAAATCACCTGTTTCAGTCAAAAAATCCGCATTTACCGCTGAGTGATAAATGAATTATATCAGGGGTGTTTGTGCATTGATATTCACTTTTAGGGTATCCGGCACCTGTCAGACGTGCTGTCTGAGTTACACCTGTCAGTTGTTTATAATTACACATGGAATACCTGTTTTATCGCTCTGCTGCTTATTTTTTGTTTTTTGCTCCATTGCGATATTTCACTGATATTTTCAGTTATCAAGCATAAATGTCGCAAATAACCCGGTTAAAGCAGGCGATAGAGTCGATGAAAACACATAAAATAAGTAATTTATCTTAATGGTAACGTGGCGGACTACCCGGAGGTAATTATATGTTGTTAAGCAAATACACAGTAAAAGTATATTTTATGATGCTTGAATTGTGGTTTTTTGTATTGCCGTTGTGTTTTTTGTGTTTATTTTTATGTCATCTGAACACGTAAAATGAGTTATTTGTGCTTTTTATCAAAAAAAGACGAGAAAAAGTTAATGTTTTTAAATTCATATTTTGTGAATAAATATTCTTTATATTGCGTAACTGAATTTCGCATTTAGTTATGATTTGAAATAAATTGTATGAATTATATGTTTCAACGTCATTAGTTAATAACTCTGGTAATAAGAATTTAAATCAATTTAAATTCTGTAAATTTTATTCCTTATGGTCATTTATTTTGTTTTGTGGCGATATTCTGGTCGGATGAAAAAAGTGGTGCAACGTGATTACCTGCCAGTTTTAACGCATTTTATTTGTAAAAAAATGGTTATTTATCACATTGTGATTATTTTGCAGTTAATTTGACTTAGGGTGATTCTTAAAACCCCTGTAGACATCTGTAATCGCCTCCCTATAATACGCCGCCGATTTCTCCATAAGTAAAATTTTTTCAGTCCGGATACAGGACAACTCAGGTGAACGTTAAATAAATTAATTAAATAACCCGGCTATGCAGATAGCCGTCAGCCTTTCCGGTGACGGCTCATTTTTTCTGTGACGCATTAAATGGTGTCAGGGGTTGCTGTACCCGGAATTTCCTTATTCACGTCTTTCAATTTTGAGAAAAATAAACAATGAATAAAATATTCAAAGTCGTAAAAAATCAGCGGACAGGGAATTCTGTTGTCGCATCTGAATTTGCAAAGGGTGCAAAAAAAGGGAAAAGACTGGCACTGTTATCACTGGTCATGCTGACGGGATGCGGGCTGTGTATATCAGTACAGGCCGCAGAACCGGCGGTTTCTGCAGAACCGTGGTTAGAAACGGAATATCTCCCGGGACAATATAACAGCACAACTAAAACATGGGTAAATAATTCAAACGAGAAAGAACAATCCAGGGTTATTAATAATGGTGGTGTTAAAGGCCTTAATTTAAATAATGAAAATACCAAGTTCACGAATCATCTTGATTACCATGAAACCTGGCTTTTATTACAGGAATTGTGGGGAAAGAATACAGATGAAAATAAGGTTATTTCAATTACCGAATACCGTAACGGACAGGCGGTTCCCGGTGATGCTTCCCTGAATGCTATTGAAGACTGGCAGATCCCGGATAACCCGTCAGCAATGGAAGAGATTACCTGGAAGAAGGAAGACGGGGAAATTGCGGTTATGCAGGCGTATAACACCGGCGCTTTCAAAAAAAAGATCGACCCTCAGCTGGGCGTGTATCTGCTGGAAAAACAACCGGCATTATCACCGTTCTACCATCTGACACTGGCAGAGGTCAACGATGGTACCCTGAATATGACTGCAGCTGACAATGTTGACTGGAATATTAATTTTATCAAAGACAGTTCACTGTTTGTGGCGGCAGCAGACAACGGGAAATCCGCAACTATTGATACCACCAGCAAGCTGCATGTCACGTTCGGTGAAGCCTATGGCATGCATTTATCCTCCGGTGAGTATAAATACCGTTTCCAGCCGCAGAATGAACTGGTTGAGAGAGTCACTATCCCGGAAGAACTAAACGGGTTTGTCTCAAACGGCAGAACCTATGCCCTTGGTGATACTTTTGCGATCGGGAATGCCCGGGGACTGGCGGATTACAATGCGTTACTGATAGACGCGGTAAAACACAACATATTACCCTGAGCGGCATATAAAGCGCTGATTGAAGCGACGGTTGTCCCGCGCCCGCAGGACAAAGATTATTTTGACGTTAATATCGATCTGAAAGGTCTGGAAGATAAAGATATCCGGCTGAATGAGGCCATTACCGCCGACATCGGCAGGCGATCTATTTTTGAGGCCGATGGTGAAGGCAGTGTGCTGAATATTAAGGACGGCGCGGATATCCGTGGTGAAACGGCATCAGATTCAGGTCGTTATCGTGCTTATCATATTTTTGCGCATAACGGCGCGAAAGTATTCCACGATGCCACTACCTCCGTCCCGAATTATAAAGGGCAGAATGCGTTAATCGATAATGCGGAATTTACCAACACCGGTACGTTACTGCTGGGAGACGGCAAAACCCGTATCCACGGTGATCAGGTCACCGGGGAAAATGCACGCTATACCAACGCCGGTACCATTGCGGTTGAGGCTTTCAACCTCGCCAATAATGACCCGGCGGATAAAGATGAAATTGCCAACACCGGTGTGACAGCATCCGGCGGTTCACAGGTCACCAACGAGAAGGGCGGTAAACTGCTGCTGGGGCAGAAAGGGATCGGCGAAAATGAAGGAACCGTGACCGGCGTGCAGGTCAGAGGGGCTTCGTTTGTCAATAACGGCGATATTCTGATGGGTAAGGATGGCGTAAGTCTGTCCGGCGGTCGTGAGGATGATACCTGGGATATGCGGATTATGTCGAACGCCGTGGCCGCTCTGCTGGATGAAACCGCCAAAGCGGGTGAGAGTTATCATATTGAAAATAATGGAAAAATTGAGATTAATAACGGCGTCAGTAATGCTGTCGGTATTAACGTGTCATCGACACCGAACCGTCATGCAGATTCACAGCTGACGGTCGTTAACAAAGGTGAAATAGACGTGGCGGGCACCAATACTGTCGGTATGCGGGTGTCAGGTACTAATCGTGATAAGGATATTATTGAAAATAACGGCACGATCAATGTCTCCGGTTCCGGTTCGGTCGGATTGCTGGCTCTGGGCGACAGCACGATCATCCATCACGGGAAAGTGATCGCCACCAACAACGGAACCGCAGACGGCACAACCAAACCATCGCGTACCACCGGGGTGCGGGCGGATGATGCGAAAGTGATTATCGACGGCGGAACTGTTGAACTGAAAGGCAATAACACCGTCGGGGTCTTTGCCCGTGTGGGGGGGATCATCGATCTTAAGAAAGGTCATGTTATTTTTGATAAAAACTCGGTCAACCAGACCGGTTACTGGATCGCCGGGCGTAAAGGCGCAGACGAAACCTTCAGTTCGCGGATTAATTTCGGGGCAAGTGATGTGGCGCTGACTCTGGATAACACCGATTCGACGTTGTTCCGCGTTGATCAGAAAGCACAGTTCCTGGGGGACAGCAGCAAAGGCACAACGTACACCTTTGATATCAACGGTGAAAAAAGCCGGGGTTTCTATATTGCGGATAACGGTACCGAAGTGAAAACCGGCAATATGCAACTGAATGTCAACGGAAAAAAGGCAACCGGGCTTTATCTGGCCAGTGGTGCCGGGGCGGACGGTCAGGTTGTGCTGGATAAAGAGACTACCATTAATGTTACCGGCGAAGGCGGAACCATCGCGGTGATCGACGGCAACTATTACGATATCAACGGTAATGCGATCGCCAAAGGATCGGACAAAACCACACTGACCTCAAAAGCGCACCTGAAATCAGGCGGAACCGATGACAATATCGCGAAAAACGCCATCGGTTATAAGCTGATCAACGGCGGTGTGCTCAATCACGACGGTAATATTGACTTCAGTAAAGCAGACAACGCCACCGGTATCCGTGTGGAAACCGGAACGGTGAATAACACCACCGATATTACTGTGAATGGAGTGGGTGTTGATATTTACGGCAAAAATTCCGTGGTAAATAACACCGGTAATATTACCGCCAATAGCGGCACCGCCGCAGTCCGCCTGAATAAAGGTGCCTCAATGACTATCGGCGGCAGCGGTAAGATCCTCGGTGAATATTCGGCGGATGCGGTACGGGCACATTCCGGTTCAAACGTGAAACTGGATAAAGCCAATATTGACGTCACCGGCAGCGGCAGTGGTCTGCATCTGCTGAATACCGATGATGACAGCGGCGCGTTTAAACTGTCCGGCAGCGGCACCATCAATGTCAGCGGTGAGAATGCCTCCGGCCTGAAACTGGAAGCGGATGACGGCAAAGGCGGGGTGACGATGGCGAAAAGCAATCTCGACACTTCGGGCGCCAACGGCACCACGATCAATGTGAAAGATAAGGGCGGCAACGGCATTGTGACCAATACCTCCGGTGATGTTATCAGCGGAATGAATGTGAATATCGAATCAGCGGAAGGGAAATCTGCACTGGTGGTGCTGGGTGAGACTAAAAACATCATACAGAGCGGCAAACTGACCTCAAACGCCGATCACAGTGTGGTGGATCTGACCGCGCTGAAAAATGATTTCAGTTTCACCAACCGCGGCACCGTGACCGCCGGTACCAACGGCATGGCGGTGGATGCACATCAAAACAGTAATATCCGCTTTACCAACAGCGGCACGATCAGCGGAAAATCGCTGCTGGGCAGCGGAAATAACACCATTACGCTGAGCGGTAACACCCGTGATATCGCGACAGGTCACGGCGATAACACCATTGAAATGACCGGAAAAGCCAAAACCGGCATTCTGACAGCCGGTAACGGCAACAATACCGTGACACTGAACGGCGGCACGGAACTGGTGAGCGGGACTGTCGGTAATGGTCAGAACAATGTGATTCTGAAAAATGTTTCTGAAGCACAAAGTGATGCCCTGTTCGGCAATCTGACCGCAGGTAGCGGCGGACAGGATACGCTGACGCTGACAGGCAAAAAAAGCCACTATGTGTTACAGAACAGCAGCAAAATCAGTGGTTTTGAAAAACTGAATGTTGAGGAAGGCCGTTTCGAACTGCGCAATACCGACATCACACTGAATGAACTGACGGTGGATGACGGTATCACCGTGAAACAAGGCGGTGAGCTGTTTATCAATCAGAATAACGCTCATACCTTTGCTCATCAGTTGCAGGGGGATGGTCTGGTCACTACCTCAACAGCGGGTCAGGCATTTAACTTTACTAATAAGAGCGCAGCTTTTGCGGGGGATAACTTCACCGGCACGCTGCGTCTGACAAACGGTACCTTTGATATCGCCGGTGACAACACCCGTGCGCTGCAAAAATCCCGTCTGGATATCGGTGATAAGGCTGTGGCAACCGTCCGCGAAGGGGTCGGTACTCAGTCATTTGATCGCCTGGCAATGAGCGGCGGGACATTGGCCTTTAACGACAATATCACCGGCAGCAGCAAGGCGGATGGTCATATCAGCGTGAACGCCCTCGAACTGGACAACGCGAAAGGCAACGTTCAGGTGAAAGCGGACGGGTTTGATAATCTGCCAACGCCGTCAGCGGATAATAAAGTGCCGCTGCTGGAGCAGGATGAAGGCGATTCCGTGGTTCAGCTGGTGAATGCCGGTAAAGCCTCGGATTATACCGGCGGACTGAATCTGCAGCTGACGGATAAAGACGGCAATGTGATCCCGTCCAATACGAAGACAGAGCAGGACCTGCGCCAGGACGGCAAAGTGGTGGCGAAAGGAACCTACGATTACGGCTTACAGACCAGTAAAAATACCGGTGGTAACGCGGACGGGTTGTATGTGGCTTATCAGCTGACCGAAGTGGATCTGCAGGGCAAAGGCATTGATGCGCTGGTGCTGGCGGCACAGTCCGGGAAATCCGGTTCAGCCGCTAACCTCGGGGCGAAAATCACCGGACAGGGCGATCTGGCAATTGATACCGCGAGTGAATATGTCACGCTGTCCAATAACAACAATGATTACACCGGCAGCACGTTTGTCCGTCACGGTAAATTACGGGCAGAAGCTGACAATGTATTAGGGAATACGCAGTTGCTGGATCTGGCGTCCGGGACGGCGGTTGAACTGACCAGTACCGCCGGTGCCGGTACAGAGCAGACTACCGGGAAACTCACGTCTGCGGAAAACAGTCTGGTGGCGCTCGGTAACGGCAAACTGACGGTGAAAAATGGCGGTGAGGTGAATGGCTATCTGAGCGGTACCCGCGAGGGTCAGCTGGTGGTGAATAATGACACGCTGACGGTTACCGGGGCGAATACCGGGATGCATTCCGCAGTGACTATCGATCAGCCTGCGCAGGTGACTATCCGCAATATCGCCGGTCTGGGCGACAGCCTGATCGCGGTGGCGGGTACACTGCGCACGGAAGGGGCACAGGGGTTGCTGCGTAATCAGCTGACCGGCAGCGGCACCACCGAAATCGCGCAGACATCGGATGCACAGCTGACGGCGGATAACAGCGGGTTCAGCGGACGTTTCACCACGGATGCAAACAGTACACTGCGTGCCTCACGGGCAGAGCATATCGGCAGTGCGGCGATTGAAAACGCCGGTACGCTGGTACTGACGCATAATGACGGCAAACAGCCGTGGGATCTGACCAACAGTGTCACCGGGACAGGGACTTTGGTAAAACAGGGGGCGGGCCGCATTACGCTGACCGGTAAATCGGCGCAGTATACCGGTACCACGGAAATTCAGAACGGTACATTACAGGCGGGAAGCTATGATTCCGCGCTGGAAATGAACAGCCGTCAGGTGAATATCGGCACTCAGGGAACCTTTGCCGGTCAGGGCACACTGAAAGGCAGCGTGAATAACGCCGGTCAGTTCTATGTCGGTGAATTGGATAAGAAAGATCTCGGACAGGCAACGGATTACCGCGTTGACGGCGACTTTGTCAACAACGGCGGCCGCATCTGGCTTGCGAGTCAGAAAGAGACCGAAAGCCGTCTGAATGTCGGCGGGAATTTCACCGCAAACGGCGGTTCGATCACACTGAACACGATACTGAACAAAGGTCATGAGGAAACCATGACGGATCAGCTGGTGGTGGACGGAAATGTGTTTACCGGGAAAAACGGTGCGACCACGCTGAATATTAATAATGTCGGCGGCGAAGGTGCGGATACCCTGAAACAGCCGGATGCGATTAAAGTAGTGGATGTCGGCGGAAAATCGGATAAAGATGCGTTTAAACTGGGCGGGCCGGTTGCCATCGGGGTGTACGAATACCTGCTGCACAAAGGGTATAAAGATGACAGCTGGTATCTTGATTCTTACGATACCAATGTCTATCCGCCGGATGAAAACGACGACAAACCGGATCATAACGTGAACCCGGGTGGTGGTGGCTACATGGCGAACCGTACTGCGGCACTGGGTATGTTCACCATGACCCTGCATGATCGCCTGGGCGAACCGCACTATGCTGACAGCTTTAAAGGGGAAGAGAATGCCTCTTCTGTCTGGCTGCGCATCACCGGTGACCGTCAGCGCCATGATGCGATCAACCGTTCCATGCGTATTAAAGGGGATACCTATACCACGCAACTGGGCGGCGATATCATCAACTGGAACAATGATGCACAGGACACCACAATCCGCGGCGGTATTATGGGGGCTGTCGGTAAATCGGATTACACCAGCAGCGCCAAACGAACCGGCACCAAATCCGATGCCAAAATTGACCGGGCTTACAGCGTTGGTTTATACGGTACCTGGTATCAGAACCGCGAAGACGAAAATAATGCCTATGTCGATGTCTGGGCGCAGTACGCCTGGTTTGATAACCACGTCTCTGTGGCGGGTCATTCATCTGACTATAAGAGCAACGTAATCAGTGCCTCTGCTGAAGCCGGTTACAGCATGGCGGTATACAAACCGGATGCGGATAAACAGTGGCTGCTGGCACCGCAGGCACAGGTTATCTTTAATTCTTATGATGCTGATGACAGCAGCAACGGCACCGGACTGAAAATGAAAGGTGAGCGCAGCAACAGTGTGGATACCCGTCTCGGTGCCCGCCTGACTTATGCAAATCAGAAGCAGTCCGATCAATCCGCGCAGCCGTTTGTTGAAGTGAACTGGCTGTACAGTAATGCGAAAAGTGATATGACCTTTAATGAACACTACACCTTCAGTGATGATATGCCCGCCAGCCGGGTGGAAATCAAAGCAGGTGTGGAAGGGCAGATTTCACCAAACTGGAGCGTCTGGGGTAACGTCTCTCACCAGATGGGGGCGAATGATTACTCCGGTGACCGTGCGATGATCGGCGTGAAATACCAGTGGAAATAAGCTGAACTGCTGAGATAAAAATCCCCCTGTGGCAACACAGGGGGATTTTTTTTATCAATAACGTTCCTGATGTCAGCGCCGCGGCGCGAAAGGGTAAACGAACAGGGTGAAATCAGTTAGCAGAAGCAGGTTCTAATGTCACTTTTTTGGTTTTTTCTTCTGACAGTGCCTGCTGACGGTTACGTTCCAGTTCCAGCGCACCGAAGTGAGACAGAATACAGAAGATGATGCAGCAGACGATACCGCCTAACAGCAGATAGAAACCGCCGTGCCAGCCCATACGGTCAACAATGAAACCGAACAGGGTGGTTCCCAGGGTTGCACCCAGGATGTAGCTCATGAAACCGCGTAAACCTACCGCAGAACCGACCGCGAAGCTCGGGACGATTTCCATGGTCTGCACGGATGCCAGGAACTGAGGCACATAAATCAGGCAACCGACAACCGCCGCAAAGAAGGTGACAACGGCCAGGGACTGGCTCTGCCAGTAACCGATCAGGCAGAAGAAAATCAGGGTCATACAGACGATCGCCAGCGGCATTCTGCGGCCTTTGAACAGTTTGTCTGTCAGCCAGCCTGCCAGCAGAGTGGACGGAATCGCTGCCCATTCGAAGAACAGGAAGGCCACACTCATCTGATCTTTACTGAAGTTTTTCTCCGTCAGCAGGTAAATCGGCAGCCAGCTGATGATCCCGAAACGCACCATGTAGACGAATACGTCAACAAACGAGACATACCAGGCGTTTTTGTTTTTCAGCACATAGGTACAGAAAATCTGAAATGCAGACATATTTTCCGGAGACTGCTCTTTCTGTGTGTCAGATAGCACCACTTTTTCTTCCGGCATCATTTCCGCCAGCGCCGGTAAGCCTTCCTGTTCCGGAGAACCTTTACCCAGCAGCAGGACGATCACCGCGAAGACCACGGCGATAACCGCCGGAACCGCATAGCTTGCCGCCTGCCAGTGCTCAGTACCGAGAACCGCGAAAGCCGCGCCCACGATTGGCGCAACGATACCGCCGCCGACGTTGTGGGAGATATTCCAGAACGCCCCGATACGACCGCGTTCACGGCGCGGGAACCATTTGGCGATAGTAATAAAAGAAGGACCGACGCCCATGCCCTGGAACAGACCGTTGAGGGCAACGAAACCGACGAACAGCCAGAATGCGCCGCTGAAGCCCATACCGAGGTTAACAACGGCACAGAGGATCAGACCAAAGGCCATAAACGCTTTCGGGCTGGCTTTATCCGCCAGGCTGCTCATAATTCCTTTACTGATCCCGTAAGTGATCAGCATGCAGCTGGTTAACATACCGATCTGCGTTGTGGTCAGATCGAGGTTTTCTTTCAGATACGGCGTGGAGAGCGTAAAGTTATTGCGGACAATATAATACGCTAAGTAACCGAGGAACACGCTGAGCAATGCCTGAACGCGATAGCGTTTGTAAGTGGCAGGCACTTTTTCAGGTGCGACTTTATTTTTTGCCATAGCCGGCTTTAAAAATGACAGCATAATTTCACCTGCAGAAATGTATTTTAAAATAGGATTACTGTGTGTATGGTCTTTTTTTTCTGACAGGGTCATCATGTTCCGGCTGAATAAATATCTCAATATCATGGTTTTGAGTCACTTTTGACTCAATATGAAATAGAAGAGGTATAAAATGACACAAATAAGTTTATGGGTATGTTTGTTTTGTATCACTATGAAAAACATTGTGAAATTAATAAGGTGAATGATAAGTAAAAATGAATGAATCGCTTTTATATTGAACGTAAAGGCTTTTATTCTTATTTTGTCGTTGCGGTAATTTATTGCTATTATTGTTTCCTGCATTGTTATTATCTGTTTATGGCGATGATTTAAAATATCACGTCAATTACCGTGCCTGTTTGTTATTTTCTTTACTATCTGCCGCGCAGATGCCGGTAAACAAACGGGTAATATTTGTCTCAAACGGGCTTTTGCGACAAACTGAAAAAGATGTCATTTTTTTGATGTGAATCACACCCCGCAAACGAATACAGAACTCAGCTTATGCCACAACGCCGAATCCGCCGCTTTGCGGCCAGTATGATAACCGCCGCCTCACTGATATTCAGTCTGTCAGCATCCGCGAAACCGGATGAGCTGGTGATTGCCACCACCCTTTCACCGGAAGCGACTGCTCATATTATCAGCAGCTGGCAGCAGCAGCCCGGCGCCGTCCGTATCCGGACCATTAACCGCACCAGTGCGGCACTGGAGCGTCTGCTGGATACCCCGGCACTGGAAAATGTTGATCTGGTGGTGACATCGTCGCCGATGTTATTACAGCATTTACAGGAGCATGACCGGCTGGCGGAACTTCCGGATCTGCCGGATGTTTCCCGGCGTCTGGTGCCGCTGCGGCTGCGCGGTAATGCGGCTGCGGTGGCATTTTCCGGTTACGGCATTCTGGTGAATAAACGGCGGATGACGGAAAACAATCTGCCGGTGCCGGCATCGTGGGATTCCCTGACCGACAGCCGCTATCAGGGGTTGCTGCTGATGAGCAGTCCGTCACGCTCGGACACCTATCATCTGATGGTCGAATCGCTGTTACAGCAGCGCGGCTGGGATGAGGGCTGGGCGCTGTTGCTTAATGTTTCCGGGAATCTGGCGACTATCTCATCACGCAGTTTCGGTGTGGCGGACAAAATCAAAGCCGGGCTGGGCGGGGCCGCACCGGTGATTGATAACTACGCCTGGCTGCTGCTGGGTGACCCGGAGCTGGCTTTTAATTATCTGCCGGATTCCGCCACATCCCCGACCTTTGTTGCGATAAGCCGCCACAGCCTGAATAAAGAGAAGGCCCGCGCCTTTATCCGTTTTCTGCTCAGTGAGCAGGGGCAGAACGTGCTGGCAGACAGCAGCACCGGTAAATATCCGGTCACACCGCTGCCGCAGGGAAATCCGCGTGAGCCGGTGCAGCGCCGCCTGCTGAATTCTCCGCATCAGATGGATGAGAATCTGGTGCTCAAACGTCAGCGCATGGTACAGCAGCTGTTTGATACCGCGATCACCTTCCGTCTGACGGAATCCATCGATGCCTGGCGTGCCCTGTATACCGCGGAAGCCCGGGTGAAGCATCCGCTGCCGCATATCCGTGCGCTGCTGACCGCCATGCCGGTCTCTGTACAGGAGAGTACCGACCCGGCTTATTATTCGCGTTTTGACGATAACCGCAAAGCGGAGGAAGAGTATATCCGCTGGCAGAAATTCTTCCGCGAACAGCAGCGCAAAGCGATTGCTGAACTGGAGAAAGTCCGGTGAAACAACGTATTGCCCGTTATATCGGTCGTTTCAGTATCAGTGCTATCCTGCGCGGCGCGTTTGTGATCGGCACACTGATGACACTGATTGTCAGCTGTGTGAGTCTGTATGCCTGGCAGGCGCAGAACCGGCAAATCCGCTACGCGCTGGGCGATTATTTTCCGCGTATTCAGGCGTCGTTTCTGATCGAGGGACAACTGAACACGCTGGTGGATGAGCTGAATGAGTTTCTGAAAGCGCCGGATACGGCGGCCCGTCTGCAACTGCGTAACCAGATCACCCTGCATCTGTCGCAGATCGAAGCGATCAACCGGAAACTGAGCGGTCAGGATCAGGCTCAGATAGCGGCGATTGTGCAGCAGGGGCAGGCTCTGTTGCAGCGCCTCGATAATGCTCTGTATACCTTGTTTCTGGCGCGGGAAAATGTAAACACACTGTCCGCGCGGATCGCCTGGCTGCATGACGATTTCAATACCGAACTCAGTTCGCTGTCACAGGATATCAGCTGGCAGCAGGGATCTCTGCTGGATCAGATAGAGCAGGAGCCGTCCCGGGCTATCGCCTTACAGGGCAGCCTGCGCAAAGTGCAGGGGGAGTTACAGCTGATCTATACCCTTGCCCGGCTGGAGGGGCAGATTATGGACGATCTGACCGGGCGTCTGCGTGACGAGCAGAATGAAAACACGGAAAGCAGCGCGGATTCGCACAGTTATGTCCGCTATCTCACCTATCTGAAGTCCGGTGCGGAATCAAACGAAACGGCGCTGGATATGTATCCGAGCACCGTGACACTGAGTCAGACCATTGATGAGCTGCTGGATATCGGCCTGTCTGACAGCAAAATGCCCGGTGTGCTGAAAAATTACCGCGCGGCAAAAGCGGAGCTGGCGGCTGCCACAGCAGAAAAGGATCGCATTCTGGAGCGGTTCCGCACTCAGCTGGATGTGCAGCTGGATAACAGCCACAGTCAGTTACAGACTCTGAATCATCATCTCTCCGGTATTATGAGCTACAGCGGCACCATCATTATTATTACCGCGCTGCTGGCATTATTACTGGCGGTGATTTTTAACCACTATTTTATCCGCACCCGGCTGGTCCGGCGCTTTACGGTGCTGAACCAGGCGGTTGCACGGATCGGACACGGGGATCTGACGGCGGATATTCCGGTTGAGGGGCGGGATGAGATCGGTCGTGTGGCCATGCTGCTGCGTCAGACCCTCAATCAGATCAACCGGCAGAAAGCACAGCTGGAGCAGGAGATCACCGACAGAAAAGCCATTGAGGCTAATTTACGCGCCACACAGAATGAGCTGATCCAGACCGCCAAACTGGCGGTGGTCGGGCAGACCATGACCACCCTGGCGCATGAAATCAATCAGCCGCTGAATGCATTATCCATGCACATCTATATGGCGAAGCGGGCACTGGCGGCAGACGGAAACACCCATGCCGTGAATGCCCTGAATAAATCCGCGCAGCTGATCACGCGAATGGACGGTATTATCCGCTCTCTGCGTCAGTTTGCCCGGCGGCGGGATGATGGCGCGACATTACAGCCGATTGATTTGCACCGGAGCATTCAGGATGCGTGGGATATCCTGGCACTGCAGAACAAAATGCGTGATGTCACTCTGCATCAGCCTGATTTTCTGCCGCAGGTGCAGGGAGATACCATCGGTATACAGCAGGTGCTGGTCAATATGCTGTCCAATGCGCTGGATGCCTCACCGGCAGCGGCGGAAATTGTTATCGATTTTGCGGAATCCGGTGATGAAATTTCCCTCTTTATCAGTGATAACGGCAGCGGCTGGCCGATAGAACTGGCGGATTCACTGATGAAACCCTTTACTACCAGTAAAGAAATCGGTCTCGGGATCGGCCTGTCGGTCAGCAGTTCGATCATGCAGCAGCTGGGCGGCAGTCTGCGGATCGCATCCACACTGACCGGTAACGGATGTGTGATCCTGAGTTTTAAAAAGGTAACTGAATATGCTTGATGATAACTACGATATCTTATTAATTGATGATGATACGGATGTGCTGGAAGCTTACTGCATGCTGCTGGCGCAGGCCGGATATCGTGTTTATGCCTGTCATGACCCGCTGGCGGCAAAAGAGCTGGTTCACCGCGACTGGTGCGGCATTGTGCTCAGTGATGTTTGTATGCCGGGATGCTCCGGTATCGATCTGATGGCGTTATTCCTGGAAAAAGACAAATACCTGCCGGTACTGCTGATCACCGGTCACGGCGATGTGCCGATGGCCGTGGAAGCCGTCAAACAGGGGGCATGGGATTTTCTGCAGAAACCGGTGGATCCGGAGCATCTGCTGACCCTGACAGAAAAAGCCCTGGCTGCCCGCAGGCAGCGGGTCACCCAGCGCCGCTGGAGCTCAGAACAGCTGACACTGAATCTTGCCGGAGAAAGTGAATGGACAGAACATGTCCGTCAGCAGCTGCGCGGACTGGCAGAAACCCATGCAGCGGTCTTTTTGCACGGTGAGCCGGGGAGCGGCCGCACCTATCTGGCGCGTTACCTGCATCAGATCAGCAGCAATAAACGCGGGCCGCTGGTGATCAAAACCCTGCTCAGTGATGAAGCGATCCCGCTGGATGCCTGGCTGGATGAAGTGACGGACGGCACACTGGTGATCAAAAATATCGATCTGATGCCGCTCAGCCAGCAGCGCTGGCTGGTACAGCATATCCGTCAGGAGCAGCGGACATTCCGCCTGATCGGGATCGCTGACACGCCGCTGATTATGCTGACCAAACAGCAGAAGATTATTGCCGAACTCTATTACTGTTTCTCGATGACACAGATTGCCTGTCTGCCGCTGTCCCAGCGCAAAGCCGATATTGCACCGATATTCCGCTATTATCTGGAACAGGCCTGTTCCCGTCTGAATCATCCGCTGCCGAACCTTGCGGAACCGCTGGTGAAAAAACTGACCCGGCGGCACTGGCCGGGCAATGTCAGTGAACTGGCGAATGCGGCGGAGCTGTATGCGGTCGGGATTATGCCGATGGGCGATACAGCGAACCCGCTGCTGCCGTCCGTGGCCCCCACTGCGCTGGATCAGCGGGTGGAGAGCTATGAGCGGCAGATTATCACTGAAGCGCTGAATATTCATCAGGGGCGGATTAACGATGTATCCGAATATCTGCAAATCCCGCGTAAGAAACTCTATCTGCGCATGAAAAAATACGGGCTGGATAAGCATCATTACCGTATATGACATAAACTAATCTGATGATTTTTTGCCTTGAGCCGGTTTATGCAAAATAAACCGGTTTTTTTGTTTATTTTCACCGCTTTTTAATTTAAAAATTTTGAATGATTTATTCGTATTATTTTAACGATACGGTTAATCGTAAAATATAGCGCCTATCACCAATGTAATCATCATGATTAGCGATTCGTGCGCTTTATGTGGCTGTTATTTAACAATAAATGCTTTGTGTTTGACACTGTTTGTCACATTATGCATGCAATAAGTGCTTTTTTTGACATATATTGCTATTTATCGCCAAATGAAGCTGTAATCGTGTTGTAATATGAACTTTCAGGGTGAATAATCTACAAGGCTTTATGTCAATAGAGTCAGAGAGTAGTGGTTAATATAATAGGAATATAAAATGAAAAAGACATTATTAGCTGTATTAGTCCCGCTTGTTGCATTAAGCGGCGCTGCAAACGCGGCAGAGAT
The DNA here is from genome assembly GCF_043105645.1 of Morganella sp. TYF_1. Lineage (NCBI taxonomy): Bacteria > Pseudomonadati > Pseudomonadota > Gammaproteobacteria > Enterobacterales > Morganellaceae > Morganella > Morganella sp. TYF_1. The sequence goes on along the minus strand of NZ_JBICLU010000028.1, from coordinate 34,594 downwards.
TTATAACAAAGACGGTAATAAACTGGATCTGTACGGTAAAGTCGATGTTCGTCATTTATTCAGCGACAATGACCACTATGGCGACAGCCAGAACGGTGATGACTCCCGTTTCCGTATCGGTCTGAAAGGTGAAACTCAGATCACTGATCAATTAACCGGCTTTGGTCGTTTCGAAAACGAAATCAAAACCAACGGCACTGAAGGCGAAAACAAAAACCAGGTTCGTTTAGCTTACGCGGGTCTGAAATTCGCTGAGTTCGGTTCACTGGACTACGGCCGTAACTACGGTGTTATCTATGACACCAACGCATGGACCGATGTGCTGCCAATCTTCGGTAACGACACCATGACCCAGACCGACGTCTACATGACCGGTCGTGCTGCAAACCTGCTGACTTACCGTAACTCTGATTTCTTCGGTTACGTTGACGGCCTGAGCTTCGCATTACAGTATCAGGGTGCGAACGACGATAACTCTATCGCTAACCGTGGTTCTCACAACACAATCAACGATACCTACAGCTACGACAACACCGCTAACGGTGACGGTTTCGGTTTCTCCACCGCGTATGACATCGGCTGGGGTGTGAGTGTTGGTGGCGCATATTCAAGCTCCGCACGTCCGCAGGGTCAGAAAGACAACCTGGCAAGCGGCGCGCTGGGTGACCGTGCAGAAGCATGGAACTTCGGTGCTAAATACGACGCTAACAACCTGTACCTGGCTGCAGTTTACGGCGAAACCCGTAACATGACTCACTACGGTAATAACGATGACAACCGTGGCTTAACTGCTAACAAAACTCAGAACATCGAGTTAGTGGCTCAGTATCAGTTCGATTTCGGTCTGCGTCCGTCCATCGCTTACCTGCAGTCTAAAGGTAAGAGCCTGAGCGGCGGTTACGGCGACGACCAGGATCTGGTTAAATATGTTGATTTAGGTGCGTACTACTACTTCAACAAAAACATGTCTGCACTGATCGACTACAAAATTAACCTGTTAGACGAAAACGATTTCACCCGTGGTACCGGTATCAATACCGACAACGTACTGGGCTTAGGTTTAGTTTACCAGTTCTGATTTAATTCAGAGAACATATAATGAAAAAGGAGGCGAAAGCCTCCTTTTTTTATATCTGAAGATCAGTGAAATAATCACTTAAAAAACTGTCATGGCGGGAAGTATTATTATTTTACTTTTCTTCAGACGGTAAAAAAGGAGGCGGTTGCCTCCTTTTTTGGCTTATTGCTTGTAATTTGAATCGACACAGACAAATCACCAATAAGAATTTGTTCGAACGCTGTAATAATAGTTCATATCAGGATAAAACATTTAACTATTGATGTGATTTTGGGTTTTTTATTTATTCATTTTGTGCTTATGATTAATCAAGACAGAATGTAAGGAAGTATGAATAATATTTTTGATGATTTGTGCTTTACCGCCGGAGGGGGGAACGATCAGATTGTTTTATATATTGTGCCGGCGAACCGGCACATCTGCAGGGTCATGCGACCCGGACATCTCCGATCCGGCGCAGGGCATCAGTGACCAAATCCCAGAAGCGGGTATGATCCAGTTTTACGGCGACTTGTGTCAGACAATCCGCAGGAGCCGGTGCCCGGAAATCCGCAACGGTCATACCGAGCGTCAGTGTGCCGGTCAGCTCTACGTCCAGCGGCACTTTGCAGGTGGTCATGACGGACGGATCGATCACATACGCAACTGCACAGGGGTCATGTACCGGCGGGTAATCAAATCCCTGAGCGCTTTTGTACATGGTGCCGAAGAATTCCAGCAGTTCGAGCACAAACTGCGCCGGCGCTGTGCCGACAGCCGCGATTTTACTGACAACTTCCGGGGTTGCCAGTGCCTGATGTGTCAGATCCAGCCCTACCATAGTAAGCGGCCAGCCCGCATTAAACACAATGTGTGCCGCTTCGGGATCTATTTTGATATTGAATTCCGCAACCGCACTCCAGTTGCCGGTGTGATAGCCGCCGCCCATCAGCACCACCTCTTTGACCCGGTCAATAATGCGCGGCTCCAGCCGGGCGGCCAGCGCAATATTCGTCAGCCCTGCCGTCGGCACCAGGGTAATGGTTTTCGGCGGATGCGCCATAATGGTATCAATGATCAGCTGCACCGCATGGCGCGGATCCAAAGCCAGTACCGGCTCCGGTAAAACCGGCCCGTCGAGACCGGAATCACCGTGAATATCCGGTGCGGTTTCAATCTCCCGGATCAGCGGGCGCGGGCAGCCCGCCGCAAACGGAATACCGGTAATCCCGGCAATACGGGCAACCGCCAGTGCATTGCGTGTCACTTTCTCCAGTGTCTGATTGCCGACCACCGTGGTGACCGCCAGCAGATCAATCTGCGGATTACCGTAAGCAAGTAAGAGTGCGATGGCATCATCATGGCCGGGATCGCAGTCAAGAATGATTTTTTTCTTCACATATTCCTCTTTATTTTTCCGTTTACATGCACTGCTATGTTACACACTCTGTACCCGGAAAAATAATAATCCGCCCGAAGATCTGAGCGGTGACCGGATAATCACAGGAACAACACAATAACAGCGGAAAATAATGCCTGTTTTCGGGAACAGAGAAAGTTCAGAGACGGGTTACCGGATTATCCGCGGAGAGGATCCCAGATTTGCTGAAAACGTTTTGAATTACTGGCGGTATAAATAACAGTATGAGAAATATTCCGGTGCCCCAGATAATCCTGAATCAGACGGGTATCACGGCCGAGATCCGCAAGGGAATAGCCGCAGGCATGGCGCAGCATATGCGGATGCGGTGCCACGGAAATATTGGCCGCCTTGCCGTACTGTTTTAATAAGGTATGCACCTGCTGACGGGAAATTGCCCCGCTTTTCTGCGATAAAAATACCCACTCCAAATCCCGGTTACGCCAGGTATTTCTGATATTCAGCCATGCGACCAGCGCATTATATTCAACATCGATAAGCGGTTGTGTGGTGGAAAGCCCGCCTTTCAGACGCCGGACATAAATAAGGCGGCTGTCCAGATCAATATCAGAAAGTGACAGATGACATAATTCACTGACGCGGAAACCGTGCAGATAGCACATTAAAATCATGCAGTAATTCCGTTCGGCATACCGGCTTTTCCCGGCTTCTTTCAGGATGGCGTCAACCTCATAACGGGTCAGAAACTTACGTTTGTCCATGATTTATTCCTGTTTATTGTCCGATAATTTCATAAAAACCAGAGATATCACTATAGCAAGTAATAAAAATGAATAAAGACAACGGACAGGAAAGAAAGTACTACAAAGTGTTTACGTATTGACAATATATTCATAAAAACCAATCAGGAATTGGCCTTTTTTAATCTGAGAGTGATCAGTTTAAGACTTCTGTAAAGAGGTAAATATTCTCAATTTAAAAAAAGACAAAATACATCAAATTGTTTGTAATTATCACTAAAGGTTTCACCTTAGTCAAATACTGATGGGTTAGTCAAATTATCAATACATAACTCATTAATTTTTAAAAGGTTAATATTTTATTCTGCCGGGTGGCGGCTGTCTGCTTCAGGGCTGTCATTATTTTTTACAGTGCTTAAAAACAGAGAAGGGTATAAACGTGATATTCACCTGTTTTACGTGATAAAAAAGAACAGCTTTCTTTATTTTTTTACGATAACAGCGATTCATTCTTAACGGGACAATTTGATGTATTTTGTCCCGTTTTTTTATATCCGTATAACGGAACAGACATATTCATCAAATAACGATAACGCCGCGCGGTTTCATATTTCCGCGTGTGACCGCGTTATTTTTAATATCAAAAAAGCAGAACGTAATATAGGAAATAACATGACTTTGAATAAATTAGCATTAGTGCTGGGCTTTGGTATGTCTGTGGTTGCAGGTGCGGCGTCTGCTGCTGATCAGGGACACGGTACTGTTAAATTCACCGGCTCAATTATTGACGCACCTTGCTCTATTACACCTGATACCGAAAACCAGACTGTTCCGTTAGGCCAGATCTCCACTGCCGCACTGAAAGACGGCGGCCGCAGTAATTCCCGTGATTTTAAAATCGCATTAGAGAATTGCACAACAGAAACCTACAAAACCGTACAGACCACATTCACCGGTTCTGAGGCCGCTGATATTCTGGCCGGTTCCCTGGGTATTGAAGGGATCGCCAAAAATGCAGCCGTTGTTATTACCGATGCGGGCGGAAAACAGATCAAATTAGGCACACCAAGCGCGGCACAGGCACTGCGTGATGGTAATAACGATCTGAACTTCGCGGCGTATTTACAGGGTTCTTCTGCTGAAGCAGCGGTCCCGGGTGACTTCACCGCTATCGCGACATTCGCACTGACTTATCAGTAATTAATACCGGTACGGTTCAGGGATGAGCCGTGCCGCTTTTCAGTTGTGTGCGTTCAGCGGAGGCAGGAAATGGTGAGCAGAGTCATCCCTCAGGGAGTGCTGATAATAATAGTGTGTTTTTCCGCGTATACAGCAGCAGGCGAAACGAAACAGGATGCAAAAACCAGTCTGCGTTTCGGTGCGGTGCAGATGCAGGGCACAATCCTTGAGCCGGTCTGTACGATTTCCACCGCCAGCCGTGAGCAGGCCGTGGCGCTGACCGATGTTTCCGTTCCGCAGCTGCGTGATGAAGGGCAGGGACCCGCAGACTATTTCTGGATCAGGCTGACGGAATGCACCGTGCAGCCGGTGAAAGGCGGTACGGCGGATAATCTCCGTTTCCGGGTCACGTTTGAGGGCGCTGAGCAGGACGGACGTTTTCAGCTGACCGGCTCCGGCAAAGGGGCTTCCTTATCGATTTCAGACCGCAACGGGAATGAGGCGGTTCCCGGCAAACCCTTACCGCCCGCAGATATTGATCTCAATAATATGGCGCTGCGATATCAGGCGCGTCTCGTGAAAAACAGTGATGAACTTCAGTCCGGTTATTACCGGGCAACAGTGGGTTTCAAGCTGGAATATTATTAAACCGAGCTGACTGGATCCATTATGGTAACTCCGCTGAGTACCGTCTCCCGCCGGAGACTGACAGTGCTGATTTCATTTATTCTGACCGGTATCCCGCAGGCAGCTTATCCGGATAATCAGGATGTTGAATTTAATACTGATATTCTCGATGTAAACGATAAACAGAATATTGATCTGTCCGATTTTTCCCGTGCCGGTTATATCATGCCCGGCACCTACGACTTTTTTATCCGGGTGAATAACAGTGAGTTACCTGATAGTTATCCGGTCTCCTATATTGCGCCGCCGGATGATCCGAAAGGCAGTGTTGCCTGTTTATCTCCGGAACTGATGGCACAGGCCGGGCTGAAACCGGCGTGGACAGAACGCATGCGCTGGTGGAATGACGGCAAATGTCTGGATACCGCGTCACTGCCCGGTATGTCGGTGTCACCGAAACTGGCGGACAGTGAGCTTATCCTGACACTGCCGCAGGCTTATCTGGAATACACCGCCGCTAACTGGGATCCGCCTTCCCGCTGGGATGAGGGGATTTCCGGCGTACTGTTTGATTACAACGTGAATGCCGGTATTAATGACCCGGCACAGGGCAAACAGACGCAGCAGGTCACCGGGAACGGGACTGCCGGGGCAAACCTCGGGGTCTGGCGTGTCCGTGCCGACTGGCAGGCCAATCTCCGTCACACCACCGGTTCCGGGGATCGCTCCGAACATAACTGGACATGGAGCCAGACCTATCTCTACCGGGCGATTGCCTCATTACAGGCAAAACTGACGATGGGGGAAACCTTCTCGCGCTCGGATATTTTCGACAACTTCCGCTATATCGGGGTCAATCTGGCCACTGATGACAATATGCTGCCGCCGAATCTGCGCGGCTATGCACCGGAAGTGACGGGGGTGGCGAAAACCAATGCCAAAATTACCGTCAGTCAGCAGGGACGGGTGATTTATGAAACTCTGGTCGCGCCGGGACCGTTCCGTATTCAGGATATTAATGATGCGGTCAGCGGCAAACTGGATGTCCGGGTGGAAGAGCAGGATGGCTCTGTACAGTCATTTCAGATGGATACCGCCAGCATTCCTTACCTGACCCGCCCGGGCCGGGTGCAGTACAAACTTGCCGCCGGGCAGCCGTCCGAAATCGGCCGCCACGGGAAAGGCCCTGTTTTTGGTATGGGGGAATTCTCGTGGGGGATCAGTAACGGCTGGTCATTATACGGCGGCTCCCTGGTTGCCGGGGACTATAACGCTGTTTCTCTTGGTGTTGGTCGTGATTTGATGGCCTTCGGGGCCATCTCTTTTGATGCCACCCAATCTTTTGCCCGTCTGCCGCAGGAAGACAAACAGTATCGCGGCGGCTCATACCGCCTGAGTTACTCCAAACGGTTTGAGGAACTGGACAGCCAGGTCACCTTCGCCGGATACCGTTTCTCCGAACGCGACTTTATGAGCATGAATCAGTATCTGGATCGCCGCTACAGCGATAACCGCGCGGATAACAATAAAGAGCTGTACACCATCATGTTCAGCAAGCAGTTCCCGGATATCGGGCTGAGCACCTATCTGAACTACAGCCACCAGACTTACTGGAACCGGCCGGATAACGACAACTATAACCTGTCGCTGGCGAAGTACATGGATATCGGCAGTTATAAGAACATCAATATCAGCGTATCCGCATACCGCAATAAATATCAGGATAAGAATGATGACGGGGTGTATCTCAATATCAGCATGCCGCTGGGGGATCGCGCCACGGTCAGCTACAACAGCATGATCAACCGTCATGGTAATTCCCATAATGTCAGTTATTACGATCGTCCGGATGATAACAACAGTTACCGCCTCGGCACCGGTCTGAGCAGCAACGGCAAAGCCTCCGTTGACGGCTATTACATGCACTATGCCGACAGCGCGCTGGTCACTGCCAGTGCCGGACATATTGACGGGGAATATACCTCAGCATCACTTTCGCTTCAGGGCGGGGTGACGATGACACCGCAGGGCGGGGCATTCCACCGCATCAATATGCCGGGCAGCGCCCGTCTGCTGGTGGATACCGGCGGCGTGGCGGATGTGCCGGTCAGAAGCACCGGGGCACTCAGCTATACCAACCGCTTCGGGAAAGCCGTTCTGCCGGATATGAATAATTATTTCCGTAACAGTGCCGCCATCGATATCAACAAACTGCCGGAAAATGCGGAAGCACGCCGCTCTGTTCAGCAGCTGACGCTGACAGAAGGCGCCATCGGCTACCGTCAGTTTGATGTGCTGTCAGGACAAAAAGCCATGGCCACTATCCGTCTGGCGGACGGTAGTGCGCCGCCGTTCGGTGCCGTGGTGACCTCGGCGGATAACCGCGAACTGGGGATCGTCAATGATGGCGGGCAGGTGTATCTCAGCGGTATCAACAGCGGGGATATTCTGACGCTGCGGCGCGGCAGTGAGGCCGCGTGCCGCATGACGGTACCGGAACTTGCACCGGGACAGGCGCTGTACACCCTGTTGCTGACCTGCGGCGCAGAGCCGCAACCCGTCCCGGAAAAACCGCAGCCGGTTGCGCTGCCGCCTTCCCCGCCGCCGGCTGACCGCCCACAGCAGGGAAAATGGCTGAATATCACAGGCCGGGCAGACCCGGCACCTTCCACACGTAACGAAATGAGTGATTCATTATGATGTCAGTTAAACAAACCCGTCTCTCTGTTCTGGCTGTTGCCGCTGTATTGCTGGCCTCAGCACAGTCGCACGCGGCGATTGCGCTGGACAGAACCCGCGTCATTTTCAACGGAGCGGAAAAATCGGTCAGCCTGAATGTCAGCAATCTGAATAAAGAGCTGCCGTATCTGGCGCAGGGATGGATTGAGGATCAGAACGGAGAAAAAATTTCGTCGCCGCTGGTGGTTCTGCCGCCGGTGCAGCGTATTGAGCCGGGTGATAAAAGTCAGGTAAAAATTCAGGCGTTACCGGCGATAGCCGCACTGCCGCAGGACAGGGAAAGTGTCTTCTATTTCAATCTGCGGGAAATTCCGCCGCGCAGTAACCGGCAGAATGTCCTGCAAATCGCCCTGCAGACCCGCATCAAACTGTTTTACCGCCCAGAAGCGATTTATGCCTCACAAACGGATCTGACGAATCCGTGGCAGGAAAAAATCACTCTGACGCGCCGTGGTGATCACTATGAAGTCCATAACCCGACCGCGTATTACGTGACGATTGTGGATGCCCTCAGCGGGCTGGGCGGCAAAAGCCTGAACGGGTTCTCCCCGCTGATGGTGGCACCGAAAAGTCAGGGCACACTTGGCCTCAGTGCATCTGCGCTCGGCAGTGCGCCGGTGCTGAGTTATATCAATGACTACGGCGGCCGTCCGCAGTTGCAGTTCAGTTGCAGCGGCACAGAGTGCCGTGTGACAAAAACGGCAGCCGGTAACTGAGCAGACAGGGGATAAACCATGGATGAGCGGATCAGAAAACAGCGTTTCCTCCGGCGGACACTGGCGGTTGTGCTCTGTATCTCTGCGGGAAGTGCGGCTGCACTGCCGGAGCGGGTATCCGGTATCCGGGGCGTGCCCGGGATCACCTATATCACTATCCGCGGCAATGTGATTGCGCCGCCGCCGTGTGTCATCAACAACGGCAATACCATCCTGGTGGATTTCGGGGAGGTGATGAGCACCCGCATTGACGGTCAGCGCTACAAACAGCCGGTCAATTACACGGCGGAGTGCACAAAGATGCCAACCAATGCCATGACGCTGGCTATCACCGGCAATACCGCCGGGTTTGATGCCGGATTACTGCAGACCGAAATCGCCGGGCTGGGGGTGCGCATGCTTTATCAGGGGCGGCAGCTCAATCCCGGTGAGAAAGTGAAATTTACTTATCCGGCCTTTCCGGCGCTGGAAGCGGTACCTGTCCGTGATATGACGGCGGTGCTGACCGGCGGGGATTTCTCGGCGGTGGCAACACTGGAACTGGATTATCAGTAAGGAGCCTGACCATGGCAAAACATTACCGGCGGTTACTGATACTGCTGCTGTGTGCCGCAGCGGGCAGCGCAGCCGCTCCGAACATGAAGCTGTTTGGCACTCTGCTGGTGCCGCCCGCCTGCACAATCAGTGACAACGGCGTGATCGATGTGTTTTTTGGTGACAACGTCGGCGTGCATAAAGTGGATGGTGTCAATTACACCCGGGCGGTCAATTACACCCTGGTGTGTGAGGATAATATCAAGGGCTGGGATCTGGGATTATCGGTCACCGGCCCGGTCAGTGGGTTTGATGATGCGGCTTTACAGACCAACATCCCCGACCTGGCGATCCACCTGACGCAGAACGGAAAACCGTTCACGCTCAACAAACGCATTGCGGTATCACCGGATAACCCGCCGGTGATTCAGGCGGTGCCGGTAAAACGGCCGGGCAGCACACTGCCGGAAGGTGCATTTGATGTGACCGCCACACTGCTGGCGGAATATCAGTAGGAGCAAGGCAATGAATGAAACAGTAAGACGCTTTTTTATCAGTACCTGCGGTGTGCTTCTGTTATCACTGCCGGGTGCGGATGCCGGGGCTGTCCCTGACAACCTGTATTTTCACGGCACGCTGGTGGATGAACCCTGCACGATACATCCGGGGGATGAAACCGTGGAACTGCCGTTCGGCAATATCCCTGATAAAAACCTGTACGCCTATCAGCGGACACCGTCAAAAGAGTTTCAAATCCGGCTTTCGGAGTGTGATACCTCCATCGGCAAGCGGGTCACGGTGATGTTTGCCGGGGATGAAAATCCGTTTATCGGCGGGGCGCTGGCCATTAGTCCGGGCAGTCAGGCGGAAGGGATTGCGGTCGGGCTGGAAAATGCGGACGGTACGGCGCTGGCGGTCAATGAAGTATCACCGCAGATCACACTGAACGACGGACTGACGCTGCTGAATTTCCGTGCCTATGTGCAGGGCGAACCGGATGCATTGGCAAACAAAACCATTAAACGCGGGCCGTTCAGTGCCATTGCGACATTTCATCTTAATTATGACTGACGGGTAACCGGGACTCGCTATGAACAGATTTATCAAAATAACAGTGGCGGTGGCGCTGCTCTGGTCCGCTTCGGCGGGGGCATCCATCTTCTCTTATATCACGGAATCCTCAGGGAAACCGACGGATGCGGTTTACACCTACATTATCGAACGCTGGGATCCGGAAGACCCTTCTGCCCCTAATCCCTGCTACGGCTGGTCTGTCTGCTGGATCAATATCAACCACAAACATGATGTGGATGGTTCTCCCGGTTCCTCCACCAAATCCATTGTCCGCGTGGAAAAGCTGAAAACGCTGGCGGAAGTACGCGATGCGGTTTTGAACAATATCTCTCTGCCTTATCAGGGAAAAGCAGAACACAGAGGGCCATCGCTGAATTCTAATCAGGAGTGTGTGGGGCTGTTCTATGAATCCGCATCAGGCGGCTGGTCGAAGAACGGTCGTCTGCTGCCGGGATCATTGTGCGGTATCGCGCCGCCACCGGTGGGGGCCTGTGAGGTAACCAGCGGCTCAGTCATTCTGGATTACGGGGATATTGATGAAGTCAGTCTGCCGGATGCGGCCCGCAATCAAAATATCACCGTCACCTGCAATCTGGATATGGATATCCTCGTGATCGCCTCCGGCTCAGACAGCGGCCGTGTCCCGCTGCGACCGGATAACAGCCTGTATGCGGATCTTTATCTTAACGGCAATCCCGGCGAGCGGGGTGCGCCCATTCATGTCCCGGCCGGTGGTGCGACTCAGGTGGATGTGAAATCGGTACTGAAAGTGAACGGACGGGTTGCCCCCGGGGCTTTTGAAGGGTCCGGATCCATCATTCTTGTTATGCCGTAATTTCTTATTTTCTTTCATGGTGCTGCGGAACCCGGCAGCATTGTGAGCCCGGAAGGAGACTGAAATATGATTACAGAAGATACTGATTTAACCGTGAATAAATCTGTCGGCTACCGGATCTTCCGCAAGCGGAAAGAACTGGGCTGGTCCGGCAGCCGCCTGGCAGACCATCTCGGGATCAGCCAGCAGCAGTTCTCGCGTTATGAGCGGGGATGCAGCCAGATTAATGTCAGCCTGCTGGTCAGGGCGGCTGACGTTTTACAGACACCGGTCAGCTGGTTTTTTGCTGACTGTCCGGATACGCGTTCATACCGCGAATGCGTCCGGGGGAAAGCGGATATTTATACGGCGGAATCTGTCCCGGAATATGGATTATCCGTACCCTCCCGGTACAAAAGGAAACCGGATGAAATAAAGCAATAAATAATCTATCTGATTATTATCAGCGATTGCGTGTATTTAAACAGAACAGAAAAATAAAAGCGGCTCCGCCGGTATGGCGGAGCCTCAGATTGTTGGCAAAGTCCGGGAAAAAACAGGCCGGGATTTTGTCAGCAATCTTATATCAGGCAATCAGTTCTTTTTCACAAACTCAGATTTCAGTTTCATCTGACCAAAGCCGTCGATTTTACAATCGATATTGTGGTCACCTTCCACTAAACGGATACCTTTGACTTTTGTGCCGATTTTCAGCATGGATGAGCTGCCTTTGACTTTCAGATCTTTAATGACTGTCACGGCATCACCGTCCGCCAGTAAATTACCGTTGGCATCTTTGACAATCAGCTCATCACTTTCTGCTGCCGGTTCGGCATCATTCCACTCGTGGGCACATTCAGGGCACACATACATTGCACCGTCTTCATAGGTGTATTCAGAATTACATTTCGGACATGAAGGTAATGACATAATGAGACTCTCAGATTTTCACAATGGGGAGCAGCAAATCGTCACACGATGAGGTGATATTTGCCCGTGTTCAGGCGCACTGTCTCCAGTGCGGCCGCCAGTATAGCGGGATTGGCACTTTTTTGCAGCTTTTACCGGATAAAGCGTGTGGTTATCGCTTTTTCCGATCCGCGGACAATAAACAGGTAACTCACGCAATAACAGCCTCCGGTTTCCTGAAAAACCCGTCAGTACTGAAAATAACCGGAGTTTATCTTTTTTTTCAGAATAAGTACTCAGGGGGAGTACATAATTACGCAACAGACTCTTATATATTGAAACTGCATTATTTTAATAACCGGTTTCTGACTTTTTTATTTATTTGTCTGTGGCACATCAGGAGTGAAATATGCGTAACGTTGTCCGTTCTTTATTATTGTCTGCGGCGCTTGTGGCCGGGTCGCTAAATACCGCGTTTGCCGATCCGCATTTAAATTTTGCCTGGCCGGTGAATGTGGGGCCGCTGAATCCGCATCAGTACGCGCCGAATCAGATGGCCGGACAAACCATGGTGTATGAGCCGCTGGTCCGTTATATGAATGACGGAACCGTAAAGCCCTGGCTGGCGGAATCATGGACAGTTTCGGATGACGGCAAAACCTATATTTTTACATTGCGTGATGATGTGAAGTTCTCCAACGGTGAGACATTTGATGCCGCTGCGGCTAAAGCAAACTTTGATGCCATTCTGGCAAACCGTGAACGCCATGCCTGGCTTGAACTGGCCAATCAGATTACGGCGGTTGAGGATGTCGCCCCGAATCAGTTAAAAATTACCCTGAAAGATGCTTACTATCCTATTTTACAGGAGCTGGCGTTGCCGCGTCCGTTCCGCTTTATTGCGCCGTCACAGTTTAAAGACGGCGGCACCAAAGACGGCATTATTAAACCGATTGGTACCGGCCCGTGGGTATTAACGGAATCCCGTCTGAGCGAGAAAGATGAATTTATCCGCAACGAATTGTACTGGGGTAAAAAGCCGGTGTATGAATCCGTCACGTTTAAAGTGATTCCGGATCCGAATACCCGTGCCGTGGCATTTGAAGCCGGTGAGGTGGATTTATTATATGGCACGGACGGCATTATTTATCCGGACACCTATCAGCGCTTTAAAAATATGCCGGGCTATACCACCAAACTCTCAGCGCCACTGGAATCACTGGTACTGGCTATCAATACCAAAACCGGTCCGACCCGTGATGTAGCCGTGCGTAAAGCCATTAATCACGCGGTTGATAAAGATAAAATGATTGAAAAGGTACTGTATGGCACGCAATTAAAAGCGGACACCCTTTTCTCAGAAAATGTGCCGTATGCAGACGCCGGCTTAACACCGTATGCCTATAACGTTGAGCAAGCGAAATCCCTGCTGGAAAATGCCGGCTGGAAAGCGAAAACCGAAAACGGTATCCGTGAAAAAGATGGTGAGCCGCTGGTGGTGGAGCTGAATTTTGTCGGTACCGATGCGGTGGCGAAGTCGATTTCTGAAGTGGTTCAGGCCGATCTGCGTCGCGCCGGGATTGATGTGAAGCTGGTCGGGGAAGAGGAAAGCAGTATCTACTCGCGTCAGAAAGATGGTCGTTTCGGGATGATTTTCAACGGCACCTGGGGTGCGCCGTTTGACCCGCACGCGTTTGTCAGTTCCATGCGTATTCCGTCCCATGCTGATTACCAGGCACAGCAGGGACTGGCGGATAAAGCAGAGATCGATGCCAAAATCACACAGGTGCTGACCACCACGGATGAAAAACAGCGCCGCGCACTGTATCACGACATCCTGACCCGTCTGCATGAAGAAGCGGTTTATCTGCCGCTGACTTACATCACCGCCATTGCGGTGGCAAAACCGGAAATCGGCGATGTGCCGTTCAGCGCAATGTCGAATGAGATCCCGTTTGACCAGCTGACACCGGCTGCGAAGTAACAGGTCTGCGATTATGATGCGATTTATTTTCCGGCGGGTGCTGCTGCTGATCCCGATGCTGTTCGGCACCTCGCTGTTTATCTTCCTGATCCTGCGCCTGGGGCCGTCTGATCCCGCGCTGGATTATCTGCGGTTATCCAAAATTCCGCCGACCCCGCAGGCAGTGGAAAGCGCCCGCGAGCTTCTTGGTCTCGATAAGCCGGTCATGACCCAGTATTTTCACTGGCTGTCTGACGCGCTGCATCTGGATTTTGGTATCTCTTATGCCACACAGAAACCGGTGCTGCCGGATCTGCTCTATTTTCTGCCCGCCACGCTGCAACTGGCGGGGCTGGCACTGGCGCTGACCATTATTCTGTCTGTGCCGATGGGGATGCTGGCGGCACGTTACCGCGAAAAATGGCCGGATCAGCTGGTGCGGGTGATTGCGTTTATCGGGGTTTCCATGCCGAATTTCTGGCTGGGGTTCCTGCTGATCCTGCTGTTTTCCATTCATCTCGGCTGGCTGCCGCCGATGGGCAAAGGGGAAGCAAAACATCTGGTGATGCCGGTGATTGCTATCTCGCTGATGTCACTGGCAATTAATGCACGATTACTGCGGGCAAGCATGCTCGAGGTCGCCGGGCAGCGCCATGTCCGTTATGCGCGGCTGCGCGGGTTATCCGAAATGACGGTGGAGCGTTCGCATATTCTGCGTAACGCCTGGCTGCCGGTGATCACGGCTATCGGCATGCATATCGGGGAACTGCTCGGCGGCGCGCTGATTATCGAGAGTATTTTCAGCTGGCCGGGTGTGGGGCGCTATGCGGTCTCTGCCATTATGAACCGGGACTATCCGGTGATTCAGTGCTTTACCCTGCTGATGGTGGTGATTTTTGTCCTCTGTAACCTGATTGTGGACATTATTTATGCGATTGCGGATCCCCGCATCCGTCTCTCTGCGGAGGGTATCGAATGAGCGATATGATACTGAAAGCCCCGTCCGCCTGGCGGACACTCAGCCGCAATCTTCTGCTGTGGTTTGCGCTGGCTGTGGTGGCGCTGCTGGTACTGGCTATGATTGCCGGGCCGTGGATCTCCCCGCATGACCCGGATCTGGTGGAGCTATCCAACCGGCTTCAGGAACCGGACAGTCAGTACTGGCTCGGTACCGACCATCTCGGGCGTGATATTTTTTCCCGCCTGATTGCCGGGGCGCGGATTTCTCTCGGCACTGTCGCTATCACGCTGGTGATTATTATGACGCTCGGGCTGGTGATCGGCGGTATTGCCGGGTTTACCGGCGGGCGGACGGATCAAATCATCATGCGGTTTACCGATGTGTTCCTGACGTTCCCGACACTGGTGCTGGCACTGTTTTTAATCGGCATCCTCGGTACCGGGCTGACAAACGTGATTATCGCGATCGCACTGTCACACTGGGCATGGTATGCGCGGATTGTCCGCGGGATCATCCTCTCGCTGCGTCACCGGGAATTTCTGCTGGCCGCACGTCTGAGCGGCGCCGGGAATGTGCGGATCTTTCTCCGGCATCTGTTTCCGGCCACCATTTCCCAGCTGATCGTGCTGGCGACCCTGGATATCGGTCATATGATGCTGCATGTCTCCGGGCTGTCATTCCTCGGGCTGGGCGTGGCGGCTCCCACCGCAGAGTGGGGCGTGATGATCAGTGATGCCCGCCAGTTTGTCTGGACATCACCGATGCTGATTTTCTGGCCGGGTTTGATTTTATTTTTCAGTGTGATGGCGTTTAACATCCTCGGGGATGCACTGCGTGATCGTCTGGATCCGACACTGAGGGCCGGGACATGTCATTAAATCATTCTGTACTGGAGGTCAGCAATCTGTCGGCAGGGTATCTGCATAACAACCATGCTCATTTCCTGCTTTCTGATCTGTCATTTTCATTGCGGCGCGGCGAAGTGCTGGCGCTGGTCGGCGCGAGCGGCTCCGGTAAATCCATGACCTGTTCTGCGCTGCTGGATGTGCTGCCGCCGGGCGTGCAGAAAACACAGGGCACTATTCAGCTGGACGGGCAGCCGGTCACCGGGCAGGCCCTGCGCGGCAGGGAAGTGGCATCGATTATGCAGAACCCGCGCAGTGCATTTAACCCGGTGCGGACCATGCATCAGCATATTACCGAAACCCTGAAAGCCACCCGGCAACCGCTGCATAACATTGATAAACGCATCCGTGATGTGCTGGCGGAAGTGGAACTGGGGGACAGTGAACATATCCTGAAGCTCTATCCGTTTGAGATGAGCGGCGGCATGTTGCAGCGGATGATGATCGCGATTGCGATCCTCAGCGATGCACCGTTTCTGTTTGCCGATGAGCCGACCACTGATCTGGATCTGGTGGTGCAGATTAAAATCCTTGATTTGCTGGAACATGTTGTGACTGACCGGCAGACCGGGCTTCTGCTGATCACCCATGATATGGGCGTGGTGGCGCGTCTTGCCGATCAGGTGGCGGTGTTGTCAGACGGGAACATTATTGAAGCCGGCCCGGTGGAGGATATTTTTTCCCGGCCGCGCTCACCGGTGACCCGCAATCTTATTTCTGCACACCTTTCACTGTATGGTCTGGAGCTTTCCGCATGACACTGATTTCTGTTGAACACCTGAGCAAAAGCTACCAAAGCCATTCACTGATGGGAGCGGGAAAGCCGCGCTGTATTCTTGATGACATTTCCCTGACCCTGAATGAGGGGGAAACCGTTGCGCTGCTCGGGCGCAGCGGCTGCGGAAAAAGCACGCTGGCGCGTCAGATCTGCGGGCTGGAATATCCGGAAAAAGGCGATGTTTTTTACCGCGGAATGCCGGTGCGTAAACTGGACAAAAAACAGCGGCAGCAGTTCCGTTCGGAGATCCAGATGGTTTTTCAGGATCCGCCCGGTGCGGTTGATCCGCGTTTTACCCTGGAACAGATCATTGCCGAGCCGCTGAAGCTACTGACCTCACTGGATGAAAAACAGCGCAAAGCCCGGACTGCGGAACTGCTGGATATGGTGGAGCTGCCGCTGTCGGTGCTCGGTAAACTGCCGTCACAGATCAGCGGCGGTCAGTTGCAGCGTATCTGTATTGCGCGGGCGCTGGCCCCAGATCCGCGTCTGATCATCCTGGATGAAGCGGTATCAAACCTGGATATTCATCTGCAGGCATCGCTGCTGACACTGCTCGGGCAGTTACAGAAAACGCAGGGAATCGCCTATCTGTTTGTCACGCATGATTTGCGGCTGGTCAGCCGGTTTGCCGCGCGGGTAGTGGTCATGGACGAGGGGAAAATTGCGGAGACCTCACCGCAGGGATGTATTGAACAACTGCGCCATCCGGCATCGCTGGCACTGAAAAATGCGGTGCTGCCGCCATTCCCGTCTTCTCACCGGCGAAAACCGGTATCTGTCTGATAAAAATAAAAAAAGCGCCGTGATATTAACAGGGCGCTTTTACTCATTATTTACGATTTATACTTTATCGGAGCAACTGCACCTGGCGGGAGTCTCTTTGTGATGATGAACATCAGGGCCGCAACAGGCATCAATGGCTTTATTGATAATATCCGCCAGCTTATTGACGGTGGAAATAATTGAAGAAAGTTGTTCGCACACGTCGCGGCAGTCTGCATGTGAATGACCGTTATCCGGAATCACCGGCGGCGTCAGACTGTCACAGAGAATTTCCTGTAATACCAGCAGGAAGTTCGCGATACCGGTGGTGTAGATATATGAGCGCCCGCCGGTCTGCTCTGCCAGCCGCTGATACTCCTTTGTCACTTTATCTCTTTCCGCAATCGACGGGAAGCGGTCAAGATTTTCCGGACGATCATCCGGGGTTCCCTGATAGGTATACACTTTGACACCGTGAAGCTGCGCGACACCAATCGCTTCGCTGTTTTTCGCGACCGCAGCATTGGTCAGTGTTCCGCCGCCGCCTTCCATCCCTTCATCACCCAGCACAAAAATGGCACGGCGGGCACCGGGACGCCAGTCAAAATATTTACTGGTATCAATAACCGCACGGCATAAATCCTCCTTATTCCCGGCATGGTCACGGCCATCGGCCTCCGTAAACGGCTTTCTGGCCTGTAAATTCCCCTCATGTGCACCTTTACCAACCAGATAATCACTCACGGTCTGATCAAACTTTGTGCCGGTCCAGGTGCCCTGAATACCCAGGAATGTTGCCCGCAGCTGAGACGGGCAGCGGGCAGCCGCTTTCTCTATCGCCGCGTCTATTTCACGACTCAGATCGGCTGATTCATCTGACATTGAGCCGCTGGTATCAATAATCACCACTAAATCCAGAGCGATATCACTGTTGCCGCCCATGACCTGTACTACCGGGTCAATACCGGTTGCCGGTACAGACATATCCTGTGTGTTGAGATCCTGATTCATTATTTTTCCTCTGTGTTTATTGCAGGTATATGTGTTCTGTGCAATCTGTTGCGCAGAGGAGCAGTATCTTTTTATTTTTCAGGGAAGTATTTCCTAAAAAATAACAGCGTCAGGCTATTTATTGAGAGGGATGATGGCCCCGGTGACAGTGGCATGGCCGGGGCTGGAAGGCGGGATTATTTTTACAATATAAAATCAGATTTATTTAAATTTTTATTTAAAAACAATATATTATCTATATCCAGCAAGGTGTGAACGACATCAGCGGAGTCATATTGTTTTCTGAGTTCGTTGAGAAAAACGATCAGTGAAATATCCAGTGCAGTGAGTACCCTGAACAGCAGACTGACCGTCAGATTTCCTTTACCCAGCTCATAGCGGGAGACCTGCTGCTGACTGATTTCAAGTGTAAAACCTAACTTCTCACCGCTTATTTTTTTCAGCTTACGAAATCTGTACAGTACCTCCCCGATATTTTTATTGAGTAAATCTGAATCTATGCATTGATATTTCTGCACCATTTATCTCCGTAGATTAAATCTGTCATAGCAGGAATGGTTGTTATTACCGGCAAATAATTATCGGTTGTGTTTTTTAGTCTTATTAACATGTCTGGTGTTTTTTTTAAAAAAAAGGAAGTTTGTATCTGATGATTAAAATTAAATAACACATGTTATTTTTTGATGCAAATATAATATTGGTATGTTTTATTATTTTCATAAATTTACAAAATGGATGCGTAATTTAATCACTTTTATTTGATACAGCGCAAAATATAAAGAATATCTCATGTTTTACATGATTTTTTTGTTGAAATTTTTTATTCGATCTTTTCTGTGTATCGTCAGGTAAGACTTATTAAGCAAGAAGAGGTAAAAAAGGGCATTATTTTATCTGCAGTAAAGCGTTTTTTCAGTCGAATTCGCTGTTATGACAATAAAATAATATCTTACTACTTCTTATTTTACAGGTGGTTATGTTGTTTTTATCTTCTCAGGAGTGTCATTGCAGTGACATTGAATGTGAGTTAAGTTTTTGGTGGGAATATGTTATAAAAAATAACGTTTGTAACAAAATAGTGTTTGTTTTGATTTCAATGCATTAAATTTTATGTAAAATGCAATATTTTGGTATTTTATTCCATTGTTAATCCAATTGTAGATAAATAAAGAACAAACATTCCGGGTTTTTTGTTACCAAGTAATATCTGCTTACATCTTTCATATTAATTCATTGAAATATCAGGCAAAAATAATGAAAACAATTTATTAACACAGTAATCATAAAATTATCTTATCTATCATCGTGGTTGTAATAATATATAAATACACGTAGTGTTACTCATAAATATAACCTTAGTTATTACTGATAATAATATTACTACGCTGACTTTTTTATTTTAATAAAGACAGCTGGAATGCCTTTAATTAATTTCTGCATTTGTATCCTGCTTTTATTTTTACGCCGGGAGGTTTTCCCTTATGAAAAAATATAAATCTGTAAAAAAATTTGCATTACCGATATCGGTTATACTGGGAACGGGATTATATTCATTTCCCGGTATGGCGGATCCCTGTACATCGGTGACAGACGGTGACGGAAAAAAACACCTGACTTGCACCTCAACCATCTATTATTACAGTGCCGGTGAGCACGGCGGAACCCCGTTATCCGATTACGCGAGTGTGACCATCAACACGACGCAGGACGCGTCACTCTCGCCACTACAGGGTTGGGCGGTTTACGGGAACAGCAGCACCTATAATTTTAATGAACTGAATATTGCAACCAGCGGCGCCAAAGCTGACGGTATTGTGACAAAAAACGGTGCCAGTAAAATCAATATTGATAAATTGACCATTAAAACCACCGGTTCTTCCGCAGATGGTCTGAACGCCGGTAAGGAAAGTAACGGCACAGTGATTACCGTGGGTGACGATGCCTATATTGATGCATTCGGGATGGGGGTGCGTGCTAATTCATCAACCACCGGCACAAGCGAAAACCTGATCACACTCGGAAAAAATGCGGTCATTATTTCTCACGAAGCCGGCAGCAATCTGGAAATATTCGGGCGTGAATTCGGCACCGGTTATGCCGTTTATGCCGGGAACACCAACTCTGCGGCAACCGGGGATGCCCGTGTGGTGATCGGCGACAACAGCACCATTGTGGCAAACGGGGGCTCAGCCCATGCGGTTTATGCCAACAAAGGCGGCATTATCGAACTGGGTTCAACGGATATCCGCGCCGAAGGCACAACGGCACACGGTATTTATGCGGAAGCCGGATCGAAAAAGGCCGGTGGTGCAACGGTCACTGCCGGCAGTCAGGTGTATCTCGGCGGTGATACCACCATTAATGTGACCAGTGACAGCCGGAAGTTTGCCCTGTATGCCAAAGGGGCTGATTCACAGATATCCTCTTCTGATCGCCTGTCCGGTAACAGTATCCGCAGTGTATTCACCGTTGACGGTGATATGAAAGCGGAGACAAAAGGGAGTGTTGACCTGCAGATGGCGGATAACAGCCGGTTTACCGGCAGTACCAATTCACTGGAATATAACGTGGCAGGCGCACCGAATACGACTACAAACGGTACCATTAACCTGGATATTGCCGGTACAAACAGTCTCTGGAATATGACCGCCGATTCTGTGCTGTCAAACCTGACACTGACCGGTGCGACACTCCGTTATAACTCTCCGGACGATCTGACCGATCCGGACGCCTTTGTACCGAAAACACTGACCGTGGCTGGTGACTATACCGGTAACGGCGGGCACGTAATCTTCAATACCGTATTGAATGACGATAATTCACTGACGGATAAACTGCGGATAAAAGGTAATTCTGCCGGCACCACGACGGTCAGTTTTGTGAATATCGGCGGGCAGGGCGGGCTGACCATACTCAACGGTATTGAAGTTATCACGGTTGACGGTATTTCTGACGGTATATTCACTCAGAGCGGGCCGATTGTTGCGGGAGCATATGATTATTCTCTGGGACGCGGTAAAAACGGTAATGAAAAAAACTGGTATCTGACATCAGAATATACCCCGTCAAAACCGGATCCTGAGCCGGAACCAGAACCAGAACCAGAACCAAAACCCGAGCCGGAACCGAAACCAAAACCTGATCCCGATCCTGAACCGGAAAAACCCATTATAAAGCCGCCGGTCAATCCGGCTATTCGCCCGGAAGCCGGGGGATATATCAGTAACCTGCAAATGGCGAATACCTTGTTTAACGTGCGCCTGCATGATCGCCTCGGTGAAACCCAATATACCGATGTGCTGACCGGTGAGCGTAAAGTCACCAGTCTGTGGCTGCGGAATGTGGCCGGGCACTCAGTGGTGAAAAGCGGCAACGGCCAGTTAAGAACCGGGACAAACCGGTATGTGGCACAATTGGGCGGCGATATCGCACAGTGGTCTGATAATGATCTTAACCGTTACCATATCGGACTGATGGCGGGATATGGCCGTATCAGCGGTAAAACCGCAAACAGTGTAAAAAGCACGGAATCAACCTCACATGCTGACGGGTACAGTGTCGGGATATACAGTACTTACTATGCTAATGAGGCGGATAAAACCGGCCTGTATGTTGACAGTTGGGTACAATATAACTGGTTTAAAAACCGGGTTGAAAGACGGGGATTGGCAGAAGAAAAATATAACTCTGACGGTATCACACTTTCTGCCGAAGCCGGGTACAGCGTCCTGATCAATGAAACACAGGGCAGTGAAGGCAGTATTAATCGCTGGTATATCCAGCCGAAAGCGCAGGTAACCTATATGGGTGTGAAAATGGATACCCACACAGAGCGGGGCGGTACCCGCGTATCGGCGACCGGTGAAGGAAATATTCAGACCCGTCTCGGGGTAAGGGTATATGGACTGGGACGGGCATTGCAGGATAACGACAATGATCGTCACTTCCGGCCGTTTGCTGAAATTAACTGGCTGAATAACAGTAAAATGGCGGGTGTCTCCATGGACAGTGCTCATGTCAGTCAGTCAGGCACCCGTAATATCGGTGAAATTAAAGTGGGGGTTGAAGGACAACTGACCCGCAATGCGGACATCTGGTTTAACGTGGCACAGCAGGCCGGCAGTGATCACTACTCGGATACGCAGGGTATGTTAGGCCTGAAATACCGTTTTTAACGGTCAGTAACATCCCGCCGGGATAACAGGAATGCGGTTATCCCGGTTTTTTTGTATCCGGCGCTGATAGTGACTTAATCATTACCCCAGCGGTTGAGAAATTCAGCAATATCATCGATACGCTGTTTATCGATACCGGCTTCAGCCGCCATCTTTTTCTGGGCTTCCTCACTGATCTCTTCATTGTTTGTCAGACAGGTGATCAGTAACTGAAAATAGTGTGCCAGTCCGTCATATTCCTGTTCTTCAACCGGATCTTCCGATTCCAGCGCGTACTCATCAGCGATATCGTAGTATTTATCCGGTACTATATTTTCCATAAATCCCTCCGGGGTTACGCCGGTGTCAGTGGTGTGTATCGTAGCATTGTATCCGATCCGGCTTCGTTTTCGCACCTTACCCGGCGAATTATTGTATTTTCTGCGTGAATGGTTGGGTGGAAATAATTTCCGTAAAGATTCTTTTTTATTTTTTAATATAAAATTAAATAAAAAAATCACTCATACCATCCTGTTAATTTTTCTGTATTTTATATTTAATTAGAGAGGTGAAATCATTTTTCTGATGATTTTAATTTTCAGTTTATCTTGTTTTATAGCATCTTGTGTTTACTATTTAAGAACAAAGGCAAAATCATCATATCAACTCAACCGGCAGGCGGGTTGATTGCAGGAGCGCGGCGTGAAGGATATTTCATCTTATTTAACACGTTTAAATATAAACGAAAATATTAAAGCTGATAACTATTCTCTTTTTCGGTTTCATCATGCTCATTTTTATTCGGTTCCGTTTGAAAATTTCAGTATGAATGAAAATGCGGCATCCGGATCTTTCAGCCAAATAATTGCAGATAATATAATATTTAATAAACGTGGCGGTATTTGCTTTGAGTTTGCGGCATTACTTGCACCTTTTTTCAGTTATACCGGCTTTGTGTACCGTACGCGGTTGGCCAGAGTGCTGATCCCGTTGCTGACACCGGCAACACATCAGTTATTTATTATTTCTGTTGCGGGGGAAGAGTGGATTTTTGATGTTGGTTTCGGTGCCAGAGGGCCGCGGGCACCTCTGCGTATGGTGGATGGTTATGTTCACGAGCATGCTTTTTTATCATCAAAAGTAAGCCGTCATCCTGCATATGGCTGGGTCGTGTCTGTCAGAGAAAACAGCAGGCCCAATGCTGACTGGGAGGATATTTACGCTTTCCATGATACAGAAACGTTTCCGCCGGATATCAGCATGGCGTATTTTTATACGCTCCATTCTCCTGAAAGCCTGCTTAATATACATAAAGTGGCCAGTCTGCCGACAGAAAACGGCAGAATCAGTATCCGGGATACTGTTTTTACCGAAGTGAACGGTTTGTCTTCCTGTTCTGCGGATATTACGGATAACGAAGAACTTTCACAACTACTGTCCGGAAAATTCGGGATCAGTATTCATCCTCAGCAACGTCAGTGAAGCAGGTATCAATGAAAACGACTTATCTCATCGTTCCGGGTTATACGAATTCAGGGCCTGAACACTGGCAGTCCTTTATGGAAAGAAAATACCGCAATGTTTTTCGTGTACAGCAGGGGGACTGGAATAACCCGTCACGGGAAATCTGGATCGACAGCCTGAATCAGGCAATTGCGCACACAGCAGGGGATATTGTTTTGCTGGGTCACAGTTGCGGAGCGGTAACCGCCGCCCAGTGGGCTGCACAGTATTCCTGCAGCAGGGTTAACGCCCTGATTTTAGTGGCACCGGCGGATGTTGATGCCGAAACCGCGATAACACCGATCCGGCAGCAGAGCCCGTTACCGTCCGGTTTACTGAAATACCGTGCGATGCTGATATACAGCAATAATGATGAACACCTCAGTGAAGCCCGTGCGCAGATACTGGCATCACAATGGGGATGTGAAACACATTTTGTCCCCGGTGCCGGGCATTTTAATACCGCTTCCGGCTATGGTGCCTGGCCCGGCGGTGAACGGGTGTTTGAAGACTTTACGGGAAGGAGATTGCAGGTTGCCGAAGCAGGGACGAAATATGTTTGAAGATATTAAAAAATTCAGTATTACCGCCCGTTATTTTCTGATAGCCACCTTCCTGATGGGACTGAGTAACGGCATGTTTGACGCGGTGTATAATTTTTACCTCGAAGCGCGCGGTATCGATAAAACTGCAACGGGATTTATTTATGCGGTGGCAATGTCGATGATGGCAGCAGCCGTGGTTCCCCTGATTTATCTGAGCAGAAAAATCGCGCAGAAAAAACTGCTTCTGATCGCCGCCTGTCTTTATTCACTGCCTTTTATGCTGCTGCCGGTATTGTCTTCGGTGTGGGCGAGCGCCGTCACTCTCGGGCTGATCCTTTCCGGTATGATTGCACTATTATCTCTGGGTAATTCCCTTATGGGTTCACATATTGATCCGAAAAGCAGGACAACATTATTCAGCTGGTTTTTTGTTTCCTATTTGGGTGCCGCGATGACCGGCTCCGTCGTGGTGAGTATTGTCACCCATTTTTCGGAGACAGCAGCATTACGTCATTATCAGTGGATCCTGACAGCATCATTTATTTCATCTCTGCTGATGATCGGCTTTCGTGTTAAATCTGTTCAGGGGATTTCAGAACCAGAGAAAGATAACCGGCATTTTTCGGGTATAAAGAGTACTGAATGGCTGAATTTCATTACTCTTTTTATTGCTGCTTTGCTTCTTGGCGCCTCAATTACACTGGTTTTCAGGTTTATAAATATTGTATTCCATCTTGCCTATACGATGAATATCAGTGAAATATCACTTATTATGGGGGCCGATAAAATAGTCAGTATTATTGGTGCTGTATTTGCCCCCCTCATTGTAAAACGATTCTCTTTAAAGATAGCAATAATCATTATTGGTATCATGACGTTTATCTGCCTGTACTTACAGTCATTACCTATTTCAGTGGTGCTGTTTATCTCTCTTTATTTTATCCGGCTTTTTCTCAATTATTGTCTGATGCCTCTTTTGGATACATTAGCGATTACCGGATTCGCAGAGGGAAAAACATTGTTATCAACCAGTATAAGGCAGCTTTCGTTTTATATGGGAAGTGCATTATCTGCCATTTTGTACGGCGATTTGCTGGATGCGGGTCGCTGGGAGGAAACACTGGTGATTTCGTCTGTATTTGCTTTGGCGGGCGCTGTTTTCATGAGCCTGATCCGTGTAAGGAAAGAATAAAAACTGACATCAGATAATGGAGGGTGGTGAATGGAAGCAGGTATTGTCATACCGGATAGTGAAAATGTCGCTTTTATGCTGAAAAAATTATCGGCGTTATGGAAAAACCGGGCTGCCGTTAATAACGTGCAGCCGGAATATCCTGAGTCTGAATTTGATTCAGCCAAACAGGATTTCAGTGAATCATTGCTGCCTTTCAGGCAACATGATGCCTGGCGGGAAGCATCGGATGAAATTAAAAATACCTGCCTTTCTTATGCATGGGTTATGTACAATCTTAAGACTATCTGTATCGAATGCGACATTGTGACGCCGGCCTGTGAGGACATCATAAAATATCCGCCGGTTAATTCCCCCAACAGAGCGGGGTTGCAGGATGTGATGTCAGAAACATTGCTGGATGAAGCGCTTCATACAAGGATGTCAGTAATAGCGTGTAATTACATCTGTGATCAGCGTAAGCTTGAGCCACTCAACTATACTGACTTTAACCTTATAAAATGGAAGGACAACATTCTGGCCGATTGCGGTGCAGAATGGCAAAGGCGTTTAACCCGTTTTGCCATTGCGTGTGCCAGTGAGACGCTGATAACGGATTACCTGAAAGTTATGGCTGAGGATAATGGTATTCAGAAAATATGCCATGACGTTACCCGGATTCATGCTGAGGATGAATGGAGCCACTCAAGTGTTTTCAGTTATGTTGCGTATGACATTGTACGCGATCTCAGTTTAAGTGAACGCCGGTACCTGAGAAATACCATGCTGAAAACAGCGCATTTTTTTGCCGATAATGAACTCGGAGCCTGGGATGTAATCTTTAAGCTGACGAAAATGCCCTGTGCCGGCGATATCATTTCTGAAACTGAAAACAGTAATGAAATAAACATTTATCTTGATTCAGCAGAACTGATTATCTCAAGAATTGGTCTCTGAATATATACGGCGACGTTAAAATGACATTCACTTCAGCACAGAAAACGGAAAAATAATGATGGATTCATATGATTCGCAGAGTATTACCCTTCAGGTATTAAACAGAAATCAAAAAATAAGCGTGGATACAAATAAAACCATTCTGGATAATTTATTACTGCACAATATTTTCATCAGAAATAAATGCCGATCAGGTATTTGCGGGAGTTGTAAATTCAGACTGAAAAACGGATATATCCGCAGTGAACCGGATTTCTGTTTATCGGTAAAAGAGAAAGAACAACACATACATCTTGCCTGCTGCTCTTTTCCTGAGAGTGATACCGTTATCGATATTCTCTGAGCCGGAACGGAGAGAAATGATGGAAAATAAATATGTACTGATTGTTGATCCTTTCTCCAGCGGTGCTGTTTTTGCAAACAGAATAAGAACGCTTTTTGGCTATGATGTTGTTGCTCTTATTACGAATCAGGCACTGCCTTCAGCGGTAATGGCGACCTTTCGTCAGGAGGATTACTCCGCTGTTTTCAGTTACCACTCTCTTGGCAGGACGGTACAGGATATTGAGTCTGTCATTGGGCGTGCGCCTGATTTCATTGTCTGTGGTTCAGAGCCGGGTGTGCTTATCTTTGATAAACTTTGCTATCACTGGGGATTACGCCCTAATGTGCCTGCGCGCAGTACTGCCAGACGGGATAAATATCTTATGCAGCAACAACTTATGCTGGATGGTATTCGCTGCATTCCTCATTATCAGTCCGGTGATTTGGCGCATATATTACACTGGTGCAAGGAAAACCCGTTTGATGAATATGTGATCAAGCCGGTTAACTCCTTTGGCACTGACAGTGTTTTGTTCTGTAAGAATACCGCTGAAATTACACATGCATTCCATTCTCTGATAAACACAACTGACTATGCCGGCAATAACAACACTGTTGTTCTGGTTGAGCAAAAAATTCATGGCACTGAATATGTGGCTGATGCAGTCAGCTGTGACGGAAACCATTTTATTGTGAATATATTCAGGTATGTTAAGCAGGAGATTAATGGTGTTCCTGTTTATCATCAAATGGTGACTGAGCCGGTTGATGAACATCCGGTATTAATCAGCTACGTTAAAGAGGTACTGGATTCCCTCGGTATTCGCAACGGCGCATCACATAATGAAGTGATTATGTCTGACGGTGGACCGGTTTTGGTTGAATCCGGTGCCAGGATGCATGGCGGATTAGGTCCGCAGCTTGCGGAGGAATGTAATTCGCACTCTCTGATTGACCTGAGTCTGCTGGCCCGGATAGCCCCCCGTGAATTTGAGAATAAGGTACAAACCCCCCCTGTTCTGAAAAAATATGCGGCAGAATACTTTCTCAGCTCACCGCAATCCGGTGTCCTGAATACACTGAATATTGAGTCACAGTGCTCATTTCTCGAAAGCTACGGATTTTGTGTATGCAAATACCGCCCCGGGGACTGGCTGGAAAAAACAACGGATTTGGTGACATCGTATGGCAGGATTGTGCTGTTTAATTCCGATAAAACGAAACTGATTGCGGATGTACGGGTTATCACTGAACTGGAAAAAAAGGGCATGCTTATGACATTACGATATCCGCCGGCATGATGACACATAGCGCCTCCGCACCAACAGCGTTAATGTCCGGCGATACACCTTTACCCGGGGCGCAGATCCCGGCTGAAGCACAGATGTGCAGTTTGGCTGCAGTGGCGGGCGATTTCCTGTCTTTTTAATCTATTGAAATACTTGTATTATTTTTCTTAAAAAGGAAAAAATAAAAATAAAACAGCAGAATATAGTGTTTTCGGCCGGTTATGTCGCATCGGACAGAGTGAAAAATACGGTATTTTTGTAATATTTCCCTGAAATTTCATTTTTATTGTTATTATTCATATTGTTATTGATGCTTTGTATTTTGTTACATATTTTATTTCTGTGATCTGAAAAAAAATGACTTTTTTCTTATTTTTTACAATACGTTAGATAGTTATGTTAAAAAACGTAGTGATTTGTTTCTTTTGTGATCTAAACTATTGCACCTCCTCACTCTTAATCAGCCATTTCCTGTAGTCATATATCCTGTTTTTGCAACGATTTTAACTTAAGTGACGGATCCTGTGAGATACAAACGTCTTTCTGGTCTTTACAGGCCGGTAAGTGAAATTTATTATTTCGCGGCTTACCACCATGCGCATTGGCTGATGGCAACATATTGTCAGATAACTCATTGTTATCATTTTATATTATAAGGAATTTACCATGCCAACTCCGTGCTATATCTCCATCGAAGGCAAAACCCAGGGCAACATCACTGCCGGTGCCTTTACCGCTGAGTCTGTCGGCAACATCTATGTACAGGGTCACGAAGATGAGATGCTGGTACAGCAGTTTGACCATATCGTCACCGTTCCGACAGATCCGCAGTCCGGTCAGCCGTCCGGTCAGCGTGCACACCGTCCGTTCAAATTTACTGTGGCAATGAACAAAGCGGTTCCGCTGCTGTACAACGCCCTGGCGGCCGGTGAAATGCTGCCGAATGTCGAACTGAAATGGTACCGCACGTCTGTTGAAGGTAAACAGGAGCACTTCTTCACCACGTCACTGGAAGATGCCACTATCGTCAATATCGACTGCAAAATGCCTCACTGCCAGGATCCGTCCAAATCGGATTACACGCAGCTGATTGAAGTCTCACTGTCCTACCGTAAAGTCAGCTGGGATCACACCGTTGCAGGCACCTCCGGTGCTGATGACTGGCGTGCGCCAATCGAAGCGTAATGTACTGATTGACACCACAAATCCCGTCCGGGGTTTGTGGTGTTTTTGCTTTATTACGGAGAACACCGGCATGCCGGGCATTCATCCGTCAGACCCGTACCGGAGCCGGCATGCTTGCTGAAGACCCCAAAAAGAAGGCGGCAGATATTGCCGCACTGAAAGACTCCCTTGTTCAACAACCGGCGCAGACGGCGTTATCGCTGCTTTCCGGCAATTCGCCTTCCGGGCTGGTATTTACCTGTAAAATCGGCCGCTTACCGGAACAGACCTTTTTGGTCACCGAGTTTTCACTCAGTGAATCCCTGTCTTCGCTGTTTTCGCTGACCATCAGTGCCGTCAGCCTGCTGCCGTCGATCACCTTTGAGGATCATCTCGGCTCCGCCGCGTCACTGACCGTCACCCGCAACGGTGTCAAAGTGCGTACCGTGCAGGGACTGCTGGCCTCCGCTGAACAGGGCAATACTGACGGTAACAAAACCTGGTATCACTTTCTGATCCGTCCGGAAATGTGGATCATGACGCTCAACCAGGACAGCCGTATCTTTCAGAAACAATCGGTACCGGAAGTCCTCGCCACCCTGCTGGATGAAGCCCACGTCAAAAATGATCTGAAATTTTATGACGGCGCACTGCACGGGAAGCGCGATTACATCACCCAGAAGCGGGAATCCGCTTATGATTTCTGGTGCCGTCTGGCGGCAGAAGAGGGAATTAACTTCTGGTTCGAGGAAGGTCCGAAACTGTTTTACAGCGACAGTCATCTCGGCATGACCGCCGGTATTCATCTGACCTATAACCCGCAGGCGGATACGGACACCCGTGACAGCACGGCGTTCTCCTGGCGCTATGCCGAACAGCTGTGCAGTGATATTCAGACTCACAAAGATTACAACCCGCAGAATCCGTCTTACCCTCTTGAGCATCAGCTGTCCGGGGATATACACCGGCAGCACGGAACGTTCGAGAGTTACGGCCGTTTTCAGCAGGATGAGCAGGGCGGCTACTTTACGATGCTGCGCTATGAACAATCCCAGAACGCGCGTCAGATCGGCACTGCAGGCACTAACTGTTTTGCGCTGATGCCGGGGAAAATTTTCACCCTGAAAAATCACCCGTCAGGGGCCATGAATCAGTCATGGCAGGTGGTCACCGTGACTCATCGCGGCCGCCAGCCGCTGGCGGATAACGGCGGCGGCGAGGGCACAACATTCAGTAATACCGTGCAGTTCATTCCCGGCACCCGCGAATGGCGCCCGCCATACCGTTTCCGTCCGCAGGCGGACGGTGACGAGCTGGCAACGGTGGTCGGCCCGGAGGGGGAAGAAATCTACACCAACGAGCAGGGCGCGGTGAAAGTCTATTTTCACTGGGATCGCCGGGGCAAACCGGATCACAGCGCCTCCTGCTGGGTGCGGGTTGCTCATGGCTGGAACGGGGATGGTTTCGGATTTATGTCGATCCCCCGTATCGGGCAGGAAGTGATTGTTTCGTATCTCAGCGGGGACATCGATCGCCCGGTTATCACCGGCTGCACCTATAACGGGCGCAACCGCCCGCCGCTGAACCTGCCGAAGGAAAAAACCCGGACTATTTTCCGCACGAAAACCCATAAAGGGGACGGGTTTAATGAATTACGGTTTGAGGATTTGGCCGGGCAGGAAGAGGTGTATATTCATGCCCAGAAAAATCTGGCCATCAATGTCCTGAATTCACGCGGAGAGCGGATCCATTACGACAGAACTGCCAGCATCGGACATAACGATGAGCTGGTTGTCGCCGGAAACCGGACAGTGACGGTTGAAGGAAATCAGGCGCATAAAACGACCGGTAATTATCAGGAGCAGGTCGACGGAGACCGCCACCGGATTGTGGCCGGGGATCATGTGGCGCGTATACAGGGCGCGGTCAGCACCGATGCCAATGGTGATATCACGCTGCAGAGTCAGGGAAAAATCACCCTGAAGGTCGGCGGCAGTTTTGTGGTGATCCACAGCGGTGGTGTCGATATCAAAGGGCCGTTGATTAATCTGAACTCCGGGGGCAGTCCCGGAGAGCTGTTGCAGGCCACCAATCCTGCCGTGCTGAAAGCCGCAGCGGCCAGCGGGTCTGCGTTTGTGGCGCACTGCCCGCTGGAGGAGACGCCGGAGGAAACAGACAATGGCTAAACCGGAAACCGGTTACGCAATCATTGATGCGGCGTCAGAGCCGGACATTTTTTCATTGCTGGATGAATACAGTCCGCCGGCGTGCTGCCTGTACAGTGAGCCCCTGCAACCGGATATGGCGGAATTAGCCCCGTATCTGGTTGAAGTGACAGAGGATGTCAGAAAATGGCTGGATACACGTAATACGCCGTGGGGAATGGTTGTTTATACCACAGTGACGATGCGGGAGTTACGGCACCATCTGCGGAAATTCACCATGGTGATCATTCCCGGTCAGGAAAAACCGGTCTTCTGGCGTTTTTATGATCCGAGAAATGTCTGGGAAATTTTAGCCACGTTTGATGACTGGCGGCTGCATACGTTTCTCGGGCCGGTAACCAAACTGGAAACAAACCTGTGGGGAAACAAAAAATCGGACCGGTTTGAGGCACAGCGGAAGGGATATCCGGAACAGGCAACGCTGCGTGGTATGTTTATGAAGTTCTCTGCTGATGACTATGCCAAAATTACGATGGCTTTCGATCAAGAGCTGGCAAAAAAAATGGCTGTTTATTTTTTAATGAATGAAGCAAACAGCAGTAATACCGTCATGACGTTATCTATCGTTGACATAATGCACCGCACATTGACGGATGATCGTTTTGATTATGATCGGTTATCTGTGGGGCTGTCCCCGTCCGGTCTCGAAAGATGCCTCACTCTGTCTCAGGATGTCATTAATTTTTTCAGCGGGCTATCGTCTCCGGATACGGAATCTTATCTGTATTTTTGCTATGCATTGTCATTTTACCGGATAAAACGTTTCAGTGATATTCCGCCGGAATGGCTGCGTTTCTTATCGGAATCAGAGGGTGAAGTTAACTACAGAGTCTGTCAGTTACTGGATTCTCTGTTTGGTGCGCTTCCTGATATCTATAACCAATAACTGTATTTTTACATAACAAGGATTATTATGTCAGCAAACCGTATCCGCTTCATGATGAGCAATGTCTGCCAGACGTGTCATATTCCCCCGCGCTGCACACTGGGTGCCAGTATCACGTTTGGCAGTATTCAGGATACATACCGTCAGGAACCCTCTTTTTCCCGGCACTATTATTATCTGGTTGATCCGGATAAAAAACCGTATACCCGTATTCCGCTGGAATTAACCGCAACCCCAAAACACTGCATATCGAACAGTAAGACCTGTCCGACAGGGAATGTTTTCACGGAAGACCGTGCCCTGTTCGCGGAGTTTAACCCGGCAAGCCCGTTTACAGGCTCACTGCTGTATACAAACAAAATCAGCGGTTTTTCGCTGGAAGAGCACAATCCTGTCGTGATACTGGAGCGGCTGATAACGCGGGATAACACGGAGACAGACCCCCGTTACCGCCAGCATTACACCATGCGGCTGTCGGAGTGTGACGGTAAGCCGTTTCTGTCCCTGCCCCGTGCAGTGCAGATAGGTGCGGCGGCGATACTTCCGGTGACACATGGCCTGCCGGTCCTGTTCGCGGAGGGGGCCCGCGCGCTGGCGGACGCTCGTTTCCATCTGATTCTGAACCGTGAGTTAATCGCGAAGGTCAGCATAGGCCTGGAGTCGGAGATTAATGAAAAAAGCACGAAGGATAGGAAAAAAGAGCAGATACGGAATAACGCAAAGGCGGGAAAACGCCCGACAGCAAATGGCTGGACGAAGCGCACGAATAAATACCAGATCAAAAAAAGTCTCACGATTGAAGGAGATATACTGTCCGTTATCGGCAGTGACCGTATTGGTCACAATAAAGAACTGAAACAGGTCTTTACGAAGGACAAAAACAAACTGTCGCTGCTCGACTATATGGATACCGGGTTTAACACCATCAACAAGGCTTTGCGCAAAGGGAAGGATGAGGGGCTGTTTCCGCTGGTGAGTGCGGAGTTTCTTTACCCGAAACTGGAGATAGAGGGCAGTATTAAAACTGACATGTCTGCGGAGAACCGGGTGATTAACCGGGGCGAGGTTATTGTCGGTTTTGCGCCATTCTTCGGGTTTAAAATCACGCTGGATTTACTGACGGCACTAACACGGTTTCTGGGGCCGTATGGTCATGTTGTCAATACCGCACGGACAGTAGCTGCGACTAAAGAGGAAGCGGTCAAAGCGGGAGAGGATGGGGCATATGTCATTCTGAAACTGGAACTGACGTTCAGTTTCGGGATACACGGGTTTTATGAGTTTAAAACCGACGATAACGGCCGGTTTTCGTCAGCGGGCCGCGAAGTTGAGATTCACGGGGAAATTACCGGGGATGCCCATATTGAGGCCGGAGTGAATGTCTTCGGTGTCAGTGGTTTTTTCAGAGTGGGTGCGGAATTTAAATCCACGCTGAAGATGGGCTTTGACCGGGACGAGGGTGATGACCTGACCGGGGTGATTTACCATGACGGGATAAAAGCTCAGGTGTATGTGAAAAAAAGCAAGGAAAAGATTTCTGGGGCAAATAAGGTCGATATGCGTGACAATTCTGAGATAGAGGGAAAATACGAGGAATGGGTGATTTATGAAGAGCTGCCGAAAGACAAGTCTGACTGGAAATTTAAACTGGGTTAAGCGGGGATTAGTATTGTCTGCCGGATTATTGCTGAGCTGTCAGCTTTATGCAGAGGAAACGATGAAAACAAATTACACGGTATCATTTAACGCCAATGATGCGTTCTGTCTGGTCAAAGTCAATGACATGCTGGTGACGGACAACGGCGGTATGTGGAAAGGGCAGTTTACCCTGGGACAGACGGTCAGTTCGTACCTGCAGAACGGGCAGAATACCCTGAGTATCACAATGCTGCAGAAGCCGGTTGGTGGCGGTGATAAACTGCCGGATGATATGTGGTGCTCGGCGAAGATACAGGATACACGGCAGGACGGAACCGATGAATACGTGGCGGCGGTGAAGCTGATTGTCCGTGACGGCAGGATTACGCCGGATACCGGTTATTACACCGGGCAGTATACGTCCTTTGGTGACAGTCCGAGAGCGGACGGAAGTGAAAAAATGACCCGTGAGGTGTCACAGACGTTTCACGCGGCGGATTTACCGGAGTGGCCATGGGTCAATGCAAGGCCGGTGACTGAAGATGATATCCCTGCCGTTAAAGCGTTTTATGAGGCGTTACACAA
>NZ_JBICLU010000027.1:0-245801 GCF_043105645.1 Morganella sp. TYF_1 | reverse complement strand
CAGACAGATTTAAGAAAAGCGCCTCCGGGGCGCTTTTTTATTACCTGCGATCCGGCTTTCAACAAAAGTTGAAGCGACTGGCCGGAACAGAGGCAAAATCCCTGCTTCTTCTGCTGGCGTAACGCCCCGCTAACATTTTCAACATCAGTGCTTCTCAAAAAAATCGCTGCCAAATCAATTCAGTAAACAACAATCAGCAGAAACACACTGTGTTATCCCGGTTTCGATGTTCATTTTTGCTATTTTTCACTGCTTTTTTGTTATTAAAATGATTTTATAATAATTAAAAAATAGTTGAATTTAATGTTGACCTACATCACAAAACTGGTATCATACCTCCATCGAAGCAAAACACGCTTACTAACCTAATTCAAAAGCAGGAGTTCATTATGAAAAGTATCAAAACTTTCTTCTCTAATCTGACCCGTGCTGCTGCTATCATTGCAAAATACAGCAAAGCATTCTGATTTAATCAGACAGATTTAAGAAAAGCGCCTTCGGGGCGCTTTTTTATTGCCTGCGATCCGGCTTTCAACAAAAGTTGAGGCGACTGACCGGAACAGAGGCAAAATCCCTGCTTTTTCTGCTGGCGTAACGCCCCGCTAACATTTTCAACATCAGCGCTTCTCAAAAAAATTGCTGCTAAATCAATTAAGTAAATCACCACCAGCAGAAACACGCTGTTTTATCCCGGTTGTGATGTTCACATTTGCTATTTTTCACTGCTTTTTTGTTATTAAAATGATTTTGCAATCATTAAAAAATAGTTGAATTTAATGTTGACCCGCATCACAAAACTGGTATCATACCCCCATCGAAGCAAAACACGCTTACTCAACTAATTCAAAGCAGGAGTTCATTATGAAAAGTATCAAAGCTTTCTTCTCAAATCTGACCCGTGCTGCTGCTATCATTGCAAAATACAGCAAAGCATTCTGATTTATCAGACAGATACAAAAAAAGCGCCTTAAAGGCGCTTTTTTTATGTCCGCAGTTTTTTCACCAGATAATCAATCAACACCATCATATGCGGCGGCTGATAACGCGACGGCGGATACAGCAGCCAGGCATCCCCGCTGTAACGGGTTTTAAAGGTCCAGTCCGGCAGAACCTGCACAATTTCCCCGCTCTCCAGCGATTTTCGTGCCGTAAATACCGGCAGCCCGCCGATCCCTAGGTGTGATTTCACCCCGCCAAGCCGCACGCCACTGTGGTTTGATGAATAACGCCCGTGTACATTCACAGACACCACTTTATTCCCCTGCTGAAAACGCCAGCGGGTATCTGCCGCTTCCTCACTGAGAAACAGGCAGCTGTGATCCTTTAGTTCCTGCGGATGAGACGGCGTGCCATGTTCCGCCAGGTATTGCGGCGTGGCACATAAAATATGGCTGACCGTAAACAGCCGCTTGCCGATAAGTCCCGGCGGTGGTTCATTGGTAATGCGGATGGCAAGATCGATCTCCTCATCAATCAGATCCATATAGCGATCTTCCAGGCGCAGCATCACATTCACACCTGGATTCATTGCGAGGAATTCATTGATAAGCGGATGCACCATAAAGTAACCCAGTGCTTTTGGTGCCCCCAGACGCACCAGCCCGGACGGTGTTTCACTGAACTGCCCGCTGGCACTCATCACCGCCCCCGCAGAGTTGACCAGCGCCCGGCAGTGCTGATATACCGCCTTGCCGCTCTCATTCAGGCGCAGCTTGCGGGTCGTACGCTGTAATAACCGGGTATTCAGGGCGCGCTCCAGCCGCGAGACCGCACGGCTGATCGCAGACGGGGTAGCGCCCAGTTGCCGGGCCGCTTCCGAGAAACTGCCGGTTTCCACCACTTTGGCAAATACCGCCATTTCTTCGAGTAATGCGAGGGTTTCATTTGTGATCACAGGGAATAAATCCTTTGCATTTTTGCCGTATTATCATATGACAGTGCCTGCAATACAATGTCAGACAACACGACACAATAATAATGAGGCACACATCACCATGACAGAAAAATGCTACCTGACCAGCCGCGCCTTACAAGGCACCGCCACTGTCCTGGAGTGCCGTCCGGCAGAGGACGGGCGCTATGCGGTTATCCTCGATAAAACCCTGTTCCATCCGCAGGGTGGCGGACAACCGGGTGACACCGGCACGCTCGGTGATGCCACTGTGATTCACACCGCTTTTATGCCGGAAGGTATCATTCATTATACCGATATCCCGGTTGCTCCCGGTGAAGTTCAGATGAATGTCGATGCGGAGAAACGTCAGCTGCACTCACGGCTGCATACCGGCGGGCACCTGCTTTCTCATGTGATGGAAACTTTCGGCTGGAAACCGACCAAAGGGCATCACTGGCCGGATGAAGGGCGGATCCAATATATTCCTGCCGGTTCCCCGGTGATCGTGGATCCGGAAGATGTCCGCCGTCACTGTCAGGCGCTGATCGACGCGGATCACCCCTGCCATCACTATCAGGATGAAGACGGTATGTTTCAGATCCGGTTTGCGGATTTTGAGCCTTACTCCTGCGGCGGCACACATGTGCAGTCACTCGGTGAAATCGGCACACTGGTGCTGAAATCGGTGAAAACCAAAAAGGGCATTCTGTCCGTTCAATACGACGTCGTCTGACGGAACCTGTCGTTCTGCGGCGGCCCCCCCCCGCCGCCCCTGTTAATCTGCTGAGGTTATAATGAATCTGTTCAACCAGAGTGAATTTCTGGCGCTTGCGCTCGTCCATTTTTTCATTGTTGTCTCACCGGGGCCGGACTTTGCCGTGACGCTGCGCCAGAGTATTTATCACGGACGCAAAGCCGGGCTGATGACGGCGCTCGGCATCGGTGCCGGAATTTCTGTGCATGTGGTGTACACACTGGCTGGTGTGACAGCCCTGATGCAAGCCACGCCGTGGCTGATGGATACCGCAAAATACATTGGTGCGGCGTATCTTATCTGGCTGGGCATTCAGTTTCTGCGCAGTAAAGGCGCAAGTGCCGCTATCACCCCGGAGAGTTCGGATCCCCCCCCGGCACAAACAGCCGGAAAGGCATTTTGGATGGGGTTTCTGACCAACGCCACCAACCCGAAAGCGATGCTGTTTTTCCTGGCTATGTTCACCACGCTGGTCAGTCCGTCCACGCCGGTGACGGTCAAACTGTTCTACGGCGTGTGGATGTGCGGCGTGAATGCAGCCTGGTTTATGGCCGTCTCTGTTCTGTTTTCACACCAGCGTATCCGTGAGCGGTTTCTCGCGCACAGCCGGTTGTTCGACAATGTGATCGGCACTGTTCTGCTGCTGTTTGCCGGGCGGCTTTTGCTGACGGCATAACGGCAAAGTAACCACCGGTATTATCAGGCCGGCTCCGAAACCACAGGCAGAAAATCAAAATATAACCGGCCGCCAATGGCGTCAGCATAACGAATCAATGTTCCCAGTTGCGGGTCATAGTCCCCTTTTTCCAGGCGGGAAATATTCTGTTTTTGTGTCGCCATTTTTTCAGCCACTTCAGCCTGGGTAATTTTCCGGGCTTTTCTTGCTGCTTTTAATGTATTCAGCAATACTTTTCGTGCCTGAATTTCATCCAGTGCATCAATAACTTCAGGATCTTTAAGTAATGTATTTTTCAGCTCTTCAAAAGGGACTAAATCATAATCATCATTACGACTCATTTCAGCCTCCTTATCACTTCTTTCATTCTCTCATGTGCTAACTCTAGCACCTGCTTCGGTGTTTTCTGCGTTTTTTTCTGAAAGACATGCACAATAATTATATGGTTTCCCCGGTAAAAAAAGAAAACACCTCTGGCACACCCTTCATAAGAACGGATCCTCAGCTCCTTCAGCCCGTCACGATGAAGGTCACGAACAACCGGTTCTTTCAGAAATGCGCCGTATTTACGCAAGGTTTCAAGCCCGGTCAGCATCTCAGCTTTGAGTCCTGCGGGCAGCTTCATAATCTCTTTTTCTGCTGCTTTAATTACTGAAAGTTCAAACATCCTTCATCCCAATGTTTTCTTTTCAGTTTATCGCCCACACCAAATGTAATCAAATATGATTACTGTATACCATAACTCCATTCAATATAGCAAAAAATAAATTTGGTAATTAATGCTGCCTTTTGCAGTTATCGCCAAATTCATTGCCACGTTAATAGTTTGATATGGTAATGTTTAAGGACGTTAATAATTACGTGTCGTTATGCGCTCATGTATTTACGCCTTGTTGTACCGATGAGGCCGTCCCGGCACTCATCAGTCACCCGGACAGAACGGAGAAGATAATGATTAAACTGAAAGATATAGAACAGGCTCTGCGTCCTCAGCCATCCTACAAAATGCTGATTAACGGCCAGTGGGTCGAAAGCAGTGATCACGCCAAAAGCCAGACATTTAACCCCGCAACCGGTGAATTACTGGCAGATTATCCGGCCGGTACCGCGCAGGATGTCAACACTGCAGTTGCCGCCGCCAAAAAGACCTTCGAAACCTGGCGCCATACCTCCCCTGCTGAACGTCAGCAGCTGTTACTGAAAATTGCCGACCGCCTGGAAGCCGAAAAAGAGCGCTTCGCCACCCTGGAATCCCTCGATAACGGTAAGCCGTATAATGAGGCTATTTCCATCGATCTACCGGCCGCAATTGACCATTTCCGCTACTTTGCAGGGGCTATCCGTGCCCATTCCGACCAGGCCGATGTGCTGGATGAAAACACCCTGAGTCTGGTGATCCGCGAGCCGCTGGGT
Source organism: Morganella sp. TYF_1 (assembly GCF_043105645.1). Lineage (NCBI taxonomy): Bacteria > Pseudomonadati > Pseudomonadota > Gammaproteobacteria > Enterobacterales > Morganellaceae > Morganella > Morganella sp. TYF_1. The sequence continues at coordinate 241,064 of NZ_JBICLU010000027.1, read as the reverse complement.
GTTGTCGGTCAGATTATCCCGTGGAACTTCCCGCTGCTGATGGCTGCCTGGAAACTGGCACCGGTCATTGCTGCCGGAGATACCGTGGTGATCAACCCGGCCAGCCTGACCCCGCTGACCCTGCTGGAACTGGGCCGGATTCTGAATGATGTGCTGCCTGCCGGGGTGATTAACATTGTCACCGGTCGCGGCTCGGTGGTCGGCCAGGCGATTCTTGACCATCCGGATGTGGATAAAGTGGCGTTCACCGGCTCCACCAGCGTGGGTTACACTGTTGCTGCCGCTGCCGCGAAAAAACTGATCCCGGCCACTCTGGAGCTGGGCGGTAAATCCGCCAATATCGTGTTCCCGGATGCCAATATGGAAAAAGCCGTCAAATATGCGGCTATCGCGATCCTGATGAACCAGGGTCAGGCCTGTGAATCCGGTTCACGCCTGTTCCTGCACAAAGATATTCACGATGAATTCCTGAAAAAACTGAAAGCCCGTTTTGAATCTGTCAACGTCGGAGATCCGATGGCGAAAGATACCCAGATGGGCAGCCAGGTCAGTCAGGGACAACTCGATACCATTCTCAGCTATGTGGAACTGGCGAAAAAAGAGGGTGCCACCATCCTGACCGGCGGTGAGCGTCTGACCAGTGACGGGCTGGATGCCGGATTCTTTATGAAGCCGACCATCATCACCAATGTCACCAACCAGATGCGGGTTGCCCGCGAAGAAATTTTCGGGCCGGTCCTGGTGGTGATCCCGTTCAGTGATGAGGATGAGGTTATCGCGATGGCCAATGATTCCGAGTACGGGCTGGGTGGTGCGGTCTGGACACAGGATATCAACCGTGCACTGCGTGTGGCGAAAGCGGTCAGAACCGGCCGTATGTGGGTGAATACCTATCATGAACTGCCTGCGCATGCCCCGTTCGGCGGTTATAAAAACTCTGGGCTGGGACGGGAAACCCATAAAATGATGCTGGATGCCTATACGGAAGTGAAAAACATCTATATCAGCACCAAAGAGTCATAATTCATCATCATGCAAATGCCCGGCAACGCCGGGCATTTTTTTATTTATTGGTTGCTTTTCGCTTCCGATGGCGGGTTTTTCCCGGCAGATCGCGCAATACTGTACATCCGCTGCATCATCATCTGATCCGCTGTTTCCGCCACAATAATCACATAGCGCCGCTCTTTCTGGTCATAACGGAAATAGGTACACTCCGGCTTGCCCCAGCGGTTGTAGTAAACCGCACCATTATCTTCCTGATAGACAATACCTTTTTGCTGATTCAGCCATTCATCAAAACGCCAGCGGTATTTCGGGACTTTAACCAGATGAATGATACCTTCCGCGTCACTGAGTGGATCCCGGAAGCGGTAAATCTCCGTATTATCATCATCACTTTCAATATGAAGGCCGCCGATATCGCGGACATAATCGCCGTCCTCCTGCTTTTTCAGGCCGATGGCCATTGTTTCCGGCAGAGTGACGGAGATATTTTCTGTCATTCTGATGGTGTCACCGGGAACCGGCGGGAAGCCGTTTTCTTTATAAAACTGACGCTGCGTCTCCAGATACGCTTCATAGGAGGCGGCTCTGACATCGGACACGGCTTTCATGCCTGCCAGTTTTTCGGAGGTGTGATCGGCACGGGAAAGGGTCATTTTCAGAGTGCAGTTAAAAAAGCCGCACGCGCCCTCTTTTTCCGTGGTCAGATAGACGGTCTGCCCGCTGTCCGGTGATGTCCAGGTGGTCTGTATATTATTCAGATCAAACGTATCGCCATGAATATCACTGTCAAAACGGTTGCCGCTGTTATCCACCGTGACTCTGCCCGGCTCAAACCAGAAGAATGTGGTGTCTTTCAGGCTGACCATAGTGTCGCGGATAGCGGCTTTGACATTTTTTTCCGGGTCACTGTTCTCCGGCGCATTATCCGCCGGGTTATCATAGGTAACGGTAATATTATCAATCACGTAATATCCGTCCGGCGCAGGCGGCGGGGCTTCCTTACATCCGGCCAGCAATGCAATCACCACAGATAAAAAAATACCCCTTTTCATGACTCATCCTTTATTTAATCACCGGAAACCCGTCGTGATCATAGCGCAAAAAATGAGAAATCCTGACCGGAATTATCCTTAAGTGTATTTATCTGTCCGCCATGAGGTATGATAACTCCCCTGTTTGTTCCGGCCGGGGAAAGGACAATGGCCATTATCACAACACTGATCACCGGTGCCTTAACCGGGCTGATTATCAGCACCACCGGTGTCGGCGGCGGGGTGATAGTGCTGCCAATCCTGACGTATCTCTACGGCATGAATGCCCTGATGGCTGTCGCCACCGCCAATCTTCTCTCCATGCTGATGAAAGTCGCCTCTTCCTGGCTGCACTACAAGCTCGGTAATATTCCGCTGCGGCGCGCCATGATTGTGCTGGGCATTATGCTGCCCGCCACCTTCGGTGCCAGTCTGCTGGTGACATGGCTTGCCTCGGTACCGGCCTGGCAGGACATCACGGAAAAGGGTATTAATCTGCTGGTCGTGGCGGCGATCCTGTTTTCATTGTGGCTGTTTATTCAGCGGATGTTTTTCCCGCCGCCGTTACCGGCGGATACGGCTGAAACCACAATGTCAGTGCGGGAGTTACTGCTGCCGGGGATCACCGCCGGTGTGGTGCTGGGAGCAACGGGTGTCGGCGGCGGGATTGTGGTACTGCCGATGCTGCTGCGCTATGCAAAGATGGATATCCGTCAGGCGATCGGCACCTCTATTTTTGTCACCACCCTGCTCTCCGGCTCATCGGCTATTGCCTATATGCAGGACGGGCATACCGATGTTCGTCTGGCGTTGTGGCTGTTTGCCGGTTCCCTGCTCAGTATGCCGCTGACCAAAATTCTGCTCACGCGGATGCCGGATCGCGCTTTTCAGTATGCCACGCTGATCCTTATCCTGTGCAGCGCCGTGATGATGACACTGAATCTGTTCTAAACCGTCACCACACCCTGCGCCTGTAACGCCTCAGCGAGGCGGCGGATGCCGTCAGTGAGTTTCTCTGCCGGATAGGCGGCAAACCCGAACAATACCCCCTCCTGCGGTGCATCCGGGCGGCAGTAACGCGATAAGGGCTGCATGCCCATGCCGCACTGACGCCCCGCCCGGATCACCGTCTGTGCCGGGATACCGTTTTTCATCCGGCATAACAGGTGAATTCCCGAGTCACTCGGCACAATATCCAGCAGCGCAGGAAGATACTGACTGATAGCATCCGTCACCGCCTGCCGCCGCTCATAACAGGCTTTGCGCACCCGGCGGACATGGCGCGCATAATGTCCTTCATTAATAAAGCGGGCCAGCGTGGCCTGTTCCAGATAACCACAGCCGGTATCCGCATAGTATTTTGTTACCTCAAAGGCAGGAATAAGGGCTTTCGGCACGACGAGAAATCCCAGCCGGAAGGCAGGATAGAGCATTTTGGAAAATGTTCCCGCATAAATCACCCGCTGATGCCTGTCCAGCCCCTGCAATGCCTGAAGCGGGCGGTCGGCATAACGGAACTCACCGTTATAGTCATCTTCCAGGATCCAGACATGGTGCTTCGCCGCCCAGGATAGCAGTGCCGATCGCCGGGCCAGGCTGAGTGTGCCACCGCCGGGAAACTGATGTGACGGTGCGGTGAATACCAGTTTCGCGTCCGGCCAGCGGCGCAGGCCGTCATACACATCCATGCCCTCTTCATCCGCACGTACCGGACGCACTGTCAGCCGCTGTGATAAAAACGCCCCGCGCGCACCGTCATAACCCGGATCATCCAGCCAGACCTCATCCCCGGGCTGCAACAATGTCTGCACCGTCAGGTTAATCGCCTGCTGGGTGCCGTTGACAATCAGGATCTGATCCTCATCACACTGCAATCCGCGGGTGGCACGGACATAATGACAAATTGCCCGGCGCAGCGGCGGGTAGCCGTGCGGTTCACTGTGCGCATGCAATGCGTAACGGGACTGACGCCAGACACGGCCGAGCAGCCGCCCCCAGACATCATGCGGAAACAGATCCACACATCCGGTACCGACCATAAACAATGCATCAGACGGCGCACCGGATGCAACGCGCTGCGACAGCAATGTTTCTGCCAGCGGGCTGATATTGGCGGTCACCAGCTCCCCGGCCTCATCCGCCGGGGATACTACCGGTCCGCTGATGGCGTGATCCGGCAGATTATCCGCCACAAAGGTCCCCGCGCCGCGCCGGGTGACAAGATAGCCCTCATCCTGCAGTCGCTCAAACCCGGCTATCACCGAGTTACGGGAAATACCCATCATTTCCGCCAGCGCCCGTCCGGATGGCACTTTACTGCCCGCATGCAGGCGACCGCTGAGGATCGCCTCACGCAGAGCGTGATACACCTGATCTTTGATGATCCCGTTACCAGTCAGTAATTCGGGAAACGCTGCCGTACCGGATTTTCGCATAGTTACCTTCCGGAAAAGTGGATCTGTTAAAAATACAAAAAGTGTATCTTATAAAGAACCAAAATAACACGTACTCTTCACATCACGGAAAACGCGCGTTTTCTTCACAACAGCAGAATAATGAGGGAAACACCATGAATAATACAATGACATCATCCGCTTTGGATCTGGTGACAGTGGCGCCTGCCACACAGAATGATTATGCAGGCTGGCTGCCGCACTGGCTGGCCTATCAGGAATTTTATAACGTCAGTTTTCCGGAAGCGGTCACGCTGACCAGCTGGTCACGTTTCTTTGATGAAAAAGAACCCGTGTTCTGCGCCGTGGCGCGGATGAACGGCAACGTCATCGGGTTTGTGCATTATCTCTATCACCGCTCCACCTGGGCGGAAAAAGAGTTTTGTTACCTGGAAGATCTGTATGTGGATCCGTCTGTACGCGGTCAGCATATCGGTAAGCAGCTGATTGAGTTTGTACAGCAGCAGGCACTGGCACGCCCGTGCGGCCGCCTCTACTGGCACACCCATAAAGACAATACCCGTGGTCAGCGTCTGTATGACTGGGTGGCAAATAAATCCGGTGCTATCGAATATATTATGCCGCTGAAATAGCAGCCGTAATATCCGGTGAAAAAGACCCGCAAAGGGTCTTTTTTAGTTTTCTTTATCTTCGGTCCGGCTGCCCGGTGCTTTTCCGCTGATGTCCGTGACCGCTCTGATATTAATAACAAACGGTTTAAACGCGAATTTTTTATAACGCTGCAATACATACCAGATGCGGAAAAAACGGGAATCACTGTACCGTTTCATATCTGCGGTACTCAGCCCGAAATGTCCCTGAAGCTGATAACTCAGTTGTGCGGTGAAGTGGTTATTTTTGATGTGAAGAGAATCCAGGGTGATTTCTGTTGCCCAGGTATCATTGAGCATCACCGGCGTTCCCTTTTTCAGATCCTGCCAGCGGTTACAGGCCGGAAACAGTGTTTTATTCAGCCCTTCCCGGAGCAGGTGCCGTAAATCAGCCCCGTCGCGGATCTTCACGCCCTGCCAGTCAATCTGTGCACCAATGATTTTCTTCACTGCCGCCTGCATCGGATTCAGTGCATCCTGATCCAGAATCGTGTCGCGGAAAGCATAATCCAGTGCACGATCACGATACGGCCTGCCATTGGCATTCTGCATATGGGTGATCAGTTTTTTCAGCACCCCCGGATAACCGCCGGACCAGGTGAATTGTGAGGATAACTGCCGCATCTCATCAAACAGTATCCGGCTGGTCGCTTTCGCGCCGAGATTAAAAACCTGCGGCGTGTAGTCTCGTCCCATCAGCAGCGGATGACTGCCTGCTTCCGGTTTCCGCATGGTCCAGGGATCCACCTGCGCGGAGACATCATGCAGCCGCAACAGGTCACGTAGCTGAAGTAAGTCAAAATCACCGCTGCGCATATCGTCCGGACGGTAATCATCCCGGCGGCGCGGCGACTGACAGATTAATAACGGAAATGATAGTGTTGTCATTCTTTCCCTGAATAATCGCTGCATTTTATTTATGCTGTGATTATTTTACCATCAGCCGCCGGAAAGATCCCTGCCGTCAGTCTGAAAGCGGAAAAGATAGAAAAAAGGCCCGTTTCCGGGCCTTCAGGGGGATGATCAGTTCTTAAAGGAACTGATAAACGAGAGGTACTCTTCTTTACTCATCAGCGGCTTATATTCCGCCATCAGGGCTTCCGCACCGGCGGCATCATCAAACAGCAAATCAATAATTGTCATTGCCATCATCTGAGCCGGACGGATATAGGCCATATCGTCATCAAAAACGACATAATCTTTACCGTGCAGCCCGCCGCGCACTGAACCAATCCACGGATGACTGACCGGCATGATGTGGGACAGATCCCCGGTGTCAGTACTGCCGGTCATATGCTCGGCAACCCAGACGTTTTCATCACCAATCAGACCTTCCGCATTCTGCTGTAACAGATCATTCAGTACGGCGTTGTTATACAGCGGCAGATAACCCGGTAAATCTTTCACTTCCACTTCCGCCCCGACAGACATGGCACCCGCCACCAGCGCACGGGTAATGCGCTCATTGGCATCGATCATCGCCGGTACGTTTGAGGCACGGACATAACTTTCCATGCGCACATCGCTCGGGGTCACGTTGACCAGATCTCCGCCCTGGGTGATGATCGGATGGAAACGGATATAATCTTTCTCCTGAAAGGTTTCACGGATAGCATTCACACCCATGATACCCATCATTGCCGCATTCAGGGCGTTAATCCCCATATGCGGTGCCGCCGCAGCATGTGCCGGTTTGCCTTTGTAATTAATCAGCTTACCGATAAAGCCGTTGGTGGTGGTGGAGATTTCAATAAATCCGTTGTCACGCTCAGGTTTGACGCTGGTCAGGTGGATCTGCATTGCCATATCCACATCATCAAACTCACCGAGGGAAATCAGCTCCGGCTTACCGCCGATATAACTGATTTTGCCTTGTTCGATCAGCTTGTTGCGGTAAGCAAGCTCGACATATTCCTCGGCCGGAACGGCGAAGGGCACCACATCCCCCGCCAGATAGTCCATTGCCCCGGAATCCACCAGCCCCATGGTGACCGCCATCATATTGGCAATCTGCGCATTGTGACCGCAGCAGTGTGCCGCACCGGTCTGGTCGTCCGCATCAGGGTGTTCAGCACAGATAATGGCATCCAGCTCACCGATCACCGCGACACTGCGTTTACTGCCTTTTCCGCCTTTCAGACGGGCCTTGACCCCGGTGAGCGCCAGCTGATTACGGTAGCTGACACCCAGAGAATCAAATGCTGCTTCGACTTTTTTCGCTGTGCGGGTCTCTTTATAACCCAGCTCAGGCTCTGCCCAGATATTCTCTGCCAGTTTTTTAATGTCAACCTTGCGGGCAGCAATCGCTTCGCAGACTTTGGCTTTCAGTTGTTCTTTGGTCATTGTCATGCTGAATATTTCCCTCTGATCAGATAACGCCACTCCAGGAGAGCGTCAGTTGGCCGATAAGTGCGGCAAATAAGAATGTCCCGGAGAATACCGCCAGTGATACCGGGATAATGCGCCATGAAATCGCTTTGAATTTATCGATATCTTTACCCAGTGAAAGACCCGCAAAGGCCAGTACGGTGGTACTGATAACCGCGATAGAGACTTTACCGGTCATGGCAATCATTTCTTTGTCATACGGGAACAGCGGTGAACACAGACCGGCGGCAATCAGGGAAACCCAGAAGATCACCGGCAGTTTGCCTAACGGCGGGATCATCGCAATCAGGTATGCCGCAAAGGACATACCGCCCAGCAGTGTCATTGCCAGCAATGTATCGCTGAACACCTGTCCGAACTCGCCGCGGCCGTACATTGACCCGCCGACAGCATCACCAAGTGCGGTAAAGAACACCACCAGAACCAGGATTATGGCTATTTCTGTCATCTTTTTCATGATTAGTTATCCTTATTCAGTATCCGCAGACGCCGTTGCACGTTTTCTTTTCAGCTTGTTGTACAGATAAGACGCAAACGGTAAGGAGAAGAAAATATAGATGTACAGACCTAACACAGAAGACATCAGGTTCGCGGAAGACGAGAACGCCTGAATATCCGCAGCCTGGTCAGGATAAAGTTCCAGCAGAGGCGCAACCGCCGCCGCCAGCATAGAACCGCTGCCGACACCCGCCCCCATCGCCAGAGCGAGCGGACTGAGAATATCCAGACCGGCGATCACACTGGCGAGGATCCCCATCCAGACAGCGCCGTACAGCGTACCGCAGATGTACATTGCCATAACACCGCGGCCTTCCGGCGAACTTAAGCCGTATTTGGCTTCGATGATAGCAATGTTCGGCTCACGGCCGACAGAATAGGTGGCACCGACCGCTTCACGACCCATGCCTAACATAATCGCCAGCGGCAGACCCAGCATGATGGTACCGATAAAGTGGCCCACTTCCTGCAGAACCAGCGCACCACCAGCCTGAATGATTTTTTCCCAGGAGGCCCCGACGGAAGTACTCAGCTTGGCGATCAGGATCACCAGTGCCACACTCATGATAGAGGTCGCATGCGCCATGTTCTTTTCGTTGAGGATTTTAAATTTCGGAAAACTGACAATACCACCCATCAGCATGGAGTAGAGCATCGGAAAAACCATCACCAGACTGATTTTAATTTGCCCTATCGCTTCCGCAAGAAGAATGATAAATAAGCTGACCAAAAGCAACTTACTATCTTTTAATATATCCATAGTGTTACCTTTATAGGAATTGTTATTGAGAATTACTCATGTTTATTTATATAAAAACGTACCCTTTCCATATTCATACTACCTGCGGGACTGTTTTCCTGACAATATTCCGAAAATTCCTTAGCCATGCCTTTTAGGCATGCCATAGATTAATAAATTAATATTTATTGATTAACCTTGTCGCAACTACTTATTTCGGGTTACTAATTAATAGATAAGTATATAAATTTCAATGTGATACGAAATGCTATAATTTTGTGAAAAACATTATTTGATAAGTGGCATTGGTTTTAATTAAAATAAAAAGAGTAATATTCAAATAAGCCAATAATGTGAAGCGGCTCCTGTTTTTTTAATTTTCGGATATGATTATTTTAATGAGAATGATTTTATATAATGATGAAAACCCCGTTTTAATACTGAATTTATTCAATCATCACCGGGATGAACACCTTATTACACCTTCTTATCACTGTTATGGCAAAATATTTGACTGGCAGTAAAAAATCATCATTGTAACGGATAACATGAATAAATCAGATATAGATCACATTATTTCATCAATATAGAGACAGGTCACAATATTGACTATTCACTCGCTCCCCGATACAGAAATCCGGAAAACGGCGTTGTACTAAACGGGTTTCATCCGCAGAGGTATCTCCGGCAGGCTGTTTTTCAGACAAATGCAGAAAACGCAGATAAAAGCAGTAAAACTGACCGGTAAACATCTCATCATGTTGCGTAATTGTTTCTTTTTTGTGAGTGACTTATCCGGCAGGAAACCTGTTTCATCGTGTCTCAAAAATATTTTGCACCTGCTCACACATAATTACTTAAAAAACACATCGGTATCAGAGTATATCCGTATATAAGCATAGCGGATAATAAATAAAATTTACTTAATTGTGACGTAGGTTACAGTCTTGTCCGGGATAGCGTAACTCTCTTTTTCAGGGTGAATATGGAGTATGACAAGCATCACAAAACCCGTGAATGACAAATAAAACTGTAGAATCTGTTTTTAATAACAATCAATAACGCTCCATAATTAATTATTAATATAGAACTAACCGCTAAAACTAATCACTTTTGTATTTGATTAAAATCAAACAGGTTTTGTAAATAGTGATTATCTCCGGATATGAACATAATAAGATTGATATTCGTAGTTAAACGTAGACCATCATGATAACTAAATGTACTTTATCGCTATAAATAGCGATTAATGAAGCATACTAAAAAGGCACTCAGTTTTTGATACCAGGCAATTCACTGTTTTTTAGTCGAATCCATGAAAGGATTTTGTTCATCTTCAATATATAATCTCACTTCCTTTCTGTGCAATGATATTTAAATTTAAATGTTATCGTAATATAAAAAACAGCAGCTAACTCCGTATAATTGACACTCTAATAAACAATTATGATAATACTGCGGTATCTAAAAAATATTGTTCATAATTATTATTAAATAATTTCGAATTATAAATAACGGAATTATTTATTTAATTATAGAAATAAAACAGATTATTCTTAAATATTGACGAATACCCCTGATAAAGGAAATAACATGAAACTTCAGAAAGTATTACTCTCAGTTGTACTGGGATCTTTATTTGTTGCAGGTACGGCTATGGCAGAAGATCCGGTACAGCCGCCGGAAGTAAAAAGCGGTCTCGGAACTGTACATTTCAAAGGCTTTATTAATAACGTGCCTTGCTCTATCGACAGTAAATTCCTGGATCAGACCGTTGATTTCGGTGAAATCAGCCGTAACGAACTGACCACCGGTACTTACCGTACAGATAGCAAAACATTTAATATCGAACTGAAAAACTGTGATACCAGCACGTATAAAACAGCGCAGATTCAATTCACTGCACCCACCGTTGAACTGAAAGACGGCACGGCAACATCCAAATATGTTGGTCTGGGATCAATCCAGAATGCCGGTATCGCACTGACAGACAGCGCCGGTAAAGCTATTGAGCTGGGCTCACGTTTCCCTGCTGAAAAATACACCCTGAACGGAGGCCGTGATCAAATCACTCCGCTGAACTTTGCTGCGTATGTGAAAGGTAACCAGTCTGCCGTTGCCGGTGAACAGGCAACTACCGGTCACTTCGATACCCCGGTTAACTTCCAGATTTTCTATCAATAACAGAATAGTGACTGAATAGTTTTTGTTTAATATATGCAGTGGTCTGCAAGGACAGCTCCCGCCACTGCATAATAAATTAGCGGCGGCTGGCATATCTCATGAAGCTCAGAACAACAATTAAAATAATAACAGCTTCTGTGGTTGCAGCGATTCAGATAAATACCGCATTTGCGGAAGAAGCCGTTAACTTTAATACATCCTTTTTAGATGCAGACAGTCAGGAAATTGATTTCTCCAAATTCAGCCGGGCTAATTATGTTATGCCGGGTACGTATCTTCTGGCTACAAAACTGAATAATAATGTTATTACCAGTGATGAAAATATTCTTTTTTACGTTCCGGATTATGATCCGGAAATAACCGTTCCCTGTATTACCCCTGAATTATTTTCACAGCTTGCCATGAAAGAAGAGTGGCAGAATAAAGCCGGCTGGACAGAGCAGGATAAATTACAGTGTCTTGATATCCGCACCATTCCTGATATGCAGGCAACGGGTGATATCGCAGGTAATAAACTCAATATCCTGATCCCTCAGGCCTATATGGCTTACAGCGATCCGTCATGGGATCCGCCGGAGCGCTGGGATGACGGTATCGCCGGATTTTTATTCGACTATAACGCCACCGCCACGTACAGCAAATACCAGCCCGGCAGTGATAACGATAAAAGCAGCAAAACGGATGTTGTCAGCTACGGTGATACCGGCGTCAATCTCGGCGCATGGCGTGTGCGTGCAGAATGGCAGGCAACCGGCGGCGACAGTGCGGAACACTCAAAACGCTGGCGCTGGAACCAGATCTACGCTTATCGCGCTATCCGCGATCTCAGTGCCCGTCTGATGTTCGGTGAACAGTATCTGACCTCCGAACTGTTTGAAAGCTTCCGCTACATCGGCCTCAGCATGGAAACCGATGAAAATATGTTTCCGCCGCTGCTGCGCGGTTATGCGCCGGAAGTTGCCGGGGTTGCCCGCACCAACGCCACGGTAATTATCCGCCAGGGCGAACGTATCATTTATCAGGAGCAGGTCAGTAAAGGCCCGTTCCGTATCCGTGACATGAACTACATCGGTGACGGCACACTGAATGTCACCATTAAAGAACAGGATGGCAGCGAACAGCATTTCACCATCGAAACATCCCGCCTGTCGATGCTGACCCGCCCCGGCCAGTTCCTGTTTAAACTGGCAGCGGGTAAACCGCTGTCAGATGATCACAAAACCGAAGGCCCGGATTTCGGAACAGGGAGTTTTTCCTGGGGGATGAACAACAACACCACGCTGTTCGGCGGCGTGCTGGCGGCAACGGATTACCAGAACGTATCATTCGGTATAGGCCGGGATATTGCACCGTTCGGGGTATTTTCCGCGAAAATCTCCTATTCCCGCGCGGATATGGGGAATGTTGCCGGCAAACAAAATAAAACAGGCGGTTCTTACAGTATCACCTATTCCAAAGAATTCGATGCCATTAACAGTCAGCTGACCTTCGCCGGTTACCGCTTCTCGGAGCGGGATTACATGACCATGAACCAGTTTGTCGATCTGCGCTACCGCGGCGGTAATACCGACAGCAGTAAAGAGATGTATAACATCATCTTTAATAAAGTGTTCCCGTCTCTGCGCATGAACGTTTATCTGAACTACAGCCATCAGACATTCTGGAACAAACCAAGCATCAACAACTACAGTATGACCCTCTCCCGCAACTTTGACTGGGGAGAGAAAAAGAACCTCAGTATGAGTATGTCAGCCTACCGGACAGAATCGGATTCGACAAAAGATAACGGCATCTACGCCAGTCTCTCTGTTCCGCTCGACGACAATAAAGGCATGTTCAGCTACAGCGGCAGTTACAATAAGAACTCTCACAGTAATAACGTTAACTATTACTCTGATATTGATAACTCGAGTAACTATTCACTGTCTGCCGGTGAAGGCGACGGTAAAGTCAATCTGGCCGGTTTCTATACCAATGAAGGAGGGAATAACTACCTTTCACTGAGCGGAACCTATATTCAGGATAATGTGATGACAGTATCCGGTCAGTCACGCGGCGGCTTTACCCTGACCCGTGAAGGCGCGGCATTCCACCGCAGCGGCAACAGTATGGCTCCGCGCATTCTGGTGGATACCAGCGGCACACCGGATATTGATGTGCGCGGTACCGGCAAAGCGGTACGGACCAATAGCTTCGGCAAAGCGATTATCCCGACCGCGACAGCCTACTCGCGCGGTCAGCTGTCTCTTGATCTCGATGCCATGCCGGATAATGCCGAAGCGCTGACATCCGTACAGCAGGCAACATTAACCTCCGGGGCGATCGGTTACCGGAAATTTAATGTTGTCGAAGGCTATAAAATCATGGGTATTATTGCTATGAATGATAATACTTATCCGCCATTCGGCGCCTCTGTCATGAATGACAAAAATGCGGAGATCGGCATTGTTGCTGATAACGGTTCAGCTTACCTGACCGGGATACAATCGGGCCAGACGCTGACGGTGGCCTGGAACGGGCAGACACAATGTACTGTCCGGATCCCGGAAATAAAGGATGATAACGTTCAGTTTACTATGCTGCTGCCATGCCAGTAAATCCGGCAGCACCGGTTTGTATTTAACAGAATTAACAGATAAATCCGTAAGGAACCCTGACATGAGAAAAGTGACCACCTTATTCTGCGCCGCACTGACCACCCTGGCTGCCATTCCGGTAACCGCAGGAGCCGCCATCGCACTCGACAGAACCCGTGTTATTTATAACGAAGGTGATAAAGCCGTGCCGCTGACGGTCACCAATGAACACCTCAGCAAACCGTATCTGGCGCAGTCCTGGATTGAGAACAGCACCGGACAGAAAATCACATCACCGGTATTTGTTACTCCGCCGGTGCAGCGGATTGAGCCTAACAGCAAAAGCCAGATTAAAGTGCAGCTCTCTCCGGAAGCCACCTCACTACCGGCTGACCGTGAATCGGTCTTTTATCTGAACGTCCGCGAGATTCCGCCGGCTGTTGAGAAAAGTAACGTGCTGCAAATCGCCCTGCAAACCAAGATCAAGCTGTTCTACCGTCCGAAAGCCATTCAGGTTCAGGAGCGGATGGAAAAAATCGCCGGTGCGGATGGCATCCGTCTGTCACAGAACGGCGGGCAGTACACCATTGAAAACACCACGCCATACCATCTGTCGGTCACCCGTCTGGATGCCACCGGCGGAAAAGAAGTGAAATTTGAGCCGCTGATGGTATCACCGAAAGCCTCCGCATCCTTCAGTGCTCCGGCGCTGGGTAATGCGCCGGTTGTTTATTACGTCAATGACTACGGTGATACCAAACCCCTGAAATTCAGCTGTGCCGGAAGCAGCTGTACCGTGCAGTCAGACAGCAAATAATGAACAGGAGGAACCGCCGATGACACTGACCATGCTTTTCCGTACCGGCTGCGCGGCACTGTTGTGCCTGCCGCTGATGGTCTCCGGCGGTTCTTACACCTATATCGATGTGTATGTCCGCGGGGAAATATTTATCGCACCCTGCAAAATTAATCAGGGCGATAATATCCTGATTGATTTTAAGGATGTCTCCACCACCCGGATAGACAACGACAATTACCGTGAAAAACTGGATTACCGGATAGCGTGTCAGGATAACCGCACCCGTGCCATGAAGCTGTATATCACCGGCACCTCTTCTTCCGTCGATTCCCGCTATCTTTCCACCAGCGTCAGTGATCTGGCGGTGAAATTTCTGGCAGATGACAAGCTGATGCCGCTGAATGAAAAAATAACTATTCAGTATCCGGTACAACCCGACATTATGGTTGTCCTGGCAAAGAAACCGGCAGTAAAACTGCCCGCCGGTGAATTCAATGCCACGGCCACTATCCATATCGATTATGAATAAGGAATTGTGATGCGACATTTAATCGCACCCCTGATGCTGTCCTGCCTTGCTCTGCCGGTATATGCCGCTACAGGGGTAGCACACAGTTCTGCTGAAATCCGGATCACCGGAAGGCTTCAGCCGCCGCCGCCCTGTAAAGTGAATAATAATGAAGAAATCCTGGTGGATTTTCAGCGCATCCAGATAAAAACACTGGAAAAATCAGACATCCGCAAAGAGGTGGACATCCCCTTTGTCTGTGAGCAGGACTCAGAGAATTTCAAATATTTCCTCACCGTTGACGGGCCGCGGGCACAGTTCAATAACAAACTGGTGAAAACCAATCAGAACAATCTGGGCTTTACCGCTGAACTTGCCGGGGTAAAACTGGATTTAGGCAAAGCACATCCGGTAAACAGCCGCAATCTGACATTAACCATTGTGCTGACCAAAAACCCGGACGGGGACGTCACGCCCGGCGCTTTCAGCGGCACCGGCACTGTGACAATGGAGTATTTCTGATGAACCGCCCTGCTGCTTTCAGTCTGTTATTCAGCGGCGCGCTGGCATTCTCCGCCGCCTTTATCCCGGCAAGCCATGCTGCCGATAATCTGCGGGTGACAGGGGAACTGTTTAACGACCCCTGTACGCTGCTGCCGGAAAATAAAGATTTGGTCGTGGATTTCAGTGATGTTTCCCTGCCGGATTTGTATGAGGGGGTTGAGGTCCGAAAATCATTCTCTCTGATCCTGTCTGATTGTGATACCACAGATATGAACCGCTTTAAGGTTAAATTCACCGGAACCGGCACCCCGGATATGCCGTCCTATCTCGCACTGGATCCGTCCAGTGACGCAGGCGGGTTTTCTATCGGCGTGCGGACAGACAATATTCCGCTGATCCCGCTGAATCAGTTTTCCAACGCCATGACCATTGCCGGCAACGGCGAAAACAACATCCGTTTTACCGCGTTTCTGCAGGTTGATCCGAAAGCAAAAGCCGATAAAACCATTAAGTACGGCGCGTTTAATTCCACCGCGTTTCTGACTATCGATTATTTCTGAGGCCGGTATGACCAGGATCTTCCGTTATATCAGTGTGCTGATCACACTCTTTTTATTTACACTGCCCGCGCAGGCAACGCTGTACAGCTACATTCTCCGGTCGGAAGGCAAGCCGAAGGATATCGATTATTACTACCGGATTACCGCCTGGACGCCGCCGCCGGCAGGCAGCGTGCATCCTTGTGTGAAAGTGGGTCTGACAAAAAAATGTTACGCCAATATTAATCACCGCCACACAAACGCAGACCGGGGCGGTATATCCTCCCGTAATAACAGCGAATTTCAGGGGCGCTGCCGGAATATGAACCTGATGACACTGCCGGATGCTAACGCCGTTTATAACTATATATATAATACCTGTTTCGGCGGACTGCCGTTTGACGGTGAAACCAATCACAAAGGTGATGTTATCCGTAACGAATGCGTAACCCTCTTTTTAACCAGCAGCCCGACCGCCGGTAACGGTTATATGTATCCGGATTCTGTCTGCGGCGTGGCACCACCACCGGGCGGTATTTGCAGTTTTACTGCTGACTATCCGAGCGCCATTCTCGATCACGGCCGGATTCCGGATAATGAAATTAACGGTGACCAGGCCAGCCAGTACCTGAGAATGAAATGCAGCAAAGATGCCACCGTCCGGATTTACTCGGTGAGTGATACAGAATCCCGCCTGAAGCTGAAAAATAACCTCTACAGCAAACTGACACTGAACGGCTATCCGCTGAACGCGTCCGGTGGTGGTGTGCCTGTTTTTGTGCGCGGGGATTATGAAGCAAACGCACTGCTGAAAAGCACACTGGAAACCACCGGGCCGGTGGAAGCAGGGCCTTTTATCGGTAATATATCCATTATTATGACCATTGACTGATCGTCTTTACGCGCCGGTATGCCAGTACCGGCGCTTTTCCTCCCGCCGCCCTTTTCGTGTAGAATAGCCGTACTTTTCACCACCACCGCAGGGCTTCCATGAAGAATGTCGATTATAAATCACTGAGATTGCTGGATCTGATTATCAAAGAGCAGGGATTCGAGAAAGCCTCAGCGAAACTCTTTATCACGCAGTCTGCGGTGTCCCAACGGGTAAAACAGCTGGAAAATCAGGTGGGTTCCCTGCTGCTGACACGCACCGTGCCGCCGAAACCGACCGAACTCGGGCAAAAGCTGCTGGGTCTGCTGTACCACGTTGATTTAATTGAACATGACGCTTTTGATAATGAAAGCGGCAACCACGTGGTCACTATTCCGATCTCCATTAACGCCGACTCCCTCGCGACCTGGTTTTTATCCGCTATCAAGCCGATCCTGGATGATCGCGCCATTCGTCTGGATATTAAGGTGGATGATGAGAGCCGCACACTCGACTATCTGCTCAAAGGGGAGGCGGTCGGCGCGATCAGTATGCAGCCGCTGCCGGCTGTCGGCGGTACCTGTGATTATCTGGGGGCGATGGATTATATTTTTGTCTCGAGCCCGGCCTTTGCGGAAAAATATTTCAGCAAAGGGGTAACCAAAGAGACTCTGCTGCGGGCACCGGTGGTGTCATTTAACCATTCGTCAGATATGCACCATATCTTTTTGCAGGAGTATTTCCGTTTAACGCCGGGAAGCCTGAACAGCCATATTGTGCCGTCATCAGAGGCCTATATCCAGCTGGTACTGCAAAATTCCGCCTGCTGTATGATTGCGGAACATCAGATTAAACATGAGCTTGAATCCGGACGGATGATTAATCTGGTGCCGGAACTGGTGCAGCAAAAACAGCTTTACTGGCACCGTTACCAGCCGGAATCCGGCACATTACAGCGGATTTCACAGGCCATCATTACTAACGCCAAAGATTATCTGACCCAATCCCCGGTGACCGCCTGAGCGGCGGCCACCGCAGGATCTGACGGAATTACAGAGATTGCCCGGCAGAGCCGAACAGACGCATCCGCTCTTCCACCCGCTCCGCGACCGGCTGTAATCCCTTCATAATCACTTTGCGCGGGTCGTTGATATCATGCGCACCCTGCTGTTCAAACTGCTCTTTCACGGACAGGCACCACGCGTACATATTTTCCGTATTAACGTTGATTTTCGCCGTACCGAGTGAAATCGCTTTCTTCATATCTTCATCAGAAATACCGGTTCCGCCGTGCAGTACCAGCGGCACTTTCACCAGTTGCGCGATATGCTGCATTTCCGCAAAGCCAAGCTTCGCTTTGCCTTTATACAGCCCGTGTGTCGAGCCTAGCGCCGCTGCCAGGCAATCCACCCCGGTTTCTTCCACCAGTTTCTGACACTCTGCCGGGTCCGCATAAATCACGTGAGAATTCACAATGCCGTCCTCACTGCCCGCGATAGTGCCCAGCTCTGCTTCCACTGACACACCACGGCGGTGCGCGTAAGTCACCAGACGTTTGGTTATTGCCAGGTTTTCGGCAAACGGCATATGTGAACCGTCGAACATCACGGAGCTGAAACCGGCTTTAATGGCCGCTTCGCAGGCTTCATAAGACTGACCGTGATCCAGATGCAGTGCCACCGGCACATCTATTTCCAGAAACTCCATCGCATTCACCACAATATCGTGAATACATTTCAGCCCGAGCATATGTTTTATGGTCCCGCCGGAGACACCTAAAATAACCGGGGAACGCAGTTGCTGTGCAACTTTTAATACTGTTCCTGTCCACTCCAGGTTATTAATATTAAACTGACCGACGGCGTACTGGCGTGCAAAAGCACGATTGAGCATATTCTCCATCGAAACTAACATCGGATTTCCCCTTGTTGGCGTATAACCGGAATTGAATTAAAAATCAGAATTTAATCAAAACCAGAATTAATCAAAATAATGTTTCAGATTTCTTTCGTATTTATTCACCGCATTATGGACATCCGCCAAATCCGGCATTGATTCGCGCACCCCTTTTTTCTCAATTGAGATGGCTGCTGACAGGCTGGCAAATAAAATAATATTCTCAATATGCCAGTTATAATGAACCCCGTACGTAAATGCGCCATGGAATATATCACCGGCACCGGTGGTATCAATCGCATTACAAATAAATGCCGGTGATATTGTCAGCATTCCGTTTTGCAGATACGCACAGCCTTTTTCACCCAGCGTAATAAATGCCTCACCCCGGGCCAGTTTATTCAGTTCCGTTAATGCCGTTTTTAACTGAATATCGGTGGTGAATTTATCAATCTCAATCAGATCACGGGCAAAGTTTTCACTGGCGACCAGATAATCGGTATATTTTGCCAGATTTAAATTGCTTTCCCGCAGTGACCCCGCGTCCATCACGACGCGGGCATCAGGCAGACGGGTCAGAATATATTCACTCAGCTCCGGTTCATGACCATCAATTAATACCGTGATGACTTCCCCTTTATCCTCCTGTGTCAGGCGGGTAATCAGCTCATCAATTTTCAGTTTCTCTTCAAATGTCATACGCGGCGGAGAGACCAGTTTGCGCGTAATAATTGTCCGGGAACCATTTAACTGATTCACTAATACAGATGCCAGCGGTGTGATCATTTCATCGTTAAAAATAACGTAATCGGTATTCACACCCACATCATGAAACTCATCAATAATTTTCTGACCATAGATATCGTGGTTAAGGTGTCCGGTAAAATAAATATCCTCACCCCACAATCCCAGTAACCATGCCGCATTGGCACAGGGTCCGCCGCCGCTTTCAATAAAATCGCCGGAGAAATTTTTGGTGTTCTCCTCCGGCCAGCGGTTAAGGAAGAAGAACTGGTCGAAGCAGGATAAACCGACAGAAATTACTGCCATAACAACTCCTTAAATCCTTTCGTCAGTATCATGTTTACTTATGTGCACGGTCTTTTTCCATTAATTCGTCATAGCTCAGGGTATCACCCACCACTTTGACGGATTTAAAGGCAAACGGCGCCAGTAATGCCAGAACCAGAACAAAACAAATCAGGTAAATCGCAATCTGACCGAAGTGAGTAAAGGCTTCACCGATAACAATGCCCCACACCGCGAAGTCAAAATCTGCAAAGGTACTGTTTTCGAAGCCCAGGTTACCCAGCGCCGGTAACAGCATGGCCGGTAAGAAGGCGAGGAAAATACCGCCGATAAAGGACGCGATAATACAGCCTTTTTTGCCGCCCAGTTTGTCTGCGAATACACCGGATGTACCGCCGCAGAAGAAGTGCGGCACCATGCCCGGGATAATCAGCGCCATACCCAGCCCACCGAGCATCAGCATGCCGACAAGACCGCCGATAAA
Source organism: Morganella sp. TYF_1 (assembly GCF_043105645.1). Classification (NCBI taxonomy): domain Bacteria; kingdom Pseudomonadati; phylum Pseudomonadota; class Gammaproteobacteria; order Enterobacterales; family Morganellaceae; genus Morganella; species Morganella sp. TYF_1. The sequence goes on along the minus strand of NZ_JBICLU010000027.1, from coordinate 220,946 downwards.
GGAGCTGATAAAGCCGATCACCACCGCTGTCGGGCTGAAGGTAAAGAAGACCGCACAGTCAACAGCCGGAATTGAATTCGGGATCAGTTTCTGGCTGATACCCTGAAACGCAGGCACGAGGTCACCCAGGATTAAGCGCACACCGCTGTAAACAATCGCCACACCCACCGCGAACTGCAGACCGGTCAGGATGGAGAAGATCACCATATTCTGCTCAGTGATAGTGCTGATATAAGCGGAACCGGCAACGATGCTGCACACCAGATAAATCACGACCATCACAATACCGGTCGTTACGGTGGTATCGCGCAGGAAGCCCCATTTTTCAGAGATTTCAGTATCCGCAAATGAGTTTTCCGCTTTACCGACTTTCGCCGCAATCCAGGCAGACAGGTAATAACCGAGGGAACCAAAGTGCCCCATGGCAATACCGCCGTCTTCCGTTACGCGTTTGGTGTAACGCTGTCCGATCGCCGGTGAAATAGCAGACCAGGCACCCAGCAGGAAACCGCCGATAATCACCATTTCCCAACCTTTGAAATGCGCGGCCTGTAATACCGCCGAGAATAAGCAGGCTAAAAAGAAAGAGTGGTGACCGGTTAAAAAGATATATTTATATTTGGTAAAACGGGCAATCGCCAGGTTGAAAATAAAGCCGAGTAATAAAATACTCATGGTTTCCACACCCAGTAATTTCTGGGCAACAGACACAATCGCTTCGTTATTCGGAATAACGCCCCGGATATTAAAACCGGCTTCAATAATACCGCCGAGCGGATTCAGGTTTGCCACAATAACGCCGGCACCTGCACTCAGCATTAAATAACCGAGGATCGGTTTTAATGTCCCGGTTAATAATTTATTGACCGGTGACCGTAATGCCAGTAACCCCACCAGGGAGATAATCCCCATAAGAAAGGCAGGCTGACTGAATATCTCAGTCAGGAATGAGAGAATATAAGCCATAATTTAATTCCTGTAACAAGAATGAACTATCAGGACTGACTCAGTTTCAGTAAAGCGTCTTTAATATCTTCCGCAATTTTAGCTTTATGCACATAACTGCGGATCACGGCAACTTCACACTGCGGCGGAAATTGTGATGCCAGCTCTTTAATCGTGACATACAGATCCGCTTTCTCACCCACGGCATTGGCAAAATCCACTGAAGCCACATCGGCTTTTATGCCCATCTCCTCACAAATTTTTTTCACGTTATTGGCGGCCATTAATGAGCTGCCGATACCATTGCCGCACACTGTTCTTATTTTAATCATGCTGTCCTCTCTATCGACGTCCGGATAAACTGTAAAATCTGTTCTTTGTTATTCTCTTTTACAAACTCAGTAATATTATTTTCAATCAGATCAGCCACGGTCTGAATCAGATGAATATGGGTATCTGAATCTGTCGCGCTGATAGCAATAATGACATTGACCGGATCAAACTCCTCATGATGAAACACCAGTGGTGTACCGGTCACCACCACGGAGAACGCGGTTTTTAATGCCCCTTTTTCCGGTCTCGCATGCGGCATCGCCACCCCGGTATCCAGCACAATCACCGGCCCAAACTCATGATATACGCGGATCATTTCCTCAATATAATCAGGGGTACAGGCACCTGATTTTTGCAGTAACTCACCGGCATAGCGGATGCCTTCTTCCGGAGAGGCAAAATTCTGATTCAGGGATAACAGCCCGCTCTCAAAATGAATATCCAAAACCGAACTCCTGATGTGATTTTTTCTTATTTTAAAGATGGCTTATTTACGCCTAAATAAATAGCGACGAAGATCACATTCCGGTTTTAAGAATGTGAGGATGATCTCGTTTGCCTGAAATAGCGCTTTATCGTGTAAAGCAAAAAATATTTCTTTTAATTCAATTAATTACTTTTTACAGAAAATTTCGCTGTTTTTATTTTCCGGGCTGAATATGTGGCCTGAGTCATATTTTCACTGGTGAAAATAAGATGTTCATCACATTTTTGAGGGTACTGAGTTGTCACTTTGCGGGGCAGATCAAATTAAGGGATAAAATTGATTTCTTTTTAACCGGTGATAAAAAAAGAAGCCCGGCAACACTGTTTTTTGTGCCGGGCTTCTGTGCTGTTTTTGCTGATAAACGGATAATTACTGCATCGTCACCCAGAACGTTCCGGTGCCGCTGACAGCCGTAAACCGCTGATGAAATGACACCATTTCCGCCTGCGGATTCAGGTCACTGAATGCCTGCGGATGGAAAAACGCGGCCAGTGCCTCGGCGGCAAAAATATTCAGCGGGCTGTTGTAGAAATTATGGTAAACCGCCATCACGCGCTGTGATTTCACCGCCTCCAGCGAAGATAATCCCCGGCGGTTCATCAGCGCATTCATCTCTTTGTGCGCCGGTTCTGCCGGTGCGCCGTAGCCGAGCGTGACCGCCTCTGAACGGCGGTTATACTGTTTCCAGTCCGCGCCGGTCAGCACATAGAACTGCGGGTTGAGATGCAGGATATTTTCAATGCTGCTTTCCGCACCGTTTGCCGGCATCGTGTCACGCACCAGGTTATCACCCCCCGCAATCTCCGCCAGTTCACCGAATCCGGTACGTCCGTATAAACGGCAGCAGTCATTGCCGAATAATCCGGCGTTGCTTTCAATCAGCACGGACGGTTTTTGTTCCGGCAAACGCTGACGCAGTGCAGCCAGTTTAAGCCGGTAGTATTCCGAAAATTCCGCGGCCCGCCCTTCGGTTTCAAACAGCGTGCCGATAAGCTGAATACTTTTCGGGGTGTTCTCTGTCATGTCACTGCGGAAATCGATAAAAATCACCGGGATGCCCGCCGCTTCCAGTTGCGGCAGCAGGTTCGAGCTTTTCATCAGCCCGTAGGACGATTTGTGCATCAGTACCGCATCCGGTGACAGCGCCAGCAGGTTTTCGGTTGTAAAGGTCCCGTCTTTGCTTTTCGGCAGAACCGGTAACCGCGCCAGTTCCGGCACGGCCTCCAGGTATGCCGCTTCCAGATCCGGCGCATAATGCGCCAGGGTATCACTCCATCCGCTGAGAGAGGAAAAGTGGGTTTTTCCCGCCGCAATATCCACCGCCAGAATGTCACGGGCATCCGCAAGAAACAGCCGTTTGACCGGCGTATTCACCGCCACTGACCGTCCCTGTAAATCGGTGACAATTTGCGTCTGAGCACGGGCTCCCATGCTCAGCAGCAGCGTCATCATCAATAGGAATATACGCATAAAACGGGCCTCAGAATGTCACCAGATAATTCAGTGCGAATGTGCGCCCGCGCCCTTTATAGCTGTATAAGTCCGGTGCGCCGTACGCCGGGCTGTACAGGATAGGTGCGCGCTGTCCCCACACGGTGGTGTAATCTTTATCCAGCAGGTTTTCGACCGCAAAACTGACCTTACCGACCGGTAACTGATAGCTGCCGAGGAAATCGACGGTGTTATATCCGTCCAGTTTCTCCCCGTCCGCATCGGTCAGGCTGAAGGATTGCTGGCTTTGCAGACGCAGTGTCCAGTCTGACGGCTCCCAGGCCACATACGCGGTGACTTTTGACGGGCTGGCAAACTTAACACTCCATTTTTTCCACTGGTCGCCCGCTTTGGTCTCGGATTTGATCAGATTGAAATTGGTGCCGACACGCCAGTCAGTATCTGCGATCGCGTAATCCGCTGCCCCTTCCACGCCGTAGATCCGGCGTTTGTCATCTTTCAGGAAGATAGTCATATCTTTCTTATTGATGTCGTAGCTGCTGTCAGACAGTGAATAGTATGCCGCCAGCTGGGTTTGCAGGCTGTCCCCGGTGTAACGCCAGCCCAGCTCGAAGGAATTGACCTTGATACCTTTTACCCGCGTATCATTGATGTTCACACTGTTGAGCAGCGGATAATGACCATTGACCGGCGAACCGTAAGTGCCGGTACCGTAGAATTTGGCGATATCGGGAATTTCAAAGCCCTGGGAGAAATTAAACCAGGTCTGTTGTGTGTCGGTCAGGTTGAGCAGCACCCCGGCATTAAATAACAGGTTGTTGTAATCCGTTTCCCCGCCCGGTACCGCATCCGCTGAAGTGGCTTTGCCTTCCGCAATCAGCTGTTGCTGCTGATAACCGACAAAATCATCCACTTTATTTTTCGTGTACTGATAACGCACACCGCCGCTCAGGGTCACCAGCGGGTTGATGTCATAACTGCTTTGCAGAAACGCCGCCATCGTGGTGGTGGTGTAACCCGGATAACGCCCGGTGTTATAGGCGGAATCCAGTGTCAGTCCGTTACTTTCTTTGGCTTTTTGCAGATTAAAGAATTTCTGATTGGCACTGAATTTTTCATGCTCAGCATCCGCACCGTACGTCAGTGTCAGATTATCCAGCGGCTTGCTGTTAAAGGTGACTTTACCGCCGTAGAAATCGGTTTTCTGCTCTGATGCACTGATACTGCTGACGACATAATCCGGCTTTTTACCGCCCAGCGCCGGGAACGGATAGAAGGTCTGGGTTTCATCACGATAATACGCCTGAGCTACCAGATCCTGTCCCAACAGATCACTGTTGCTGTATTGCAGGTTCACCATATGGCGTTTGGTGCCCGGAATACGGTCAGAATCCAGCTTATCACTGTTATGCGCCGTGCCTTTCCCTAAGACGGCCGCAAAATCTTTACCGAGATCGATCCCGTGTTTGCCGTCAGATTCACTGTTGTAATACTGCGCCATCAGTTCCAGCGACTGATGCTCATCAATCATCAGTGTCCCGGAGCCCATCACATCCAGGCGGTCAGAATACTGAAGTCCGGTCTGGGTGTTATCGATCAGGATTTCGCGGCCTTTACCGTCATACCAGCCGCCGTAACGCTGATAAGCCACGGATAAACGCCCGTAAGCCTGATCATTACCACCGCTGACAGCTGCCGCCACATTTTCATCATGATCCGAACCGTTGCGGAACCCGCTTTTGCCGCCGATCTGAACTTCAACCTGTTTTTCTTCCTGACCTTTTTTGGTCACGATATTAATCAGACCACCGCTGCTGCCGCCGCCATACAGGGAGGTCGCACCGGAAATCACCTCAATATGATTGATATTGAACGGATCAATTGAATCCAGCTGACGGCTGTCACTGCGTGATGAATTCAGGCGCACGCCATCCACCATCACAATCATTGAGCGCCCGCGCATATTCATGCCGTAGTTTGTCCGGCCCTGACCGCTGACACTCATCCCCGGGATCAGCTGCGCCAGGATATCTTTCAGCTCTTTGCCGCCTTCCGCCTGCTGTGCAATATCCGCATTATCAATGACCCAGGTGGTCTGGGCCATTTCAGACACTGTCCGGTAGCTGCGCGAAGCAGAGACCACTATCGGTTCGCCGGAATCGGCAGAGGTTGCCGCCAGAACCTCCGGCGTGGTTAACAGGGTCAGGCAGGGTGTCAGTAGACAAAGGGAGCGGATGCGCATTGGTATCTTTCCTGTGAAGATCAAAAAAGTTTATTATCAGGCTGCTGATAATATTGACTGAGAATGATTATCACAAGAAGAAATATTTTCCATTTGCTTTCTGTATTTGGTTTTCAGGGAGTGACTATTCACTGTGATTATGCCGTTTTCCTATTCCCGGGCCAGCGCAATTCCGGTAATGGCTCCCTGCTGATAAATAACTTTTTTCCGTCCATCTGACAAATTCACTTTATAAATGCAGCCGGAAAGATCAGCGACATACGCGAGATCATCATCTGTGTTCATCGCCAGACCGATTGCTTCCCGGAACCCCCGGGCGATAACCCGGTGATTATGCAGCCCCGATTCGTTAAAATCCGCCACATTCAGGCTGTTACCATCCGGCGGAGCCCCGCGGTCTGTCCAATATAATCTGCCGTTCTGTAAATCAAGGCTCAGATCGATAGGTTCCGGTAACCCGGATAACAACACCGACATATCTGCTTCATTCATTTCGTTGCCGTCACTGAATTTATCCAGACTCAACCGGAAAATTCGGCCTTGTCCGCCTTTTGATGCCCCTTTTTGAGTCCAGTACAGGTCATTATTGGATGTATCAACGGCGATGCCTACACACTGGTCAGCAATATCCGCGACAGTGCTGCCCGCAGAACGTCTGCTGACAATTGTCTGTATGTTTTCGCCTTTGGTTGTACAACGCATCACAGCACCACCTTCACGATCACACCAGTACAACTCCTGCCGGGAACGATGTAAAAACAGTTGTTTTCCGGTCATAAATATACCCGGCGGTATCAGTAACTGCGGATTTTCCCCCCGCAACCCGCAACGTCCGACAGCACCGTCTTTTTTCGTAAATGGCGCGTCTCCCATGTTTGTCCAGTAAATAACCCGGTTTTCCGTATCTGCCACAATACCGTCGAGCATTCCGGGTACCGGTCCCATAATCACTGTCTGCGAAAAATCCTGCAGATCCAGCCGGATAATCTTATTTCCTTCCGTTTGCAAAAAGTACAGTACTGACTGTGTCATCATGTTTACCCCTCAGAGAAAACAACGGTAAAATTACCGAATCACCTTACCTGATATTTCATTATTGCGGGTTAATGAAAGATATAGCAGCTATCGTTTTTTTAGTAACACAATAACTGCCGCTGCTGTTTCCCGGAGCCCCGGGCAGTGATATAGTGCCGGGATAAAACCGGCACACTGCCCGGCGGCTGTTTCCCGAACCGGAGATGATTTTGAAAAAACACCCAGAGGATGCCCCTTTCCGGCAGTCACCCGAGGATAATTGCAGATTCACCTTTATCGATCTTTTTGCCGGCATCGGCGGGATCCGGCTGCCCTTTCAGCAACTGGGTGGTCGTTGTGTGTTCACCTCTGAGTGGGATAAATTCGCCCAGCGTACCTATTTTGCTAATTACGGGGAGATGCCTGACGGCGATATCACCCTGATCGCCGCAAAAGATATTCCGGATCACGATATTCTTCTCGGCGGTTTTCCGTGCCAGGCATTTTCACAGGCAGGTGCGCGTCAGGGGTTTAACGACACCCGCGGCACCATGTTCTTCGAAGTTCAGCGCATCATGACGGAGAAACGACCGAAAGCGTTTCTGCTGGAGAACGTCAAACAACTGCGCGGTCATGACGGCGGCCGGACGTTACAGACCATCCTCGATATTCTGCGCGGACAGTATGAACGGACCGTACCGGATAATATTCCGCTGAGTGAGGAGACGCGCAGTGCGTTATCGCAAAAACTGAACTATTGGGTTGATTTCCGTGTGCTGCGTGCCGCCGATTTCGGTATTCCGCAAAACCGCGAGCGTATTTTTATCATCGGTTTCGATCGCGACCAGTTTCCGGATGCGGATTTTGATACCTTATTTTCCTGGCCGGAACCGACTCATCAGCCCACCCGTCTCGGCGATATTCTCCAGAGCAAAAAAATACTGGCGGAAGATGCCGTGCGCTATAAAAAAGATCGTTTTACCATCTCGGATAAATTATGGGCCGGCCATCAGAAACGGAAAAAAGAACATAAAGCCAGAGGTAATGGCTTCGGATATTGTCTGTTTGATAAAAACAGCGAATATACCAATACCCTGAGCGCCCGCTATTATAAAGACGGTTCTGAGATCCTGATTGACCAGTCGCGGGACGGTAAAAACCCGCGTAAACTCACCCCGCGGGAATGTGCAAACCTTCAGGGATTTCCGGAAAATTATATTACCGATGCGGTTTCCCTGGGACAAATTTATAAACAGTTTGGTAACTCTGTCTGTATGACGGTTGTGGAAGCGATTGCAGAACAACTCACGGCGGCATTAGTGCGGGCTGGTGCATTACCGCCGGTAAAATAATCTTCCGGCGGCGTACCGCATATTTTCCCGGCGAAATAGGGTAATCTGGGTTTATTCCTGAAATCAGCGGCTGAAAATCCGATGGATGTACATGACAAAGAAACCCGCTCCCGGAATATGCGCGCCATCCGCAACCGGGATACCAAACCGGAGCACCATGTCAGAAAGCTGTTGCACCATAACGGCTTTCGTTTCCGGTTATATCCGGCAGAGCTTCCCGGCAAACCCGATATATGGATGGCAAAATGGCGGACGGTCATTTTTATTCACGGCTGTTTCTGGCATATGCACGATTGTGAGAAATTCCGTCTCCCCGCCACCCGGACAGAGTTCTGGCAAAAAAAATTATCAGAGAATAAGATCCGTGATGAAAAATACAGCGCAGAACTGCACCGCATGGGGTTGCGCACATTAATCATCTGGGAATGTGCCCTGACCGGGAAAACAAAATTGTCTGACCCGATGCTGCTGACATTAATAAAAACCTGGCTGATGAGCAGTGCTGTTTCAGGCAGTATTACGGACTCCGGATTAACGATCACGCCAGGCTGATACTTTATGACACGCACCCAACGCTTACTCACCTTATTACAGATCCTGAAAGAAAACCGTTATCCGGTCACAGCGGATTCCCTCGCCTCGCAATTACACATCAGTGTGCGTTCCGTTTACCGGGATATCGAAACCCTGCGCTGCCAGGGTGCCGATATTACCGGTGAGGCCGGTCTCGGCTATCAGATGAAATCCGGCTTACTGCTGCCGCCGATGATATTTGATGTTAATGAACTGGAAGCCTTAATTCTGGGATTGCGCTGGGTACAGAGTAATGCGGATGATGAACTGAAAGCGTCTGCTGCCCGGGCGGCCAATAAAATTAATGCCGTAGTGAAAAATGAATCCCGCGCTGTTTTCAGCGACAGCACATTATTTGTGCCCGCCTCACAGCTGACACAGGTCGATAATATCATTGCCGGGAAATTGCGCCGCAGTATGCGGGAAGAGCTGAAAATCAAACTGCATTATCAGGATAAAGAGGCACAGACCAGCAACAGGATTATCTGGCCGATTGCCATCGGTTATATGAAAGAGGTGCAGGTACTGGCTGCCTGGTGTGAATTACGGCAGAGCTACCGGCATTTCCGGCTCGACAGAATTCAATCCTGTGACATATTAACCGACAGACTGCCGTACCCGAAAAAATACCTGCTCGACCGCTGGCGCAAAGACGTCCTCTGCATCCCTCCTGACAGATTCTGACACTCCCCTCACCTATGATGATGCCTCGACACACTCAACAGGAGAGCATCATGAGCGGACTGACACTTTATACTAATGCAATGTCACGCGGGAATACCGTCGATTTATTTCTGAAAATTCTGGATGTGCCGTATCAGCGCACGGAACTCGATTATGGTGCGGATATGCATACCCCGGAATATCTGGCTATCAACCCGATGGGTAAAGTACCGGCATTAACCGACGGCGACCGTGTTATCACGGAAACAGCCGCCATCTGCATGTATCTTGCCGATAAATTTATTGAAAAAGGCTTTGCACCAGCGATTGATTCTCCGGAACGCGGCACCTATTACCGCTGGTTCCTGTTCACCGCCGGTCCGGTTGAAGCCGCCTTCACCGCCAAAGAGATGGGCCAGATACTGACAGAAGAAGAACAGAAAATGTCAGGGTTCGGCTCCTTTGACCGCGTAATGGCCTGCCTGGAAACCGGACTGGCTGATGCGGCACCGTATTTATGCGGCAACACCATGACTGCCGTTGATGTGTATACCGGCTATTTCCTGATGTTCCTGGCCAAGCATGACTTAATAACTATCTCTCCGGTCATGAAAGCGTATTTAGACAGTCTGACGTTAAACCCGGCATTTGCCGCAGCCTTCTCCGGAGAATAACAGCAATCCTCCCTACCATAAGGCGGATGCAAAAATACAGCATCCGCCATTTCTGCACTTTTCTTTACTGTGTATCCGCAGTACAGTTTCCTCATTAATCTCTTTACGGTAACTCACCCGGCAGAGGAAATAATGATAATGAACGCCCTGAAAATAATCGCATTCCCGGTTCTGCTTTTTATTTCGGCTTCCGGTTTTGCACAAACGGTTACCGCCTGGGGGGATACGTTATCTGACGCAGAAGCCAAAATAGCCCGTCAGGCAGAAAAAGCCGGTGCCGGATACCAGATAACCAGTGCCAGGGTCGGCTGGGTCACGTATGTTACGGCCATACTGACACCATTACCGGAACATCTGCAAACACCCCGCAATATTTCATCTGAAGAAAAATACATTCAAAATAATGCATTACCACGCAATGAAAATAAAAAAAATCACTGGCTGACTGAAAAGTAAAAAACTATTTTATTCACGGGTATACTATACAAAATAATTCTGTCCTCTTTATTACCCTGCATCATGACAGGCAAAACTCTGCTGAATGTTGCTGCCTGACATACCCGTCAAAAATTATCCTGCCGGTATCCGGTAGCCGAATATTAAAACTCACTGTAAATAGTCTGTAACCACATCCTGAAACACTATTATCCGCTATTCGGGCGTCTGTTTTACCGCAGGATAAACGGATATTTCAGGCTACTCACCTTATAAAAGCCGGCCAACCCGTTCCTCATGGTGAATAATATTACATAGCCATTCATGAAAAGCTGATAACAACATAAAAAATAGGTAATTCACAAAACATCAGAGGAATGATCTGACCAATCCGGAAGGAAAAGTGTAAGCATGTGTGTATTCACTATCACTGTTTCCGGAGGCGCTATCCGGAAAAGTCGAAACATATAACACCTGCTGAACCATTTCACTGAAATACAAAAAACAAACAATAACCAATTGAATAAAATATAAAAAATAATATTTCGCAATGAATTTATGCGGTTTTTTTCTTACACTAATTACACGTAAAAGATCGTTAAAACCGATCAATAATAACTCCATGATAGTTTTTACCTATCACGCAGCGCGTATCGATCGTTAATAACAATTTTTTATATTTTTATATGCCTTGTATATTTCATTACCAGATGATAATTATTTATACGCGGCGGAAGAGTAACTGCAATTAATATTATTACATCCGGATTTGTAATAAATTATTACAAGATATTACGATTTTTATTTTTCTCTTAATTAATATTACTCTCTGCTGAATCAGTATCGCTGTCATATAAGGAAGCATATCACACCTGTATCCTGTTATGGCCCGGTGAGTGGAATCTATTATGAAAAATAATCAGATATTACTGCATGATGTCGGCGCACTGATACGAAAGTTACGCAAAGAAAAAAGAATGAGTGGTGTTGATCTTGGTGCAGAACTGGGGATCAGTCAGCAACAGATCTCACGCTATGAAAATGCCACGAGTGAAATATCGGTATCAACACTCATTAATATACTTGCTGTATTTAATATAACACCTGTTGAATTTTTTACCCGTATATATGATACGGAACATCATTCTTTCAGAAAATACACCACCAGGCGCCGGTAAATACCGGTTAATCAATCTGTTAATTATTGTTGTTACGCATCAGGAAGAAACATCCTGTTTTTCGCCTCACATCAATAACCATAACAATAAAAAATATCTTATTTACATAATTTTTATGTTTTCCGGAAAATAAAAATTATGAAAAGGAATACTATGAATATTAAATTGTTTATCAGGGGATATCAGGGATCCTCTTATTCTGAATTCACCGCATTATCACTCCGGGGCTGGTTAGCCGCCGCCGGACTTCTCAGCCTGAGTACCGCAGTCTGTTTACAGACAGCACAGGCTGCGGATATCGGCAGTCAGAGTGGTACCAATATTACCGTTAACGATGGCGACCGGATCACCGGCGATACCGGGGATGCATCCGGAAACCGCTATGGTGTTCTGAATACTTATAACAATAACTCAGGAACCATCAGCCTCGGTAATAATGTCACTGTTAACGTGACAGACACGGCCAAATACGCCAAAGGCGTGGTTATTCAGGGAAATAACAGCGTATTAAACGCCAATGGCTTATCGGTGGATGTAAACGGTAAAAGCGCCATAGGTATTGACCTGTCCGGTAAAAAAGTACAGGCCAGCCTGGGAACCGGCACCCGTGTTAACGTTGAAGGAACCGGGATGGCAAAAGGCGTGGTGGTCAGCAATGCCTCCTCACTGACCGCCGATCGCCTCTCTGTTGAAACCAAAGGCGACAGTGGTATCGGCCTGTCCGTTAATGATTACGGCAGTCATGCCCGCTTGGGCAGCGGCAGCACAATCAAAACTAACGGAAGCGGCAGTTCCGGGGTTTATGTCGCCGGACTGAACGGCACATCATCTGAAGGCCCGGCGCATTTTACCGCCACCGGGCTGACCATCGATGCACAGGGATCCAGTGCATACGGTATGAATATCCAGAGTGGCTCGATTGTTGATCTGGGTACCGGCAGCAAAATTATGACCAACGGCTACAACGGCCAGGGCATCTGGAGCTTCGGAAAACTCAAAGCCGATGCTCTGACAATTATTGCGCGGGGTGATATCGCCAACGCACTTGAAGTCCGGGCGGAAACTGCCGACATCGGTGCCGGTAGTCACTTTTCCTCTGAATCCGGCGGTGGTCTGGTCACTAACGGTACCACTGCGGTGATTAATTTCACCGGCACAGCGGATAACCGTAATACCATTTTCGCCGGGGGCTCTTACGGTGCATCTGCTCAGTTTTCCGGCGCTAAAATTAACCTGAAAAACACCGATATTACGATTGATCGTAACGGCAGTCTGGCTCTGGGATTGTGGGCGCTGGGCGGCGGTGTCATAACCGGTGAAAATATCTCGGTGACAGGCGCTGCCGGTACCCGTGGTATCTATGCCATGACCAGCAGTCTGATTGATCTGACCGGCGGCCTGACCATTAATATGGCAACCGCTGATCAGATAGCGATTGCCACTCAGCACAATGACGGCTATGCCGCCAGCCGGATTAATGCAACGGGCAAAATGCTGATCAACGGCGGTATTCAGTCACGTGGCGGGCTGATCAATGTGGATATGACGTCCGGTTCACAGTGGACCGGGAACGCCTACAGCGATAACCTCAACGGCGGGCAGCTGAACGTCACCATGGACAACAGCCGCTGGAATGTCACGGATGATTCCGGCCTGGATAATCTGGTACTGAATAATACCACCGTCGATTTATCGCACCGGTTATCCGGCACCGGTTACTCAACACTGAGTATCGCCAATCTCAGCGGTAACGGCGCATTCACGCTGCGCACCGATATTGTCGGTGACGGCGATGGTGTCAACAACGCCGGTGATAAACTGGTGGTAACCGGTACCAGCTCTGGTGATCATTCATTAACCGTCTTAAACCGCGGCAGCCTGGCCACAACCGGGAATGAAATTCTGACCGTCGTGGAAACCGCAGATGGTACAGCTAATTTCACTTCCGCATCTGAAGTCGAGTTAGGCGGCTATCTGTATGATGTGCGTAAGAATGGCAATAACTGGGAACTGTACTCTTCCGGCGCCTATGTTCCGCCACCGGTAGTTCCGGATCCTGATCCTGAGCCGGAACCAAAACCGAAGCCGGAACCTGAACCTGAAAAACCAAAACCACCGATCACCACCACCGCAGATGCAGGCGGTAATTTCCTGAACGTGGGCTATCTGATTAACTACGCAGAGACTCAGACACTGATGCAGCGCATGGGTGACCTGCGCCAGAACGGCGGAGATAATAATGCATGGCTGAGAGGCTTCGGCGGTAAATTCAATTCCTTTGCCGGCGGTAAAATGAGCGGATTCGGCATGACCTACGGCGGTACACAGCTGGGCTTTGATAAACGTATCTCACCCGACACGCCGCTGTATATCGGTACCTTTGCGGGCTTAACACAAGGCTCGCCGGACTATCGCGGCGGGGACGGCACTGTCCGCTCATACCACCTGGGGCTTTACACCACCTATATGGCAGAGAACGGTTTCTATGTTGATGGTATTGCCAAAATTTCCCGGCTGAAAAATAAATTCAGCGTATCGGACAGCCAGAACAATACTGTCAGCGGCGACGGCAGCTCAACGGGGGTCAGTTTATCAGCGGAAGCAGGCCGGAAATTCAGCCTGAGTCAGACCGGCAATGGTTTCTATATCGAACCGCAGGCGCAGCTGACCTACAGCCATCAGGGCTCAGCCGGTATTCACGCCGGCAACGGCCTGAAAATCGACCTCAGCAACTATGATTCCACCATCGGACGCGCCGGTACGCTGATTGGGTATGAAACCACCACCGGTGACAACCGGATCAACGTTTACCTGAAAACCGGTTTTGTCAGAGAGTTTCAGGGCAATACCGACTATAAACTGAACGGCTCCCGCGAAGCCCACAGCTTCAAAGGAAACTGGTGGAACAACGGACTGGGCATCAGCGCCGGGATCAGCAAAAAACATACCCTGTATGCAGAGGCTGACAGCGCAACAGGCAACCGGTTTGATCAGTACCAGATTAACGGCGGATACCGTTTCAGTTTTTAATATAATTCCTTGTAATAAAGTGACAGCGGAGTATTGTTTAAAACAGAGACTCAACGTACTGATAGTTATTTTCCCGGACAGTTTTAACTCTAAGGAGCAAATAATGAGTACATCTAAAGACCTGCAGGTCAGGCCCTTAAAAACCCCTTCAGATTTATCTCCGGAAGCGACTCAATCCATCAGCGCTGCAATGAATGCGATACTCGCTGATATTTTCGCTATTTATCTGAAAACAAAAAACTTTCACTGGCATATGAGTGGTCCGCATTTTCGCGATTATCACCTTCTGCTGGATGAGCACAGTGAGCAGCTATATGCAATGACGGATCCGATTGCTGAACGTGTCCGTAAAATTGGCGGTATGACATTACGTTCCGTCAGCCAGATTTCAAAAATGCAAAGAATCAATGATAACAACGCGGACTATGTTGAACCGTTAGATATGCTCGCGGAACTTTGCGAGGATAATAAACAGTTAGCTGCGGAATTCAGAGAAGCACATGAATTAACATCCGGGTATGGTGATTACCCGACAACCAGCCTGATTGAAAACTGGATTGACGAAACGGAGCGCCGTGTTTGGTTTTTATTCGAAGCCTGCCGCGAAGCAAAAACATCCGGCCACTGATTATCAGGTTTTAAAACCAAATTGATCAAAGCCCCTGTTTCCGGGGGCTTTTCTTTATCAGGGGGCTTACAAAGACTCCCGCGGATAGTAGAAATCTGCTGCAGGTGATCGCCTCCCTTTCTTCCGTACCGGTATAAATTTTAGTTCCATACCGCATAACTATGGTTAATAATACTCATTATCGTTATTATTCGTCTTTCCGGGGCGCTATGGCTAATTTTTTTTATTTCAAACCTTCGGCTATTACACTTCATGTTTTCGTTGCCCTTTGTGCTGTACCTGCGTACTCACAAACAGCAAACAATAATACTTCTGATACCGTTGTTGTCAGTGCCGGGGCGCTGAAAGTTG
Source organism: Morganella sp. TYF_1 (assembly GCF_043105645.1). NCBI lineage: Bacteria > Pseudomonadati > Pseudomonadota > Gammaproteobacteria > Enterobacterales > Morganellaceae > Morganella > Morganella sp. TYF_1. The sequence continues at coordinate 205,589 of NZ_JBICLU010000027.1, read as the reverse complement.
ACACTGCATTACAGGAAACTCCGCAATCCGTTTCTGTTATTACGCAAAAAGAGCTGGAAACCCGTGCACCGCAAAAACTGGATGAAGCACTGCGCTACACCGCCGGGGTAACAGCTCAGCCTTACGGTGCAGATAATGACACTGACTGGTTTAAAGTCCGTGGTTTTGATGCCGCGACCTATCTGGATAACAGTCGTTTATTCCGCGACGGGTATTATACCTGGCTGCTTGAACCTTACGGTTTCGAAAAAATTGAAGTTGTTAAAGGGGCGTCTGCGGTTCTGTTTGGCGAATCTACCCCCGGTGGTGCGGTAAACGTGGTGACTAAAAAACCGCTGTTTACCCCGAAAGGGGAATTTTTCCTTGAAGCAGGAAATAATGATCAGCGCGGGTTTGGTTTTGATGTTGCCGGTCATGCCAGCGATGATGGTGATATCCGTTACCGGGTAGTCGGTTTAATGAAACAGGCGGACGGTGAACTGGATAAAACGGATAACAAACGAATTTATCTGGCGCCTTCGCTTGCAATGGCACTTTCTGACGATACCATGCTGACACTGATGGCAACGTATCTGCATGATGACGGTACACCAACCAACCCGTTTTTCCCTGCAGCCGGTACATTGATCGATTCACCTTACGGTAAAATTAAACCGTCAGCGAATCTTGGCGAGCCGGATTATGATAAATACAAGCGCTCACAGTTTTCCGCCGGATATCTGCTGGAACACGATATTGACACAACCTGGCGTTTCACCCAGCGCCTGAATTATGGTTATAACTCACTGACGCTGCGCAGTGTGTATGCATTTCCGAACGCAGATACATCTGCAACCTCTCTTGCCCGCGGCGTTGTATTCCGTGACGGGAACAGCCAGAGTATCACATTCGATAACAACCTGACGGGACAGTGGGATTCAGAACGTCTGGAGCACACCCTGCTGGCAGGGGCTGAAATTCAGTATCACCGGACAAAAGGGGATGAACAGGACAGTTATGCATTCAGTCCGATCAATCCGTGGAATCCGGTCTACGGACAATACGTACCACTGGATCCGGCTGACAATATTAACCGGACAATCAATAAAACGCAGGCAAGCCTCTATTCCCGGTACCAAATCAAGCTGGACGGTAAATGGATTGGTGTTGCCGGGATGCGTTATGATCAGGTAAAAACTGAGAATAAAAATCAGACAGCTCATAACGATAAATCCCGGAATGATGGTGAGGTGAGTGTCAATGCCGGGCTGATGTATCTGGCGGATAACGGGTTATCACCCTATACCAGCTATTCACAGTCATTTGAAGTGATGAGCACCATCGACCCTGCGACCGGCGATTTGTATAAACCGCTGAAAGGTGAACAAATTGAGGCCGGCGTCAAATATACGCCTTCATTCCTCGATGGTTATCTGAATATTGCCTGGTTCAGTATTGAACAGAAAAATGCACTGGTTACCAATCCGGATACTTCTGTTGCCACACAGACAGGAAAAGTCACATCAACGGGCGCAGAAGCTGAAGGATTTGTGAAGTTGACTGATAATGTCAACGTTCAGGCATCCTATACCTACACAAATGCCAAAACAGATAATACCGGTGGTCAGGGACGTAAGCAGACTGCGCTTATCCCTGAGCACATGGCTTCCGCCTGGATCAATTACACACCGCCGGTAACCGGCAGCGGAGAACTGACACTCGGCTCCGGTGTCCGCTATCTCGGTAAATCAAAAGACAACCCGGCGAGCAGTGACCGCACGGTGTCCGCTGCGGCATTATGGGATGCTGCGGTCATTTATAAGCTGAACAAACAGTGGCAGCTTCAGGTCAATGTGAATAATCTGCTGAATAAAGAATATATTTCTGCATGTGATTATTACTGCTATTACGGCCAATCCCGTTCTGTTGTCGTTCAGACCAAATACAGCTGGTAGTTATGTTTGCACTGAATGATATCCGTGTTGTCCGTGACGGGAGGGTAATTTTATCCGTCCCGTCCCTGACCATCCCGGCAACGGAACTGACGGTTGTACTTGGCCATAACGGGTCAGGAAAATCCACCCTGGTTGATCTGCTGGCCGGTCAGACCCGGCCGGATCAGGGGGAAATTTTGCTGAATAATAAAAACCTCACCGCTTACACCAAACGGGAGCTGGCACAACAAGTGGCATTTTTGCCGCAAAAACTGCCGGTTTCTGCCGGGCTGACCGTTCGTGAGCTGGTCAGTCTGGGACGTTTTCCCTGGCGCGGCACATTTGGCCGCCGGCATCCGGAAGATAACATTATTATCTCACAAGCCATGGAGAGTGCCGGTGTCACGGAATTTGCACAAATACCCGCCGATAACTTATCCGGTGGTGAACGCCAGCGTGCATGGGTTGCCATGTTACTGGCACAGCAATCCCCGGTACTGATCCTCGATGAGCCGACATCCGCGCTGGATATTCATCATCAATACCAACTGATGAGGCTGCTGCAGGATTTAAACCGCACACAGCGTACCGGTATCATCGTTATCCTTCATGATCTTAATCTTGCATTGCAGTATGCAACCCATATTATCGCCCTGAAAAAAGGCAAAGTCGCGTTTGAAGGCGATGCTGCACTGCTGGAGGATGAAACCCGTCTTTCCGGATTATATGAAACCGCTATCCGGTTAATACCGCATCCGGGTACGGAACACCGAAAAGTGGCAGTCGTATGCAACTGATATTATTACGTTTAATTCGGTTATCCGCCCTGTTTTTTTTGATGTTCGCGGGAACAGGGTTGGCGGCTGTCACAATAAATGATGACCGTGGCGGGCACACGTTTGAAACCATACCGCAGCGGGTCGTGGTGCTGGACTGGGATCTGCTTGAACAAACGCTGTCATTAGGGATAACCCCTGCCGGAGCAACAGAAACCAGCGGTTACCGGCAGTGGGTCGGACTGCCGGTACTGACAGAAAATGTGGCTGACACCGGAACCCGGGCAGAACCGAATCTCGAAAAAATTGCCGGACTGAAGCCGGATGTCATCCTGGCGGGCGCATCACAGGCAGATCTGATTCCGCTGTTAGAACAGATAGCGCCCGTCGTTTATCTGACCAATTTTTCATCAGCAGATGATGCCGCTCCGGTGGCTATCCGTCACCTTAAAACGCTGGGGATACTTTTTGGCAGAGAACAGCAGGCTGATGAACAACTGGCTGCTTTAACGCAGCGGTTTACGGAGCTGAGCAATAAATTAGCGGCGGTCTATCCGCCGGGTACACGGGTTACTGTCATTCGCTTTTCCACGCTGACCACCGTCTTTCTGCCGGCTGATAATTCTGCTGTTAACTATGTACTGCGTAACCTTAGCCTGACACCGGCAATCCCCCTGGACGCGCAGCCCTGGGGAATCGCCCAGCGGCGGATCAACGTATTACAGGACGTCGGTGATGGCTATGTTCTCTGGTTTCGCCCTTTTCCTGAAGAAAAAAAACTGGCAGACACCCGTTTGTGGCAGGCGATGCCATTTGTGAAGCAGGGCAAAATCAATGGCGTTGCACCGGTCTGGAATTACGGTGGTGTCCGTTCATTGCAGCGGATGGCGGATGCCATTACGGATAGTTTGCTGGAGATTGCGCCCGCCTCATGAAAATCCGTTACCTTATACTCTTTCCGCTGCTGTTTATTCTGCTGATAGTGATTAACTTGCAGCTTGAGCCCGGCTTATCTCCGCAACAGCAACTCAGCCTGATTTTTACGCCGGAAGCGGCACAAACGTTTCCGGCTGTCTTTTATCTTTACGGACAATTGCCGAGACTGTGCATGGCATTGCTGGCGGGTGCAACGCTGGGGCTGACCGGCAGCCTGATGCAACAACTGACACAAAATAACCTCACGTCCCCGATGACACTCGGAACATCATCCGGTGCCTGGCTTGCACTGGTTATTTTATCTGTCAGTTTCAGTGAATTGTCTGCTGATTATGCCGTTCCTGTTGCAACCGCAGGTGCGCTGCTGGCGTTTGCATTTGTTATCCTGATTACAGGAAGCCGTAATATTACAGGATTACCACTGATTGTTTCCGGAATGGTGGTCAATATTCTGCTTGGTGCCATTGCAACCGCGGTGATTACACTGAATTCGCAGTTTGCGCAAAATATTTTTATGTGGGGAGCCGGCGATCTGACTCAGGATGGCTGGCAGAATGTCACCGATGTTATGCCGCGCCTGCTGCCAGTTTTGTTTATTCTGCTGTTCGCCCCGCGGATACTGACGGTATTACGGCTGGGACACCAGGGCGCACAAGCACGCGGATTATCTGTTTTACCGGTATTTTTGCTGTTTATGGTACTTTCAGCATGGCTGGTTTCAGTCGTGATCAGCACTGCCGGTATGATTGGCTTTATCGGATTGCTGGCACCGAATCTTGTCCGGATTGCCGGTGCACGCACTGCGTTACAGGAGCTGATATTCTCCGTGATTGCCGGGGCGTTTTTACTGTTGTTTGCTGACACCCTGGCTCTGGCGCTCGGGCAACTGATGCAGACGGTGATCCCGACCGGTGTGATGACTGCCGCTATTGGTGCACCTGCACTTATTGTATTCAGCCGCCGCCGTTTCACCGCACAGGATCAGATGACAATTATTCTGAAACCGGTTATCTCTCCCCGTTTTCTGCCGCACGCAATGAGTGTTGTTGTACTTCTGCTGTTTGCCGGGCTGATGACCACGGTCTTTTTTCAGCAATCGGAAACCGGCTTCCTGTGGGGGGCTCCGGAGCCTTTCCGCTGGTCTCTGAGATGGCCGCGGTTATTGTCTGCTGCCACGGCAGGTGTTGCACTGGCGCTGGCCGGAACCCTGTTACAACGGTTAATTTATAATCCGCTGGCAAGCCCGGATATTCTTGGTGTGTCATCAGGGGCGACGGTTGCACTTATCCTGATAAGCGTGTTAACGGGAAATATGATCCAGACTTCCCTCTGGGGAGCCGCACTGACCGGCAGTGCCCTGGTACTGGGGCTTCTGCTTTTACTCGGACGCCGGCACCAGTTTGCACCGGCAACATTAATCCTTACCGGGATTGCGCTGACAGCGGGACTGGAAGCCTTTGTGCAGTTCTTTCTGGCGCAGGGGGCATTGAGTAATTACCGGATACTGCTGTGGCTGTCCGGTTCCACCTATCGCGTCAGCGGAGAACAAAGTGTACTTTTTGCATCCGTGATTGCCGGACTGACAGTGATCATACTGGCACTCAGCCGCCGTCTGACGCTGATATCCATCGGCAGAACATTTGCTCAGGCCCGCGGATTGCATACCGGCCGTACCGCTCTGCTGATGCTGACACTGGTTGCTCTGTTGTGTGCGCTGGTGACAGCAACTGTCGGACCACTGGCCTTTACCGGTCTGATTGCACCACATATGGCGGCGTTGTGCGGTGCTCAAAAAGTGAAATCACAGCTGATTTTTGCCGGGCTGGCAGGAGCCGTACTGATGATATGGGCGGACTGGCTGGGACAAACGCTTATCTGGCCATCACAGATAGCAGCCGGAACATTGGTCTCTGTCCTTGGCGGCAGCTATTTCCTGGGGTTAATGCTGGTCAGCCGCTTTCGGAAACAATCATGAAACAGACAGGTCCGATACCACCATCAGCCATTTCACCCGGCAACTGCGGAAGCGTTTGTCACTATGCACTGACAGAAAACCGCAGCCGGATTATCCGGGAAACCGGATTACCGGCTGCATTTTTCAGATTATCTCAGTTTCCGCAGAATGCCTGCGGATATTACAGCACTTCCCCCGTCAGCAAATAAGGCGAGTTCACGGGTGCCCGGTTTCGGGTAAATCCGGCTGGACAGTGTTGCATCCCCGTCATTAACAAAGACTTCCGCAGAGGAACGATCAATAAATATACGGAGTGTCAGTTGCTCTCCTGCCGGTAATGCAATACTGCGGTAACTGTTTGAATTATCTCCGGGGTTATATCTCCACAGTATCAGGCGTTTTTGCTGATTATCGGCATATAATTCCATGGCATGGCCCAGCCGTATACCATAACGTTCGGCATGACTTTCTGCGGTATTCCAGGTTATTTCCAGTTCTGTTGCACCACTATTTTCAGCTAATACCTTTTTGCCATGTAGTATACCGCCGGTTACCGGGGTGCTTTCCCGGTGCAATAACGCTGTTTCACGGACAGGACGCTGACATAACCGACCATCCCGTTCGAATAATTCCCGCGGCAGTGTCATACATCCGGCCCAGCCTTCCTGTTTTGACGGCATGGGTGATTCCCACATATCCATCCATGCCATGATGATACGGCGTCCGTCCTGCGCGGTAAAAGATTGCGGGGCATAGAAGTCATGCCCGTGATCCAGTTCCTGAAACTTTTGTGTTTGCGCAAATACAGTGCCGGGCTGCCAGTGTCCCCGGAGAGTACCGCTCTGGAAACGATTACGGTACTGATAACCGTCAGGCTGCATACCTTGCGGGGAAAACATCAGATAGTGGTGTTTACCGCAGCGGAAAAAATCAGGACATTCCCACATATAACTGTCGCCATAATCCGCATGAGCCAGAACACGATCGAATTGCCAGTCTCTCAGTGACGTTCCGCGATACAGTAATACCTGTCCTGTATCTGAGGCATCGCGGGCTCCCAGAACCATCCACCATACATTATCTTCACGCCAGACTTTCGGATCGCGGAAATGCATGATGCCGTCAGGCGGAGTCAGTACAACGCCCTGTTTCCGGAAATGTATCCCGTCTGTGGTTGTCGCCAGACACTGAACCTCGCGGATAGCACTGTCATCACCTTCATCACCAAGCCAGACATGTCCGGTATAAATGAGCGATAACACGCCGTTATCATCAACCGCACAACCGGAAAAACAGCCGTCACGGTCATATTCTTCCCCGGGAGCCAGCGCTATCAGCTCGTGGTGCCATCGGATCATATCTTTGCTGGTCGCATGCCCCCAGTGCATTGGCCCCCAGTCCGCATTTACCGGGTGATGCTGATAAAAGGCGTGATAATATCCGTTAAAATAGATAAGCCCGTTCGGATCATTCATCCATCCGGCCGGCGGGGCAAGATGAAAGTCAGGATAGAATTCATCACCACGCCGGGAGCGGAGCTGTTCAAGTGCTGATTGCGCGTCCAGAAGTTGTTGTTTCATTATATTACCGTCCGTTTTTCAATGGTGATGTGGCGGGTTCCGGGTGTGCCGGTTTGCGTAAGCAGCAGTCCTGATACCACCGTCATGATCAGAACGATGGAGGCGAGGATCATATAGGTATCAGCGAAGCCCAGAGTGTCGTAACCGTACCCTGCCAGCGGCGACAGAATCGCCGCACATAGTGAGGAAATAAACTGGAATCCGACCAGATAAATCGTTGCTGACAAGCGTTTATCAAATACAGTCGTGATATATTTAAATAATGAAATCAAAAGGATAGGAAGCTCTACGGCATGCAGTAATTTCATCAGTGAAATAGTGACAGCATCCGCCGCAAGCCCTGATCCGAAAATGCGTAACGCCATCACAAATCCGCTGATAAGCAGGCCGTTTTTGGCTCCGACGCGGTTTACCAGAAAAGGCGCGAGGAACATTCCGCCTGCTTCCAGAAAAACCTGAAGGGAATTCAGGTATCCGAACATTTCATTTCCTTCATTCACATCGGTGAACATGGACGCGAAATATACCGGAAACTGTTGATCATACACATTATAGACACTGACCCCGCAGACAAATATAACCAGTGACCAGAATGAACGCATACGAAGCAGAGCAAAGGCATCCGAATATGTCAGTGCATTGCTTTTTCCGAATTCAAGTTCATTCATTGCGTGAGGCCGTACGTCCCGCAGTGTCCATAATAAAATCAGAAACAGCACTGCGGAAACAGAGCCCATTGCAAAGTTCAGATTAGGGTCGATATTAAATAATATCCCCGCTAAAAATGTGGCACCAGCCCAGCCAAGAGAACCCCACATGCGGGCACGACCGTATTCAAATCCGGCAATGCGGCTGACCCGTTCAGTGTAAGACTCCAGAGCCCCTATGCCTGCAAAAAAAGTTGCCCCGACGTAAACGCCCAGACTGATAGCACCGGCAACAATATTCCACCGTAACAGCGGGGTACAGACAAAAATAAACCACGGACCGCTGATAAGCAGCAGCAAGCCGATAAACAACAGTAAATTTTTACGTAAACCGAGCTTATCCTGAATGAATCCGTACAGCGGCTGAGCACAAAATGCCGTCAGACTGATAACAGAAAAAATAATACCGGTATCGGTTCCCTTCAGGCCGACTTTTTGGCTGAGCCAGAGCGACACCAAAGAAAACACAGATGACCATGTCCAGAAGAATGTGAATAACAGGCCGCTCAGAGTCATGTAAGCATAGCGATTAATACGTATTTTATTACTCATGGGCAGATTCTCTTTCGTTGGATTGGTTATATTCTTAATGTCAATGCTGTTTTACGAAAACCCGAATAAGGTGATAACCGGATGTTAATCACTAATGTTAATGTTAACACTAAGGTTTTGTGACTCACGTCACGTTACTCTGATAGGCTGAATAAATAATTATATTATTGGTTGCTATACTCTCTCCGGTCGTCGGGTGACCGTTATTTCCGGGATGAAGGAAGCAGCCAGAGTAATCGGGGGGAAAGGATGGTATTTCTGAAGGATGTGGCGAAGCTGGCTGAAGTTTCCATGATGACCGTATCAAGGGCGATCAACAAGCCGGATAAACTAAAAAAAGAAACGTTGGCTCGTGTTCAGGATGCCATCCGTAAAACCGGCTACACGCCGGATCTGTCGGCGCGGATGATACGCAGCAGCCGTTCAGGACAGGGGCCGCGGACGATAGGTGTGTTAGCACTGGATACCGCAACATCACCATTCTGTGTTGATATTATTTTATCTGTGGAGGAAACGGCCCGCTCATACGGCTGGAACAGCTATATCGTCAATATGCTGGCAGGGGATAATCCGGAATCCATTGCGGATCTTTTGCTCTCGCATCGTCCGGACGGAATAATTTTTACCACAATGGGCCTGCGGCAGGTCGAAATTTCAGGGCGGATGCTGAAAGTTCCTCTGGTGCTGGCGAATTGTGAAAGTGTTAACACATCGACAGCGTCTTACATACCGGATGATGAAAACGGACAGTATGATGCGGTAAGTGCATTGCTGAAGGCAGGCCGCCGCCGGCCCCTGTGCCTGTACCTGCCGGCTGAACATCCGGCGACAGCCCGCCGTATAAGAGGTCTGACGCGCGCCTTCCGGGATTATGGTGAGGATACCGGAAACTTACTGCATCATTATTTATCTGATGAACATTATGCCGATATTCCGGATGTGGTGCGCAGGTATATCCGTCACGGTAAACCGGAATTTGATTCTGTTATCTGCGGAAATGACAGAATCGCGTTTATTGTATATCAGATTTTACTGGCCTGCGGACTGAATATCCCTGCTGATGTTGCCGTGATCGGTTATGACAATATGGTCGGGATCGGAGGGCTATTTATTCCGCCACTGTCAACTGTGCAATTGCCGCATTATGAAATAGGGCGGCAGAGTGCACTGCATATTATTAACGGTGAAACACACCGAGATACCGTTTGTATTTCTTCACCGTGGCTGAGCCGGGCCTCAGTGTGAATGACCGGAACCGGAAAATGCGCCGGTATTCCGCATAGTTTGTGCCGTAAGATTCTCCCTGAATAATGTTACTGTTTTCCGTATTTATCGGGCGGTATCTTTTGGCACGGTAGCTTAATCGTTTTAGCTTAATGTAAAATTGTCAGCGGAGTTAATTATGACATCAAAAGTATGGGTTTTAGGTGATGCCGTTGTTGATTTATTAACGGATAAACCGGGTTATCTGTTGCAGCTTCCGGGAGGCGCCCCGGCCAATGTGGCGGCCGGTATTGCACGTCTTGACGGAAAAAGTGGTTTTATCGGCCGGGTGGGAGATGACCCGTTTGGTCGCTTTATGTACCGGACGCTGACAAACGAAAAAGTGGATACCGGGTATATGCTCTGTGATCCCCGCCACCGAACATCCGTTGTTGTGGTGGAACTTGATGAAAATGGTGAGCGGACATTCACGTTTATGGTTCGTCCTTCGGCTGATCTTTTTCTGGAGCAGGAAGATTTACCGGTATTTCATGAAAATGAATGGCTTCATGTCTGCTCTATTGCACTAAGTGCCGAACCATCCCGGAGTACTGCATTTCAGGCGATGGCTCAGATATGTGAGGCGGGGGGACGTGTCAGCTTTGATCCTAATATCCGTACCGATTTATGGCAGGATGAAACATTACTGCGGGATTGTCTGCATAAAGCACTGACGTTTGCATCTGTTGTTAAGTTATCAGAGGAAGAACTCTTTTTTATCAGCGGTGAAACGAATATTCAGCGGGGAATTGACCTGCTGGCGGCGAAGTATTCTCCTGAGCTATTACTGGTAACGCTGGGAAAACAGGGCGTCATGGTCTATTGGGACGGAAAAACACAGCATTTCGCGGCAACACCTGTTGTTACCGTTGATACCACCGGAGCCGGTGATGCATTTGTGGCCGGTTTATTGGCTGGTCTTGCAATATACGGACCCGTGGAGGATGAGCAGGTGCTAAGTACGGTAATCAGGCAGGCTCAGGTCTGCGGTGCCCTGGCAACAACAGCGAAAGGGGCTATGACTGCATTACCTTACCGGCGGGAGTTGCTGAATAGCCTGTAAATAAAATTCGTTTGTCATTCTTTTACCGGGTTTTGTATAACAGAGCCGGATGAACGTTCCTCTTGAGCTTGTCGCCAATAACCGCCGGGACTGTTTTTTCCGCAGTGATAAATATTTCACACAAAAACAGTCCCTATATTGCATCCCGTCCCGAAACCCGGGTTCGTCATGACGGGGTTAATCATCGAATTGGCTTTTATCAGTTTGCGCAAAAAAGGGCCGGTAATGACCGAAAAAAAACCTGCACTCAGGAATTAACTCAGGCAGGTTTATCGGTTTCTCATTGCCCGGAACCGGACACATGAAAGCCTGAATAACCTGCCGCCTGAGCTTTACCGGCAGCAACCGGAAAACGCTAATCAGGCTGTTTCAGATAAGGGGAAGTGGACAAAATCACTTTCTGCGGCAGAAGCTGCCCCTGACACTCTAATCAACATGAACTCAATGGTGTTGCTCAACTGAGAGATATATTAGGTAATGACAAAAAATCATTCTTAGTTAATTTCTCTATACGAGGAAAAGATGGTTATACCCAGTCAAACGTTACTTAGTATGATGCACGAAAAGAACATCCTACCCGTACAGAATATCGACTTTACTTTCAAATTAATGATGTCATGAGCCAGGCAAAAGAAGGGAGTACATTAATTTTTAGTTTAGATTCAAAAACTATTTTTGGCTGAATTAATTATTTAAATATAATATCAAACGTATACAATATGCATGCTTGATATCTTATTCAAACCGTTAATAATAGTGTTTCTAAAATTGATTTATGAAATAATAATATCTACGATCAAATCATAGAGGGGACGCTTGTGTCTGAATTTCAAGATTGGCTGGCAAATAAATCAACCGATAACTATTTTCTATACATCAAACGTCTATCCGCTAACGATACCGGGGCTACCGGAGGGCATCAGGTAGGGCTTTATATCCCTTCAGGTATTGTTACTGAGCTTTTTCCTTCCATCAATCATACCAGAGAACAAAATCCTTCCGTCTTGCTTCGTGCCTGTTATTTTTCACATTCGTGTGCGGATACTGAAGCCCGTGCAATTTATTACAATAATCGTTTTTTTGGTAAAACAAGGAATGAAAAACGTATTACGCGTTGGGGGCCAAAAAGTCCGCTTCAGGACCCGGAAAATACGGGGGCACTGGCAATTCTGGCTTTTAAGCACACGCCCGGTAATGACAGCAATAGTGTAGATGTATGGGTTTGCAACACCCCGGATGAAGAGGATATTATCGAAGCTACCCTCGGTGAAATTATTCCCGGCACACTGTTATTCGGTCCCGGTAAAGAAATACTTGGAGGATTAGCTCTTCAACCCAAAGTAACAAAGAAAAATTATAAAATTCCGGGCGCATGGAAAACTGAATTCCCGTCAGGAACTGAAATAATACAATACGCCGCCGGATATTTTTCAGCTCATTGTTCAGATCCCGATGAACAATTACTTGATCGGAGGCGTATAGAATATGATATTTTTCTCTTGGTTGAAGAAATGCATGTACTCGACATAATCCGTAAGGGATTCGGTTCTGTTGATGAATTTATAGCAATGGCTAATTCAGTCAGTAACAGACGAAAGTCAAGAGCTGGCCGGTCGCTGGAGCTCCATCTTGAACAACTTTTCCTTGAGTACGGTTTAACTCATTTTGCAACTCAATGTATAACTGAAGGCAATAAAAAACCTGATTTTATATTTCCTTCTGCCGATGCGTATCACGATGTAACATTTCCCGACAATAATCTCCATATGCTTGCAGTAAAAACAACATGCAAAGATCGATGGCGGCAAGTTTTAAATGAAGCAGACAGAATAAAAAGCATTCACCTTTTCACTCTCCAGGAAGGAGTATCACCAGCACAGTTCAGAGAGATGAAACAAGCGGGTATAACCTTGGTCGTTCCTTCTGCTTTACATAAAAAGTACCCCGATGCGATTCGTTCAGAATTAATGTCTTTAGGTGACTTTATTGCCAAACTCACGGAGATTTATACTAATTAGCAGCATATTATAAAACAATCTCCGGTATATTAAACCGGAGATTATAGTTAGTTATTTTTAGATCTGATTGAAACTGACTTAAGAATATAGGGTTCAAGTAATTTAGCAACCGCTTCGAATACCGGAACAATAACCGAGTTACCGAACTGACGATAGGATTGGGTATCAGAAACAGGTATTCTGAACGGTTTTTCACCTACTTTTTCAAATCCCATTAACCGTGCACATTCTCGTGGCGTTAATCGTCTTGGTCTATTCGTTTGATTTTCCTCATCGCTAAAATCAACCTCTCCCTTAGTTTTATCCCAACCTCTATCAATTAATATTTCTGAGCCGTCTTTGTGATAGCGGGCTGATAAAGTACGGGCAATACTGGTGGCATTATTAGGATCAACAAGCCCAAAACCGAAACCATTACCTTTAGCTGCATGCTTTTTGGCGTAATTATAAAGATATTCCCATAGCTTGGGTGTTAAAATATATTTACTATCAACGGCCTGTTCAAGTAACTCACCAAATGTTGGTCTATTTTCAGGATAAAAGCGACTGATATCCCTCAGCGTAAATCCTTCATGAAGCTTCAGATCACGCCGGAATCCAACTAATACAATTCGTTCCCTGTGTTGAGGAAGGAAATGCTTACCATCAATAATTTTAGGATCCGCCGAACCGGAAACCCCGGCATCCGCTACTTCATAGCCTAATTCATCGAGTGTATCCATGATGATTTTGAAGGTTTTTCCTTTATCATGGCTTTTTAGATTCTTGACGTTCTCTAATACAAAAATACTTGGTTTCTTTGATTTAATAATCCTGGCAACATCAAAGAATAATGTCCCCTGAACTTCACATTCAAAACCATGAGCACGTCCCATGGAATTTTTTTTACTGACGCCTGCCAGACTAAAAGGCTGGCAAGGAAAGCCTGCCAACAACACATCGTGGTCAGGAATTTCTTTATCTATATGCTTATAAGCTTCAACGTCAGATACTGAAGTATCATCACTCAGTGTAATTTTGCGAATATCGAGGTTAAACTTATGCTCCAGTTCATCATTAAACCAGTTAGCCTTATAAGTACGTACAGCGTATTCATTCCATTCGCTGGTAAATACACATTGGCCACCAATCGACTCAAATCCTTTACGAATACCACCAATACCGGCAAATAAATCGATAAACCGGAAAGTATAATTTGGATGGTGTTCCGGTGGTTCCGGAAGCATCTTTTTAAGCAAAATTTCTTCCGCAGAAGTTAATAATTTTGGAGCACACTTTCCGTTGATCCAACGATTGAGGGTTTCTCTGCTCCACTCATTTTGACCAACTTTTCTTAGCAACTCAGCAACATACTTCTGATCATAAATCTCCAGAACTTTAGTAATGAGTTTTGTATCTTTTTTCTGCTGGCGCTTTTCTTCTTCTCCGGATTTTTGGAGAAGATCCTGAGCGAGTAATTCAAATTCTGACATAGCACCTCCAATGGGTCTTATTGGTGATACTTTATCACTCATTCGACCCAGAAAAAATAAAATTATCTGGTTATTTAACCAGTGATTAATAATTAAGCTAATTAGTCGTCCATATCTATCCCACCAGATATTTCATCTATCATAATCGGCAAATTGCCTTTATCCCCCAAGAGGCACTGACAGCCGTCATGAACAGTGATGTGGTAGATACACTGTACCGGCCGGATTCACCTGAAGATACAGGCCATATTCATCGGTCAGTTTGTACATCTTTTTACTGGGTTTTGCGTTCCTTGCTGCTATGTCGCTTAATGCCATAAGTCCGGATCACTCCTTTGTCGAATTGGTTTATCGCATCGTGGCTTTTACGTATTTCAGAGACAACAAAGAAGTCTATTTGCGAAATCAAACATTTATTGTGCGGGTGACAGAGAGGTGCAGACCAGCGTGGACAACCGAAAACAGTGCAGGATAAATAAACCGGTGTAATGGCGGGTTAATACAACACATGAGATAAAATTTAATGCATTGTTTTTATTTGAAAAAATAAAAGTGATGTTTTTTACTGGGATATATCGATTCCGTTATTTATTTCATGAACGCATTTTCATTATTTATTGATAGTGAATCTATTAATGTGCGCCCTTTTCAGCCCTGAAACTGACCGCTTTTTCCGGGTCAAAATGTAAATCGAAGCGAATTGACCACAGAATTGACTTTTTTTGACCCGGTAGCGCCCGGACGGCGACGGCGTAACGGGAACGTGTTACACGAACCAGTAATAGAAAATTAAAATGTTATTTTACAGTAACTTACAAATGAAAAATGCGGAGAAAAACAGCCGGACAGTGAATTTCAGGCACAAAAAAAGCCACCTTGCGGTAGCTTGATTTCACTTAAGAATGCCGAAGGCCGGAATCGAAAAAATTTATAATAAATTGATATTTATGGTAATTTACATCTAGTGGATAGAGGTGACCATGAAAATGACCTTTTGGGACAGCTATACATACGTTTATATAAACATACCATTGTACTGAATAATACTAATGTCATTGATTTATATAGGATTTAAAATTTTCAAAAAATAAAGTACATAAATTATTGTTATTTTAACACTGCAACACATTTCACTAAATATTAGTTAATAATATATTATTTATAGATTAATTAACCATTTAAAGAATGCCATTCAATACAAAAAATCAACATCCCCATTATTTCTAATGTGAATGTTTTGTCTATATTATTATGATAGAATAGACAAAACATTCTATTACATGGAAAAACCATGGCAATTACAGAGCTGTTACAGAACTTACATCGTGATACAAAAATTGTTGCCCATGCTCGTTTTAATAAAAGTAAAAGATTAACACGACAAGCGTGGTGGTCGCTTTTTTCTATATCATTTATGTCTATTTCTTTAATATTAATTACTTTATATGAAAGAACAACAACCGACCTCACTCCTATAGATTTATTCAATGGATTTCCTAACTGGTTTATTAGCATTTCTTTATCCATTATTATATTAGTTATTTCAATCACAATATCCTCAGCTAAACTAGATATAAAGAGTAAGAGACTTCATGATTCAGCAATAAGAATAAATAAAATATCTAGGGAAATTGAATTAAATACATACAATCAAAATTCAACTCTAGATAAATATAAAAAATTACTTAAAAAGTATAACCATATAATTCAAAATGATACAATCAACCATGATGAAATAGATTTTTTAATTGCAAAACACCAAGTAAATAAAAAATACGGATGTCTTTATTTATACAGAAAATACGTAAGACAATCTATATCATTAATCCCGTACTATATAATCTCATTACTTTCATTCATTATAATTTGTTCAATTATAAAAAATCTTATGTGAAATAACTATGATCAGACAAGATTTCTCGATTAAATCTCTTTTAAAAGTAACGTGTAGACATGAGATAATAAAATTCTCCCTAGGCAGAAATAAAGATGAATATAAATTAAATTTAGCACCTATATCAACTATATTATCTGATAAAGATTTCAATTTTAAATTTATAAAATCAATTAAAATAAGAGGGAAAAATGTTTATTTTACCGATAATCCAAGTGAACATTTTGCTTTAAAAGTAATATCATACAATATAAATAGATTATACAAAATATCGTTGAATAACAGAGATGAGATTTCCGAGCAAATTGCAAAAATACTAGAAACATCAAGCTGTTACGGGGTGATAAAGCTCGATGTTAAACATTTTTATGAATCTATATCATTTGACAATCTCATCGACAAACTTAAAACAGATATGCTTTTATCTACAAGGTTGATTAACATACTTGGAAGTTTAAAATTATTAGGTGCAAAAGGCCTGCCTAGAGGCTTATCTATAAGCCCTATACTATCAGAAATTTTCATGAAAAATGTTGATAGTGCAATAAAAAACATACCCGGTGTCTATTATTATTCTCGCTATGTTGATGACATATTTATACTATCAACAAAAAATTCAACAGAAATATATTGTGAAGTAATAAAAATATTGGATAAGTATGAATTAAAAACCAATAAAAAAATGTATAAAACTGATATTTTTAATACATACACACCCAACATATCAAATAAAACATTTGATCATTTAGGTTATAAATATATAATTAAAAATACCGAGTATAATAAAAAAAGGATTGTAAATATTGAGTTAGCTGATGATAAAGTCAGAAAAATAAAAACGCGGATTGTACATTCATTGTTAGACCGAGTATATAACAAATCGAGAATAAATGATAAAAAAGAATTACTTCTAAAAAGAATAAATATACTTTCTGGGAACTATCCTTTATTTTCAAAAGGGAAAACAAATCAAAAAGAAACTCAATTAAAAGGCGGGATTTACTTTAGCAATCGACTAGTTAATAATCCTGCTATATTTGAACAATTTAATTCATTTATCAAAAAATCAATATTCTCCAGGAAAAATAATTTCTTTGGTCGCACTATGAATAAAATACCTCTATCTGAAAAAATAGAATTGACTCGCATATGCTTTAGGCAAGGTTTTGTACAGAAAAAATTCATTCCATCTTCAGATAAAGAAATGAAAGAAATAAAAGAATGTTGGAAACATAAGAATCATAAGAGAAAATAAAGATGAAAGATAAAATAACTCTAGACAGAAAGGATTTCTGTCGAGTATTACTCACCGATGTTTTACCATACGAAATACCATTTATTTTAACTAACGAGGGTTTTTATAAATTCTCAAAAAATAAAAATAACCTGAAGAAAAATAAATTTATATATGATTTCTTTACTAAAAAAAATGAGAACAATGAAACTAATCCATTAATTTATAGGATAGCAAAAGATAATGACTCATCAAGAAACCTTTTTTTAATTCACCCAAAAAATCAACTGCAGATAGTTGAACTATATAAAAATTACAATCAATTAATATCTCACTTATGTTCACGAAGTACCTATTCACTTAGGCACCCATCAAAAATAGCTTATACATATCAAAAAAATAACAATAGTATACTTAAAAGATACGAAGACAAATTTAAAGATGAAGGCGTTGGTATTGACGATGATGAACCAATGTACGCCAGTACTTTCTTTGAATATAAAGAAATTAGCTTTCTCTACAAATTTTATGATTCTTATCAATTTCATCGAATAGAGAAAAAATTTGACAAATTATTCAAATTTGACATTGCAAAATGTTTTTCTTCTATATCAACATTTTATCTATCAAAGTCAATTAGAGAGATACAAAGTTACCATAACTCTATAGGATTACATAGCTTTGAGAATTTATTCCAAAAAATAATGGAAAACTGCTATTTTGGAAATTCACATGGAATCGTTGTAGGCCCTGAATTTTCACGTATTTTTTCTGAAATATTATTGCAGTCAATAGATATTGAAATAAAAAAATCATTAGAAAATCATGTTACTAGTGATGGTGGAATAATAAAAATAAAGGAAAATACTGATTATGTAATTAAGCGGTACGTAGATGATTACTTCCTTTTTTATAATAATGAAGATATTGGAAATCATGTGTATAAAGAGACATTACGTCAACTAGAGAAATTCAAATTATACATCAATGAATCAAAGAATACGAAATACACAGTCCCATTCATTACGGGTGTAACTATCGCAAAACAAGAATATAGAAAATTAATAGAAAGCTTATTTTCAAAATTTGGATATGTTGATGACAATGAAATAAAAAAAGGAATAAAATCCCCTATGCATAGATTTCATCAATTAGCCAATCAATTAATAACCGATATAAAATGCATCGTATATAAAAACAAAATATCATATTCAGCTATAACAGGATATTATTTCACACTTGCTAGAAATAAGGTATGCGAAATCCATGAGCATATTGACGACTATAAAGATGACCCTATCCAATCTGAAAAAATAACTAATTTCCTAATTATAATAATTGAATTATCATTTTTTATTCACTCTATGGATTTTAGAGTGCGAAGTACTTATTTAATATCACAGATAATTATATTAATAAATAAAATATCAGAAAACCTAGGTGTTCAAAGCTCTGAATTCATCAAAAAAAAGATATACGATGAAGCTTACTTATCAATACGAACTGCCATACAAAAAAACAACATAAGAGATATCGAATGTTTAAATTTAATTATTTCAATTCGAGATATAGATATTAATTATCAGCTAAACCAAGAAACCATAGAAAAAATAATAGGGTTAGACAGAGACAACGTTTCCCCTAATTATTTTAGTTTAATGACGTGTTTGTTTTATATACAAAACAAAAAAGAATACTTATCTACTAGAACAAAAATAGTTAATCACATTTGTACCAAACTAAGTGATAATTACTTGAGTATTTATAACGACTCCGAACTTGCACATATTTTTTTTGATTCTATAAGATGTCCTTACATTACAAGAAAAATGAAAACAGATATTGTACAAATAGCTTTAAAAAACACTATACGTGGTACCGAAGTCGCTTCAACTATAGAATTTATAGAATCTCAAAACTGGTTCATAGACTGGGATTGTTCAACAGCTGACTCAATCGAGCGGTTATTAATGAAAAAGGAGTTGAAAGCGCCATACGATAATTGATATCATCTACCGGCACGCAGAGAAAATACCTCTAATATTTATATTAGTTGTTTTCACACACGAAATAACAACTCTGCGTGCATTTAACGATAAAAAAATCTGTATATATTTCATACAGCCCTATCTTTTGCCATTGGCAACTCACTCTGCCCCATCATACCTACAAAAACCCTCTCCGCAACTCCAACCGGAAACCTCTCCGGCAACAACGCACTCACACGCTCAATCACTTCTGGTGTCCGGCCGATAATCTCATCCAGCATTGCTTCAACTTGTTGTTTTTCAAATCCCACCGTCTCGCCGTGCTTGATCCAATGGCGACGCTGAATTTTGCTCATCAGGTAATAGTTACTACTTCCCCGGACGGCCATTGCCAGTTTGCATTTCTGCCAGGCAATCTGGTTATTACCATTACCGATCAGCGGCCATGCAGATAGAACATCATACAAAGGCGTCAGGCGGTAACGGTTTTGCGGTTGCATGGATATACTGAAGTTTTTGGCATGTCCGTCTGTGGCGGCCATCAGCCAGAAAATAATCTGTGTTTTAAAAAAAGTTTCTCTGTCCTGCTCCGCCTGCTCGGAATGACTCAGTATTCCCATGATATCCGTGATACCCGGGCCACCATCAGCCTGATATTTCCGCAGCGGTGAAACACCCAGTGCCTGACACATATCCTCCTGCGGCAAACGGATAATCCACTGTCCGTCAGTTGACCAGCGCCGGTCAAAACGATCGACAATTAATACTTTCTGGTCTTCAAACTGCGCAATCTGTGTTTTTGCGACAGGAATACCATAGTGTTCAAGGATCAGCGAACACAGCCATTCATTTTCAACTGATGTGCTCATATCTGCCTTCATATTACCGACTAAGCCAAGCGGTAATTTGAAGATATGAGTTGTCGGCGTATTACCTTCCGGTAAACACCATTGTCCATCATTCCACAGTAAAGCCGTTTTTTCCTGCGCACCGGCGATAGACAAGCGCAACTCTTCATCATTGTTATGACGACCGAGAATTGACGTTGTGGTATTACGCAGTATCACTGCAATATCCGCTTCCGAAAGCGGCCGGTAATTGACAGAAAATAAGTCTGCCGGTTCATCATCCGGATGCAGCAATTGAATTGCCCCGACACAATCTCTTCCCAGTTCGGCCAGCAGATCAAAAGGTTCCAGGCTCTCCGCCCTGTAGCGCATCGCCAGACGCCTGCGGATATCCTCACTATCCGGTAATAAATTATCAAAGTAATCACGCACAACATTTCCGCGCCAGACCTGATTACCCGGCGTGAACGGCAATGAAAGAGACAGCGGTCTGCCTTGCTCATCAGCAACCCACTCCGGGAGATAGTGCAGCCGGTCTTCCCCTCTGATCTTTTCCCAGAATCCGACACGGATTCCGTTCATCCATATTGCTAAACGTTGTTGTGTCCGGCTCATATTTACCATTTCTCCCGTCTGGCCGGAGAGTTATCCGGTATTTCCGCAGATTCCTGAATAACTGAGAATTGCCCGGCAGAAAGCACTATTTCGACACCCAGCACAGTGAATACTTTGAATAGTCGTTCAATACTGGCACTGGCCGGATTGGCTTCCAGGCGGGCATAGGTCTGCTGCGTAACACCTAGTTTCTCTGAGACGTCTTTTTGCGTCATTCCGTTAGCCTTACGAAAGCCGACCAGCAACGGACGCAACTGATTGAGTGTTTTAAGCGGATAAGCAGTGTTCATAGCATATTGACCATTTCAGATGCCTGTACAGGCTTTAAGCTGTTTTCACACATTACACTCTATAAGGTGTAAATGCAAAATACAATCTATATGCTGTAAAAATATCTGTATACTCGTCAAATATCTCATCTATTAAAATCAGACGCCCGTCCCCTCCCCCAAATCTCAATCACCCGATCTACTCCTGAAATCTTTTAAAACCAAATTACAATTACCGATGCTAATTATTAGCGACCTAATTCCGGGTATTTCCTGGCTTTACAGCAGAGCGACCTTTTACGGCCATTTTCAGGATGCGTAAACCTGCTTGAACCTGCCGGTTATTCCCCCTACGGTGATATGCGTAACTCCGCTGTCACTGACAGCAGCCAAAGCCAATGTTTCCCGTGACCTGCAAGAAACGCCTTCGGGTGGTCACATGCCAATGTCATTGTGGTCTGCAACTGACGCCTTCGGGTGACCGCACTATGCCGTAAAAACAACGCTGTTAAACGTCTGACAGGCGCAATGAGTCTCAGGCGTCACTTTTACGCAGTGAAAGTGACGCCGCTGCACAGACCGCCCTCTGCCCTTGTGAGACACCACTTACACACATCGTCATGCCTCTGACACCACTGTCAGCGTCTGATAAATCACCAAAAGGAGACCACTACCACACTGAACCGATACCGGGGACGGGCTGCTCAGCCCGTGGGGATAACCTGCTTATGCAGGCGGCTGCACAGAGTGCAATACCGATGCCCCGTAATACCTCAACCTCTGCCCGCTCCGGCGCACAGGTATCGTTCAGCACACCAAACCACGCGCCGGAGACACGCAGTCAACCGCAATACAGGGAATCCGTATGAGTAAATTAACCAAGGAAATGACCACGCTGGCGAAACAGGCCGGTGGCAGTTTCAAAACCGTGCATGACCGTATCCGGATTATGGAGAGATTCAGCCGTCATCTGCTCGCGCTGAATATCCAGATCAAAGATATCCGGCATCTGAAATCAAAGCATATCGAACAGTTTATTGCGGATCGTCTGTCGTCCGGGATCACCCTGCGCTCATTGCAGAATGAGATGGCCGCATTACGCTGCGTTCTCCGGACAGGCGGCAGGGATAAGCTGGCTGAATCAGAACGGCTGACCAATAAAGCGCTCGGATTAAGCGGAGCGAGCCGTGCCGGAACAAAGCTGGCAATCCCGGATGATCGCTTTCAGGCCGCACTGCAACTGGCTCAGGTGCGTGATGAGGGCCTTGCCTGTGCGCTGCAACTTGCCCGTCTGTTAGGTCTGCGATCACAGGAAGCGGTGCAGTGTGGTGCGTCAATAAACAAATGGAAAAATCAGATAAACACTTTCCGCTCAACCGTCACCGTTGTGTTTGGTACAAAAGGCGGCCGTCCGCGGGAAGTACAGATTATCGACCGGGACGCTCTGAAACAGGCGGTGGAAAACGCGCTGCGGGTTGCGGAAAGCCGCAACGGCAGACTGATCGATAAGCCGGATTTAAAGGCCGCGATGAATTACTGGCGCACGCATACCGCACGTATCGGGCTGACCGGCTGCTACTCGCCGCACAGTCTGCGTTATGCACGGGCGCAGGATTCTATCGCGCATTACCTGTCTCAGGGCTATTCCCGCACGGAAGCCAGAGCGCTGACATCGATGGATTTAGGTCATGGTGATGGCCGTGGCCGTTATGTCGAGCGCGTTTACACACAAAAAGAGGATTGATGATGTCTGATTACACGTTATTGCGGGTTCAGGATGTGATGAAGAAAACCGGCTTTAAGCGGTCATGGGTTTACGTGCAGATGGAGCGCGGGAAATTCCCGCGTCCGGTCAGAATCGGCGGCCGCTCCATCGCCTGGGTGGAAAGTGAAATAAATGAATGGATTGCATCGCACATAAAAAAACGTGAGGACGCACGCAAGTGATTATTTTTTATTATTTTCTGACAGGCTGTTTACGTTATACTACCAGAGCTGCGGCACAATCCGCAGCCGGAATTGGCGTTCCGAAGTTTCAATTGATCACCGGAAACATCAGCAGCATGTTTCCGGTGATAGCTCGTACCTGCCTGCATTCAATGGTAGTCCGGGCGGGGCTTCCGCAAGGAAGGCCGGTATCAATTGGACCCGGTAACGCCAACCCCGTTCGGGCTGCCACCAACGAGATTGGCGTCTCAGGTGGCAGCATCAATATAAGTCCAATTGAGGCTGCCCTATGGCTACTACCCTTACCTTATCTTACCCGCGATTCTTTCTTACTTCAGCGGGGGTGCCTTATGTATGATCACACCCCTCTCACGCCTGAAGAACTCTCTGACCAGTGCTGTGCCCTCGCGTTTGCCATTATCCGGCTTGAACATCCCTATGCTGAAGAACTGCTGATGTACGTCCTGTGGGAACGTATCAATACACTTAATACCCTGCTGACAACGGAGGTGAGCAGCGATGAATAAATCAGTGACTGATGTAGTGGCGCGATGCCGTCATAACTGGGTGGCGGTGATGGCCATGCTGGATATTCCCCTGCCACCGGATGGCAGACACGGCCCCTGTCCTGCCTGTGGCGGGAAAGATCGCTTCCGGTTTGATGATAAGGCCGGTCGCGGTACCTGGTTCTGTAATCAGTGCGGCCACGGTGACGGGCTGGATCTGGTCGCACTGGTAAAGCAATGTAGTTTGTCCGAAGCGGCGCAACTGACAGAAAACCAGGTGTTGGCAGTGTCAACACCGCCCGCCAGAGAAAAAACCAGTCACCGCCGGGTGCCGCAGGAGAGAATCAGCCAGATCCTCAGCCACAGCGAAATGCGCGAAAGCCCTTATCTCACGGAGAAAGGACTCTCTGTCCGGTTGCCCTGCCTGACCGCGCAGCAAACCCTGCAAATCAGTGATATCACCTTCGGCGAAGGAAGCCTGTTACTCACGCTGAACAATACCGCCGGTGATCTTACCGGTGCTCAGTTGATTAACCCGGCCGGTGAAAAGCGGCTGCTGCCCGGCTCTCAGCTTAAAGAGGCGTTTATCACCGTACAATTTCCGGAAGTACCGGAGACCATCATTATCACTGAGGGTTATGCGACCGGTCTGACGCTCAGCCTGATTAGTACCTCAGCGGCCATTGTGGCTGCGGTTTCAGCCAATAATCTCATTAATGTTGCGAATGCCTTACGCAATCAGCATCCGGAGGCCGTTATTATTCTGGCGGGCGATCATGATATCCGCACTGACGGCACGGCCAATACCGGCAAAGCTCTGGCAGAGAAAGCCTCCCGGGCGGTGAATGGCTGGGTTTCACTGCCGCCGGCGGCCTCGCAGTGTGACTGGGATGATTTCCGCCGGCAGCACGGCATTGAGGCCACCAAAACCGCCTTTTATAAACAGCGTTACCAGCCGCAGCGCGTCCCGGTGAGCTGCATTGATTACAACGCGCCACCGTTCCGCACCTCCCTTCCGCTGCGTAAAGGCTCTGACGGCTTTGATACGCGCCAGGATTATCTCATCAAGGGCTATCTGCCCGGTTCCTCCGTTGCCAGCGCTTACGGTGCCAGCGGCTCTTACAAATCATTTCTGGCGGTTTCGTGGGGATGCCATATCGCGACCGGCAAACCGTGGGCGGGCAAGCCGGTCACACAGGGTGCGGTGATTTATGTTGTCGGTGAGGGCGGAATCGGCGTTCCCCGCCGTATCCGTGCATGGGAACAGACGCTGAACGGCGGCAGCCCGATAGATTCACTCTACCGCGTGGATTGCCCGATCTTCCCTGCCAGCCCGGACAGCGTGCAACAAGTGATACAAGCTGCCAATGATGTGAAAACCACAACGGGCATGCCGGTGCGCCTGATTATCCTCGATACCCTCGCCCGCTGTTTCGGCGGATCGGACGAGAATGCAGCGAAAGATATGGGGGCATTCATTCAGGGATGTGATTTTATCAAAGCCGCCACGCAAGCCACCGTGCTGGTTATCCATCACTCCGGCAAAGATCAGGATAAGGGTGCGCGGGGTTCCAGTGCGTTCCGTGCCGCGCTGGATGTGGAGTTCCATGTGCGCCGTGAGGGCGAAGATCCGGCCATTATCCTCAGTTGCACCAAAATGAAGGATGCGGAAGAACCACCGCGCCAGGCTTATGACCTGCATTCCGTAGATTTATATGTAGATGAGGATGGTGATCACATCACCTCGCTGGTACTGAACGACGAAGGACGGGAGGCACGGGATGACGGCCCGGCATCTGACCCTGATCTTGCCGGTGTTCCGCGCCTGACAGATAACCATGTTGCGCTGTGGCAGGCTATCCGCTCACGGACAGCCAAAGGCGAAAGCTGTACCCGTGCCGTGCTGCGTGACGATATGAAAGCAATGAATTTTGATGTCTCCAAAAAATTCTCCCGCTGGCTCGATAAGCTGGAAAAAGACAATCTGATCGCATTCCGGGGCGAGGAGATTATCCCGCTGCCGCATCAGACCAAAGTGGGGGACTAAACGGGGGAAAAGTGGGGGAAGCTGTCCGGAGAACCATAAAAACCGGTGTTTTCCCCCACTTCGCACGTATATATAGAACCTAAGTGGGGGAAATACTGTAATTTCATTATAAACAGTGAGTTATAGAGATTCCTGAAAATGAAGTGGGGGAAGAAGTGGCACCCTGCTATGTGGGGGACAAAGTGGGGGACGTTTTCACGTTTTTTCCCTGGCAGGCGCCGTTAAATCCCCCCGGTTTTTACAGACAACGCATCAGCACCGGCCACCCAAAAAATGGCCGGTGCGATGGTGATACGGACATCTTTACGTACAATATTAACCAATCATCAGTATTTCATTAGCTACAAAGTAAACACAATGTTCTTTTATTTACTCCAAATCAAAAAAATATATTACTTAATCATTTTGTTAATTTCATTAATATATCCTTTGAATACCATTTCAAGTTTTTGGATATATTCTAAATGCCATTTTGTAAGCTCAACCCAATAATCTTTATTATACCCATTTGCATCCATACAAAATTCAATTCTTGAGGATTTTTTTTCATCTAATCTCAGCCAATTTAATTCATTCCCAAACTTCTTTTCTATTTCAGCTTTTCGTTCATAAAAAAAGTCAAAAATCTTCTTATTTTCAACAGAATCCTTTCTTGCAAATTCAATATCAACTCGTAATGCCTTTTGCAGAAAAATCAGATGATATGAACATTGAGGTATACCTGTGGCAGCGCTCAGCCAATGGTCTGTTTTAGGACTAATATTATTATAGAGAGTATTATTTTTCTTTGAAAAATATTCAAGTAACTGAGCCCAATATTGATAACGGATATCAGTACTATCTGTTCTTTTTACCTTAGCTATAAATTCTTCATCATCTTTACGAATCAATCTAACCATATATTCTGATGCTTCTGGCACTGGAATTATTTGTTGAATGTCAACCAATAGCTGTTCACCTAATCGATAGGGTGATACCTTTACGCACTTTACATTTATTTTACGATCAAGTAACCAAAGAGCTGTATTAGTTACCTCTTTACTAAATTTACCAGCAACTAAAATAATACGCTGAGTATTACGTGGATTTAGTGTTATCACTGAACCATCAACATCCTGGTTTTCTTCTAAAAACCGCTGAATAAGAATTTTTGCAGTATTCCTAACTTTATTTTCTTCATATGCATCATCATCCAGATCCATAAAATATGGTTTATTTTTTAATAAATATTTTGAAAATACATCCTCAATATCATCAGATGTAAAAGGTGCAACATAAGATGCATATTTTATTGCCTGCCAAACAGCATCGCGACCACTATTATCTCTTTTGTTTTCAATTAATACTAATTGACCAAGAGTATCAAGTGCTAATAAATCAAGGCGCTCTCCTGTACCATCAAATCTATCAAATTCTTTTTGGATAATTAATAGACTCTCACCAAGAGATTCCGGATGGCTAACCAACCACTCCTGCAAATCATAACGTTCAGTTAATTTATGCTCACTGAGCTTTGTACCATTCAATGGTTTTAATTTTTTATTTATTGTATCTACAGTATATAAACTCATATTTTTATATTTAATTTAGTAAATTTAAAGTTATTTAAAGTTATTTAAAGTTATTTAAAGTTATTTAAAGTTATTTAAAGTTATTTAAAGTTATTTAAAGTTATTTAAAGTTATTTAAAGTTATTTAAATAAAACTATAATATAAAAATTAACATAAATAAACTAAATATAATTTTAAATAATTATTAACTAAAATAGTTTACTGTACCGGCCAAAAAATGGCCGGTGCGGTGGTGAAGAAAGTTACCCTCCCTCAAACTCATACGGCACAACAAATTCCCGGCTGACCGCATCGAGATAATCCGCCCACCACTGCATCATGAGTTTGCGCTCCACAATATGTTCGGCCTTGTGAATATAGGCGGCGCGGACGGTGTTGCGCTCCTGATGGCTCATCTGCCGCTCTACCGCATCCCGTGACCATTTTCCTGACTCAATCAGGGCGCTGCATGCCATGGTGCGGAAGCCGTGGCCGCACAGCTCGGTGGCGGTGTTATAGCCCAACGTCCGCAGGGCGTTGTTTACGGTATTTTCACTCATCGGTTTTATCAGGCTGTGATCGCCGGGAAATAGCAGCCCGTCATCCCCGCTGATGGCGCGGATTTCGTCCAGTATCAATAATGTCTGACGCGACAGCGGCACAATGTGTTCTGACTGCATTTTTGCGCCGCGATAAGAGAATTTCACACCGGGAATTGGTGTGCGCTGCGCCGGAATTGTCCACATGGCACGCTCAATGTCGAACTCAGACCAGCGGGCGAGGCGGATTTCACTGGAGCGCGAGAACGTCAGCAGCGTGAACTGTATCGCCAGTTTGGTTAACTCACGGCCGTTGTAATAACCCAGCTTTGTCAGCAGCTCCGGCAGCCGTTCCAGCCGCAGCGCCGGACGGTGAGTCACACGCGGCGGCATCAGTGCCCCGGCCATGTCTTTTGCCGGATTACGGTCAATCAGGCCGCACTGAACCGCATACCCCATAATGTCGGTGATCCGCTGTTTCAGCCGCGAGGCCAGCTCAAGGCGGTCATTCGCTTCCACAACCCGCAGTGGTGCCAGCAGATCTTTGGTTTTCAGCGTCCCGACATGCTGATCACCGATTGCCGGGAGAACATGTTTTTCCAGATCCCGCCAGACCCGCCGGGCGTGTGTTTCTGACCAGCGCCGCCGTCTGAGCATCTGCTGTGACCATTCCCGCGCCATTTTCTCAAAGGTATTCAGCGCGTCCTCTTCGGCTTCCTTTTCCGCAATACGTTTCTGCTTCGGGTGAACACCATCCAGTATCATCAGACGGGCCTCATCGCGTTTCTCGCGGGCGCGTGACAGCGACACCAGCGGATACCCGCCGAAGGCAATCCGGCTCTGTTTGCCGTCAAATACGAAATTAAAATACCAGCGCTTTGTACCGGCCGGATTATCCCGGATATGCTCCATCAACCGGGTTGAGATATCACCCCGGTTGTCAGGGATGGGTTTGCCATCCAGCAGAAACAGCATTCGCTCCAAATCGGCCAGTTGATCCCTCCGCCAGCCCCAGTTCAGACTAAATCCCCAGCGATTGTGACTTACCAGATTATTGATGATGATCTTCTTACCAAAGCTGCAGGGACTATTGGTTTTGTAATCCCACGACAGGCCTTTGAAGACGTTGATGATGCCACGTTCAAAGACATCCATTTTGTTGAGATGTAACTGTTCAAAGGTGCTGAGGATATTCGCCTCGGTGATTGCAGGAAGATCTCCCTCCTCCAGGTTCTTGTGCCACTGGTCGCGAGCCTGTGCATCCATCAAGGCCATCATGCCGGACTTCAACATTAAATCGCGCCAGATACTGCGGTCGATATTACGGGTGATAGAGGTAAAAATCAGGAATGAGGCTCGAAGAATTTAAATATTCATTAATCCGGTAGCTCGCCTGGCTCTGAGAATATCGATAGCGGTCAGAAATGGTGTCTGCTCTTGCCAGGTGAATCCTTTACGGTCGATGCGTACCAGTTCATAACGTTCCACCAGAAAATTAACAGCATCGGCGAGCGTGATTCCTGCGTCGATATGCTCCTCAATGGCCGCGTCGTCGTGGAATGGCGTGTCGTTAAGAGTCAGACCGTAATGGTGCTCCAGCAGATACGTTAACAGTTGCTGCCAGACCTGTACGGGCGACAGGCGTGACGGGATTCATGCTTTTCTTCGCTGAATACACTCGGCACATAATGCGCCAGTTCATCGCGGGTTAGCGGGCGGTCGCGTCGAACGAGATTGACCGCACCGAAGCGGCTGGCTAAACGTGTCATTATTAGTTCCTTATTGAGATATGAAAAAAAGACTATGTCTCAGTGTGAGGCATGGCCTTTTCTGAAAGTGAACGGTGAAAAAAGATTGTGTTAAATTCGGGTGAGGTCACACGGATAGTACAGAGATAAAAACGACTGTAATTTAAATATTACCAGCCAGCATTCTGCTTCCTGATAGCCCGGTTGAATAACGTCACTGATGAAACGAAAGTGTGGAAGAGCCGAAATAAACTCCTCACTGGCGGTGAGTGCATCAAGTTCAGGCTTTCTGCGAAAAGAGGTATCAAGAACAGTCACAGCGTTAACGTCTTCCATCCGAAATACCTGTAGCTTTCTCGCTCGAGTAGCCACAAGAAACCAGTTTCTGGACTGGAAGATCAGGCGGCGAGGAGCCACTCCTTCGTAGCTCTTACCATTGACTAATAGCGTGACGGCCCGGTAATCACGGATAGCTTCGGCCAGTTCCAGAAAGCAAGTGGTCTGGGTGATTGGCGATGGCAGCCCTCCATGCCCGATAAGGCATGGAGAGCCACCAGAACTGCTGGTAATCAGCCGGATTAGTCTGCGGTTTTGAGCCGGAATTATCCCCGAAATCCCAGAGTTGAGGATAAACGCAAAGGTATTGGGCAAATGCTCTCGACCAGTTCGCCGGATAAGTCGATAGCTGCCACTGGAATGTTCAAGATCCAGATGGATTAGACGCTGCTGAAAATCCCGCTGTAGAGTGCGCTCTGAGACACCAAACTCATTTGCCAGCGCTTTCAGCTCCAGGGATTGGCCAGCCAGTAATCGGCTTATAATGACCGATAACCTGACGGACAGGCGGTCATAATGATCATGTTGTGTTTTCATGGTGAGAACAGTCCTGAACTCCCAAAATAACCAGATATTGATATGGGAGATTATGACGTACTGGTTCGACACGTTATGTCGTACCAAAGGGAGGTGGATTGAAAAAATGGCGGGGGTAACCAAAGATATATAATACCATGAAATATAAGCTAATTAGTTACCTCCAAGGCGGGGGGGGCTTCCAAAAAACGACACAACCTGTCGCATTCCGCATTGTCAGAAATAGGATATCTGCTGCTCACGAATATGATTTAGTTCTGAAAATAGTTATAAACCAATATGAGTCCGCGCATTGATTGCTTGCCGTAGGTGAGCTATGCCCCGGAGCCCTTCAGTTTCAGTCTCTGCCTTGGGCATCCGCAGCACTAGCAATACTCCAAACTCATATACAACCCTCGCGTTCAATAGAGAAGGTCATCTGGTGCGTGCAACACAGGCCAAGCCTGACATGGTCCGCGTAACACCTGCCATCTGTGCCACTGCCTGGTAGCCTTTTATTCCGACACTCTCAGCCAGAAAGCCTGCTTTAAACGTATCGAATCCAAAATCACACTAGTGCATATGACCCCTTGTGATTATCTGGAGGAAAGCGCCAAAACTCAGGCCCGACTTCATTCCTAGAAGAAGCTCCTGTATGAGCTTCTTGCTCCATTGCGGATGCGTGACTGGCATTGCTTCATCCGTAATACGGTTTTTCGTGATGAGGAAAAGTATCCTGTGTGCGAGACGGTGATCTACTGTAAGAAGTGGGAAGAGATGGGCCAATTTAGTGTTTAATTTACGAAATTATTAAAGGTCTTGAAGATATACAAATTCCAGCGCATGATATCATCAGTTTGATTACATTCCCGGTGTGGTATGAGTTTCAGAAATAAACTTTCTTCACTTTTGGCCTGCGCACATGGTTAGCACATCCTCTCGGCATGTCGAGGATTTAAGTCTTGCCCAGCGCGAGCGACTTGCCTATATCGATTTCCGGCTTTACTTCTTCGGTGTGATTGGCCGTCCCGACCTAATCGAACGTTTCGGTGTAGCACCCGCAGGGGCCACGCGCGATCTTGCGCTGTATAGGGATATCGCGCCACAAAACATCACTTTCGATGGTAGCCATAAGATTTACCGTATCGGGCTGGCCTATTCCCCATTGTTCGAGCACGCTTCACAACGCGTTCTGTCCGCACTAGCTCTGGGCTTTGGAGATGGAATAAACGGTGAATCGCAGCCGATGTTACCTTGCGAATGGCGTTGAGAACGCCAAGCTAGCTCCGGGCTATCAAATCCCAGCAACAAATATATTACACCAAGGATAAGAAACGATGGCACAGAAAGACACCGCCAAGAACGGCAACGGCGGCAACCTCGGCTTCGAGGCCGATCTTTTCAAGGCAGCCGACAAGCTGCGTGGCAACATGGAGCCGTCCGACTACAAACACGTCGCGCTTGGACTCATCTTCCTGAAGTACATCTCTGACGCCTTTGAGGCCAAACACAACGCGCTGCTGGCGGAAGATACACAGGCTGCAGAGGATAAAGACGAGTATCTCGCTGACAACGTGTTCTGGGTGCCGAAGGAGGCGCGCTGGTCGCATCTGCAGGCCAACGCTAAGTTACCCACCGTCGGTACCTTGATTGACGATGCAATGCGCGCTATTGAGAAAGAGAACGAATCGCTTAAGGGCGTGCTACCTAAGGATTACGGTCGGCCAGCACTCAACAAAGTAATGCTGGGTGAACTGATTGACCTGATCTCCGGCATCGCACTTAACGAGGAAGGTGACCGCTCCAAGGACATCCTCGGACGTGTGTACGAGTATTTCCTCAGCCAGTTTGCCGGAGCCGAAGGCAAGCGTGGGGGCGAGTTTTACACCCCGCGTTCTGTAGTTCGCGTTCTGGTCGAGATGCTCGAACCCTACTCAGGTCGTGTTTATGATCCATGCTGCGGTTCGGGTGGCATGTTCGTGCAATCAGAAAAGTTTGTGCAGGAACACGGTGGTCGGATTGGCGACATTGCGATTTACGGGCAAGAGTCGAACTATACCACTTGGCGGCTAGCCAAGATGAACCTAGCAGTGCGCGGCATCGACTCCGACATACGCTGGAACAACGAAGGCAGCTTCCATAAGGATGAACTGCGCGATCTCAAGGCTGATTACATCCTCGCCAACCCGCCGTTCAATATTTCAGACTGGGGCGGCGACCGCCTGCGTGAAGACGTGCGCTGGAAATTCGGTGCACCGCCTGTAGGCAATGCCAACTACGCGTGGCTACAGCACATCTACCACCACCTTGCGCCCAATGGCAAAGCCGGCGTGGTGCTGGCAAACGGTTCCATGAGCTCCAACCAATCCGGTGAGGGAGAAATCCGTAAGACGATGCTTGAAGCGGATGTGGTGGATTGTATGGTGGCGTTGCCTGGGCAGCTCTTTTACTCCACGCAGATTCCCGCCAGCCTGTGGTTCCTGACTCGCAATAAGAATCCCGACAAAAGTCAGAGTGACCGGAGCAGAAAAGTGCTGTTCATAGATGCCCGCAAACTGGGCGTGCTGGTGGATCGCACTCGGCGAGAATTCACCGATGAGGAAATTCAGCTTATTGCTGACACCTACCATTCTTGGCTTGGGGAAGAGGGCGCGGGTGAGTACGCTGACGTAACGGGCTTCTGCAAATCAGTATCGATAGAGGAAATTCGCAAGCACGGCTATGTTCTGACACCAGGCCGTTACGTTGGCGCAGCGGAACACGAATATGATGGTGAGCCCTTCGAAGAGAAGATGGCGCGGCTCTTTGCACAGTGGCACGAACAGCAGGCAATATCGGCAACGCTGGATGCGGCAATTGAGGCCAACCTTAAGGAGCTTGGATATGGGGAGTAAGTGGAAGAAAAAAACACTTGATGCTTTAGGTCGCATTGTCACTGGCAGGACGCCGCCTTCAACCATTGTTGGTGCTTTTGGAGGGGATATCCCTTTCGTTACGCCATCGGATATGGATGGCACCCGTATTATTTCGACTACGGCAAGAACTTTGTCTGCTACTGGTCAATCAGCAATCAAAAATGCTTTCATTCCAAAGAACGCAGTAATGGTTTCGTGCATCGGTTCTAACATGGGAAAGGCAGCGATAGCTGGTGCCAATTGCATCACTAACCAGCAAATCAACAGCATCGTCATCGATACTGATGACTCCCCATTATTCATTTATTACAACCTCAGTCTGAGAAAGTCAGAAATTCGAGGAATAGCTAGTGGATCGGCACAGCCAATATTAAACAAATCAGCATTCGGACGACTTGAAATTGAATTGCCGCCGCCAGAAGAGCAACGCGCCATCGTCCACATTCTAAGCACGTTGGACGATAAGATTGAACTCAACCGAAGACAAAACGAAACACTGGAAGCTATGGCTCACGCCTTGTTCAAGGCATGGTTCGTGGACTTCGAACCAGTACGCGCCAAACAAGAAAGGCGCTGGCAACACGGATTATCCCTGCCCGGTCTGCCCGCGCACCTCTATGACCTATTCCCCGACCGGCTCGTTGATTCGGCATTGGGGGAGATACCGGAGGGATGGGAAAGCGTACCAGCGAGCCGACTCGTGGAGTTCAATCCCTCTTTGCCATTGCGGAAAGGTACGAAGGCGCCCTACATCGAAATGGCTGCATTGCCGACGTCGGGAAGCTGGCCCGAGCCGCCGGTATTGCGGCCGTTCGGCAGTGGCATGCGTTTTCGCAATGGCGACACTCTACTTGCCCGAATTACACCTTGTCTGGAAAATGGCAAAACGGCTTTCGTTCAGTGTTTACCGGATAACACTGTGGGTTGGGGCTCCACTGAATACATCGTGATGCGTCCCAAGGCTCCAGTGCCACCGGAATTCGGGTATTTATTAGCACGCGATGCGGCTTTTCGGGAGCAAGCCATCCGAAGCATGACCGGAACCTCCGGTCGGCAACGAGTTCAGGCTGACACAGTGGCTGAGTTCAAGCTTGCAGTACCTAAGCATGAAGCTGTGTGGGGTGCTTTCTCGCATGTTGTCACTCCCGTATTTATGAGCATCAAAAAGAACGCGGAGGCAATCGCAACGCTCGCCCAACTGCGTGATACTTTGTTGCCCAAACTCATCTCCGGCGAGTTACACATTCCGGATGCCGAATGCAAAGTCGGAGTTTGACTGGATGAATCTTCAACTTGATCCAAACAATTATGAAGCCTGTCCGTCGTACAACGAATGGTTAGATGAGCAGTACTCAGAACAAGCAGACGGAATACTCGACATTCTTGGTTATCAACCGAGACCAAGTTTTGTTCTTTTCACTATGAGTCCAGACACTTATGAAGCTGCATTTTCGGACTTTACACAACAGCGTGAAGAAGGAATTAAAGAATCCGTATGCAATCAATTCCCATCTCCGATTGCTTACTATTTCTACCGATTTGAAAATGGATACGAGAGTGACCTGCAACGTCTACACCTTCTTCGAGATACTTGGGAGTCGATAATCGATATCCTTCATGCGCTAGCCGTAGCGGAATGCCGCCATAGGAATATTCAAGTCGCAGATCCGTTGAAATTTAAGGATTTGTTCACTGATAGCATCGCAAAAAGGCTTGAGAACATCGAGAGGATCACTAACCAGCTGAGTGCTGAAGGAATTTATCCCTCAGTCGCAAAAATTTCACCGGCAGCAACACTTGCTGCGATGAAGGAGCTAAACCAATCTAGAAATGCTTTCTCTCATAGTGCGGCTCAGTCTGAGGCGCAGGCGCGAAATTGGATTAGCGATGCATATGTAGATGTAGTGGAAGTACTTGCAGACCTTGAAGGCCTTGAAGACATTCATATTGTTCGGTATTTAAGTCAGGTTGATGGAACAACTCTAAGATGTGAAATATTTAGAGGGCATAGCTCCACAAGAACAATCCAGAACATCAAGATTAGCCATCAGCAAATGCTAGATTCCGCCGAGAAATATTTTCGTCCAGGGCAGATACTTGTAATTGCAGACGGACTTATTTTCGGTCTTCGTCCGATGATTTGCTTTCGCGAGGATGGCGTTGGACATACGACTCGCCTTTGTATTTTCAGAAAGACGCGTGGTGAAGCACCTAATCGGCGGCTTGAATACGAAATTATTGGTGAAGCCGTACGCCATGAAGAAGATCGAAATAACTTTGCGATAGAAATAAACGAACTGCGTGGTCTATTTGGATTAGAAGAGGAATAGAAATGTACAAGCCCAAAATAGCAGGAGAGCAATAATGGCATTTCTATCTGAAGCCGCCGTAGAGCAAGCACTACTGGAGCAGATGCACGTTCTTGGTTACAGCATCGAACGCGAGGACGACATCGGTCCTGACGGACGCCGACCGGAACGCGAAAGTCACAATGAGGTCGTGCTCAAGAGTCGGTTCGAGGATGCCGTTGCACGCCTGAACCCTAACTTGCCATTGGAGGCACACCAAGATGCTGTGCGCCGCATGATGCAGTCCGAACTACCATCTCTTCTCGAGGAAAACCGCCGTATCCACAAGTTGATAACGGAAGGTGTGGATGTTGAGTACTACGCCGACGACGGCACACTGACTGCATGCAAGATCGCACTCATCGACTTCGAGCACCCAGAGAAGAACGATTGGTTGACAGTGAGTCAGTTCATGGTGATCAATGGAGAGAACAAGCGGCGGCCCGATGTGGTGGTGTTCGTGAACGGATTACCAATAGGGGTAATCGAACTAAAAGCACCAGGTAATGCCGGAGCACATCTGTTAGGGGCATTCAACCAACTCCAGACCTACAAGCAGGAAATTCCTTCTCTATTCAACACCAACGCACTACTAGTTACATCGGACGGCATTGCAGCCCGAGTGGGATCGCTGTCGGCAGATCTTGAGCGTTTCATGCCATGGCGCACCACCGACGGCGTGGATGTTGCACCGAAAGGAGCTCCAGAACTTTCAACATTAATCGAGGGAGTGTTCGAACAGCGACGATTACTGGCCTTAATACGCGATTTTACCGTCTTTGCCGAAACCGGATCAGGGCTCGCCAAACTCATTGCAGGATACCACCAGTTCCACGCAGTACGACACGCGGTCAACAGCACTGTGAATGCATCCTCGCCAGAGGGGAATCATCGTGCTGGCGTCATCTGGCACACCCAAGGCTCCGGTAAAAGCCTACTGATGGCATTCTACGCAGGGCAACTAGTCAAGCATCCAGCCATGGCCAACCCAACGCTAGTGGTGCTAACCGACCGCAACGATCTCGACGACCAGCTCTTCTCTACTTTCTCGATGTGCCGTGATCTGATCCGACAGACGCCAGTTCAAGCCGAGAGCCGCGAAGATCTGCAGAAAGTTTTGAGCCGAGCATCAGGTGGAGTTATCTTCACGACTTTGCAAAAATTTGGCGAGATTGAGGAGCCACTTACCACTCGGCGTAACGTGGTGGTCATCGCAGATGAAGCACACCGAAGCCAATATGGCTTCAAGGCCAAGGTAGATGTGAAGACTGGCGAAATCTCCTATGGATTTGCCAAATACATGCGCGATGCTCTGCCTAATGCATCCTTCATTGGTTTTACCGGTACACCTATAGAAGCAGGTGATGTAAACACCCCGGCGGTATTCGGCAACTATATCGATATTTACGACATCAGCCGGGCAGTCGAGGATGGCGCGACCGTACCGATCTACTATGAATCCCGCTTGGCGCGTATCGAACTCGACGAAGATGAGAAACCAAAGATCGACGTAGCGGTCAATGAATTGACTGAGGAGGACTCGGAGGCCGACCAGGAGCGTTTAAAGAAGAAATGGTCAACGGTTGAAGCCCTAGTTGGCAGTGATAAGCGCCTTAATTTAGTTGCCAAGGACATGGTTACCCACTTTGAGGATCGCGTGGCTGCACTCAATGGCAAGGCGATGGTGGTGTGTATGAGCCGCCGCATCTGCGTCAAGCTATACGACGAGATCGTCAAGCTGCGCCCAGATTGGCACAGCACTGATGACAACGCAGGCGCGGTCAAGATTGTAATGACGGGTGCGGCGAGCGATCCGCAGGCATGGCAACAGCACATAGGCAACAAGGCCCGACGTGATCTCCTGGCCAAACGAGCCCGTGATCCCAAAGATCAACTCAAGCTAGTGATCGTGCGGGATATGTGGCTGACCGGCTTTGATGCGCCGTGCATGCACACCATGTACGTGGATAAGCAAATGCAAGGCCACGGGTTGATGCAGGCGATTGCGCGCGTGAATCGGGTGTTCCGCGACAAGCCTGCAGGACTAATCGTCGATTACATCGGCATCGCACAAAGCTTGAAGTCGGCCCTACAGCAATATTCCCAGAATGATCAGGAAAACACCGGCGTTGACGAAGCGCAGGCCATCTCGGTGATGATTGAGAAGTACGAGGTCGTACGGGACATGTACCACGGTTACGACTACGCCTCCGCGATGACAGGCACTCCACATGAACGCCTTGTGATGATGGCAGGTGCCATAGAGTGGATTCTCGACCTGCAACAAAAGTTGGCGGCGAAAGAGAACACCAAGGAGGGTAAGAAGAATGCGCATCGCCGATACCAGGATGCAGTGCTAGCCCTGTCCAAGGCATTCTCTTTGGCATCAGCATCCGACGAGGCCCGAGAAATCCGGGAGGAAGTCGGTTTCTTCCAGGCAATACGTGCCGCTCTAGTCAAAAGTAGTAATGGTTCAGGTGCGACGCAGCAAGAGCGTGAATTGGCGATCCAACAGATTGTTAGCCGAGCTGTGGTCTCGACCGAGATCGTGGACATACTTGCTGCTGCGGGTATTAAGAGTCCGGATATTTCCATCCTCTCCGACGAGTTTCTCGCTGAAGTACAGCAGATGGAGAAGAAGAATCTTGCGTTGGAAGCCCTGCGTAAACTGCTCAACGATGGAATTCGCTCACGTAGCAAGGCCAACGTGGTACAGACCAAAACTTTCTCGGAGCGACTGGAAGATTCGGTGGCACGATACCACGCCAATGCTATCACTACTGCCGAAGTGCTGCAGGAATTAATCAAGCTGGCCAAGGACATCCGTGCGTCGCGCCAACGGGGTGAAGAACAAGGTTTGTCTGAGGATGAGATTGCCTTCTACGACGCATTGGCTGAAAACGAAGACGCAATTCAAGTTATGGGTGACGATAAACTGAAACTCATTGCTCATGAGTTGCTAATGAGCTTGCGTGAAAACGTGTCCGTTGACTGGGCTCATCGCGAGTCTGCACGCGCTCGAATGCGAGTGCTGGTGAAGCGTATTCTCCGTAAATATGGTTATCCCCCAGACCTTCAGGAAACAGCCGTGCAAACAGTACTTCAACAGGCTGAGGCTTTGTCATCAGGATGGTCGGTTTCACGTGGATGATCTGCCTAATATGGTAGTTCTAGTGATTGACGAATAAAGAAATAATAGGAAAGTCAATGTGGCATGACAATGAGACAACCGTTGATTACGTTAATTTTCGCCTAGTAGCAAAAGCATGTGCGGGGCTCATTCAAGATACCGGTGGGGAGCCAATCTCGATTGGGATCTCGGGAGGCTGGGGCGCAGGAAAATCTTCACTTGTACGGATGATCGCATCTGAGTTATCGCTGGAACAGACTATCGGGGTGGGAATTGCCTCTGAGGAACGACCAAAACATGTAGTGATAACTTTCAATCCATGGCTTTACCAAGGCTTTGAAGATGCACGTACTGCGCTGCTACAGACGGTTGGAGATGCAGTACTTGAGGCTGTAGTCGCTCAGAATAGTGGACTCTTAGGTAAGGCAAAGTCCCTAGTCAAGCGCATTAATTTTCTACGGTTGGCTCAACTTGGTGGAGAAGTTGCAGCCACTTTGATCACAGGGGTTCCTGTCGGTCTTATTGGAAAAGTTGTCGAGGCTGGAAAAGGTGCATTGAAGAATGAATCACTTAATGAAGGCATCGCAGTCGCCAAAGATGCATCAGAAGCTACCAAAGGACTCTTGAACGAAGCTAAACCCGTTTCGCTGCCAAAAGAAATACAATCCTTTCGGGAAGCCTTGGAAGAGCTACTCGTCGAGCTGAATATCACGTTGGTAGTCTTTGTCGATGACCTTGATCGATGCCTACCTAAGACTGCTATTTCAACGCTCGAGGCTATCCGGTTGCTACTGTTTCTGCGTCGAAGTGCATTCGTCATCGCCGCAGACGATGTGTTTATTCGTGGAGCCGTCCGTGTCCACTTTGCTGGTACTGGTTTGGATGACGATATCGCAACCAATTATTTCGACAAGTTAATTCAAGTTCCGTTGCGGGTACCAAGACTCGGCGCTAACGAGACTAAAGCATATACCGCGTTGCTATTTTTGGAACGCGCTCACCGCAGCGGACAGCTGAAAACCGAGAATTTTGAGAAAGCTAAACTCAGTGTTGAAGCTCGACTACAAGAAACTTGGACGGGAAAAACCGTAGATCTTGCATTCCTCGAAACGCTAGTGGAAAAGGAGGATGCTGAGTTGCTCGACCTAATGGGGCTGGCTGAGAGGTTGGCTCCATTACTTTTTAGTGCCAGTACAGTCCAAGCCAACCCACGACTGATTAAGCGATTTCTTAATACCGTGTTTTTGCGTAAGACATTAGCTAAACCACAAGGCATTGATGTGGATGTACAAATTCTGGCTAAATGGCATTTGCTCGAGCGGTGTGACGAAGCTACGGCGAATGCATTGGCAGAAAAGGTTTCGGCCGAAAACGAAGGAAGAGTCAGCATTCTTCATGACGCAGAGATGGCTGCTAAAGACCCGGATAATACGCTCCCCACCCTGTTTGGAGATAAAGAGTTTGTTCGT
Source organism: Morganella sp. TYF_1 (assembly GCF_043105645.1). Taxonomy (NCBI): domain Bacteria; kingdom Pseudomonadati; phylum Pseudomonadota; class Gammaproteobacteria; order Enterobacterales; family Morganellaceae; genus Morganella; species Morganella sp. TYF_1. The sequence goes on along the minus strand of NZ_JBICLU010000027.1, from coordinate 165,455 downwards.
GAGTGGCTGCAGCTTAAACCTCTGCTTGGTGATATGGATATGCGACCTATATTGCACCTCAGTAGAGATAGCACCGTTAGGGATTTTGGTGCCGATGATCTTAACGTAGCAGGAAAAGCATTACGTGATGCGTTGGTGGCAGCCCGAAATTCGAACGAAGCATTAAAACAGCAAATAATGGATGCTGGTGAACTGCAGTCTGGTCTTGCCATGGCTCGCGCCTGGGAAATTCGGCGACCAAACCGTTTATGGCAAAAGGCCGAAGAGGTCTTGATGCTTATCGAGGTGTCTCATATTCACCCAAGTACCGGGGCTCGAGCCGCTGCACTCATTAGTCAGGCACCTATTTCTCAGCTCGCCCCAGGCTTGGTTTCAGCTTTGACAGAGTGTAGCTGGGCGAAAGATGTTTTATCTAAGTGGGAACGGGACGAACAGATTCCGAAACCTGTTAAACGTGCAATTGAAAATGCAAGGAAGAAATAAATGGGTACCTCGACCTCAAGCGCAGGAGCCGGTTCTGGCGCATCATTTGATCCACCATGGCTAGATGATGCTGAAACTGGCATTGACTCTAGCCATGCAGACAAACCTATATCACCAAACCCAGCTCCCGAAGATGGCTCTGATGGTGAAAATGACAGCGACCCGGAGAATGACAACACTACACCGCAGCATGTAGAAAGTCCGGCGGTAGCGCCAGCGGGTCGTTATCAGGACGCACGAAGGGCTCTCACGGGTTTCGTGCAATCTGGTAGTGGATCTGATTTACGGCGAGGTATTTCGAGTTTCATTAAAAAAGGTATGGGCGGCTCAGTAAAAGCGGCGAGCCGTATGCGCACTAGCGCTATAGCTTCTGCTTCATTAGGGGGCTTTCTGGCAACAGCCCGAGATGGAACTGACCCTGATATCGATGCGTGGGTTGCTTCGGTAAAACAGAGAAATCTATCTGCTCATGATACTGCGCTAGAAGTTGTACAAAAGCTGCTGCCCACGGGTGGAAGTATTGACGAAGAGTCAGCCAAGCATGCAATGAATCAGGCCATCTCTCATCTTTATGAAGTAGATCCCACTGCTGATATCTTCAATCTTGCGGATGACCAGATTGCCAATGTAATGGCATTCACAGTGGCGTACGATGTTTACAACCGGGTTCAACTTGAACTCGGAAGGGTTTTTGAAAAGCTAAAATATGTACCCAGCGTCATACAACAGCGATTAGCACAAGTGCTTGACTACATTATGGTTGTTGTTAACAAGTCGATGGGAAAGGTACGCTCTGGCAGTACTTCACATTCCATGCGAGAAATTGCGACTTCGGCGTTACAAGACGCCCTAACGGTGTTCTCTGAATCATGAAAATTCTTTGCTCAAGTATTAATTCGCTACCCCAAAATGTACCAGTAGGCACTCGTGCATTCACCTTCCTAGAGGCATCATCACGACCTGGCATTGGACGCATTGCCTCTGGTTGGCTGCGTAGGCTAGAAAGTGCTGGCTATGCCCCATCGATCCCAGTGTGGGATTTCATGCTTTTTTGTTTTGCTGTTTATGCCTCAGATGTTGCTGTACTTCGCAAAAATAGTGCTGATGGTTGGACTCGCCAAATTGAGCTCGATATTACACTTAATGATCCAGTTCCTTGGGAAGCAAATAAAGCTATAGCAGAGGAAATGCTTCGAGTTCTTTCTGGTGACTTTTGGACACTGCACTTCCTGCCTGGCGGCCCAACACCACCAAAAGGCAATCACAGAGAGTGCGACCGAGATTGTGTATCTCTACTTTCTGGAGGCCTTGATAGCCTGATAGGTGGTATAGATGCAACAGCAGCAGGGCGTAAGCCAATATTTGTGTCACAACTTGCTTTTGAAGATTCTGCTCGACAAGTTGCCTATGCTGAAGCGCTAGGTGGAGGAGACTGGCATCAACAGTGGAGTCATAAAGTCGTTTTTAGTGGTAAAAAAGAAACATCGACCAGAGCTCGCTCAATGGCATTTTATGGTCTTGCTGTGCTCGCTACTTCATTGTTGTCGGTCAACAGAGCCGAAATATTGGTACCAGAAAATGGATTCATAAGTATCAATCCTCCATTGCTTCCGGGAAGAATGGCTAGCCTCAGCACAAGAACAACACATCCACAGTTCATGACTTTCCTTCAAAAATTACTTGATGCCGTTGGCATCAATGCCCAATTGTGTATGCCCTATAGGTTCATGACTAAGGGAGAGATGTTGGCACAGTGTGCAGATCAAACACTGCTAGCAAGATTTGCATGTGATTCGACAAGTTGTGGTCGTTTCCGTACCTACAACCGAACACACTGCGGTCGATGCGTGCCATGTATGGTTCGTAAAGCTGCGATCCAGCACTGGGGTAGTTCTGATACGACAAGATATAAATTCACCAATCTATCGTTGGCAGGAAAAGCAAATGCTGACGATCCAATGGCAGTGGCTTGTGCTGTACTCGCCGCCGAAAAAAAAGGGATTGATGCCTTCCTAGGGGCCACACTAGCCTTTGCGTCAGCTGCGGACCGCCCTCATTATCGTCACGTTGCTGAACAGGGTTTAGCTGAGTTAGCTACATTGCTTCGAAGGGACGGTATAATTTGATGGATTTCCACTGCCACTTAGATCTTTATCCGGATGCCAAGAAAGTCTACATCGAAGCTTTAAAGCGAACCGAATTTGTATGGCTGGTTACAACTAGTCCAAGAGCATACGCAGCAACCTCGAAAGTTCTGGCCACCACTCAGAAATGTTTCATTTCCCCAGGTCTCCACCCTGAGATAGCAGATAAAAAACATAGCGAATTGGAAATGTTGCTATCACAAATGGAGGATTGCACTGGTATTGGCGAAATTGGACTGGATGGTTCATCACGGTACAGGCCGTACTTTGAACTTCAAAAGAATATATTTAAAGCCATTATTGAAAAGAGCGTAAAACTAGGTGGGCGAGTTCTCAGCATTCATTCTCGGGCTGCTGCCAAGGAAGTTTTAGATATTCTTTATGTGAATCCTGGGTTTGGCACAGCGGTTCTTCACTGGTTCACCGATTCTCCTTCCGTCCTTCGAAGAGCAGCTGATGCCGGTTGTTGGTTCAGTGTTGGACCAACAATGATGGAGTCTGCTAATGGACGGAAGCTGGCAGCACTAATGCCACGTGATCGAGTGGTCCCAGAGAGCGATGGACCATTCGCGAAAATGCATGGTGTGCATGTAATGCCATGGGAGGCAAATAATGTGGCAATTAAACTCGCCGAGATATGGCATATACCGCAAAATGAAGCTTCATTTTTGCTGAAATCAAATGGCTTACATCTAATGGGGCTGCTAAGGATCTAGTATTCTATTGCTTTTACTCACATCCCGAATTAACAAATTAACAGGATAAACCCCTATAGGTATGACGTGGCTTTGGCGTCAGGTAACGGGATAACGCAACCATATGTACAGGCTCAATATAATCGAAATTACACACTTTAGGTCACCATAAAAATCGCTTCAAAGAAAAGACATCCAGCCATCCTCATGGCTGGATGTCTTTTTGTTTTATAACTCTGTTGTACTAAGTGAGTTTGATATAGTGGGCTACCGCCCTGTCTATTTCCCCAAATTAATTTTTGCAAAATCAAACGGACTCACTACCCCTTCCCGATTAGCATCCAGAAAATCAGCCCACCACTGCAACATCAGTCTGCGCTCATCCAGATGCTGGGCTTTATGAATGTAAGCAGCACGTACTGAGTTACGTTCCATATGGCTCATTTGCCGTTCCACGGCATCCCTAGACCACAATCCAGACTCAATCAATGAACTACAGGCCATTGTTCTAAAACCATGTCCACAAACCTCTACCTTTGTGTCATAACCCATAACGCGCAGAGCCTTGTTCACCGTGTTCTCACTCATCGGTTTGCGATGGTCGTGATCGCCAATGAAAACAAAATCGCGATCGCCACTAAGTTTGTGTACCTGTTTAAGGATTGCTAACGCCTGACGAGATAACGGCACCAAATGAGGCGTACGCATTTTTGAGCCTCGCTGGGAGTGCTTCACCCCTTCAATAGCTTCTCGCTCTGCAGGTATCGTCCACATAGAGGTTTCAAAATCGATCTCAGACCAACGAGCAAAACGTAATTCACTGGAACGAATGAAGACAAGGAGGGTTAGCTCAACGGCAAGACGAGTCAAAGGTCTGCCGGTATAACTGTCAATGCGCTGAAGGAGTTCAGGAGTACGCTTCAACTCCAATGCTGGTCGATGCTGCCGGTTACTTGAAGCAACGGCACCAACCATCTCCTGCGCGGGATTGTAGTCGAGCAAACCACTCTGTACGGCATAACGCATAATTGCTGTAGTTCGCTGTTGCAGTCGTGACGCAACTTCAAGACGTCCAGACATCTCTACAGCTTTTATCGGAGCTAACAAATCCCGTGTTTTAAGTTCGGCAATATTACGTTTGCCAATAGCTGGAAAAAGATTGTCCTCCAGACTTTTCAGTACTCGTCGGCTATGTTCTTCCGACCACTTTTTATTTGTGGCATGCCACTCAATAGCAAGCTGTTCGAAAGTACGTGCTTCTTCCTGCTCAACCTTATCATTTTTCTTTTTATCTCCCGGATCGATGCCGTTTGCCAACAGCTTACGAGCATCATCACGACGAGCTCTGGCATCCGCAAGCGACACGTCAGGATAAACGCCTAAAGCCAGCATCTTTTGCTTGCCGTCAAAACGGTACTGCAAACGCCAGTACTTAGAGCCATTAGGGTGGACAAGAAGATGCATACCACTGCCATCAGTCAGCTTGTATTGCTTATCCGTTGGCTTGGCTGTTCTGACTTTGATATCTGTTAGAGCCATGCTTATGCCCTCCCTGTTGGTACAAGCATTATCGAACCGGAAATACCATCATCTGTACCAACATCTGTTGGTAGATGTACGTTGAAGTCGGTTGACCTTGAGAGAGTTAATATAGCGGGAAAGGTAGGTAAATACTGGATTTCAGGCACAAAAAAAGACGTCCGTTGACGTCTATTGATGTTCCGATGGTGCCGAAGGCCGGAATCGAACCGGCACGCCCGTGGGCGGTTGATTTTGAATCAACTGCGTCTACCAATTCCGCCACTCCGGCACAGAAGTGTGTTCTGGAAAACGTCGTTATTATACTTGCGGCACTCTGTGGTGCAACAACTATCACAGAGGCGGTTTGCTGAGTGGTTAAAAAGACGGCGTTTCAGCAGGATGCGGGATTTGTGCGGTGGCGGGAGAATCCCGCTTTATTTCCGCACTGAATAATAATATTTTTTTATTTGCCGCGATTGTGCCCCGGATGAATAGACATCAATACAATTGCTTATATAATCCTCTCCGGTTCCCGATAAATGTGAGGTGGGTATGGGCTTTGCCGGATGGGTTGCGACAGGTATTTTTATTGGTATTGTCATTGGTATCCTGTTACGTATCTTCAAAAAATAACTGACTTACAGTGTCATATCCCTGTGTCTGCATGGAAGGCTGTTGAATTATCATGAGTAAATTACACCGTCATATTGTGCGCCTGATGCCGTTGTCGCTGCTGGCTATCGCGCTGTCCGCCTGTTCTTCGCAGCCGGAGAAACACAGTACAGCGCCTGCCGAACGTCCGCCGCTTGACTGGTCTATTGTTGAAAGCAATCCGGAAGCGCTGAAGCTGGCACCGCAGCTGGTCGATGAGGTAGGTGAGAAAATTTTCGCCGAAACCGATGCCCGCGGTATGTTTATGGTGGTGATTGATAATAATGAAGTGTTTCACCGCAGCTACGGCGAGACCCGTCCCGGCAATGGTATTAAGCCACGGACGGATTCACTGATCCGCATTGCGTCCGTCAGTAAGCTGATGACCAGCGAAGTGATGGTGAAGATGGCGGATGATGGCCTGGTCAATCTCAATGATCCGCTGCAGAAATACAGTTATAAGCAGTCTTCCGTGCCGTCTTATAACGGCAAGCCGATCCGCCTGTTCCACCTGGCGAGTCATACCAGTATTCTGCCGCGTGAGCAGCCCGGCGGAAAGTGGGGTCGTCCGGTGTTTACCTGGCCGAGCCGTGATCAGCGCTGGACCTGGCTGAAAACCGCCAAACTGACGGCACAGCCGGGAACGGAAGCCGCGTATTCCAATCTGGCCTATGATTTACTGGCAGATGCCCTGGAAAAAGCCGGAAATCGTCCGTACAGCGAGCTGTTCCGCCACTATGTGACACAACCGGCGGGTATGAAAGATACGACCTATAATCCGTCTGCCGCGCAGTGTAAGCGGCTGATGGTCGGGTTTAAACCGAGTGATTGTTACAGCACGCTGGCGGCTATCGGCAGCGGCGGTGTGTATTCCACCCCGGCAGATATGCAGAAGTGGATGCAGCGCTTCCTCTCTTCCGGCAACACGCAGCGTAAAGCGACCGCCACCAAAGAGCAGACTATCTATTTTAAACGTGGTCATCTCAATGAGATCAAAGGAATGGATGTTGCCGGTGAGGCCGACGGTCTGGGTCTCGGCTGGGTGTATCTGGCACCGGTCGGGGAAATCCCCGCGATTTATCAGAAAACCGGCGGCGGCGGCGGGTTTAATACCTATATGGCGATGATACCGGAGAAAAATATCGGTGTGTTCGTGGTGATGACCCGCAAAGACGGCAGTAAATTCAGTCCGTTACCGAATGGTGTCAATGATCTGGTCCGCTCCCTGGCAGATCTGCATACCCGTAATTACCTGTGATACAAAAAAACATGCCCGCATCAGGCGCGGGCATGTTCTGTATATGCAGTGACGGTTTTCATCAGAAACCGATCCAGTAACCGGCTGTCGTGATAATACGGTGCTTCCGGTAACGGGTTCTCAGCCTCATCCAATACATCCTGTATCAGCCGGTCAACCGCCGGGCGCCGCACTCCATAGTGGCTTTCACCGGACGATGTTTTCAGTATCAGTAATTCTCTGATCTCAGCCAGCACATCCGTATCGGTTATCGTACCCGCCACCAGCGCGTCAAATGCCATCGGCGGCAGACCTTTCCCGGCGGCTATCCAGCGCAGTGCCATCACCGGCCTCAGAACATAAAAGTATTTTTTCAGCCTGACCTGCTCTGCCAGCAAATGCTCCTGTGTGTTGCGTTTTGCCATCGACAGGTAGTGATAGCGTGCCTTGCGCACAGAATAAAACTGCTCTGCAAGTGCTTTTATTTCCCCGGTGAAGGCTTCATCCTGATAATACACCACCGGTGAACTCAGCCACTCAATCAGCGCCGGGTTGGAGTTTCTCAGCAATCTCAGTGCCTTGGATAACTCCCAGCCGGCCACATCCAGCTCATCATCGATCGGTTTTTCAATCACATCCCGCTTTTTGTCGAGCGCGAGATACCACTCCGGCTGATGCACATAGATAAACCGCACATCATAGTCACTGTCGTGGGAGGCAAAACCCCACCCGCGACTGCCGGATTCACAGGCATAGAGCACTTTTACGCGGTGTGTTTTTTCGATTTGCGCCAGTGTCTCTTTTATCCGTTCCCGCATGGCAGCGGAGACGGCTCCGTCATATTTCTCACTCATTTTCTACCCCTTGACACACACCACCTGACGCAGTGTATGCACAATTTCCACCAGCGATGACTGCGCGGTCATCACCGCACCGATATCTTTGTACGCCATCGGGATCTCGTCGATCACATCGCTGTCCTTACGGCATTCCACATGGGCGGTGGCGCGCTGCTGGTCTGCCACCGAGAAACGTTTTTTTGCTTCGGTACGGCTCATTACACGGCCTGCGCCGTGGCTGCATGAGCAGAAGCTTTCTTCGTTTCCGCGTCCGCGCACAATGTAGCTTTTCGCCCCCATCGAGCCCGGGATGATCCCCATCTGCCCTTTTTGTGCCGATACCGCCCCTTTCCGTGTTACCAGTACTTCCTCACCAAAATGCTGTTCTTTCTGCACATAGTTATGGTGGCAGTTCACGGCTTCCTGCTGTGTGGTGAACGGTTTGGTGATCTCGCGGGATAGCGCTTCCAGCACGCGGTGCATCATCACTTCACGGTTATGACGGGCAAAATCCTGCGCCCAGCCGACTGCTTCCATATAGTCATTAAAATGCACACTTCCCTCTTCGAAATACGCCAGGTCGCGATCCGGCAGATTGGCAATGTGGGTCTGCATATCTTTTTGTGCCAGCGAGATAAACAGGTTACCAATGGCATTACCGACACCGCGTGACCCGCTGTGCAACATCACCCAGACGAAGTCTGCCTCATCCAGGCACAGTTCGATAAAGTGGTTCCCGGTTCCCAGCGTTCCCAGATGTTTGTAGTTGTTGGTATTACGCAGTTTCGGGTATTTATCGCAGATACGACGGAACTGTTCATCCAGCTGCATCCAGTGGTTATCAACGATATCCGGGACATTTTTCCAGGTTCCCTTATCCCGTCCGTGACGTTCGGTGGTGCGTCCGTGCGGTACCGCGGCCTCAATAGCAAAGCGGATATTTTGCAGGCTGTCCGGCAGGTCGGACGCAGTCAGTGAGGTTTTCACCGCGATCATTCCGCAGCCGATATCCACCCCGACGGCGGCCGGGATTATCGCGCCTTTGGTCGGGATCACACTGCCGATAGTCGATCCTTTTCCGACATGCACGTCCGGCATCACCGCCAGGTGTTTAAAAATAAAGGGCATTTTTGCCGTATTCTGCAATTGCAGCACCGCTTTCGGATCAACCGGCACACCGTTGGTCCACAATTTTACCGGCGCACTGTTTTCCTGAAGCAGTTCATTAAAATCACGATTTATCATTTTTACATTCCTTTCGTTTGGTACCGGTAGTATTGCGATAAGTGTGCCAGTTTTGTTTAATCGAGAAATATTTATTTATCATAATGATATTTAAAGAATAATTAATTACGCCGATTTTTGAGATAACATCCTGTCCTGAAATCCCGTATGCTGTTTTTATATTTTAATATCGCCTTTTATCCGGAAAGATAAATTATGTCATCCGCAAAGAAAAATGTTGTGATTGGTGTTCTCGGCACCGTGCTCGACCGGCGCGGCAAGAAAGCCAACCGCTGGCAGAAATGGCGACCGAGTATCGGGCTGTGTCAGCAGCCGGATCTGCATGTTGACCGCTTTGAGCTGGTTTATCAGCCGGGTGATATGCAGACCGCAGGCCGGGTAAAAGAGGATATAGAGCAGGCATCCCCGCAGACAGAAGTGATGCTGCGTGAGGTGGATATTGCCGATCCGTGGGATTTTGAGCAGGTGTATACCGCGTTGCTGGACTTTGCCACTCACTACCCGTTTGATACTGAAAATGAAGAGTATCTGGTGCATATCACCACCGGCACCCATGTGGTGCAGATTTGCTGGTTCCTGCTGACCGAAGCCAGCTATCTGCCCGCACGTCTTATCCAGACTGCACCGCGCCATGACGCACGGGATAACGATCCTGCCGGGGTGTATACCATTATTGACCTCGATCTCAGCCGCTATACACAGATCACCGGGCGCTTTCAGAAAGAGCAGCAGGCACAGGTCGCGTTTCTGAAGTCCGGTATTGCCACGCGCAATGCCGGGTTTAATACCATGATCGATAAAATCGAGCGTGTTGCTCTGCGCTCCTCCGCACCTGTTTTGCTGACCGGGCCGACCGGTGCCGGGAAATCATTCCTGGCACGGCGGATCTATGAACTGCGCCGCAGCCGCCATCTGGTAAAAGGGCGTTTTGTGGCGGTGAACTGTGCCACACTGCGCGGCGATAATGCTATGTCCGCCCTGTTCGGCCATGTGAAAGGGGCATTTACCGGGGCGGTTCAGGCGCGCGGAGGGCTGCTGAAAGAGGCCGACGGCGGGATTTTATTTCTGGATGAGATTGCTGAACTGGGTGCCGACGAACAGGCAATGCTGCTGAAAGCGATTGAGGAAAAACGCTTTTTCCCTTACGGTTCGGATCATGAAACAGAAAGTGATTTTTCCCTGATCGCTGGTACACACCGCAATCTGGCACAGCGGGTCAGCGAAGGACTGTTCCGGGAAGATTTATACGCCCGCATCAATATGTGGACCTTTGCCCTGCCGGGGCTGGCTCAGCGGCGCGAGGATATTGAACCGAACGTGGATTATGAGCTGGCGAAATACAGTCGTGATCAGCAAACCCGTGTCCGCTTTGATACTGATGCCAGACAGCACTATCTTGCCTTTGCCTGCTCATCACAGGCTTTGTGGCGCGGTAATTTTCGTGAACTGAGCGCCTCTGTCACGCGGATGGCAACCTTTGCGGAGAACGGGCGGATCACCACCGCACTGGTGCAGGAAGAAACCGGACGGTTGAAGAGCCAGTGGCACAGTACGGAAACAGCGGTGACGTTGCCTGCCGGGGTGGGTGAAATTGATTTATTTGATCGTCAGCAACTGGAAACCGTCATTGCCGTCTGCCGCCGATCACAGACACTTTCTGATGCCGGACGCACACTGTTTGCCGTTTCCCGTCAGCAGAAAAAACAACCCAATGATGCTGACCGGCTGCGAAAGTATCTGGCCCGATTTAATCTCAGCTGGGAACAGATTTCCGGCCGCTGATATGACAGAGCCGGTCAGCATACACTGACCGGCTCTGTATACCGATATCCGTAACTGCTGGTTACTTACGTTTGATCAGCATATACAAGCTGATCGCCAGGAACAGCAGGCTCGGCAGCAGTGCGCCCAGGAATGGCGGGAACTTGTAAGTGAGACTGAGGGAGCCGAAAATTTCATTGGAAACGTAGAACACGAATCCGCAGGCAATCCCCGTCACTACCCGCACCCCCATCGCTACGGAGCGCAGCGGCCCGAAGATAAACGACAGTGCCATCAGCATCATCACGGCTACGGAAAGTGGCGCAAACACCTTTTTCCACAGGTTCAGCTGATAACGCCCCGCATCCTGTCCGCTCTGCTGTAAGTAATCAACATACTGATACAGGCCGCTTATCGATAATGCTTCCGGGTCCAGTGCCGCTACACTCAGTTTTTCCGGTGTCATCTGCGTCTGCCAGGTCATTGACAGCTTCTGCTCACCGGTAATCACATAGATATCTTTCAGCACTGATTCCTGCACCTGGCTCAGTGTCCAGGTACCGGAATCCGAATTGTAATCCGCCGCCGCCGCACTGAGGATGGATTTCAGTTTATGGTCACCGTTCATCCGGTACAGTGTGATGCCCTTCAGCTGCGTCTCACTGTCAACGCGCTGAATATAAATAAAGTCACTGCCGTCTTTGGCCCACATTCCGCGGTTGGTCGCCAGCAGCGAAGCACCGTTTGTTTTCTGTGCGCGGTAGTTGCGTGCCCACTGTTCACCGGACGGCGCCAGCCATTCACCGACAATCATGGTCAGGATCACCAGCGGGATAGCGGTTTTCATCACCGAACCCGCCACCTGGAGACGACTGTAGCCGGAAGCCTGCATCACCACCAGCTCACTGCGGGTCGCCAGCGCGCCCAGTCCCATCAGTGCCCCGAGCAGTGCAGCCATCGGGAAGAAAATCTGAATATCCTTGGGGATACTCATGATGGTATACAGCCCGGCATCCCAGGTGGAGTATTCCCCCTGGCCGACTCTGCGCAGCTGATCGACAAATTTGATAATCCCGGATAATGACACCAGCATAAACAGGGTCATCATAATGGATTGCAGAATCGTCCGCCCGATGTAGCGGTCAAGAACAAGTACTTTAAACATCAGGCAACCCCCTGAACACGGGCAGAGCCAAAGCGCAGACGGCGGACGGCTGTGGTATTCCACAGATTCAGCACCACCGCGAGAGCCAGATAACTGAGATTAACCACCCACGGCCAGACCATCGGATCCAGCCTGCCCTTCTCGCCGCTTGAACGCAGCGAACTTTGTAACAGGAAGAAAATCAGATACAGCAGCATTGCCGGCAGCATACTCAGCACCCGGCCCTGACGCGGGTTCACCTCGGAGAGCGGCACCACCATCAGTGCCATCACCACCACGGAGAAGATCAGGGTCAGACGCCAGTGGAACTCCGCGCGGGCGGCTTTGTCTGTCTCTTTCCACAACTCAGACAAGGTCATCTGCTGGTAGTTACTGTCACCGGTTTTTGCATCACGGTGATCAACAATCGCCTGATAATCGGTAAAATCCGTGATCCGGAAATCGCGCAGATACGCGGTACCCTCATAGCGGGTGCCTTTATCCAGCACCACCACCTGATTACCGTTCTCTTTTTCGGTCATATGTCCGCTGTCCGCCACCACAATGGACGGGCGCTGTTCGTTTCTCGCCCAAATCTGGGCAATAAAGACATTACTGAAGCGGTTACCGTCCACATCCCCGAGATAGAGCACCATACTGCCGTCATCAGAGACTTTAAACTGCCCGCCGACCATCGCCGTCACGCCCGGGTTGGCTTTGACTTCCTCCAGGACCTTTTCCTGATACTGGGATGACCACGGGATCAGCCAGACCACGTTGACAGCGGCCACAACGGCGGTAAAGAACGCCAGGATCATGGCCGCTTTCACCAGGACATTATTACCCAGACCACAGGCATGCATCACGGTGATTTCGCTTTCAGTATAGAGTTTACTGTAGGTCATCAGCAGCCCGAGGAAGAGGCTCAGCGGCAGAATAAGCTGCGCCATCTCCGGGATACCCAGCCCCAGCAGCGACACGACGAGTCCGGCCGGGATGCTGCCTTCAACGGCGGCACCCAGGACTTCAACCAGTTTTTGACAAAAGAAGATAAGCAACAGGATAAACAGAATCGCAATCTGTGCTTTTAATGTTTCTCTTACCAGATATCTAATAATGATCACGCTTAATACGCCTGTGAAAACTTGTGTTTTTGCATGAAAATAGCTAACTTCGTTCTGTGTTGACTATTTGTGTGCATTATTTTGCCGGCCTGAGGATGATTCCGGTATCAGACTACGTTTTTTCCTTCCTGTCAGGAAAGAAACGGAATGTTCATGAGATTCAGGACTCATAAAGTGCGCACACAGCTTATCATAAACTGTTTATAATCGATGGTGCAGATTAGTGCGAACGCTATATTTTAGCGGCAGCAGATGTCTTTGTCTTTAAGATTCAGGAGAGCGCATGGAGTTTAGTGTAAAAAGCGGCAGCCCGGAAAAGCAGCGCAGTGCTTGTATTGTGGTCGGGGTTTTCGAACCGCGTCGTCTGTCTCCTGTCGTGGAGCAGCTCGATAAAATCAGCGACGGCTACATCAGTGCTCTGCTGCGCCGCGGCGAGCTGGAGGGCAAGGTCGGGCAGTCACTGCTTCTGCACCATGTCCCGAATGTCCTGTCCGAGCGTATCCTGTTAATCGGCTGCGGGAAAGAACGTGAACTGGATGAACGCCAGTACAAACAGATTATCCGGACGACCATCAATACCCTGAATGAAACCGGGTCAATGGAAGCCGTCTGTTTTCTGACCGAGTTACATGTCAAAGGCCGCAATAACTACTGGAAAGTCCGGCAGGCGGTCGAAACAGCCAAAGAATCTCTCTATGTCTTTGATCAGCTGAAAAGTAACAAAACCGAATTACGCCGTCCGCTGCGCAAGCTGGTCTTCAATGTACCGACCCGCCGCGAACTGCCGACCGGTGAGAAAGCAATCAGCCACGGTCTGGCGATTGCCGCCGGTATCAAAGCCGCGAAAGATCTGGCCAATATGCCGCCGAATATCTGTAATGCTGCTTATCTGGCATCTCAGGCGCGTCAGCTGGCAGACAGCAACTCTCCGGTGCTCAGTACCCGGGTGATCGGCGAAGAGCAGATGAAAGAGCTGGGGATGCTGGCCTATCTGGCTGTCGGCCAGGGGTCACGCAATGAATCCCTGATGTCGGTGATTGAATATAAAGGCAATCCGGATCCGGAAGCGCGTCCGATCGTGTTAGTCGGCAAAGGCCTGACCTTTGACTCCGGCGGTATTTCCATCAAACCGGCTGACAGCATGGATGAGATGAAATACGACATGTGCGGCGCGGCAACCGTCTACGGTGTGATGCGTGTGGTCGCTGAGCTGGGTTTACCACTCAATGTGATCGGGATTCTCGCAGGCTGTGAAAACATGCCGGGCGGCAATGCCTATCGTCCGGGGGATATCCTCACCACCATGTCCGGCCAGACGGTGGAAGTGCTCAATACCGATGCGGAAGGCCGCCTGGTACTGTGTGACACCCTGACCTACGCCGAGCGTTTTGATCCGGAAACCGTGATCGACATCGCCACACTGACCGGTGCCTGTATGGTCGCACTCGGTAACCACTTCAGCGGCCTGATGGCAAACCACAATCCGCTGGCGCACGAGTTACTGAATGCCTCTGAACAGGCGGGTGACCGCGCATGGCGTCTGCCGCTGGCAGAAGAGTTCTACGAGCAGATCGAGTCTAATTTTGCGGATCTGGCAAACACCGGCGGCCGTCTCGGCGGCGCTATCACCGCGGGCTGCTTCCTGTCCCGTTTTGCCACCCGTTATAACTGGGCACATCTGGATATCGCCGGAACCGCATGGCGCTCCGGAAAAAATAAAGGTGCAACAGGCCGTCCGGTTGCACTGCTGTCACAATTCCTGTTAAATCGTGCGGGTATCAGCACCGACGACTGACCGGAATTGCCGGGCCCTTGCAGCCCGGAAAAAGCATAAAGGTCACGGGGGATTGTGCTATCCTGAGCAATCCCCTTTTCTGCTATCAGAGATATTATGAAAAACGCCACCTTCTACCTGATGGAACAGCCATCCCCGTTTGATGACCTTGAGGCCCATGAGTGGCTGACCTGTCATCTGGCGGGTGAAGCCTGGCGCAACGGAAAACGGGTGCTTATCGCCTGTGAGTCACAACAGCAGGCGGAAAAACTGGATGAAGCCCTCTGGGCGCGGGAGCCCGATGCCTTTGTTCCGCATAATTTAGCCGGGGAGGGGCCGCGTTACGGCGCACCGGTCGAGCTGTGCTGGCCGCAGAAACGGGGAAACTCCCCGCGTGATTTGCTGATAGCCCTGCTGCCGCAGTTCACAGATTTTGCGACAACCTTCCGTGAAGTGATAGACTTTGTGCCTATCGATGAACACTTAAAACAGTTGGCGCGCGAGCGATATAAAATCTATCGCAGCGTCGGCTTTACGATGACCATGGCCACGCCGCCAGCTTACTGATAAACAAAGATTAAAAATGGAAAAGACAACCGACAACCAACAGGCCTGCGAGCCGTCCCTGGATAAAACCTATAATCCAACGGAAATCGAAGGTCCTCTTTATACCCACTGGGAAAAAAGCGGCTATTTCAAACCAAACGGCAGAACAGACAAAGAAAGCTTCTGTATCGTGATCCCGCCGCCGAACGTCACCGGTAACCTGCATATGGGCCATGCTTTCCAGCAGACCATTATGGATACCATGATCCGCTACCAGCGCATGCAGGGCAAAAACACCCTGTGGCAGTCAGGGACTGACCATGCCGGTATCGCGACACAGATGGTTGTTGAACGCAAGATCGCCGCAGAAGAAGGCAAAACCCGTCACGATTACGGCCGCGAAGGCTTTATCGATAAAATCTGGGAATGGAAAGCGGAATCCGGCGGTAATATCTCCAACCAGATGCGCCGTCTGGGTAACTCCGTGGACTGGGAGCGCGAGCGCTTCACCATGGACGACGGCCTGTCAGCTGCGGTAAAAGAGGCGTTTGTCCGCCTGTATAAAGATAACCTGATTTACCGCGGCAAACGCCTGGTTAACTGGGACCCGAAACTGCACACCGCAATTTCTGACCTGGAAGTGGAAAACCGCGAAGTCAAAGGCTTCATGTGGCATATCCGTTATCCGCTTGCGGACGGCGCGAAAACCGCAGACGGTAAAGATTACCTGGTGGTCGCCACCACGCGTCCGGAAACCATGCTCGGTGATACCGGCGTGGCCGTTAACCCGGAAGATCCGCGTTACAAAGATCTGATCGGCAAAGAAATCATTCTGCCGATCGTCAACCGCCGCATTCCGATCCTCGGTGATGAACACGCGGATATGGAAAAAGGCACCGGTTGTGTGAAAATCACCCCGGCACACGACTTCAACGACTATGAAGTCGGTAAACGCCACCAGCTGACCATGATTAACATCATGGACTTCGACGGCAACATCCGTACCGAAGCAGAAGTATTTGATACCAACGGCGAAGTGACTGACGCCTGCAGCAGTGAAATCCCGGCCGCTTACCGTGGCATGGAGCGTTTCGCCGCCCGTAAAGCGATCGTTAAAGAGTTCGAAGAGCTCGGCCTGCTGGAAGAGATCAAACCGCACGACCTGACCGTACCTTACGGCGATCGCGGCGGCGTGGTTATCGAACCGATGCTGACCGACCAATGGTATGTGCGCACTGCCCCGCTGGCGAAAGAAGCCATCAAAGCGGTGGAAGACGGCGACATCCAGTTCGTGCCGAAGCAGTACGAAAACATGTACTTCTCCTGGATGCGTGATATTCAGGATTGGTGTATCTCCCGTCAGCTGTGGTGGGGCCACCGTATCCCGGCCTGGTATGACAATCAGGGCAACGTATATGTCGGCCGCGACGAAGACGAAGTCCGCCGCGAAAACAATATCCCGGCGATGGTTGAACTGCGCCAGGATGAAGACGTGCTGGACACCTGGTTCTCCTCCGGTCTGTGGACATTCTCCACCCTGGGCTGGCCGGAAAACACCCCGGAACTGAAAGCATTCCACCCGACCAGCGTACTGGTCAGTGGCTTCGACATCATTTTCTTCTGGATCGCCCGCATGATCATGATGACCATGCACTTCATCAAAGATGAAAACGGCAAATCGCAGATCCCGTTCAAAACCATCTACATGACGGGTCTGATCCGTGATGAGGAAGGTCAGAAGATGTCGAAATCCAAAGGGAACGTAATTGACCCGCTGGATATGATCGACGGTATCTCTTTGCCTGAACTGCTGGAAAAACGCACCGGTAATATGATGCAGCCGCAGATGGCGGAAAAAATCGCCAAACGGACTGAAAAACAGTTCCCTGAAGGGATCGAAGCACACGGTACCGATGCCCTGCGCTTTACCCTGGCGGCGCTGGCCTCTACTGGCCGCGATATCAACTGGGATATGAAACGTCTTTCCGGTTACCGTAACTTCTGTAACAAGCTGTGGAACGCCAGCCGTTTCGTGCTGATGAATACCGAAGAGAAAGACTGCGGTCTGAACGGCGGTGAGATGGAATTTTCCCTGGCCGACCGCTGGATCCTGGCAGAATACAACAATACCGTGAAAGCCTACCGCGAAGCGCTGGATACCTACCGCTTTGATATTGCATCCAATATTCTGTATGAATTCACCTGGAACCAGTTCTGTGACTGGTATCTTGAGCTGTCCAAACCGGCCGTTCATAAAGGTACCGATGCCCAGAAACGTGCAGCACGTCATACCCTGATCACGGTACTGGAATCCCTGCTGCGCCTCGCACACCCGATTATTCCGTTTATCACGGAAACTATCTGGCAGCGCGTGAAAGTGGTTACCGGTGCGGAAGGCGATACCATCATGCTGCAGCCGTTCCCGGAATACGATGCTTCTCTGAATGACGAGCAGGCACTGCGTGACCTGGAGTGGATCAAAGAGACAATCGTTGCGGTACGTAATATTCGTGCTGAAATGAATATCGCACCAAGCAAGCCGCTGGAAGTGATGCTGCGCGGGGCAAGTGCTGATGCACAGCGCCGTGTTGCGGAAAACAGTAACTTCCTGAAAGCGATGGCGCGTCTGGAATCCGTCCGTGTGATGGCCGAAGGCGAAACGGCACCGGTTTGCGTGACCAAGCTGGTGGAAGGCGCGGAAATCCTGATCCCGATGGCTGATCTTATCAATAAAGACGACGAACTGGCGCGTCTGGATAAAGAGCTGGAAAAAACGGAGAAAGAGATCGCGGCTATCGAAGGCAAACTGGCGAATGACGGCTTTGTCAGCCGTGCGCCGGAAGCAGTCGTAACCAAAGAGCGCGAGCGTCTTGCGGCAAATCGTGAAGCGAAAGAAAAACTGATTGCTCAGAAAGCGACGATCGCTGCATTGTGATCCTGACGGAATGAGTAGCAAAACCAGCCTCCGGGCTGGTTTTTTTTTGCATAAAAAACAGGCACGGGTTCTTGCTGGTTATCCGGATTATGCTATATTTAAATCACCTATATAACCATGCAGGGAGAAACCCGATGAATGCCTTAACGCAACACCCCGGTGTATCTGCTCTGGTTGGTACACCACAGGAAATCAAACAGTATCTGGCAAAATCCAAAGCAGACAGTGTGCTTGTTGTCTCTGTCAGTCAGCAGGAGAACCCCGGCTGTATACGTTGTCTGTTTGATAATCTGACCGCAATCGCCTGCTCAATGGCTGATGTGCTCAGTCAGGAGCCGGAAAAACAGGCACTGGAAAAAATTGTCAGCGCTCTGCTGCCACCGGAACCGGTGCCGCCTGCACTGCTGAAAGAAGCTGCAATGCTCGCCCGTGCCCGAAAAGCCGTGCTGGAAAGCGGACACTGGCTGACAGCGGCAGACATTGCCGGTCTCGCGGGATTCAGTACAACCAACCCCGCCGCACAGCCGAATAAATGGAAAAAACAGGGGCGGATTTTTGCGGTACGCCACAATAATGCTGATTATTTTCCGGATTATGCTCTCGATCAGCGCGCCGGGTTCCGTCCGCTTAAAACCATGGCACCGCTGATTGAAATCCTCAGCTCACAGAAAGATGCCTGGGGAATGGCATACTGGTTTATGTCTCTCAACAGTTTCCTCGGCGGACAGCGACCGCAGGATTTACTGCTCTCCGCACCGGAAAAAGTCATTGCCGCCGCACAGGATGAAATAAACGGAGTTACTCATGGATGACAGTCACCCGACCTCAGAGCGGGACAGCAAACCGCCGGCGGACAGCGGTAATCCGTTGTCCGTTCCCGCGCCTCACCATCCCCTGCGGATAACCAGAACGCCTCTTCCTCCGGATACACTGCTTCACCGCATTCACAATGAAAAATACCACGCCTGTCAGTTCAACCCCGGACTTCACGGTAATGCCCGTTTCAGCCCGGTATCTGACAGTGCCGGTTCACCAATTCCTTCTCTCTATGGTGGTCTGACGCCCGCCTGCGCCATGATGGAAACCATTTTTCACGATATCCCCTGTGCCCCCGGTTTTAAAACCCTGGATAAAAACAAACTCTGCGGACTGATGCTTTCTGCGCTGACAGTAACCCGTGAACTGACGCTGGCGGATCTGAGCAGCATTGCGCTGCGCAAACTGGGGGTCAGCCGCAGACAGCTGATTGAGACGGAAAAATGTGATTACCCGTCCACCCGTCTGTGGGCGCAGGCTATTCACCGGCAATGTGCTGATATTCAGGGGCTGTCATGGATTTCACGCCAGGATGATTCTGCCCGTGCTGTAATACTGTTCGGCGATCGCATATCCGCCGGTATTCTTCAGCCTGCCGGAGGATCCCGCCCGCTGCTGACCGACCCGGCACTTTTTTCAGAGATCCTCAGCCTGGCCGATAAACTTGATGTTCTGCTCATCCCCGGGGCAGGATAAAAACAATCCCGGTTATCCCCCATTCTGCGTGTTTACTTTGCGTGATAATTATTTATTATCATATTTATCGTTTCATACGATATCCACAGTAATCGCCCCTCAGGTTTATCCCCCGGCTTTACTTTTCACAATAAAAATAATGAGATAATGATATCCATGACAAGCAGCACAACAGAAAACTACACCCTCCGTCTGATCCGCCCGGAAGATAACCCCGGTATCGCACAGGTTATCCGTGAGGTCTCTGCCGAACACGGCCTGACCGCAGACAAAGGCTTTGCGGTCGCTGACCCGATTCTGGACACGTTATACGAGGTTTACAGCCAGCCGCGTGCCGCCTACTGGGTCATTGAAATGGATGGAGAGATCCTCGGCGGCGGCGGTGTTTCCGGCCTTGCCGGTGGTGACGGGAAAACGGCGGAACTACAGAAAATGTATATCTCTTCCCGACTGCGCGGCAAAGGTCTGGCGAAAAAAATCGCCCTTCAGGCGCTCGAATTTGCCGAAGCGGAAGGCTACCACCAGTGTTATCTGGAAACCACTGCCGATCTTCAGGCTGCGATTAAACTGTATGAAAAACTCGGGTTTATCTTCCTTGATGCCCCGCTGGGCGACACCGGCCACAGCGACTGTGAAGTCCGGATGCTGAAAGTCTTTTGAAAATTCCCGGCGCTTTTCTGATAGTTTCTCTCCGCTGTTTCTCTTACAGTCACTGCATATGTGATGGATATCACGTTTTATAACTGACAGACAGGAGATCAGGATGATCAGCACGATTCACGGAATGAATGACCTGTTATGTACCGCCGTAACGCTGAAAGCACCGGCAGAACGGCCGGTCTGCCGCATACAGGACGATGAACAGACAGAGATACAACAGAAAGGATGGCAGGGAGAGAGCCGCAGCCCGCAGCTCAGAACACAGCAAGGCCCGGTTCTTTATCAGACCATTGAGGCGATGAAAGAGGCGGAAGATGATATCAATATTCAGGATATTGAATTTTTAGGCTGTGCGCCGTTGCGACCGATGGTACGTGATAATCAGGCCGACTCACGGCGTGAACGCACTGCCCCGCTGAAGTCTGTTTTTTCAGTCACCGCCTGACCGGCAGACACAAAAAACCCCCGATCATCGGTTGTCCAACTATCGGGGGTCACTTCACGCGGCAGGTTTTTCATGTCTGATGATCAGTGTAACGGCGCCTCATCAGCATCGTCGTCGTCATCTTCATCTTCGGCATCCGGGTCTTCGAAATAGGTGCCCCAGCCGTCGTAATCCACATCCATTTTTTCTGCCAGACGCGCCAACTGCTCGACCTGAGCATCGATATGTTCCGCCGTCAGCCCGCATTCACTGATGATATCGCAGCATAACACCACCTGTCCGCCTTCCACTTCCAGCTCCTCGGCATCCGTCACTTCATAACCCAGTTTGAATGCTTCAACTGCCGCTTTTTCCAGCTTGTCGTAATTCTCACTCGAAAAATGGTGTTCAATGGTGTATTGCGCATCAGGATCGCTGCCGTCTTCCAGCAGTTCTGCAATAATCGCACGGGTTTCTTCGCGCTGCTCTTCTAAAAACGCATCTAATTCTGACATGGCCATGTCCTCTGATAAGTGATACCCGCGCATTCTCCCACAGCCGCGCCAATTGAGCCACCCATAATAAAAAAGAATTTCCCGCCGGTGTTGCAATTGAATTTTTATTGATTTATGTTGAATATAAATTCACCGGAGAAACAACTATGAACCCATTTTATCAACAGTCATTTTTGCGGTTGCTTGACTATAAACCTGCCGATATTGAAGAACTGCTCAATCTTTCTGCTTATCTGAAACATGCAAAAAAAACCGGCTCGGAACAGCCGCTGATGAAAGGCAAAAATATTGCGCTGATTTTTGAAAAAGACTCCACCCGGACCCGCTGTGCCTTTGAAGTAGGTGCTTACGATCAGGGCGCACAGGTGACATATCTGGGGTCATCCGGCAGTCAGATAGGCCACAAAGAATCGATCAAAGATACCGCCAGAGTGCTGGGCCGGATGTATGACGGCATTCAGTTTCGCGGCTATTCCCAGAAATCCGCCGAAGCGCTGGCACAATATGCCGGGGTTCCGGTCTGGAACGGGCTGACCGACGAGTTTCATCCGACACAGCTGATTGCGGATTTACTGACTATTCAGGAGCATGTGAAAAAACCGCTGTCCGACGTGAAATTTGCATATTTAGGCGATGCCCGTAATAACATGGGCAATACCATTGCTGAAATGGCCGCCGTAACCGGGATGGATGTCCGCCTGGTGGCACCGGCCGGGTGTCAGCCGTCAGAAACCCTTATCGCGCAGTGCCGCAAAGCCGCTGAACTCACCGGCGGTAAAATCACGCTGACCGCTGATGTGGCAGAGGGCGTGAAAGATGCGGATGTACTGTACACCGATGTATGGGTCTCCATGGGCGAGGCAAAAGAGGTCTGGGCAGAACGGATTAAACTGCTGACACCGTATCAGGTGAGCCAGGATGTGGTGGATAAAACGGGCAATCCGGATGTTATCTTTATGCACTGCCTGCCGGCGTTCCACGATACGGAAACCACCATGGGGCAATCCCTCGCGAAAGAGTATGGTTTTACCAGCGGGATTGAGGTCACCAATGAGGTATTTGAATCAAAACACAGCGTGGTGTTTGACCAGGCAGAAAACCGGCTGCATTCCATCAAAGCGGTGATGGTTGCATCTCTTTCAAAAAACATACAATTTTAGATTCACCGGCAGCGTTGCATAAATTTCACCCGAAAAAGTGATGCCAAACGCTTGCGCCGGGTTGCCGATTGCGTATAATGCCCCGCAATTTTGTCGGGAGGAAACAATGGTCATTGTGATTATCAGCACCGTAAAACCGGTGCCGGACAATGTGACATATCACGGACAGCCGCAGTGCGGCAATGTTTTCCATTCCCCCGTATTTATTTCAGAACCCCTCAATTGAGGGGTTTTTTTTTGCCTGGCCGAACACATGAGGAGACCCCAATGGCAAATCCGTTATACCTGCGCGATATCATCTCGATTAACGATCTCAGTCGTGATGAGCTGGAACTGGTATTAAACACTGCCGCGGCGCTGAAACAACGCCCTCAGCCTGAATTACTGAAGCACAAGGTGATCGCCAGCTGCTTCTTCGAGGCCTCAACCCGCACGCGGCTTTCCTTTGAAACCGCCATTCAGCGTCTGGGCGCGTCTGTTGTCGGCTTTTCAGACAGCAGCAACACCTCGCTGGGCAAAAAAGGTGAAACCCTGGCGGATACCATGAGCGTGATCAGTCAGTACGCGGATGCCATCGTGATGCGCCACCCGCAGGAAGGTGCGGCACGTCTGGTATCAGAGTTCTCCGGTAAGGTTCCGGTGATCAACGCCGGTGACGGTGCAAACCAGCATCCGACACAGACCCTGCTCGACCTGTTTACCATTCAGGAAACCCAGGGGCGTCTTGAAAACCTGCATATCGCCATGGTCGGTGACCTGAAATACGGGCGCACGGTACATTCGCTGTCACAGGCGCTGTCAAAATTCAGCGGCAACCACCTGCATTTTATTGCCCCGCAGGCACTGGCAATGCCGAATCACATCCTGCATATGCTGGATGAAAACGGCGTGGCGTACAGCGAACATCATTCTATTGATGAGGTACTTCCGCAGCTGGATGTGCTGTATATGACCCGCGTGCAGAAAGAGCGCCTCGATCCGTCGGAATACGCTAATGTCAAAGCCCAGTTTGTGCTGCGGGCGGCTGATCTGGCCAATGTGAAACCGAACCTGAAAGTGCTGCACCCGCTGCCGCGCATCGATGAGATAACCCCGGATGTGGATAAAACGCCTTACGCGTACTACTTCCAGCAGGCCGGTAACGGGATCTTTGCCCGTCAGGCGTTGTTATCTCTGGTGTTAAACGAAACTTTCCCGGCTTAAGGAGCACATCATGACTCAGGATCATAAATTACTGGTTGAAGCCATCAAATGCGGTACCGTTATCGACCATATCCCGGCAAATGTGGGATTTAAACTGCTCTCCTTTTTCCGCCTGACCGAGACGGACAGCCGTATTACTATCGGGCTGAACCTGCCGTCCAACAATATGGGGCGTAAGGATTTGATTAAACTGGAAGATACCTTCCTGACCCCGGAACAGGCCAACCAGCTCGGCTTTTATGCCCCGAAAGCCACAATTAATATTATCGAAGATTATCAGGTGGTTAAAAAATTGCCGATTAACCTGCCGGAGCGGATTGAAGGGGTGATTGTCTGCCCGAACAGCAACTGCATCAGTCACAATGAGCCGGTGGAAAGCAGCTTCACTGTTAAGTCCATTGCACAGGAAATTGTGTTAATCTGTAAGTACTGTGAGAAAGAATTTGATCACCACGCAATCATTAATAACCAATAAGATAGATCCAGGTCAGTTGTCCGGGAAAATCAGACGATTATAATGAGGGCGTTTTTAAAAGCTTAACAGCAATAATCATCCTACAGGAGTCCGTAATGACTAAAGTAATCGCAACAGAAAACGCACCAGCAGCAATCGGCCCATACGTCCAGGCAGTAGACCTGGGTAACATGGTAATGACTTCAGGTCAGATCCCTGTTGATCCGAAAACCGGTGCCGTTGCCGACGATGTTAAAGCGCAGGCGCGTCAGTCACTGAACAACATCAAAGCTATCATCGAACAGGCTGGTCTGAAGGTTACGGATATCGTGAAAACAACTGTTTTCGTTAAAGACCTGAACGACTTTGCTACTGTAAACGCAGAATACGCGGCTTTCTTTGATGAGCACAAAGCAGTATACCCTGCACGTTCTTGTGTTGAAGTTGCGCGTCTGCCAAAAGACGTTAAATTAGAAATCGAAGCAATCGCAGTCCGTAAATAATTACTGCGTTTTCTGAGAACGTCAGTAAAAAGCCACCTCTGCAAGAGGTGGCTCTGAACAGAGCCCCTTTACAGGGGCTCTGTCTGTTATGCATCATAAGAATATGTATTATTATTTTTAATTAAACTGTTTTTACGCTGGTATTAATAACACTTACAAAGTAATCAGCCATCTTCTTCCGTGATATAGCGATATATTATAATACAAAACCGCTGCCCTGTTTTCAGCAAATAAATGAATACCATTGATAAACCGATTACATTAACGGTATATGAAATCACGGAAGAAATCTGATTTCATTCCGGAGACTGAAAGTGAATATTGCTTTTACAGAGATGCTTACAGACAAAAGCGGTCAATTATAGTCTCTTATTCACAAATAAACCACCTACTGTTTATTTCATAACCTTGATACAATTTGCCATAATAATATTGTTTATCATTTTTCATTGCTTTTCAATAAGAATCTGAAATGTTTCAGGCGTAAATATCAACGGTAAGTATCGGCATTAATGATCTTCTGTCATAAATGGTATCCTATAACCGGTTTTTGTCATTAAAATGCTAATTCAAGGTGGAATATGTTAGAAAAAGTAAAAATATCAACAGGAATGCTCTTTATCCTGATCGCGTTTCTTTTGATGCAACTTATATCATCATTTTATTTTTTCAGGTTTATAAACTCACAGAATGAAATAAATAATACGATGACCGTTCAGTCAGAAAAAACCCATGTACTCGACCGTGTCTGGATTGGTTTTTTAGAGAACCGATCATTACTTAATATTATATCCAAAGGTGTAATGAAAGGCGTTTATGAAAATGACGAACAAAAGAACAAACGACTTGATTATGCTGAAGAACAAGTAGAAAAAACAAAATCAGATTGGTCAGAATTTAAATCAATGCCGACAAAATTTGGTGAAGACCTTGAAAGCAAAATGGATGCTGCTTTTAATGAATATCATGGTGCCCAGCTTGAGCTAATTCATTATTTACGCAACAACAGGTTAGATGATTTTGATAACCAACCTACCAGTGACTATCAGAATACATTCGGGAAATTATATGAGAATTATTATGCTGAAGATGTTATTTATCATGACAACCTTATTCAGAATAGTAAAAGTAATGAAACACTGACAATATGGATAACAATATTACTACTTGTCAGCATTTGTATTACTATCATTTTAGTCTGGTTTGGTATTCGTCGTTTACTTATTTTACCTATGAATCACTTCCTGGAAAGCATTCAGCATATTGCAAAAGGTAATCTGATAAGACCGATTGATGTGACAGGGAGTTATGAAATCAAAAAACTGTCTGAAACATTGCGTGACATGCAGAACGAGCTTTCCAAAACGGTCAGTGATGTCCGTGATGGTGCCAATGCTATTTACAGCGGTGCCAGTGAGATCGCTGCCGGTAATAACGACCTCTCTTCGCGGACTGAACAGCAGGCTGCATCTCTTGAAGAAACCGCTGCCAGCATGGAAGAGCTGACCGCCACTGTGCGTCAGAATGCCGATAATGCCCGTCAGGCCAGTCAGCTGGCGTTAACCGCCTCCGAGACCGCAGAGCGCGGCGGGAAAGTGGTGGATGATGTTGTGGATACCATGCGCGGCATCGGCGACAGCTCGAAGAAAATCGCCGATATCATCAGTGTGATTGACGGTATCGCCTTCCAGACTAACATTCTGGCACTGAATGCCGCCGTGGAAGCTGCCCGTGCCGGTGAGCAGGGCCGCGGATTTGCCGTTGTCGCCGGTGAGGTGCGTAACCTGGCTCAGCGCAGTGCGCAGGCCGCCCGGGAAATCAAAACCCTGATCGAAGATTCAGTCGGCAGAGTCGATGCCGGAGCTGTACTGGTTGAGCGCGCCGGTGAAACGATGGATGAAATTGTCAGCGCGGTCACCAGAGTCACCGATATTATGAGTGAGATAGCCTCTGCCTCGGATGAACAGAGCCGCGGGATTGACCAGGTGGGTGTGGCAGTGACGGAAATGGACAGGGTCACCCAGCAGAATGCGGCATTAGTTGAGCAATCAGCCGCAGCGGCTGCGTCACTTGAAGAGCAGGCCAGCAGACTGACTCAGGCGGTGTCTGTATTTCACATACAGGCCGGAGAACTGAAGAACAGTACCCAAACCAGCATTATGGCACCGTTACAGCGACCTGTGCTTAAAAAATCCGCTGATAATGCCGATGATAACTGGGAAACATTTTAATGTGCAGATACTGAGACAGGCAATGGCATCATTACGTTATTACACCCGGCAGTGCTGAATTATTTTACCTCTGTTTGCCCATGCTTCATGGGCTTTTTTTTATAACGATGACGGATGAATAAATAACATCATGAATAACGGACGTTAAAAAATAAAGAGGGATATGACGATTAAATAGCAGCAATGTACTACCGCATCCTATACCCGTAAATTTTCCAGCAGCTGGTCAAAAGAGACTCTGACCTTTTCATAAGTGGCCTGCGGGTCATCACTGTGTACAATCCACATGGCACATTCATACAGCCCGCCATTAATAAATAGTGCCAGCACATCCGGTGCCACCTGTTTTATCCGTCCGGTTTCCATCAGGTGTGTCAGACGCCGGGTGATCCCCTGCACACAGGCCAGTTCGTGGGACTTGAGAATAGAAAAATCCAGTACCGAGGCAGCATCGCGGAACATAATCCGCTGAACTTCCGGCTCCAGACTCATTGCCAGATAACCCTGGCAACGGAATTTGAAAGCGGACCACTCATCAGCCTCCTCTTTTTCTGCGGTATCCAGGCGCGCATCGAGTTCGCGATCCAGATCCTGCAGTACCGCCAGAAATAATCCTTTTTTATCACCAAAATGGTGATACAGCGCCCCCCGGGTGAGACCCGCCTGAGCCGTCAGGTCATCCATCACCGTTGCGGCGTACCCTGCTTCACCAAACTGCTGGCGTGCAGCACGGATAAGCTTGGTCCGCGTTTCTTCTATCATCTCTGCACGTGGTTTGTGGCTCATTTCATTACTCCTGCGGTTACCCCTTTCAGCCGGGGGATTATAGCACTTTTTTATTGACATACATTGCGTATGTCAATAGATTCACATACGCAATGTATGTTAATTGCATTACAGCCGGCTATCTCCGGCAGTTAAAAATTATATCCGTCTGTAATATACCGGATATCTGTGAGGTTGTTATGTTCAGCTCTTATCGCGTCATCTTTCAGCATCCCGGCACCAGGGCTTTTTCAGGTGCGGGATTTATCGCGCGGATGACCGTCTCCATGATGGGGATTGGGATCATTACCATGATTGCCCAATTGCGTGATTCTTTCTTTATGGCCGGGGTAACTGCGGCTGTTTATACCTTTTCGGCGGCCTTCTGCGCCCCGCTCATCGCGCGGCTGGTGGATCGCTACGGACAGAGCCGTATCCTGCCGAAAACGCTGGTGATCAGTGTTCCCGCGACTGCTGCCCTGCTGTTATGTACGGTTTATGATGCCCCTGACTGGGCAATCTGGCTGTCAGCGGTGTTTGTCGGGGCGATCCCGAGCATGCCTGCCATGATCCGCGCCCGCTGGACACATATCTATAAAGGTGACCCGCGTTTACAGACTGCCTACTCCTTTGAGTCAGTGCTGGATGAAATCAGCTTTATTATCGGGCCGCCGCTGTCAGTCACGCTCTGTATCGCACTGTTCCCGCAGGCCGGTCCGCTGGCGGCAATTATTTTTCTGATCATCGGTACCGCGCTGGTGGTCTGTCAGAAACGGACTGAACCGCCGGTACACAAACGTGACGGGCTGGCAAAAGGCACCGTGTTGCGTCTGCCTGCGATTCAGTTGCTGATGGTGGTGCTGCTTGCGCTCGGGGTGATTGTCGGGACGGTGGATGTACTGGCTGTTGCTTTCGCCAATGCACAGGGGTATCCGGAGGGTGCCAGCTACGTTCTGTCGGTGTATGCCGCCGGTTCCTGTATCGCCGGGTTTATCTTCGGTGCTATCCGGCTGCCGTTCAGCTACACAAAGCAGTTTGTCTTCACTGCCGCCGCCACACTGCTGACCACCCTGCCGCTGCTGCTGGTCACAAACCTGACCGGTCTGGGGCTGACCATGTTTGTCGCCGGTTTCTTCTTCTCACCGACCATGATCCTCGCTATCGGTTTTGTCGAGCGTGAAGCACCGCCTAATATGCTGACAGAAGGCTTTACCTGGCTTATTACCGGGCTGGCGGTCGGTGTGGCCCTCGGCTCTGCCGGTGTCGGTATGATCATTGATACTTACGGCATTGATACCGGGTTCCTGCTGGCTATCGCTGCGGGGATTTGCGTACTGCTCACCGCCTGCATCGGTTATGTTTTCGTCTTCAAAGAGGATAAAAACAGCACTGATAAGTGACAGAAATAACTTTTACTATAATTTTCAGCAATCAAACCGCACATTTTTACACTTAACCGGAGTGTGCGGTTTGCCTGATGTCGCCAGAATTCTTTGACTTACATCAATTTCTATCGCCTTATTCCGGAGGAAATCTATATCTAGTGCTATATAATACAAAGCCCACTAGATATAGTATTTATTCACAGTGTTATCCACAACACCATCAACCCGCATGATGACAGGTTTTGCCCTGTGGATAACCAAACTGCCGGAGAGAAGCAAAGTGCACACTATCGTGATTAAGCGTGATGGATGTCAGGTAAATTTTGATGAATCACGCATCCGGGATGCCATTAAAAGAGCCGCCAGGGCCGCACGCGTTAATGATGATGACTACTGCTCTCAGGTTGCCGCACGGGTAGCCGCCCTGCTGGGTGACCGGAAAAAGGTGGATATCGGTGAGATCCAGGACGCCGTTGAAAACCAGCTAATGTCCGGTGATTACAAAGCGTTAGCCAGAACTTACATCGAATACCGTCATGACCGTGACGTGGCGCGTGAACTGCGCGGCCGCCTGAATAACGAGATCCGCGGACTGGTTGAACAGAGTGATATGTCCATTCTCAACGAGAATGCGAATAAAGACAGCAAGGTGATCCCGACACAGCGTGACCTGCTGGCAGGTATCGTTGCCAAACACTACGCAAAACAGCACATTTTACCGCGTGATGTTGTTATTTCGCACGAACGCGGCGAAATTCACTATCACGATCTGGACTACGCCCCGTTCTTCCCGATGTTTAACTGCATGCTGATCGATTTAAAAGGCATGCTGACTCATGGCTTTAAAATGGGTAACGCCGAGATAGAACAGCCTAAGTCCATCTCTACCGCAACGGCGGTAACAGCACAAATTATTGCCCAGGTGGCCAGCCATATTTACGGCGGCACCACCATTAACCGTATCGACGAAATTCTCGCGCCATTTGTCACCGCCAGCTATAACAAACATCTGAAAACCGCAAAAGAGTGGCAGATCCCGGATGCGAAAGGCTATGCCAACGCCCGCACAGAGAAAGAGTGCTATGACGCTTTCCAGTCACTGGAATACGAAGTCAACACACTGCACACCGCCAACGGGCAGACACCGTTTGTCACCTTCGGCTTCGGGCTGGGCACATCAAAAGAATCCCGCATGATCCAGCAGGCGATTTTACGTAACCGTATCGCCGGTCTGGGTAAAAATCACAAAACAGCGGTATTCCCGAAATTGGTTTTCGCTATTAAAAAAGGCCTGAACCACCAGTACGGCGATCCGAACTACGACATCAAACAGCTCGCATTAGAGTGCGCCAGCAAACGGATGTACCCGGATATCCTGAACTACGACCAGGTGGTGAAAGTGACCGGTTCCTTTAAAACCCCGATGGGCTGCCGCAGCTTCCTCGGTGTCTATGAAGAGAACGGTGAAATGATCCACGACGGGCGCAACAACCTCGGGGTTATCAGTCTGAACCTGCCGCGTATTGCCATTGAATCACAGGGCAGTGAAGCGGATTTCTGGTCACTGCTGGATGAGCGTCTCGCGCTTGCTAAAAAAGCCCTGATGACCCGTATCGCCCGGCTGGAAAATGTCAAAGCCCGTGTTGCGCCAATCCTGTATATGGAAGGTGCCTGCGGCGTGCGTCTGAAAGCGGATGATTCCGTCACCGAAATCTTTAAAAACGGCCGCGCCTCAATTTCACTGGGTTACATCGGCATCCATGAAACCATCAATGCTCTGACCGGCACTGAAACGCACATGTATGACGACGAACAGCGCCGCGCCCTGGGTATCGCCATCGTGGAACGCCTGCGCCGTGCAACGGACGAATGGAAAGCCGAAACCGGCTACGGTTTCAGCCTCTACAGCACACCGAGTGAAAACCTGTGCGATCGCTTCTGCCGCCTGGATACCGCTGAGTTCGGGATTATCCCGGGGGTGACAGACAAAGGTTACTACACCAACAGCTTCCATCTCGATGTGGAGAAAAAGGTCAATCCGTACGACAAACTGGACTTTGAAGCACCGTACCCGCCGCTGGCGAACGGCGGTTTCATCTGTTACGGCGAATACCCGAATCTTCAGCACAACCTGAAAGCACTGGAAGATGTCTGGGATTACAGCTACGACCGTGTTCCGTACTACGGCACCAACACGCCGATTGATGAGTGTTATGAATGCGGATTTGCCGGTGAGTTTAACTGCACCAGCAAAGGCTTTGTCTGCCCGAAATGCGGCAATCATGATGCCGCCCGCGTTTCTGTGATCCGCCGTGTGTGCGGTTACCTCGGCAGCCCGGATGCACGTCCGTTTAACGCAGGGAAACAGGAAGAAGTGAAACGCCGCGTTAAACACCTGAATAACGGACAATTAGGCTGAGTTGTGAACTATCATCAGTATTACCCCGTTGACGTGGTCAACGGGCCGGGTACACGCTGCACCCTGTTTGTTTCCGGCTGTGTGCATCAGTGCCGCGGCTGCTATAACCAGAGCACCTGGCGCACGGATTCCGGTGTGCCGTACACCCGTGAACTGGAAGACACAATTATCGCCGACCTCTGTGATACCCGCGTAAAACGTCAGGGGATCACACTGTCCGGCGGTGATCCGCTGCATCCGCACAATGTGCCGGTGATCCTGGCACTGGTGCAGCGCATCCGCCGCGAGTGCCCGCCGGAAAAAGATATCTGGATGTGGACAGGGTATAAACTGGATGAACTGAATGATGCCCAGCGGGAAGTCATTGAGCATATCAATGTGTTAGTCGACGGGAAATTTGTGCAGGATCTGCATGACCCGATGCTGATCTGGCGCGGCAGCAGTAACCAGGTTATTCACTATCTGCGCTGACACCCGCGCTGAACCGCGACCAGTGCAGTTTCTTGCCGAACCCCAGCGTATTATTCACCATCTTGATTTCATTCAGCCGCAGCCCCCACAGCGGGGTTTTTGCGGCAACAGCCACCGGAAAACGGCGGCAGTAACGGGCTCTTGCCTGTTTTTCCTCTTCCGCTGACAACGTTGTCACCTCGCCTCTGAACTGGATACCGCAGATTTTTGCCACAGTCACCGTCTGTGCGGAAATGGTTCCCGCCACCAGCGGATTCTGCTGCATCAGGGTACCGTGCCGTGTATGCGGTTCAGTCAGGAAATAAAGCATCATCGTTTCCGGATCTGCGATATAAAAGCAGGAGGCGCACCACAGATCATCACCGGCAGTGGCACACAGCGTAAAGACATGATTTTTCTTCAGATAAGACAGGATTGAATCGTGCGGTAATTCCATACAGTACCCCCAATAAAACCACACCGGCTGATAGAGTATATCATCCGGTGCTGGTTCAGACAGTCCCGTCAGACGGGCTGTATTGTATGGCAAATCTCAGGAATTATTTATAGAGCTCTGCAGTACCACCCATCAGGTTTTCACCACCTGCGGAGATGATACGGAAAGAACTTGCGCCAGCTTCATCAGCTTTTTTGGATAAAGCAGCAGTCACGTCAGCCAGGGTATCAACATCGCTGACAGAGACAACACCGACAGGTGCTTGTGTGCTATGTTGTACTTCGGTAGCAGCCATTGAACCAAATGAAACGGCACTTAAAGCTAAAATTGCAGGGATTACTGTTGAGATTTTCATAATATGATTCCTTAGAATAAATGTAATATCATGAGACGTTTTTGTCTCTCTCTGTGATGTGAGTCATATTATGCTCCTCCGGCGAAAAAGAAAATTAGCTATTTCTGCTGTAGTTATTCAATAAAATTGATGATGTGGGTTTTAATAAATCCGTGAAAAGAATTACCATGGTGAATACCACTGATTAATTAGTTACTTGCGTGACTATTCCGCAACGAAAACCACCAAAATATTCGCCTTTCATATAAATAATAAAACGCACGATTACACAAAAATGAACAACAATACAGACATAAACACGTGGTTTCTTTACATAATCAGGACAGAATCCGGATATCTTTACACAGGGATCACCCGTGATGTCGCACAACGTGTGGCGACACATCAGTCCGGAAAGGGAGCAAAATACCTGCGGGGAAAGAGCGGGCTGCATGTCGTGTATCAGGTGGCTCTGGCGGATCGCTCAATCGCGTCAAAAGAAGAGTACCGGGTCAAGCAGCTGACAAAGAAGAAAAAAGAAAGGCTGGTCAGTGACCAGCCCTCCGATTTGACGGCATACCTTAATGGCGGCGATTATTCACAGCTGTCAAAATGATGTGAGAAATTCACCAGCCCGTGATAACGATCTGCAGCATCATTTTCCAGCGGATAGATCAGGAAATACGGTGCGGTATCCGGCCATTTGCAGTGCAGATCAAACTCTGCTGCCGGTTTAAACCCCCACTTACCGTAGATCGCGGGATCGCCCAGCACCACAACCGCGCCGTAACCGAACTCATTGAGGCTGTCCAGCCCCTCATAAACCATCTGCTTCGCAATGCCCTGACCACGGTAAGCCTCAGCCACTGCCAGCGGTGCCAGGCCGACCCACTGGCAATCCTCGCCTTCCACATCCACGGGGGTGAAACCGGCATAACCGACCACCAGCCCCTCATCATCAGTGGCAACCACACCTAAAGTCAGCAGCCCGTCTTCCCGCAGCGAATGCAGGAGGTCGGCTTCATTATCACGTCCGAATGCGCTGCGCAACAGTGCATCGATACCGGCGGCATCAACCGGAATTTCTGTACGGATCAGCATGAGGTCACCACTGCCGGTGATTTAGCCCCATCCTCCGCCAGACCGGCCTGAATAAAGTCAGCCAGCTGCATTAATGCACTGCGCAGCAGCGGCGGCATACCATCGAGGTCAATCGAGTCCATCAGGTTTTTGACATACAGACCCAGCTCGGTGTCCCCCTCAATGCGCAGACGGCGCTGAAAGAACAGAGTATCCGGGTCCTCCTTGCGGGCAGCGATCAGCACCAGATCATTGGCATTACCGCTGAAACTGACGTCTTCCTGTTCATCCGCACTGACCACCAGACGGCCGTCACGGTTACTGATATACCAGTGAAGCGCCAGGTCACGGACTTCCACTTTCAGCCATTTATTTTCCAGAAAATCGAGATCACCTTCTGTCAGCGCCTCTTCAAACTGACGCGCCAGAACCTGCTGAAGAACCTGTTTTTGCAGGGTAAACGGCGTTAATTTCAGCGGAAACCGCAATAACGCCGGCCCGTTGTGTACGAGCGAGGAACGAATTTTGGCAAACACCGTACTGACTCCTTAATCTGAATTACTGCGTCATTGTGCCAGAATCTGCGGAAATAACTCAGGATTCCGGTCAATTTTTCGTGTCATTGTTTCTATTATATACCCGATTTTCTTCCTGCCGCAGAGAACATCCCGCTTTTATATCCGCAAACCGGGTGATTTTTTGCGGTAAATGTTCCCTAACCTGCCTCAGGTCAATACCTTTTTTAGCCTGCCATTTACAATTTCCGATCATTTTTATTATTCAGTCTGAGAGTCTCACCATGGAACTATTGTGTCCTGCCGGTAATTTACCCGCACTGAAAGCCGCTATTGATAACGGCGCGGATGCGGTTTATATCGGCCTGAAAGATGATACTAATGCCCGTCACTTCGCCGGTCTGAATTTTACTGAAAAGAAACTGACCGAGGCGGTGGATTATGTTCACCGCCACCGGCGTCACCTGCATATTGCAATTAACACCTTTGCCCATCCGGACGGTTTCAGCCGCTGGCAGCGGGCGGTGGATATGGCAGCACAACTGGGGGCAGATGCCCTGATCCTCGCGGATATCGCCATGCTGGAATATGCCGCGGAGCGTTATCCGCACATTGAACGTCATGTCTCTGTACAGGCATCGGCCACTAATACCGAAGCGATCCGTTTCTATCAGCGCAACTTTGATGTGCACCGTATCGTGCTGCCGCGTGTACTCTCAATCCATCAGGTAAAACAGCTGGCACGCACCAGCCCGGTGCCGCTGGAAGTCTTTGCTTTCGGCAGCCTGTGCATTATGGCGGAAGGCCGCTGCTACCTCTCCTCCTATCTGACCGGGGAATCCCCGAATACCGTCGGTGCCTGCTCTCCGGCACGGTTTGTCCGCTGGCAGGAGACCGCGCAGGGGCTGGAATCACGCCTGAATGATGTGCTGATTGACCGCTACGGTGCAGATGAGAATGCCGGTTACCCGACCCTCTGCAAAGGCCGTTACTGCGTGGACAGCAAGCCTTACCATGCCCTGGAAGAACCGACCAGCCTTAACACCCTGGAACTGCTGCCGGAACTGATGGCAGCCAATATCGCGTCAGTGAAAATTGAAGGCCGCCAGCGCAGCCCGGCCTATGTGACTGATGTGGCGAAAGTATGGCGTCAGGCCATCGACCGCTGCAAAGCCGATCCGGACAACTATGCGCCGGATGCCGCGTGGATGCAGACCCTCGGTGGTATGTCAGAAGGACGCCAGACCACACTCGGTGCCTATCACCGCAAATGGCAGTAACGGAGAGAAAAACGATGCAATTTTCATTAGGTTCAGTCCTCTATTACTGGCCGAAAGCGACACTGGAACAGTTTTATCAGCAGGCAATGCAAAGCAGTGCGGATATTATCTACCTCGGCGAAACCGTGTGCAGCAAGCGCCGGGAAATGAAACCGGATGACTGGATAAATCTCGCTAAAACCGTTGCCGGAAGCGGCAAACAGGTGGTTATCTCGACGCTGGCGCTGTTACAGGCGCCGTCTGAGCTGAAAGAGATCGCCAAACTGGTGGATAACGGCGAATTTATGATCGAAGCGCATGATTTCGGTGTGATTAATATGCTGCACGAGCGCGGGCTGCCGTTTGTCGCCGGACACGGCCTGAACTGCTATAACGCCCCGGCGCTGAAAATCCTGCAAAAACAGGGGATGACACGCTGGTGTATGCCGGTGGAGCTGTCCCGTGACTGGCTGGTGAACCTGCTGAAGCAATGTGAAGAGTTGGGGATCCGCGACAAATTTGAAGTGGAAGTGATGAGCTACGGCCACCTGCCGCTGGCCTACTCCGCCCGCTGCTTCACCGCCCGTTCGGAAAACCGCGCCAAAGATGACTGCGAAACCTGCTGTATCAGCTATCCTCAGGGGCGCAAAGTCCTCTCACAGGAAAATCAGCAGGTCTTTGTCCTTAACGGGATCCAGACCCAGAGCGGTTACTGCTATAACCTCGGTAATGATCTGCGTTCCATGCAGGGACTGGTAGATATTGTGCGCATTTCCCCGGATGCGCCGGATGATCTGGCCGTCATTGACCATTTCCGTCAGAATGAAACCGGCGCACAGCCGCTGGATCTGGCACAGGCACAAAACTGCAACGGTTACTGGCGTAAAGTGGCGGGGCTGGAACTGGTGGAATAACGGCCGTCCGGTGCCTGCATGGAAATATAGCCGGGCGCCGGAACGGAATAACAGAACGGGCGCGATATGTGCGCGCCCGTTTTGACCGGCTGTTATGCCTCACGTTGCCTGCCCTGATCCTCTGTTCTCCCGGAAACCGTGAGAACGGGATTTTATTTAACGGGCTTTGTTTTTCCGCCGGAACATCCGGCGCAGGGAATGTGTGATACGCCGTAATTCCCCGTCACGTAACATACCGATAAAGACGCCGAGCAGCGTATAAATAATCCCGAGCACCAGCATCATAATAATATCGTTCTGCACACTGCTGAACGGTAAATCCATCTGGTTGATACCGGCAATCGCTTTGGTCGCCCAGGTGGACGGCAGCGCGGAAGCAATAAACCGCACCCAGTCCGGCATGGCCTGTAACGGCCAGATAGTGCCTGACATATAAAAGACCGGTGTGGTCACAAACGCCAGCGTCAGGTAAATCATCTCCACACTGCGCAGGCATTCGGTAACCAGTTTTCCCAGCCCCAGAACCCCCAGCAGGAACGGGAATGTCAGCAGCCATAATTCATACATCGGCGCTTCCTGACGGTATCCCAGCACCCACGGCCACAGCGCAAAGAAGACCGTCGAGAGAAACAGCCAGATAGGCAACAGCGCACTCAGCGCCCCCAGATAGACCGCCAGCGGCGGTTTCCCTTTCGGTGTGCTGCGCACCGCGATACTGACACGGACACAGGCTATCAGCAGCGTGTGCTGCAACAGCATCACCAGCAGTCCCGGCAGCGCAATGGCGGCAAAACTGACACCGGGATTATACATACCGACCGTTTCCGACTGAATCGGGGCGATCAGTATTGATGCCTGTTCCGGTGTATAGCCATTGGCTGTCAGGATCTTGGTGTTGTAATCCGCGAGGATCTGCTGATATGCCTTACTCAGTTCCTGCTGAATCTGCCCGCTGGCGATACGGTTGGTGCCGTCACCAAAGACCGGTACCGTGATATTTTTGCCCTGCAGAAGATTGCGCTCAAAATCCTGCGGAACAATGATGATCGCAAACAGATCACGCATGATCATATCCTGCCGGGCCGTGGCCAGGTTGTCATAACTGTGCAGTTCGACTTTTGCGGTGGCATCCAGCTCCCGCACCAGAGAACGGCTGGCCACCGTATTATCCTGATCCACCACCGCAACCGGTAAATCCCACAGGACCGGATGCACATAGACCAGGCTCATGACACACAGCGAGATAATCAGCAGCATCCACATCGGTTTTTCCAGCATACCGAGCAGTACTTTCAGGAAGGTCTGGAAATAGAGTTTCATACCGCGCCTCCTTTCTGCAATGCCAGCCGTTTCGGCAGGCGGTTACGGATCAGGAAAGTGGCTCCCACCGGATAGAGCAACAATAACGCGCAGACATACAGGATATGCTGTAACGAGACTTCCCGCAGGAAAATATCAAACATGGCGTTCAGCGCATGTGTCAGCGGCTCGATATTCGCGATAATCCGTGCCGGCAGAATCATCGACAACTCCGGCACGGTCATCCCGGAAAAGGCCATTGCCATACTCACCAGCATCCCGATCATACTGTACGCCATCATCGGATCACGGGTGAATGTGTAGAGGAGCAGACCGATGCTCTGAGCAGCCATCACATAAAAGAAACCGACCATCAGCATATAAACCGGATTCCCGGTCACTTTCGCCTCAAACACGGTAACCAGGACAGCGAGTTCGATCATCAGCAGTGCCGTGAAAAACAGCGTATAAGGTGCCAGTTTGCCCAGTACACCACTGAACAGCGGTTTAATGGAGTGCAGCATGGTGCTGCGTGACATGGTGTAAATGGTGCAGGTCACCACAAATAACTGAAGCATATGGATCGTGGCGGCAAACTGCTGATAATAAATATAACTGCCGCTGGCGTTAAACAGGGTGTCATAGGACATCGTCACCTGTGCCAGTTTCGGGACGTTTTTCCCCATTTCAGAAGCGAGAACAGACCGGTACTGGCCGTTCAGTTCGGCAATCAGTCCGCTGAAGTCCTGAGTGGCGTAGCTGCCGGAAGCATAAAACAGGGCATTAAAAAACATCCGGGTTGTCGGTTGCTTACCGGACAGCACATCACTTTCAAAACGCGGCGGGATCACCAGAATGGCGTAATCTTGCGCACTCCCCATGCGCTCAAGCGCGACATCTTTATCATCCTGCGGCGTGATACTGGCATGTGATGCCGCGTTCAGGTTACGCACCAGGGTGCGTGAGAGCGGGCTGTGGTCATAATCAATGGCGGAAACCGGTAAGTCCAGTAATGTGCCTTCCGAGAAGTTGGCACTGACCAGTGCAAACAACATCAGCGGAAACAGCCAGCTCAGCCAGTGAAACACCGGACTGCGCACCGCCATCCGGGTTTCCTGTGAGAATGCGTTGCGGAAACCGCGCCATATTGCCGGAAATCTCATTACTTATCCCGGCGCCATAACGCACTCATGCCGGGTCTTAATCCGTCGACCGGCTGTGCCGGATAGAGACGAACCTCAAAGGTCTTCAGATCAAAATCCCCGGTGGCGCGGGTGGCGCGTTTGGTGGCGTAATCCCCCATAGGTGCGATATAGCGGACTTCAGCCTCAATTTCCTGATTTTTCAGTGCCGGTACCGTCAGGGTGATTTTGTCACCTTTTTTCACATCCGCGAGAATGTCCTCACGCAGGTTATAGACAAAATACGCTTCCGGCAGACGGATAATCGTCACCAGCGGGCTGCCTGCATTAAACAGTTCACCGATTTCAGCCGGAATCGGCCCGATTTCACCGGTCACCGGTGCGGTCACGGTCAGTTCATCCTGCTGGACTTTTAATTCCGCCAGTTTCTGTTCTGCCTGACGCAATGCCGCTTCGTAACGCTGGCGCTGCTCGGTGCGGTCACCGTTTTTCGCCTGGTCGAGTTGTGCTTTGGCGGCCAGTACGCCCTGCTGCGCCACATCACGGGCGCGGCGGGACTGATCAAGCTCGGTTTTTGATACATAGCCTTTTCCGGCCATGCTGCTCATGCGCTGAAAATCACGTTGTGCATTCGCCAGCTCAGCCTGAGACTTCGCCAGCTGCGCCGCATAGTTACGTACGCTCTCTTCACGGGTACCGTTCAGAGATTCGGTTAATTGTGCCTGTGCCTGGTCGCGGGCAGCCACCAGCGAGGCGACCTGCGCTTCCAGTTCAGGGCTGGTCAGACGAATCAGCGCCTGTCCTTGTTTAACGTCGTCACCGCGCTCAATCAGGCGTTCAACAACACGCCCTTTGGCTTTCGAGGAAACAATGACCTCCGGTGCATCGACTTCACCCTGCAATAAAAGATACTGGTTGTGGGCACGAAAAAGTGCAGCCATCGCAATTAAGACCAGCATCAGCAGGATCAGATAGATTGTTCTTTTTTTCATTATTGATTTCGGCCTTAACTATCATTTGTGAAACTATTCGGAATGGAATCATCCCGAAAGAAATTGTTCTGGATAAAACGATGAAGAAGGGGAAGGTTTCAGTATTACTGATTTCTGATGAAACCGTTAAGATATTTGTGCGCCAGATCACAGCACAATACTATCAATCTTAGCGCCGCGCACCTGTTGTACAACTCTTTTTAATATAAAATCTCAGATAGTTACAAATAATCGTCCCCCGGCAAGTGATCCGACAGAAAAATGTATGACTACAATCTGATTTTCCTGCTGCTTCAGCAGATGTGTGTGTATCTGGTTATCGCCTGGGTGCTCAGTAAAACGCCGCTGGTACTGCCGGTCTTACAGGTGACTGTCCGCCTGCCGCACAAGCTGATGTGCTATCTGATATTCTCCGTTTTCTGTGTCATGGGCACCTATTTCGGGCTGAATATCAATGATTCTATCGCCAACACGCGGGCTATCGGCTCGGTACTCGGCGGTCTGCTCGGCGGGCCGTCTGTCGGGCTGCTGGTCGGTTTTACCGGCGGGCTGCACCGCTATTCTCTCGGCGGGATGACGGCGTTCAGCTGTATGGTGTCCACGATTGTCGAAGGGCTGATCGGCGGCCTGGTACACCGCTACTATATGAAGCGCGGGCAAATCAACAAACTGTTCAATCCGTGGACAGCCGCCGGTGTGACCTTTGTTGCCGAACTGGCGCAGATGGCGATTATTCTGTTACTGGCGCGACCGTTTAATGAAGCCCTGAGCCTGGTGAAAGATATTGCCGCGCCGATGATTATCGCCAATACCATCGGTGCCGCCATGTTTATCCGCATCCTGCTGGACAGACGCGCTATCTTTGAAAAATACACCAGCGCCTTTTCCGCCCAGGCACTGAAACTGGCAATCAGTACAGACGGTGTGCTGCGCCAGGGATTTAATGAGACCAACAGCCGCCAGGTGGCACAAGTATTGTATGATGAGCTGAATGTCGCCGCCGTGGCTATCACGGATACGGAAAAACTGCTGGCCTTTATCGGTGTCGGGGCGGATCACCATCTGCCGGGTACGCCGATTGCTTCCCGCTATTCCCGCCAGGCGATTGCCCATAATGAGGTGGTCTATGCCGACGGTAACGAAACACCGTACTGTTGTTCGATCAATCCGCACTGTAAACTCGGATCTACGCTGGTTATCCCGCTGACCGGGGAGAATAAGCAGGTGGTCGGTACCATCAAACTATATGAAGTGAAGAACCGCCTGTTCAGCTCCATTAACCGCACACTGGGAGAAGGGATTGCCAGCCTGTTGTCGGCACAAATCCTGGCCGGGCAGTTTGAGCGAAGTAAGCAGTCACTACTGGAAACCGAGGTGAAATTGCTGCATGCCCAGGTGAATCCGCATTTCCTGTTTAATGCCCTCAATACCTTACAGGCGGTGATCCGCCGCGATGCGGAACAGGCACGGCATCTGGTGCAGAATCTCTCCACCTTTTTCCGCAAAAACCTGAAACGGCCGGGGGAGATTGCCACCCTCGCCGCCGAAATTGAGCATGTGAATGCTTACTTACAGATTGAAAAAGCCCGCTTCCGTGAGCAGCTCAGTGTGGATATCGCCATTCCGGATGCGCTGAAACAGGCCAGTCTGCCGGTCTTTTCGTTACAGCCGATTGTGGAAAATGCGATAAAACATGGTACATCACAGATATTTGAGCAGGGAAAAATTACCATAACCGCACGGGCCGAGGGCAATACCCTTGTCATCCGGATCACCGATAACGCCGGACTGTATCAGCCGACCGGAATGAGTGACGGGCTGGGTATGGGACTGGTCGATAAACGCATCAAAGTCCGCTATGGTAAACAATACGGTCTCAGTGTTCACTGCGAGCCGGAAATAAAAACAACGATCATTCTGACCTTACCCTTCGACTCACCGGCAGGTGCATCAGCACCGCCTGATAACTAAAAAAATGATAATGACACCATGAATGTTTTAATTGTTGATGATGAGCCACTGGCCCGGGAAAACCTGCGATTACTGCTCGATGCGTATCCTGACATCCATATCCTGGGTGAATGCACTAACGCCATTGATGCTATCGGTAAAATCCATCGCCTGAAACCGGACGTGGTGTTTCTGGATATCCAGATGCCCCGGGTCACCGGGCTGGAGATGGTCGGTATGCTCGACCCCGGCCACCGGCCTGCGATTGTCTTTCTCACCGCCTTTGAAGAGTACGCCTTACAGGCTTTCGAGGAGGATGCGTTTGATTATCTGCTCAAACCGGTCGAGAAAGAGCGCCTGGACAAAACCCTGAACCGGCTGCGCCAGGGGCAGATCCGCCCGGCGGAGATCCCGGAACAGACAGAGCAACTGCGCTATATCCCGTGCAGCGGGCACAACCGTATCTGGCTGATGCCGGTTGAGGATGTGGTGTATGTCAATTCCCGCATCAGCGGCGTGTTCGTGATGAGCGCACACGGCCAGGAAGGATTTACCGAGCTGACACTGCGCACTCTGGAAACCCGTACCCCGCTGCTGCGCTGCCACCGGCAGTATCTGGTCAATCTGACCCGCCTGCGGGAAATCCTGCTGGGCGATAACGGTCAGGCGGAACTGATCCTGAGTAACGATGAAACCATCCCGGTCAGCCGCCGCTACCTTAAACCCCTGAAAGAGGCTCTGGGGCTGATTTAATACCCATTCTCAGGCGCATAAAAAAAGCCCGGCGGGGATATCCCCGGCCGGGCTTTTTATGATTCAGAGAATCAATTATGCGTCATTATTGGTGCGACGGCGCGGTGCGGAATTTCCGTCTTCACGGCGGAAGTTGCGGCGCTCGCCCTGCGGACGGCGATCGCTGTTACCACGCTCAGAACGCTCGCCGTCACGGCGGTTACCACCACCGAAACTGCGGCCGCCGTTACCACCACGGTCATTACCGCCGCTGCGGCGTTCACGGTTGAACGGCTTCGCATCACCGACTAATGTCATGTTCATCGGCTTGTTCATCACACGGGTACGGGTGAAGTGCTGTAACAGATCCGTCGGCATACCTTTCGGTAATTCGATAGTTGAGTGAGTATCAAACAGTTTGATGTTACCGATGTAACGGCTGTTGATATCCCCTTCGTTAGCAATCGCGCCCACAATGTGACGGACTTCAACACCATCGGTACGGCCCACTTCAATGCGGTACAGTTCCATATCACCCACGTCACGGCGTTCACGGCGCGGACGATCACCACGCTCAGGACGATCGCCGAAACGGTCGTTACGGTCATTGCGGCGGCGATCATCACGATCGTTGAACTCACGGCGCGGACGGCGTGGTGCATCCGGTGGCAGGATCAGTTTGCGCTCACCTTCTGCCATTTTCAGCAGAACAGCAGCCAGAGTTTCCATATCGATATCTGCGTCAGACTCATCGCTGTCTGCCGGAACCAGTTTTTTCAGCAGTGCACGATATTGATCCAGGTTGCTGCTTTCCATTTCTGCATGGATAGTGGCAGCAAATTTTTCCTGGCGGCGCTGGCTGATCATCTCTGCATCCGGTAATTCTACCTCAGGAATGGTCAGTTTCATGGTGCGTTCAATGTTGCGCAGCAGGCGGCGTTCGCGGTTTTCAACGAACAGCAGAGCACGGCCGGCACGACCCGCACGACCGGTACGGCCGATACGGTGAACGTAAGATTCCGCATCCATCGGGATATCGTAGTTAACAACCAGGCTGATACGCTCAACGTCCAGACCACGGGCAGCAACGTCTGTTGCAATCAGGATATCCAGACGACCGTCTTTCAGGCGCTCCAGCGTCTGCTCACGCAGTGCCTGGTTCATGTCACCGTTCAGTGCCGCGCTGTTGTAGCCGTTACGCTCCAGGGTTTCAGCCACTTCCAGAGTCGCGTTTTTGGTACGGACGAAGATAATCGCCGCATCAAAATCTTCCGCTTCCAGGAAACGGACCAGTGCTTCACTCTTACGTGCGCCGTAAGCAGTCCAGTAGCTCTGGCTGATGTCCGGACGGGTGGTGATGCTGGTCTGGATGCGCACTTCCTGCGGATCTTTCATGAAACGACGGGTAATGCGGCGGATAGCTTCCGGCATCGTTGCAGAAAACAGGGCTGTCTGGTGCTCTGCCGGGATCTGGCTCATGATGGTTTCAACGTCTTCGATGAATCCCATGCGCAGCATTTCATCTGCTTCGTCCAGTACCAGACCTTTCAGGTTGGATAAATCCAGGGTGCCGCGTTTTAAGTGATCCAGCAGACGGCCCGGCGTCCCGACAACCACTTGTGGTCCCTGACGCAGAGCACGTAACTGGACGTCATAACGCTGACCGCCGTACAGGGCGACCACATTCACGTTACGCATATGTTTGGAGAAATCAGTGCAGGCTTCCGCAACCTGAACCGCTAATTCACGGGTCGGTGCCAGCACCAGGATCTGTGGTGCTCTCAGGTTCGGATCAATATTGTTCAGTAACGGCAGGCCGAATGCCGCCGTTTTACCACTACCTGTCTGTGCCATACCGAGGACATCACGTCCGGCAAGCAGGTGCGGAATACATTGTTGCTGGATCGGGGACGGCTTTTCGTAGCCCAGGTCGTCCAGTGCAGTCAAAATATCA
Source organism: Morganella sp. TYF_1 (assembly GCF_043105645.1). Taxonomy (NCBI): domain Bacteria; kingdom Pseudomonadati; phylum Pseudomonadota; class Gammaproteobacteria; order Enterobacterales; family Morganellaceae; genus Morganella; species Morganella sp. TYF_1. The sequence goes on along the minus strand of NZ_JBICLU010000027.1, from coordinate 121,047 downwards.
GCTGATAAACCAATGTCAGCAAAAGAGATTTCAGTCTCAGTGGTCATGTAAAGGTGCCTCATACAAAATGGCGGCCAGTCTACACAACCCATCGGAAAGCATGTCGGTTGTTTTCATTTAAAAGTGTGAACTGGCTCAAATAAAATTATAAAACGAACAAAAATCCCCCCATCACTTTCGCAATGGTGAAAAATTAACGGGTTGAAGTGTGTTCGTCAGCTATTGTGGATCTGAATCCGTCAGGTCCTGTTCTTCATCACCTAACAGAGCTAATTCCAACAATGCGTAGCGGTGCTCAACGAAATTGTGTGCGTTGTTGGCAACCGTCAGCTTGAACAGCGTTTCAGCGCTGTCCGTATCCCCCAGACTCAGGTAGTATTTACCTAAATAGAAGTAGGTTTCACTGAGATGTTCAGCGAGCGAAGTGTTATCCGTTGAGAATTCCTTCAGCCGATCAAGCAGTGTCTTTTCACTGATGTCGCCGAGATAGAATTCAGCAATATTCCAGCCCCATTGTCCGCCTTTCGCCTGCTGATAGCGCTGACGTAAATCGGTCAGTGCTTTCTTTGGATCTATCTCTTTATCGACGAGATAAAGCCACAGCGAGCGGAACGGATCGTTTGGATCATCCTGATAAAACGCCAGCAAATCATCCCGCGCCACCGGATACCGGCCCCCGTAATACAGGGCAATACCGCGGTTCATACGCGCGTAGTTATAAGTTGGATCAAGCTCTAATACAGAATCATACGCTTCATAGGCAGCATCAAAGTTGCCTGCCTGCGTAAAATAAATGCCCAGGTAATTAAATATTTCCGGAATATCCGGACGCATTGATAACGCAACGGTAAAATCGTTACGTGCCAATGCACGCAATCCGAGGCTGTCATACAACACACCACGCTGATAAAGCAGCTGGGCGTATTCGTCCTCAGTTAATGACCGGCTTGCCAGTATTTGTTCCATTCGGGCGAGGATCACTTCCTGCTGTAATGATGGCTGCAGGGGTACTGCAAGTAAATCCCCGGAGTGCCAGTTTTTACCGCTGCTGCATCCTGCGATAAAAATTATAGCTGCAATGCTCCACCAACGCAGAAAAAAATTCATTTCCTACTCCCGAAGTCAGATCCCTGAAAGGATAATCCTCTGACTGACAATAACCGAGTGCATTTTTGCTTTTTTTGCCGAATGGCGCCCTTTTTACAGGACGCCACGACTTACGTCAAATTTTATTCAGCGTTATTTGCATCAGGGGTTGCATCCGAAGCCGGTGCAGCATCCTGACTGACTGCTTCTTTCATGCTCAGGCGGATACGACCCTGACGGTCGATTTCCAGTACCTTGACCGGTACTTCCTGACCCATTTCCAGATAATCTGATACTTTTTCAACGCGTTTGTCAGCGATCTGAGAGATATGCACCAGACCTTCTTTACCGCCGCCGATAGCCACGAAAGCACCGAAATCAACGATACGGACAACTTTACCGTTATAGACACGACCGACTTCCACTTCTGCGGTGATTTCTTCGATACGGCGGATAGCCATCTTCGCTTTATCACCGTCAGTTGCAGCAATCTTCACGGTACCGTCATCTTCGATTTCGATAGTGGTGCCGGTTTCTTCGGTCAGGGCACGGATCACAGAACCGCCTTTACCGATAACGTCTTTAATTTTGTCCGGATTGATGCGGATGGTGTGGATGCGCGGTGCAAACTCAGAAATATCAGCACGTGGTGAGTTGATAGCCTGTTCCATCACGCCCAGGATGTGCAGACGCGCACCTTTGGCCTGGTTCAGAGCCACCTGCATGATTTCGCTGGTGATACCTTCGATTTTGATATCCATCTGCAGGGCGCTTATACCATCACGGCTGCCCGCCACTTTAAAGTCCATATCGCCGAGGTGGTCTTCATCACCCAGGATATCAGACAGAACCACGTACTTGTCGCCTTCTTTCACCAGACCCATTGCGATACCGGCAACCGCTGATTTCACAGGAACACCTGCATCCATCAGTGCCAGAGATGCACCACAGACTGACGCCATAGAAGAAGAACCGTTGGATTCAGTGATTTCTGACACCACACGCACGGTGTACGGGAATTCTTCCTGAGACGGCATCACTGCCAGCACACCACGTTTCGCCAGACGACCGTGGCCGATTTCGCGGCGTTTCGGTGAACCGACCATACCGGTTTCACCCACACAGTACGGAGGGAAGTTGTAGTGGAACAGGAAGGTATCAGTGATTTCACCCATCACCTGATCCAGCGTCTGTGCATCACGGGCAGTACCCAGCGTTGCGGTTACCAGCGCCTGAGTTTCACCACGGGTGAACAGAGAAGAACCGTGAGTACGCGGCAGAACGCCGGTGCGGACATCCAGTGCGCGGACCATGTCTTTTTCACGACCGTCGATACGCGGCTCGCCGTTCAGAACACGGGTACGGACAACAGATTTTTCAACCGCAGCCAGGATGTCGCTGATTTCATGTTTCAGTTCGCCGGTCAGCTCTTCACCGCGTGCGGCGAATTCTGCTTCCAGTGCGCTGATGGTGGCATCTTTAATGATATCAACCTGCGCATAGCGATCCTGCTTCTCAGTGATACGGTAAGCATCACCCAGGGCTTTTTCAGACAGCTCAGCAACGCGGTCATGCAGAGTCTGATTAACAGGCTCAGGCTGCCAGTCCCACTTCGGTTTACCGGCTTCAGCAGCCAGTGCGTTGATATTTTCGATAACAATCTGCTGCTGATCGTGACCGAACACGACCGCACCCAGCATTTGTTCTTCAGTCAGCAGCTGTGCTTCTGATTCAACCATCAGAACCGCACCTTTGGTACCGGCAACAACCAGATCCAGTTTGCTTACTGCTAATTCGTCAGTGGTCGGGTTCAGAACATACTGGTCATTGATAAAACCAACACGTGCCGCACCAATCGGGCCGTTGAACGGAATACCGGACAGTGCCAGTGCCGCTGAAGCACCAATCATTGCCACGATATCAGGGTTAACCTGCGGGTTCACAGACACCACGGTTGCGATGATCTGAACTTCGTTCAGGAAACCTTCCGGGAACAGCGGACGTAACGGACGGTCAATCAGACGTGCGATCAGGGTTTCGCCTTCGCCCGGACGGCCTTCACGGCGGAAGAAGCTCCCCGGAATACGGCCGGCAGCGTAAGTACGCTCCTGATAGTTTACGGTCAGCGGGAAGAAGTCCTGGCCCGGTTTCATTTTTTTCTGGCCGACAACGGTAACGAATACCGCAGTGTCGTCCATATTAACCATTACAGCTGCTGTCGCCTGACGGGCCATCATGCCGGTTTCGATAGTGACAGTGTGCTGACCATACTGGAATTTACGGATTGTCGGATTTAACAAAATAATATCCTTCTGGGTCTCTCACCCCGGCAGGGGTAAGTAGTGAAATGGTTCCTTCAGATACATCCTCGCGACTAATGACAACCTTTTCCTGTTGCCGGAAAGTGCTCTCATTAGCCGCGCGAATAGCTGTACCGAAGAATCGTTATTATTGCGGCAACAGCGTAATGTGCCGCATTCAGAAGAAAAGGGGCCGTCGGCCCCTTTCCACTGAAACTCGTCTGAATTAGCGACGCAGGCCCAGACGCTCAAGAATTGAGGTGTAGCTTGCTAAATCTTTGCCTTTCAGATAGTTCAGGAGCTTACGACGCTGAGCTACCATGCGCAGCAGACCACGACGGCTGTGGTGATCTTTTTTATGCTCAGAAAAGTGACCTTGCAGGTGATTGATCTGTGCAGTCAGCAGCGCGATCTGAACTTCGCTTGAACCGGTGTCGTTTTCGCCACGACCGAAATCAGCGACAATTTTCGCTTTCGCTTCAGTGCTTAGAGACATAATAGAACTCCAAATATACTTTGATTAATAAAATTGAGTGCCGATCTCTAATTCAGCATCTCAGGGAAATTGCCGCGTTATTCTACGCCGCCCGCGCCCTGAACGCAAGATATGGCGGCACTTATTCCGCGTATTCCACGACAAGGCGGCGCGGTGCCACCAGGCCGTCCTCACTGATCACCGCAAGGCCGATAAACTGTGCATCATCACCCTGCGTTACGCGGGTTAATGTCTCCGGTGCCAGGTCGTGTGAAGCCCGTACCGGCTGCCCCAGCTTAAAATACCCGGCGGTCACATCCGTCAGATTGACCTGCGGGAAATGAGACACGGCGGTATCCATCGGCAGCAGCAGCGGATCCAGTGCGGTTTCAAGGGGTGTTTCTGATTCATCCGCCACCCGGCGCATGTCCTGAAGCTGTTCCAGTGTCACCATCCGTTCTGCCGGATACGTAGCCACCTGCAACCGGCGCAGCATGGTCACATGCGCACCACAGCCGAGTTTCTCACCGAGATCATCAATAATAGTGCGGATATAGGTGCCTTTCGAACAGTGAATCTCCAGCTCCAGCTCGTCCCCTTCATGGCGGATAAACAACAGTTCATACACTGTGATCGGGCGGGCTTCCCGCTCGATGGTGATGCCTTTACGGGCATATTCGTACAGCGGGCGTCCCTGATGCTTGAGCGCGGAATACATGGACGGTACCTGTAAGGTATCGCCCCTGAATGACTCCAGAGCAGCCGCAAGCTGTTCCGCCGTGAATGTCAGCGGGCGCTCACTGATCACCTCACCCTGTGAGTCTGAGGTGTCTGTGCGCTGCCCCAGGCGGGCAATCACACGGTAACGCTTGTCGGAATCCAGCAGAAACTGTGAAAATTTGGTCGCTTCACCGAGGCAGACCGGCAGCATACCGGTCGCCAGCGGATCCAGCGCGCCGGTGTGACCGGCCTTGGCGGCATTAAACAGACGGCGGACCTTCTGCAACGCATCATTGGATGAAATGTCCTGCGGTTTATCCAGCAGGACAATGCCGTTGATATTACGGCCACGACGACGGCGTGCCATCAATTACCCTCTTTGTCGTCCGCAGATTTACGCATATCCTGGTCGTGTTTGATCACATCAGACACCAGGTTGGACATACGCATCCCTTCGACCAGAGAACTGTCATATTCAAATTTAAGTTCCGGAATAATGCGCAAGCGCATCTCTTTCCCCAGCAGGGAACGAATGTAGCCGGAAATATCATTTAAGACTTTGATACCGGTTTTCACCTGCTCTGAATTCTGGTCTTCATCCATAAAGTTCAGAAAGGTGACAAACACTGTGGCATAGGCCATATCGCGGGATAAATCCACGCCGGATACCGTTGCCATCCCCACACGGGGATCTTTAATTTCACGCTGCAGGATAATCGCAATTTCTTTCTGAATTTCCTGTGAAACGCGCTGAGTACGGCTGAATTCTCTCGCCATAGTTTCTCTCCTGAAAATTAGGGGGGCCATAAGCCCCCCAATTATATCATGTTATGTCATACCGTCAGGTGATCAGATAGTTCGCTGAACTTCAATCACCTGGAAGACTTCAATCATGTCGCCCGGGCGGACATCATTGTAGTTCTTGACACCGATACCACATTCCATCCCGTTACGGACTTCAGCAACGTCATCTTTGAAGCGGCGCAGGGATTCCAGCTCACCTTCATAGATAACCACGTTGTCACGCAGAACGCGGATTGGGTTGTTACGTTTGATCGTTCCTTCCGTCACCATACAACCGGCGATGGCACCGAATTTCGGTGAACGGAACACATCACGGACTTCTGCCAGACCCATGATTTCCTGTTTGAACTCCGGCGCCAGCATCCCGCTCATTGCCTGTTTGATTTCATCAATCAGGCTGTAGATAACGGAATAGTAACGCAGATCAACGCTTTCGCTTTCAATCAGGCGGCGTGCTGATGCATCCGCACGGACGTTAAAGCCGAGGATAATCGCGTTTGATGCCGCAGCCAGTGTGGCGTCAGTTTCGGTAATACCACCGACACCGGAACCGATAATTTTCACTTTGACTTCGTCAGTTGACAGTTTCATCAGTGAATCGGTGATAGCTTCACAGGTACCCTGTACGTCTGTTTTCAGAACGATGTTCAGTTCAGAAACCTTACCGCTTTCCATGTTCGCGAACATGTTTTCCAGTTTGGCTTTCTGCTGGCGTGCCAGTTTCACATCACGGAATTTACCCTGACGATAGAGTGCCACTTCACGGGCTTTCTTCTCGTCACGGACAACAGTCGCTTCATCACCGGCAGACGGTACGTTGGACAGACCCAGGATTTCCACCGGCATGGACGGACCCGCTTCGGTGATATCCTGACCCAGTTCGTTACGCATCGCACGGATACGACCGTATTCAAAGCCGCACAGGACGATATCGCCTTTGTTCAGTGTACCGCTCTGTACCAGGATAGTCGCGACCGGACCACGGCCTTTATCGAGGTAAGATTCAATAACCACACCGCTCGCCATACCGGCGCGCACAGCTTTCAGTTCGAGAACTTCAGCCTGCAGCAGGATAGCGTCGAGCAGATCGTCGATACCGGTCCCTTTCTTCGCGGAAACACTGATGAACTGAGTGTCACCACCCCACTCTTCAGAGAGAATGCCATACTGAGACAGTTCGTTACGTACGCGATCCGGATCGGCTTCCGGTTTATCCATTTTGTTCACCGCAACCACAACCGGCACACCCGCTGCTTTCGCATGCTGGATAGCTTCGATAGTCTGCGGCATCACGCCATCGTCCGCTGCAACCACCAGAACAACGATATCCGTTGCCTGCGCACCACGGGCACGCATAGAGGTAAACGCGGCGTGTCCCGGCGTATCCAGGAACGTGATAGCACCTTTATCGGTGGTCACATGGTATGCACCGATGTGCTGGGTAATACCGCCCGCTTCGCCGGAGGCGACTTTGGTGGAACGGATATAGTCCAGTAATGAGGTTTTACCGTGGTCAACGTGACCCATGATGGTCACAACCGGCGCACGTGGTTCAGCCTGTGCTTCACCCATGTCACGGTCGTTCAGGATCGCTTCTTCCAGCTCGTTCTCACGGCGCAGGATAACTTTGTGACCCATTTCCTCGGCAACCAGCTGTGCGGTTTCCTGGTCAATCACCTGGTTGATAGTCGCCATCGCGCCCATCTTCATCATGGTTTTAATGACCTGAGAACCTTTCACCGCCATCTTGTTGGCTAATTCACCAACAGTGATGGTTTCACCGATAACCACATCACGGGTAACCGCTGCAACCGGCTTGTTAAAGCTCTGCTGCAGTGAGCTGCCTTTACGCTGTTTCTTACCGCGCGGCAGTTGCGCGCGGGCTTCTTCGCGATCGGCTTTCTCAGAGTGACGGTTATTTTTCTTCTGGCGGACGTTTTTCGCGCCGCGGCTGCGGCCGCGGTTATCGCCTTCAACTTTCGCATCACTTTCATCTTCCGCTTCACGGGCGTGAGCAGAGGTGGTGGTGTGATAGTCCGCGCTTTCTGTTTCTTCGCTGACAGGAGCAGACCATTTCTCGCCGTTTTCTTCGGCCAGACGGCGCGCTTCTTCTGCAGCACGTTTTACTTCAGCTTCAAGTTTGCGCTGCTGTTCTTCTTCAGCTTTGCGTTTGATTTCAGCGGCTTCGGCTTCGCGGCGCACTTTTTCGCTGTTTTCCCGGCTATCCGCCGGGGCTGATTTCGCTTTATTTTCTTTCACGTTATTCTTTTCCGCTGCTTCACGCTTAGCCGGTTCTGCCGCTTGTTCAGTTACTTTCGCTGCTGCCGCTTCGCGTTTTGCCTTTTCTTCAGCCTCACGTTTGGCTTGCGCCTCTTGTTTAGCTTTTTCTTCGGCTTCACGACGGGCCTGCTCTTCAGCTTCGCGTCTTGCCTGCTCTTCCGCTTCACGCTGTGCCTGCTCTTCCGCGGCTTTTGCCTGTTCAGCGGCATCGCGGTTTACATATGTGCGTTTTTTGCGGACTTCAATATTAACCGATTTGCTCTTGCCACCGGTTACCGGAACACTCAGCGTACTGCGAGTTTTGCGCTGAAGTGTTAATTTACCCGGCTGACTTGCCCCGCCCTGTTCGCGGTTCAGATGGGCCAGCAGGGCCTCTTTCTCTTGCTGGGAAACGTTATCAGACGCCGTTTTTTTGATGCCGGCATCAGCAAACTGCTGTACCAGGCGCTCTACGGAAGTCTGAATTTCGTCTGCCAGTGATTTTACCGATTCTGTCATGCTGCTCCTTCCCGCTACAAATTAAGATGCATCGTCGCCAAACCAACAGATATTACGTGCTGCCATAATGAGTTCACCTGCTTTCTCATCATTCAGACCTTCGATATCTGTGAGGTCATCGATACCCTGCTCTGCGAGATCTTCAAGGGTACAAATACCACGGGAAGCCAGGGTGAATGCCAGTGTGCGGTCCATGCCTTCAAGGTTTAACAAATCATCCGCCGGTGTGGTACCTGACTGGCTCTCTTTCTGTGCCAGTTCGAGCGTTGTTAAAGCGGCTTTTGCACGTTCGCGCAGAACTTCAACGGTTTCCTCTTCGAGGCCGTCGATTTCCAGAAGTTCGCTGACCGGCACATACGCCAGTTCTTCCAGTGTGGAGAAACCTTCTTCCACTAATAAAGTTGCGAAATCTTCATCGATGTCGAGATGCTTAACAAAAGTTTCAATGGAAGCGTGTGCTTCCGCCTGGTGTTTCGCGTTAAGTTCCTCCGCAGTCATGACGTTCAGTTCCCATTTGTCATCACCACGATGTTTTTTCAGCAGTTGTGCAGCGAGACGCACATTCTGGCCGTTACGGCCAATGGCCTGTGCAAGGTTGCTGCTTTCAACAGCAACGTCCATTGTGCATTTGTCTTCATCGACAACAATGGATGCAACATCTGCCGGAGCCATTGCATTAATCACGAATTGCGCCGGGTTGTCATCCCACAACACGATATCAATCCGCTCGCCGCCCAGCTCACCGGAAACGGCCTGAACGCGGGCGCCGCGCATTCCCACACATGCCCCGACAGGGTCGATGCGTTTGTCATTGGTTTTCACCGCGATTTTCGCACGGGAACCGGGATCACGGGCAGCCGCTTTAATTTCAATAATCTCTTCGCCGATTTCCGGCACTTCGATTTTAAATAATTCGACCAGCATTTCCGGACGGGAGCGGGTCACAAATAATTGTGCACCACGGGCTTCCGGACGAACATCATACAGAACTCCGCGGATACGGTCACCCGGACGGAAGTTCTCACGCGGCAGCATATCTTCGCGCATAATGACCGCTTCCGCATTATTCCCCAGATCGAGAGTAATGTTTTCGCGGTTCACTTTTTTCACCACACCGGTGATGATTTCGCCCTGCTGCTCGCGGAACTGATCAACCACCATCGCACGCTCGGCTTCACGTACTTTCTGCACGATAACCTGTTTTGCGGTCTGAGTGGTGATACGGTCGAAGGTGACAGATTCAATCTGATCTTCGATATATTCGCCTAACTGAATGCCCGGCGTTTCATAATCAGCCGCTTCCAGTGTGATTTCACGGGTCGGCTGAGTGACTTCTTCTACCACCATCCAGCGGCGGAAGGTATCAAAATCACCGGATTTACGGTCGATTTCAACACGAACATCAATTTCCTGTTCGTATTTTTTCTTGGTGGCGGTTGCCAGCGCAGTTTCCAGAGCCTCAAAAATTTTCTCACGAGGAAGCGATTTTTCGTTAGAAACTGCCTCAACAACAGCCAGAATTTCTTTATTCATCCTAGTTGCCTCTTTTGAACTTTATATTAAAAGTGGGGTACCAGGTTAGCTTTCTGGATGTTGCCAAGTGCGAACACTTCGTCTTTGCCATCCACTGTAACCGTGATCATTTCACCGTCAACGGCTTTGATAATACCCTGCCATCTGCGACGGTTCTGCATTGCGATTCGTAACGTCAGTGAGACTTCCTCACCGGTAAACCGCTGATAATGTTCTGCCGTAAATAACGGACGCTCCATACCCGGAGACGAAACCTCAAGGTTATAAACGGTTGTAATAGGATCTTCAACATCAAGAACGGCACTGACCTGGTGGCTCACGTCCGCGCAATCATCAACAGTGATACCCTCTTCACTATCAATAAAAATACGCAGTGTTGACACGCGGCCGCGGATAAACTCCACGCCGACAAGCTCAAAACCGAGTGCTTCGACAGGTGCAGTGACCATCTCTGTTAATTTCTGCTCTAATGTGGACAAGACCACCCCCGGGACATAAAAAAAGGGCATAACGCCCAGTATCTCTGTTGACTGATAACAAAAAACCCCGAAATTTCGGGGCTTTATGCAACTGGACCCTGTGTACATCACACTTCTTAATCTTTTTTCCAAATCAGGGATAACGTAAGAGTTGTTGATACAATCAACATTGGAAAAAACGATTTGTTATAAAGAAGTGGTTGCGGGAGCCGGATTTGAACCGACGACCTTCGGGTTATGAGCCCGACGAGCTACCATGCTGCTCCATCCCGCGTTCGAAACGTGAAAAATTCTACGCTGATCACCTGCAAAACGCAAGTGTGAAACTAAATGGTGCCGAGGACGGGACTTGAACCCGTACGCCCGTTTTGTAGGCACTACCACCTCAAGGTAGCGTGTATACCAATTTCACCACCTCGGCACTGAACTGCTCTTTTTTACGGGACTGACTGATGGTGTGTATCAATCCCGTTTAAAACTTTCTACTTCAGACTTGCAACAATCAGCGCGGAATATCGCTGTTAGGAGCTGCTGGTGCTGCGGGAACATCTGTTTTCTGTTCTGTCTGCACCGGCTGAGCGAGATTATCAAACTTGCTGCCTGTACCGGTTTTATTGCTGGTCATATTGCCCAGGATTAAACTCAGTACAAAAAACAGTGTTGCTAAAATGCCTGTGGTACGGGTCATGAAGTTACCTGAACCCGAAGAACCAAACAGTGTTGCAGATGCGCCTGCACCGAACGAAGCACCCATGTCCGCACCTTTCCCCTGCTGCATTAAGATCATGCCGACTAAGGCGATCGCAACAAGCAAGAAAACGACTAAGAGAGCTGTATACATAAACGTGTACCTATTCCTCGTACGGTATACCGACTGATTCGGTATCAATCTGCACACTCACCGGTAAACCTGATTACCTTACTGAGCGGGTCAGAATACTAACCAAACAAACGCACGCGCGCAAGTCTATTTTGAGCCCGGCGCATCGGTTGCGGAAAAAAACAACAATAAGGTCCGGATTCTGACAGAGCCGGGGGAAAACCGCAATCAGTTTTTCCGGCTCTGCCATACACATCATAAATAATTACACGCGTTTCACCGCGTCTGCGATGCGGTTTGCCATTGCAGTGACCTGCGCTTCATCCTCCCCTTCCACCATCACACGGATCAGTGGTTCAGTACCGGATTTACGCAGCAGCACACGGCCTTTGCCGTTCAGCTCTTTTTCCACTTCCTGCGCCACACGGATGACTTCCTCGCTTGCCAGCGGGTCGTGCTGACCGGCAAAACGGACGTTCACCAGCACCTGCGGCAGCAATTTCATGCCGCTGCACAGATCGTGCAGGCTCATGTTGTTGCGTACCATGGCACTCAGCACCTGAAGACCCGCCACAATGCCGTCACCGGTGGTGGTTTTATCCAGCAGGATAATGTGGCCGGAGTTTTCCGCCCCCAAACGCCAGCCTTTTTCCTGGAGTTTTTCAAGCACGTAACGGTCGCCGACTTTCGCGCGCTCAAACGGAATACCCAGCTGTTTCAGCGCCAGCTCCAGCCCCATGTTACTCATCAGTGTGCCGACAGCACCACCGCGCAGTTGTCCCTGACGCAGTGCTTCGCGGGCGATGATAAACAGGATCTGGTCGCCGTCCACTTTCTCACCCAGGTGATCCACCATGATCAGGCGGTCACCGTCACCGTCAAACGCCAGACCGACGTGTGCGCCTTCAGCGAGAACACGTTCCTGTAACTGACGGACATCCGTTGCACCACATTTTTCGTTAATGTTGATACCGTTCGGATCACAGCCGATTGCAATGACTTCCGCGCCCAGTTCACTCAGGACGTTCGGTGCAATGTGATAGGTTGCGCCGTGTGCGCAGTCGATCACCATTTTCAGCCCGTTCAGGCTCTGCTCGTTCGGGAATGTGCCTTTACAGAATTCAATATAACGACCGGCGGCATCCACAATACGGTTTGCACGCCCCAGTTCGGCGGATTCCACACAGGTCAGTGGTTTTTCCATTTCGGCTTCAATCGCTTCTTCCACGTGATCCGGCAGCTTGGTGCCGTCAATGGAGAAGAATTTGATGCCGTTGTCATAATACGGGTTGTGAGAGGCGGAGATAACAATACCCGCTTCGGCACGGAAAGTTCGGGTCAGATACGCGACCGCCGGTGTCGGCATCGGGCCGGTAAATGAGGCGGATAACCCGGCGGCGGCAAGCCCGGCTTCCAGGGCGGATTCCAGCATATAGCCGGAAATACGGGTATCTTTACCGATAATAATTTTACGTGAGCCGTGACGTGCCAGCACTTTTCCGGCCGCCCAGCCCAGTTTGAGCACAAAATCAGGGGTAATCGGGCTGTCACCCACTTTTCCGCGGATGCCATCAGTACCAAAGTATTTGCGATCACTCATTGTCGTTTGTTTCCTTCGCTAAACGGGTTGCTTCCACCACTTTCATGGCCTGGACAGTTTCTTTCACATCATGGACACGGATAATCTGCACACCTTTCATCGCGGCAATCACCGCACAGGCCACGCTGCCGGCAACCCGTTCATCCGGGGGAATATCCATCAGCTGGCCAATCATAGATTTTCGTGACATACCGGCGAGAACCGGTAATCCCAGGTGATGAAACAGGTCTAATTTATCCAATAACTGATAATTATGCGCCAGTGTTTTCCCGAAACCGAAGCCCGGATCGAGAATTATGTGATTTTTTTCAATGCCGGCCGCCAAACAACGCGCCACCTGTGCTTCAAGGTACGTATATACCTCACGCACCACGTTCTGATAGTGCGGTGCCTGCTGCATGGTACGCGGTTCTCCCTGCATATGCATCACACAAACCGGCAGACCGCTCTGTGCCGCCGCCTGTAAGGCCCCCGGCTCACTGAATGACCGGATATCATTGAGAATATGAGCCCCTGCATTTGCGGCTTCGCGGATCACCAGCGCTTTTGAGGTATCCACTGAAATCCAGACATCTGACTCACGGGCAATCGCTGTCACAACCGGGATAACCCGCTCCGCTTCCTGCTCCGGACTGACTTCCGCCGCGCCGGGACGGGTGGATTCACCGCCGATATCAATGATCGTCGCGCCTTCCGCAATCATTTTCCGGGCATGTTCCAGTGCTTTGGCGGGGGTGTTATGTGTACCACCGTCTGAGAATGAATCCGGGGTCACATTGAGGATCCCCATCACCTGCGGCGTTGTCAGTGAAAGTGTCTGACCGCGTGCGGTAAGTTTCATAATCCGGCCTTCTTACTGTTTATTATTTCAATCGTGAGGTGATTGTAATGCCTGACTCCGGCGGGATAAAGATATAAAAAAACCCGGCAGATTTTCCGCCGGGTTTTTCACATTACTGCTTCATACCACTGAATGATGAATTATGACTGCTTGTTGTCGTCTTCAGACGGCGCAGCATTGTTGTCATCTGATGATTCAGGTGCTTCCTGAACCGGAACCTGGTTACTGCTTTCCGGCGGACGGGTATCCGCTTTCGGCTTGTCACCTTCCCAGCCCGCTGGTTCACGGACCGGCACACGGTTCATCAGATCATCAATCTGTGGTGCATCAATGGTTTCATATTTCATTAATGCATCTTTCATGGTGTGCAGGATATCGAGGTTATCCATCAGGATCTGACGCGCACGTTTGTAGTTACGCTCAATAATCCCGCGGATTTCCTCATCGATAGTCCGGGCAGTTTCATCAGACATGTGCTGTGCTTTTGACACAGAACGGCCTAAGAATACTTCACCGTCTTCATCCGCATACAGTAACGGCCCCAGTTTTTCGGAGAAGCCCCACTGTGTCACCATGTTACGGGCAATGTTCGTTGCCACTTTGATGTCATTGGATGCGCCTGTGGACACATTTTCCGGCCCGTAGATAATCTCTTCCGCCAGACGACCGCCGTACAGGGTGGAAATCTGACTTTCAAGTTTCTGACGGCTGGCACTGATCTGATCCCCTTCCGGTAAGAAGAAAGTCACACCCAGCGCACGTCCGCGCGGAATAATGGTCACTTTATGGACCGGGTCATGCTCCGGTACCAGACGACCGATGATCGCGTGACCGGCTTCATGGTAGGCAGTCGAGGCTTTCTGCTCTTCTGTCATCACCATAGAGCGGCGTTCCGCACCCATCATGATTTTATCTTTTGCTTTTTCGAACTCGACCATGGTCACAACGCGTTTATTACCGCGTGCCGCAAACAGCGCAGCTTCGTTCACCAGGTTAGCGAGATCCGCACCGGAGAAGCCCGGTGTACCACGTGCCAGCACAGACGGTTCAACGTCCGGTGATAACGGCACACGGCGCATATGCACTTTCAGGATTTGCTCACGGCCGCGTACATCCGGCAGACCGACCACGACCTGACGGTCGAAACGACCCGGACGCAGTAACGCAGGGTCAAGCACATCCGGACGGTTGGTTGCCGCGATAACGATAATACCTTCGTTACCTTCGAAACCATCCATCTCAACCAGCATCTGGTTCAGTGTCTGCTCACGTTCATCATGACCACCGCCCAGACCCGCACCACGCTGACGGCCGACGGCGTCGATTTCATCGATAAAGATGATACATGGTGCGGCTTTCTTCGCCTGTTCGAACATATCACGGACACGGGACGCACCCACACCCACGAACATTTCGACGAAGTCAGAACCGGAAATGGTGAAGAACGGGACTTTCGCCTCACCGGCAATGGCTTTTGCCAGCAACGTTTTACCGGTACCCGGCGGCCCCACCATCAGAATACCTTTCGGAATTTTACCGCCGAGTTTCTGGAAGCGGCTCGGCTCACGCAGATACTCCACCAGCTCGCCGACTTCTTCTTTGGCCTCATCACAACCGGCCACATCCGCAAAGGTGGTTTTGATCTGATCTTCAGTCAGCATGCGAGCCTTACTTTTGCCGAAGGACATCGCACCTTTACCGCCGCCGCCCTGCATCTGGCGCATAAAGAAGATCCAGACGCCGACTAACAGCAGCATCGGGAACCAGGAAATGAAAATGGTTGTCAGGATACCCGGCTCTTCCGGTGGTTCACCGACCACAGTGACGTTTTTGTTCAGCATGGTGTTAAGCAGCTGATTGTCCTGCATCGGCAGGTACGTCGTGTATTTGGAGCCGTCTTTTTTACTGACGTTAAGATCACGATTGGAAATACGGACTTCGCGCACCTGATCCTGTGCTAACTCAGTGATGAAGGTAGAGTAGTCCACCTTACGACTGTTTGAATCGCCTGGGCCAAAACTCTGGAACAACGACATCAGCACTACTGCGATGACCAGCCAGAGAATTAGGTTTTTCGCCATGTCACTCAAGGGATTAACCTCTTATTACATCTGTGTTAACAAATAACGCACAGGGTACTACACTTTCCACCCTGTCGCTACAATGTATACTTCACGCGATCGGGCCCGCGAAGCATCGGGTTTACGGATTTTCACTTTCGTGAACAGGGAACGAACCTCCCGGAGGTACTCGTCAAAGCCATCTCCCTGAAAGACTTTAACAATAAAACTGCCCCCCGGTGCCAGAACAGAACGGCACATATCAAGTGCCAGCTCAACCAGATACATCGCGCGCGGAATATCAACAGCCGGTGTTCCGCTCATATTTGGTGCCATGTCTGACATAACAACCTGGACTTTTTTATCCCCCACGCGCTCCAGCAGAGCATTGAGCACGTTTTCGTCACGGAAATCGCCCTGAAGGAAATCCACGCCGACGATGGGATCCATCGGTAACAGGTCACAGGCAATGACACGCCCGGACTGACCGATGTGATTAACAGCATATTGTGACCAGCCGCCGGGTGCAGCACCCAGATCCACAATAGTCATGCCCGGTCTGAAAATATTATCGCCCTGCTGAATTTCTTCGAGCTTAAACCAGGCACGAGAGCGAAGCCCCTTTTTTTGCGCCATCTGAACATATTTATCACTAAAATGTTCCTGTAACCAGCGCCCGGAGCTTGCTGAACGTTTTTTATTGGCCATTGTGTTTTCCGACTAACCTGTTATTTCTGACTCAGTTTTTTCGCATAACCGGACAAAAGTCCCGTTACCGCAGACAGTACTCCTCACCTAATGATGGTGATAAGCATGATATGGCGGTAGAATACACCGTTTTCAATAGTTATTAAGCAAAAAAAACGATGAACCTCACTAAAAAACAAGTCCAGCACCTGAAAGCGCTCGCTCATCATCTGAACCCGGTTGTCATGATTGGCAACAACGGGCTGACTGAAGGCGTACTCGCAGAAACGGAAGTCGCTCTTACACATCATGAGCTTATCAAAGTTAAAATCGCGGGCGAAGACCGTGAAATGAAAACCTTGATCGCTGATGCGATTGTGCGTGAAACCGGTGCTTACAATGTGCAGATTATCGGTAAAATTCTGGTGCTCTACCGTCCGTCGGAAGCCCGGAAGATCATTTTACCTAAATGATAATTGCATATTTATAAAAAAATGCCACCGGCAGATGATTTCTGACGATATCGTCCGGCCGGTGGCATTCCTTTCAGATTTTCTTCCTATCCCGGCAGCCTCAGCGCTCAGCCGCCCGAATGTAAAGTTCAGTAAAAACGCCTTTCACTGCATTTTTCTGATGAAATATCCGTATTGTGCTGTTTTTTTACGGCACTGCTTACAGGTATTCCACATTGATGACTTCATATTCCACTTCACCGCCCGGTGTCTGGATAACAACCACGTCATCCACCTCTTTGCCGATAAGGCCGCGGGCAATCGGGGAGTTCACTGACAGCAGGTTTGATTTGATATCAGCCTCATCATCACCCACGATGCGGTATGTCTGCTCTTCATCCGTTGCGACGTTAAAAACGGTCACCGTCGCACCAAAAATAATCCGGCCATTATTGGTCATTTTGGTGACATCAATCACCTGCGCATTGGAGAGCTTGGCTTCGATCTCCTGAATACGGCCTTCACAGAAGCCCTGCTGCTCACGGGCTGCATGATATTCTGCGTTTTCTTTCAGATCGCCGTGCTCGCGGGCTTCCGCGATATCAGCGATAATTTTCGGACGGCGCTCATTTTTGAGAAATTCTAATTCTTCACGCAGTTGGTCTGCGCCGCGTACCGTCATAGGGATTTGTTTCATTCTCTACCTCTGAATCATTCCTAAGTAATAGTCATATCATCCTGATTAAACGATAACAGTACCTTATGCGCCTTATGTGGCACACTACTATTAAGTAAAACCATGTAAATCTGCGCTGATACGGCCATCGCACTGCGGATGCTGTCAGCGCGGTTGACGCGTTGTCCGCGCGGGCTGAACTGAAATCCTGTTCCGGTATTCTATCCCGGAGCGCAATGCGGGTCATCGTTTACTTTTACCGGTCCGTGGCTTTAGTATAACGGGCTCTCACCCCGTATTGTGATGGATAGGTCGCTCAATGAATGTTTTTACCCGGCTCACGTATGCAATGGGATTGTCAGTATTACTGGCCGCCGGTGCGGCAGCCACCCCGGTCGAACAATATACCCAATATCTGCCTGCCGGTACAAACCTGGCAATGATTGCACAAAGGGTGGGTGATTCTCAGCCAATCGTGGAATATCAGGGGCAGCAGATGGCACTGCCCGCCAGTACCCAGAAAGTGGTGACGGCGCTTGCCGCATTGTTGCAGCTGGGGCCGGATTTCCGCTTTACCACCAGTCTGGAAACCAAAGGGCATGTTGAGGGCACCACCCTGAAAGGGGATTTAATCACCCGTTTTACCGGTGATCCGACCCTTACCCGTCAGCAGATCCGCAATATGGTCAATGAGCTGCGCAAAGCCGGGGTACAGGCCATTGACGGTGACCTGGTGATCGATATCTCTGCCTTTGCCAGTCATGATAAAGCACCGGGCTGGGTATGGAATGATTTAACCCAGTGCTTCAGCGCCCCGCCGGGTGCCGCGATCATCGACCGCAACTGCTTTTCAGTAACACTGCACCCCGGTGATAAACCCGGTGATACCGCCTATATCCGCACGGCGGATTATTATCCGGTCACGATGTTCAGTGAAGTCAAAACCCTGGAGCGCGGCTCTGCCGAAGGCCGTTTCTGTGAGCTGGATGTGGTGCCGGGTGAACTGAACCGCTATACCATCACCGGCTGTATGAATCAGCGCAGCGAGCCGCTGCCGCTGGCATTCGGTGTCCAGAACGGCGCAAGCTACGCCGGGGCGATCGTCAAAAATGAACTGATCCACGCCGGGATCACCCTGAGCGGCACTGTCCGCCGCCAGACCCACCCGGAACAACCGGGTACCGTGCTGATACAGACCCAATCCGCCCCGCTGCATGCCCTGCTGACCAAAATGCTGAAAAAATCCGACAATATGATTGCCGACGAAGTTTTCCGCACCATCGGGCGCAGCTATTATGGTGTGCCGGGCACCTGGCGTTCCGGCCAGCAGGCCGTCCGTCAGGTACTGAAAGAGAAAGCCGGTATTGATATGGGTAATACCGTGATGGTGGATGGCTCCGGATTATCCCGTCACAACCTGATCACCCCGGCGACCATGATGGAAGTGCTGCAGTTTATTGCCAAACATGATGATCAGCTGCAATTTATCAAAATGCTACCGCTCTCCGGTTATGACGGCACACTGCAATACCGTGGTGGTCTGACAGAAGCGGGCGTTAACGGCAAGCTCTCCGCCAAAACCGGTTCATTGCAGGGCGTCTATAATCTGGCCGGCTTCCTCACCACCGCCAGCGGACAGCGTATTGCGTTCGTGCAGTTTATTTCCGCTTATGCCGTCCCGCCTGCCCAGCAGCGCAGCCGCCGTGTGCCGCTGGTTCGCTTTGAAGGGCATTTGTATAAGGATTTATACCGGAATTACTGAGTTGCTGAAAACTAACGACAATAAAAAACCCGGCGTATTCACCGGGTTTTTCTTTGCTCAGGATTCTGACGATTACTTCTTCCAGATGAACTCGACACCTTCTTCGTCGTCTTCATCCCAGTCGTCGTCCCAGTCATCATCTTCTGCCTGATCAAGCTGCTCTTTGTGGTAATCGTCCCACATAAAGTCCACTTTCGCATCCGCAGCCGGGACTTCAGCAACCGCTTCGCGGGCATGGGTATTGAGGAATTCCATCAGATCCCAGCACAGTGCTTTCACGCCTTCGTGATTGACCGCAGAGATCATATAGAATTTTTCTTCCCAGCCGAGGGCATCGGCGATCGCCTGAGCGCGGGTTTTCGCTTCTTCCGGATCAATCAGATCGACTTTGTTGAAGACCAGCCAGCGCGGCTTCTCAGCCAGCTTCTCACTGTATTTTTCCAGTTCACCGACAATGATCTTCGCATTTTCCACCGGATCACTTTCATCCACCGGGCAGATGTCGATCAGGTGCAGCAGCACGCGGCACCGTTCCAGGTGTTTCAGGAAACGGATCCCCAGACCGGCACCATCAGATGCGCCTTCGATCAGTCCCGGGATATCCGCGACCACGAAGCTCTGTGAGTTATCCATCCGCACCACACCCAGGCTCGGCACCAGTGTGGTAAACGGATAATCCGCCACTTTTGGTTTTGCCGCAGAGACAGAACGGATAAAGGTGGATTTACCGGCATTCGGCATTCCCAGCATCCCGACGTCAGCCAGCAGCATCAGTTCCATCATGAGTTCGCGGGTTTCACCCGGGGTACCCATAGTGCGCTGACGCGGTGCGCGGTTAACAGAGGATTTAAAGCGTGCGTTACCCAGGCCGTGAAATCCGCCCTTGGCAACCATGTGACGCTGTCCGTGCTGCAACATGTCCGCCAGTATCTCATTGGTGGTCATATCGCGCACACGGGTGCCTACAGGCACGTTAATCGTGATATCGTTGCCCCGTTTACCGGTACAGTCACGACTCTGGCCGTTTTGACCCCGCTCAGCACGGAAGGATTTTTCAAAACGGTAATCAATCAGGGTATTGAGGTTTTCATCGGCCTGAAGGTATACATCACCGCCATCACCGCCGTCTCCGCCGTCTGGTCCGCCTTTCGGAATATATTTTTCGCGACGGAAGCTCACGCATCCGTTGCCGCCATCTCCTGCCACAACCAGGATTTTAGCTTCATCTACAAATTTCATTACTTTTCTCCGTAACGTTGCCGTGTCCGGACTACCGGTTCAGTATGACCCGGGATGACGTTTTACGCATATAAAAAGCCCTGCAAAAGGTTTGCAGGGCTTTCGGACTCGGTTAAGACGTGAAAAACTTATTCAGCTTCGATGCTGATGAACTTACGGTTTTTCGGGCCTTTAACTTCGAATTTTACTTTTCCGTCAGCTAACGCGAACAGAGTGTGGTCGCGACCGCAACCTACGTTGCTGCCTGCGTGGAATTTAGTACCACGCTGACGAACGATGATGCTGCCTGCTAATACAGCTTCACCACCGAAACGTTTTACACCCAGACGTTTTGCTTCAGAATCGCGACCGTTTCGAGTCGAGCCGCCAGCCTTTTTGTGTGCCATTGATCTGCTCTCCTATTAACTTAAGCGATACCGGTAATTTTAACATCAGTGAACCACTGACGGTGGCCCTGCTGTTTCCGGCTGTGTTTACGACGACGGAACTTAACGATTTTAATTTTATCGCCGCGACCGTGTGTAACCACTTCAGCTTTAATTTTAACACCTTCAACGACTGGAGCGCCGATCTTGATGTCTTCACCATTTGCAACCATCAGGACCTGGTCAAACTCAACAGTTTCACCTGTTGCGATGTCCAGCTTTTCCAAGCGAACGATTTGACCTTCGCTGACCCGGTGTTGTTTACCACCACTTTGGAAAACCGCGTACATATTAACTCCGCTTTCCGCACACCCCATAAAATTTGATTCTCAGAGTGCACTATAAAATTATTCACAATAGGGCGCGGATTTTACGCAAAAATGCCGCAAATGACAAGTGCTGAAAACGATCTAATGGTAAAAAAACGTCACTTTACAGATACCCGTTTATTTGCAGCTTTTTTACAGTACAATCATAAAATATAAAAAAACGCTGCTATCATAAACCATTACCTTTGATCGGGATGTCAAAAACAAGGTTAAAGCAAGTCATATGAACTCAGAACAAATAATCGCGCTGACGGCGGATGATATGGCCGCTGTCAATCAAAAGATTCAAAAACAGCTGACCTCAGACGTATCACTTATCAACCAGCTGGGTTACTACATTATCAGCGGCGGCGGGAAACGGATCCGCCCGATGATCGCTGTGCTGACCGGACGGGCTCTGGGCTATGACGGCGACAAACATATTCAGGTGGCAGCCCTGATCGAATTTATTCATACCGCCACCCTGCTGCACGACGATGTGGTGGATGAATCTGATATGCGCCGCGGCAAACAGACGGCCAATGAGGTGTTCGGCAACGCCGCCAGTGTACTGGTCGGGGATTTTATCTACACACGATCCTTTCAGATGATGACGGATCTGGATTCCATGCGTGTGCTGAAACTGATGTCAGAGGCGACAAACGTGATCGCGGAAGGGGAAGTGCTGCAGCTGATGAACTGCAACGATCCGGATATCAGCGAAGCGGATTACATGCAGGTTATTTACAGCAAAACCGCCCGTCTGTTTGAGGCCGCCTCACAATCTGCCGCGATCCTGGCCGGTGCCACACCGGAACAGGAAAAAGCATTGCAGGATTACGGCCGCTATCTCGGCACCGCGTTTCAGCTGATCGATGATGTTCTCGATTATGATGCGGATAACGCGACACTCGGTAAAAATACCGGGGATGATCTCGACGAAGGCAAACCGACACTGCCGCTGCTCCACGCCATGCACAACGGCAATGCAGAAGAATCCGCACTGATCCGTCAGGCCATTGAACAGGGTAACGGGCGTCATCTGCTGGAACAGGTTCTGGCAGCCATGAAGCGCTGCGGCTCCCTGACTTACACGTATAACCGTGCCGAAGAGGAAGCCGACAAAGCTATCGCAGCCCTGTCCGTACTGCCGGATTCACAGTACAAAGACGCGCTGGCTGGTCTGGCTCATATCGCCGTCCGCCGCTCCGCCTGATCACAGCGAAAAAAACGGGATCCGCGAGGATCCCGTTTTTTATTCCGGTTTTTCGTCCCGCTCCCGGCTGCCCGGAAGTTCCTGTGCATCAAGATGCTGGATGAGTTTGGCCAACCCTTCCCGCAGAATGAACGTAACAATTTTTTCCCGTTCCTCTCTGGTCAGCTGATAATAGGCTTCCACCCAGATCAGAAACGCATCCTGCCGTTTCGCCTGATAGCTGGCGCTGTTGTCACATGCATGCAGGATCGCCTGAACTTCATCCGGCAAACTATCGACACTGTATTCGACTGCTTTTCCCTGCACGCCGCGCTTGCGCCGCTGATGCCAGCCTTCCCGTCTCGCCATCAGGTTGACACCTTGAGGAGATGATGGCAAGCCCGCCAAACCAACCAATTCCTTCGCGGAATACCATTCTTTTTTCATCTTTTCTCCTGCAACCCATTTTCAGCAAAAAATCGGCAATTTCCGTGCTTAAACTGCGTGAATTTACCGGGCACTTTCCTAAAAATGACAACTGCTTTAGCTACACTGAATTTATTTAACAGCTTCCGGATTGATGCCGATTTTTACGAGTTCATTTGACAAACACAAGGATAAAACATCATCTTTTTGTGAATAATCGGCATATTTTATTACAACGACGGTAAGTACTGACAACATGACCGTCGGGCAGAAAATGAGATCCGGCTCAGTGCTGCTGTTGACGTATCACGCCTGATAACAGGTAAAAACCACTTTTGTTTCATCAACAAACTCCTTATGTTGAGTAAGTAATTGTGCTTACTTGATTCATTCCTTTGTGTTGCCGCCAAATGTTCATTTGGTTTCTTAATTCTGTAACAGAGTTCAAAAAAGATATTTTTAAGAAAAAATTTAAGAAAATATTTAGAAAAATAATGGTATTTTATTTTCTTAATAACGAATTGAATTCATCTTTAATGTAACGACAACTCGTTATTTATACCACTAACACAACATTAATCTGAAATAAAAAGGACGCAATATATGGATTCCGGTAAATCTGACTGGCACCCTGCTGATATTATTGCTTCGCTGAAAAAACGGGGGACAAGTATGGCTGCCTTGTCGCGCAATTCGGGACTCAGCTCCTCAACACTCGCCAACGCGATTGTCCGCCCGTGGCCGAAAGGTGAATGGCTCATCGCAGACTTTCTCGCCATTCATCCGTCAGAGATTTGGCCCAGTCGTTATTTTGATTCTATCACAGGTGAATTATTAGATAGGAAAAGAAGAATGAAGGTAACTAAGTAATTTCAATATATAATCATAAAAATAATAAAACCGCTAATAATGATTAGCGGTTTTATTTACGGGCCGAAAAAATAAATACAACTAATTAATAATTCAGCTGTTAATAAATTTCTCACCAAGAGCAATATCGGCTTTCAGCACATCCAGCATGCCGTTCAGCGCTTTCTCTTCGTATGCACTGAGTGAACCGATGTCCAGACGCTTCTCAACACCGTTCTTGCCCAGCAGCACCGGCTGAGCAAAGAAACGGGCGTATTTGCCGTCACCTTCGGTATAAGTGCATTCCACCACATTGCTCCCGCCCTGCATGGCGCGAACCAGTGACAGGCCGAAACGCGCAGCGGCCTGGCCCATAGAGAGCGTAGCGGACCCGCCGCCGGCTTTGGCTTCCACCACTTCCGTACCGGCGTTCTGAATACGTTTGGTCAGGCTGTCAATTTCCGCATCACTGAAGCTGACACCCGGGATCTGAGACAACAGCGGCAGAATGGTCACACCGGAGTGACCACCAATGACCGGCACTTCCAGTTCCTGTGGTTTTTTCCCTTTCAGTTCCGCCACAAAGGTGTTGGAACGGATAATGTCCAGCGTGGTCACGCCGAACAGGCGATTTTTGTCATACACACCGGCTTTTTTCAGCACTTCTGCCGCGATCGCCACCGTGGTGTTCACCGGGTTGGTGATAATACCGATTAATGCTTTCGGGCAGGTTTTGGCAATTTTTTCCACCAGATTACGGACGATCCCCGCATTCACATTAAACAGATCAGAACGATCCATGCCGGGTTTACGGGCCACACCGGCAGAAATCAGGACAATATCCGCACCTTCTAATGCAGGGGTAGGATCCTCTCCCGCGAATCCGGTGATCCGGACATCAGTCGGAATATGGCTGAGATCTTTTGCCACACCCGGTGTGACCGGTGCGATATCATATAAAGTAAGATCTGAACCTGAAGGAAGCTGGGTTTTAAGAAGAAGGGCGAGAGCCTGACCAATACCACCTGCTGCTCCGAGAACTGCAACTTTCATCCTGAGACTCCTTAACTTGGGACGGTTAGCACGATTGCGCATCGGGCGCGAATCCGTGCATGAGGGCTGTGAATACAATATTTTAACAGACTGATTGCATATTCACGCATTTAAATCTGTTTGTCTATTGTTATCCATTCTAAACAAATCGCTTATCTGTTAATGAGATAAGGAACACTATTTTGACAATTATTTTACTTTAAGCGCACTTATAGTCATGTGCGTTAATATACCGATGCGTAACTGATAACAACCTCATTTAATTAACAATATATTTACCTCCGGTGATAACCCGGTCAGAGCCATAAGCAATGTCAATTACGTGAGCTGATCACCCGTTTTGACCATTAATGCGGTTTCCCCCGGTCAGACCACAGGGTTTAATTTGCATAAAAATGCATTTTTCCGCATAATAATAAAGTTCGTATCCAAATTTGCAGGAAAGACTATGCGCGCACCTTCTAAACAGGAAGATCTGATCAAGGCGTTTAAGGCGCTGTTGAAAGAAGAGAAATTCAGCTCTCAGGGGGAGATCGTCACTGCCCTGCAGGAAGAGGGCTTTGAGAATATTAACCAGTCCAAGATTTCCAGGATGCTGACCAAGTTCGGTGCTGTCCGCACCCGTAACGCGAAAATGGAAATGGTTTACTGTCTGCCTGCGGAACTGGGCGTTCCGACAGCCACCAGCCCGTTAAAAAACCTGGTGCTGGATATTGATTACAATGACTCGGTGGTGGTTATCCGTACCAGTCCGGGCGCAGCGCAGCTGATTGCCCGTCTGCTGGACTCCATCGGTAAATCCGAGGGCATTCTCGGCAGTATCGCCGGAGATGACACTATTTTCTCGACACCGGCCAAAGATTTCACCACAGAACAGCTTTACGAGGCGATTCTCGCCCTGTTCGAACAGGAACTGTAATCCGCCGTCAATCATAAAAAAACCGCGTGGCACTGATGCACCACGCGGTTTTTTATGTCTTCTCAGATTACTTCAGCTTTTCCAGCAACTTATCGTGGATACCGCCGAAGCTGCCGTTGCTCATTACCAGGATATGATCCCCCGGCTGTGCATGTTCAGCCACCATATTGACCAATGTATCCTGGTCACCGGTCCAGTATGCCGGTTGTACACAGCGCTCGGTAATATCACTGACCAGCCACGGAATATTCGCCGGCTGGAAGATAAAGACTTCATCCGCACGCCCCAGCGCAGGCGCGATATCATCTTTGCTGATCCCCATTTTCATGGTGTTCGAACGCGGCTCCAGAACCACGAGGATGCGGGCCGTACCGCCGACTTTACTGCGCAGCGCCTGTAATGTGGCCAGAATCGCGGTCGGGTGATGCGCAAAGTCATCATAAACACTGATACCGTTCACCTCACCGCGCAGCTCAAGGCGGCGGCGGGCGTTGATAAATTTGCCCAGCGCACAGCAGGCTTCCGCCACCGGTACACCAACGTGATGTGCGGCAGCCACCGCCATCAGGGCGTTCTGCATATTATGCTCACCCACCAGTCCCCAGGTCACACGACCGCTGATTTCACCGTCATAGCGCACATCAAACTCAGCGCAGTCATTGGTGACTTTCTCTGCCTGCCAGCGGGCGTTGTCGCCGGTGTACTCTTCCTCACTCCAGCAGCCCATACTGAGCACCTGTTTCAGATTAGCATCCTGCGCCGGGGCGATAATTTTGCCGTCACCCGGTACCACGCGCACCAGATGATGGAACTGTTTTTCAATTGCGGCGAGGTTTTCAAAGATATCCGCGTGATCAAACTCGAGGTTGTTAAGCAGCAGCGTACGCGGGCTGTAATGCACGAATTTTGAGCGTTTATCAAAGAATGCACAATCATATTCATCCGCTTCGATAACAAAGAACGGGCTGTTACCCAACGTGGCGGAAACATCAAAGTTCCCCGGGACACCGCCGATCAGAAAGCCCGGCTGATAGCCGCAGTCTTCCAGAATCCACGCCAGCATACCGGCGGTGGTGGTTTTGCCGTGAGTCCCGGCAACCGCCAGCACCCAGCGCTCCGGTAATACATGGTCATGCAGCCACTGCGGACCGGAGGTGTAAGGGATCCCCTGGTTCAGCACCGCCTCAACACACGGGTTTCCGCGTTTCATGGCATTGCCGATCACCACCATATCCGGGCGCGGCGTCAGCTGAGCCGGGTCGTACCCCTGAATCAGTTCGATCCCCTGCTCTGTCAGTAAATCACTCATCGGCGGGTAGACATTCTGATCCGAACCGGTCACTTTGTGCCCCTGTGCGCGGGCCAGGATAGCCAGGCTGCCCATGAAGGTACCGCAGATACCGAGAATATGAATATGCATTATTTTTTATCCAATAGCATGACGTTGGTCACTATTCTAACCATCTCTCAAAAGAACTGAAACGGATTAGCCTATCAATTATGATTTTCTTTGGCTAAACTTGCACCCGCGTTTACGGGCAACCGCTTTCGTAATACTTTTATTTCACCCACTTCAGGACGTACGTCATGAAAACATTAGGCGAATTTATCGTCGAAAAACAGCAGGACTTTTCTCACGCCACCGGAGAACTGACTGCACTCCTCTCCGCGATTAAGTTAGGCGCTAAGATTATTCACCGTGATATTAACAAAGCCGGGCTGGTTGATATCCTTGGTACTAATGGTATCTCTAACGTGCAGGGCGAAGTCCAGATGAAACTGGATCTCTATGCCAACGAGAAACTGAAAGCCGCGCTGAAAGCCCGTGGTGAAGTTGCCGGTATTGCCTCCGAAGAAGAAGACGACATTGTTGTTTTTGAGGGCGGCCGTGCGGAAAACGCCAAATATGTGGTTCTGATGGATCCGCTCGACGGCTCATCCAACATTGATGTGAATGTGTCAGTCGGTACTATCTTCTCTATTTATCACCGTATCACCCCGCTGGGCCAGCCGGTCACCGAAGCTGACTTCCTCCAGCCGGGTAACCGCCAGGTCGCTGCCGGTTATGTGGTGTACGGCTCTTCCACCATGCTGGTTTACACCACCGGCAACGGTGTTCACGCCTTCACCTATGACCCGTCTCTGGGTGTGTTCTGCCTGTGTCAGGCCGATATGAAATTCCCGGAAAACGGCAAAATGTATTCCATCAACGAAGGGAACTACATCCGTTTCCCTGTCGGCGTGAAAAAATACATCAAATACTGTCAGGAAGAAGATCCTGCGACAGATCGCCCGTACACCACCCGTTATATCGGCTCTCTGGTAGCGGATTTCCACCGTAACCTGCTCAAGGGCGGGATCTACATCTACCCGAGCACCGCAAGCCATCCGAACGGCAAACTGCGCCTGCTGTACGAGTGCAATCCGATGTCATTCCTCGCGGAACAGGCAGGCGGTAAAGCGAGTGACGGTAAAAACCGTATCCTCGATATCATTCCGGAAAAACTCCACCAGCGTTCGCCGTACTTTGTCGGCACCCGCACCATGGTCGAGAAAGCAGAAAGCTTTATGGCGGAATTCCCGGACGAAAACGGGAAGTAACCAACAGTAAGAGAAGGAAAAGGCGGTATACCACCGCCTTTTTTTCGTTATAATATCCGCCACGCTATTTGTTCTGAAGATTAAGGAATCCGTTCATGAGCCTGAATAATGTTCCGGCAGGTAAAGAGCTGCCAGAAGATATCTATGTCGTTATCGAAATCCCTGCCAACGCAGATCCGATTAAATACGAAGTTGATAAAGAATCCGGCGCACTGTTTGTTGACCGTTTCATGTCAACCGCCATGTTCTACCCGTGCAACTACGGTTACATCAACCACACCTTATCTCTGGATGGTGACCCGGTAGACGTGCTGGTCCCGACGCCGTATCCGTTACAGCCGGGTTCAGTGATCCGCTGCCGTCCTGTCGGCGTGCTGAAAATGACCGACGAATCCGGTGAAGATGCCAAACTGGTTGCGGTTCCGCACACCAAACTGAGCAAAGAATACGATCACATCAACGATGTGAACGATCTGCCTGAGCTGCTAAAAGCACAGATCACCCACTTCTTCGAGCACTACAAAGATCTCGAAAAAGGCAAATGGGTGAAAGTTGACGGCTGGGAAGATGCCGCCGCCGCTAAAGCTGAAATCATTGCTTCTTTCGAACGCGCCGCGAAAAAATAATCCGCAGTCCGTTTCAGAGACAAAAAAAACCGCTGTTTTCACAGCGGTTTTTTTATTCACAGGGAAATCATTCGCTTTCCGGGTCTTCTGCCTCGTGCCGTTTCAGCCAGTCACCGCTGTTTATCTTCACCAGTCCGTCCACCGGACGCTGATATAAGTAAATCCAGGCACTGCCGTAAGGCGTTGAAACCAGTTCACGCCGGTAATCCTGACCATCTTTTTTTAATTCATCCAGCTCAGTCAGGATCGACGAGGAGATCCGGTACACTTCACATTCGATCGAACCGGTTCCCGGTACCACCGCAGGATAGTGTCCCAAATCATACAGGTCATAGCCTTCAAGCGTATATTCTCCCAGCAGGGCGGCATAGGTCATCCAATGATGGTTGCCCTGTTTCTGCCGCAAACTGCCATAAACGATCACTCGCATATATTAAAACTCAAACTGATAAAGCAGATCGATCGCCTGGTTAAGACCAGACACCGCTTCCAGATATAACCTGGGCATTAACCTATAGCGTAACGTTAAGGTTGCTAAAGAGTCAAATATACCGACACCATATTTTACCTGCAGATCATTGGTTATCTTACCGCTGACCACAACCTGCGACTTATCGCCCACGCCCTGGGTATCCAGTGCCAGATCCGAAATACCGAATGTTTCACCAATTTTTCCGACTAACTGCCCGCTTTGTGCCACCCCGAGACTGATAAGCATGGATGTCATCTGCGAACTGTCTGCATCACCGGAATCCAGCCCCTCACCACGCAACAGGTAAGAGAGCGCATTTTCCTGGGACATGGCCGGATCTGAAAATATTTCCACTTTCGGTCTGTCAGCAAGCCCGGTCACGCGGACACCCGCAATCACACCGTTGGCGGTGTTATCCGGGTTACGGATCGCTTCCAGATTAAGGAACGGCTGGTCAGCCGGACCGGAGAACAGGATCTGACCTTTGCGCACCAGCAGATCCTGCCCGTAAGCATGGAAGCGCCCTTGCGGAATATCCACCTGTCCGTTAAGTCCCAGTCCCTGTTTATCCTGAGCGACTTTCAGATCCCCGGTCAGTCTTGCTTTCAGGCCGAAGGCATCCAGCAGAACATCATCACCGATATGGATCCGCAGATTACTCAGGATCGGAATGCTGGTCTGTTTCTCACGGATTGGCTGTAAGTTGTCATCCAGCATCACTTCGTCGGATGTGGCGCTGACAGCGGAATCCGGGACTTCATGCACGGTAATCCGCGCCCACGGAATATTCACCGTCCCGTCCAGTTTCAGCATCGACGGTGTCGCCTCAAAGACCAGATCCGGGCTGACATCAATCCGGATCATCGGCGGCAGGGAAACGCGCAGTCTGTCACCCTGCGCGAAAATCTTCGCACTCCAGGCATCCATTCTGCGCCAGTCCGCGTTACCGCTGAGGTTGAGATACCCTTCCGGCGTTTTGATGTTTCCGCTCAGATCAGAACGGGCGCCATCGAAATTAACCGTCAGCCCGCCGGTCGTGATATCAAACGGCAGCAGACGACCGCTGACCGCGAGATCCGATAATCCCAGCTGACCAAACAGCAGCGGCGACGCGGCATTACCGCCCAGACGCAGGCCTGCATTCAGCCGTCCGGTGGCTTTATCGCCTTTGCCCAGCAGCGGTTTCAGCAGATCCAGCGAGATATTATCGATGCCGACATTCCCGCTCAGCTGGCGGCGTTTCTCCAGATCAGAAATCTGGACACTACCGTTAATCTTCCCGTTACCGGCGATAGCAATCAGCCACTGAAGATTGAGTTTGCCGTTCTTCATGGCGGCGGTCATGGTCAGGGTGTCAAATGCGACCGGCAGATTTGTGCCGTCGAGATTCTGCACCACTTTCACGCCGTTGCCTTTCAGAGATGCATCCACCACCGGCTGTGAACCGTCCGCAAACCAGCGGACATTGGCATTACCGCTGAATACACCGTCCAGCTGGGTATCCTGGCCGAGGAACGGTTTAATCATCGCCAGATCAAAACGTTCAAGGGCAACCGATGCATTACCGGAAGCCCCGGCAGTGATCGGTTTCGGTACACAGATTCGGGCATCCGGATTCACCCAGCAATGGGTGCCGATGGTCACTTCCTGTTTTTCATTCAGATAGGTCAGCGCCATTGCCTTGCTGAGTGACCACTCACCCACCGGTGTGTCAAAGCGGGTATTATTCAGCGTCCCTTTCCAGGTTTCGGTTTTGCGGTCAAACCCGCCGTTCAGCATCAGCTGTGCCGAGACCGGCTCGCCTTTCATGGTCAGTTTCAGCTGGTGCTGTGCTTCGGTGCCTTTGGCATTCAGGGTCAGATTGCTGATCACCAGATCAGCCTGTTTCAGCTGATTCACGGTCACATCCAGCTGACCTTTGATCTGCTCTGCGGAGGTGATATCCCCTTTGATTTTCGCATTCGCCACCGACAGATCGTTCTGCCATTTCAGGTTGCTGACGGCCAGATCGGCGAGGATCTGTGGTTTTTCCATATTACCGCGAACATTGAGCTTCCCTTTGATGGTTCCCGCCAGCCCCGGAACCAGGCCGCCGAGCGCCGGTGCATTGATATCCGCATCCAGCTTCCAGTTATCCGCCAGCTCGCCCCGCACGTCCAGTTTATTGTTGCCCAGCGCCAGTTTCAGATCCGGGATCGTCCACTGACCGCCCGCGTTACCTTTCACATTACCGCGCGCTTTCAGCGGATAGGTCTTCACTTTACCGTCAAGGGTGATATCCGGGATTTCAAGCTCCCAGTTACCGCCGTACAAACTGCCCCGGGTACTGATTTTGCCGTCCACTTTGGCCGGCCACTCCGGATAGGCTTTCGCCGTGTTCAGGCCGGAGAGCGTCAGGACAGCCTGCCAGCTGATGGCTTTCTGCCAGTCCGCCACCCCGGTCACTTCCGCAAAGCCCTGTAACGCATTCAGGCGCAGCCGGGTGAGATTGAGCTGTTCAGTATTCCCTTTCGCATCCAGGGTCAGCAGCGCAGGCGGGATGTCCTTTCCTTTGATATCCGAACGCAGGGAGAGATCGTAACCGCTCACTTTTCCGTTAAGGCGCAGTTTCACGCCATCAAGCTGATAATCCGCCTCACCGGTCAGCGGCCAACTGACTTTCTGACTCTCCAGGGTCAGCAGCAGCGGCAGATCGGCCTGCGTCAGGTTGGTCTGTGCATCCAGCGTGGCATTGACCGGCCCTTTCAGTGCCAGCACCAGTTTCAGCTCATCCAGCAGCCCGCCGTTCAGGGTAAGGTCGAGATCCTGCCCGCTGAATTCCTCAAAATCACGGACATGACCTTTCACCGACAACGCCACCGGCCATTTTTCACTGAGCGCCACTTCCCCGCTGACCACAATATTGCCCTGCGGTGCATCCGCAGACAGATCGCTGAGGGTCAGCACCTGACCTTTGTTAAACAGCGCCAGGTGCAGGGAATTGAGCGTTACCGGCGTATCACCGCTCACCTGCCAGTTCTCACCGGAAATACCTTCCACTGAAATATTCAGCGGCAGAATAACCTCCGGCAGTTCTGCCAGCATCGGCTGAGCAAAAATCTCACTGATGGTTTCACCTAACGGCTTCTCCGGTACATCCGTTGCCGGTGCCGGTTCTTCTGCCGCAGCCGGATCACTTTTCGGCAGCACAACGGAAAGGGCATTAATCACCGTGGGTTTCAGGGTCAGCTGGTCGCCCTGCCAGGTCATGGCGGTGCGGAAGGTGTCCAGATTTACCGCCATATCGTCCACGGTGACCTGTGTATTGGTCACGGAGAGAGAATCCAGGAATATGGTCAGTGGTGCATTCAGCTCCGTCAGCGGCTCTGACGGCGGGGTTTCTTCTGACGGCGGCAGTTTTGCCGTATCAACAGCAACCCGCGTGCCATCCGTGCTGAGGTTTTCAACGCAGAGTGTCATGTCTTTCAGGCAGCTCAGGCGCAACGCCAGGTTCACCTTATCCACGCTGACATCAATACCCGGCATGGTGTATTTCACCTGCTTCAGGGTCAGATTACGCAGATCCCCCTCAACCTGACCAATAGCCAGGCCGGAAACCACACGTGGCGCCAGATTCAGCGCAAAATGCAGGCCGGACTGTGTGCCCAGGACCCAACCGAGTGTGCCGCCAATCAGCAGAATGAGTACCAGCAGAATGATTGCCGGCCATTTCAGATACTTCAGCCATTTCATCAGAGTTCTGCCCCCAATCCGATATAAAACTGGATATTTTTCGTCTGGTCATCCCCGACCGGTGCCGCAAGGTCAAATTTGATCGGCCCGACCGGTGATGCCCAGCGTACCCCGACACCGGCACCGGTTTTGAAATTACTCCGCTTGATATCATTCACCACTTCACCGCTGTCCACAAATACCGCACCCCACCAGTCGCCGGTCACGTTGTACTGGTATTCCAGCGAACCGACCACCATCCGCGAGCCACCGGTCAGTTTGCCGTCAGCATCCTCCGGTGAGATTTTGTTGTAACGGTAACCCCGGATACTGCCGTCGCCACCGGCGAAGAAACGCAGATCCGGCGGGACCTTGTCGAAATTATTGGTTTCAATCCAGCCGAGATTGCCGCGCATCACAAAACGGTGCCCATCCCACGGTGTTCGTATCCAGACGTTACGGGCACGGAAAATGGAAAAATCCACATCCGAGCCCCACATTTCATTGGAAACATCCACTGAGTAGCGCTGACTGTCCCCCCACGACGGCATCATCCCGCCCCGCGAACGGACACGGCTGACATTCACCCCCGGATAGAGCAGCATAGTGGTGTTGGTGATATCCGCCTGGGTAAAGTGACTGAGACTCCAGCGCATATTGATACCGTACTGCCAGCCGGTGGATAAATCCCAGTTACGGGAAACACTGACTGTCGCGGTATCGGCTTTGGTATCGTTCAGATCGGTACGCTTATACCCGCCGGAGACGGCGTAGTACTGCTCAATCGGATTAACCTTCAGCGGGATACGGTATGAGGTATCAATGATCTGTTCCGGGGCGGACAGGCTGATACTGGAGGTCAGACTGTGGCCTCTTGAGTTCACCCACGGCTTATTCCATTTCGCCTGAACACGCGGCCCCACATCGGTGGCAAAACCGCCGCCCAGCTCAACGAAGTTTTGCGCACGCGGCGTAAATGAGGCGTCCATAGTCAGATAATCGCTGTTATCCTCCCGCGCTTTTGCAATGTCCGGGGTGACGATAGCGGACTGAAACCAGCCGGTTTCCGCCAGCAGACGGTTAAATTCCGCCAGCTGTTCCGAGGTGTAGTAATCGCCCTCTTTAAACGGTACCAAACCTTCCAGATAGGCATCGCTGATTTGCGAGCCCTGGTAATTCACTTTACCGAAACGGTATCGTTTGCCGCTGTTGAATACAAAATCCCAGTAAGCCGCATGACGGGAAAGCGCAATACCGAGCTGGCTTTTTTCCATCTCGGCATCAAAATAGCCGCGTTTTAAGGCAAGCCCGGATAATCCGCTTTTAAAACTTTCATACTCGCCGTGATTGACGACAGTCCCGGTTTCAGGTGTATTTTTAGTAATGAATTTTTTGAATGCGGGATCCGTTTTTGCCGCACCTTCGATATCCACGGTCACCCCGGCAATTTTAACCGGTTCCCCCGGGACGACACGGGCATACAACACCGGACGCGCAGGCGGTGCGTTGTCCTGATAATCAAAGGTGATCACCGGCTCATAATACCCCAGCGGACGAAGCCCTTCTTTGATGGCTTTTTCCACCCGGGCACGAAAACGGCCGTCAGCCACGACTTCATCGGTCGTGATAGTGGAAAGCTGGACTCTTGCATTTTTTTCAAGTTGCCCGTCGAGCCCTTCCACTTTTAAGCGAAGATTTGCACTATAGGCCAGAGGGGATGTGAGAGACACAGCGACAACACAAACAAGAGGGTACCGGATCACATCAACTCCTGAATTTCTGAGATTTGACTGAGATAAATGAAAATTATTTGAAGTTTACTATAGATACATAAGATAAATAACCTGAAATCTGCTGATAATGCACCGATTATTCTTAAACAGGAGCCACCGCAAATGACACAAAACACTACTCAATACCCGCAGGATACTGTTGTATCTCCTGTTTCTGCCGCCGATGCACTGCCTGACAGCGCCGTGGCACTGACCATCAGCCCGCGCCATACCGTAACCGGCCATGATGTGAACCATGTACCTGACGGCTTTGATACCGCGTATTTCGCCATGGGCTGCTTCTGGGGCGTGGAGCGCCTGTTCTGGCAGCAGCCGGGCGTATACAGCACCACCGCCGGTTATACAGGTGGCACAACAAAAAATCCGACCTATGACGGTGTCTGCACCGGCAACACCGGTCATGCTGAAGCTGTCCGCGTGGTCTACGACCCGTCCGTTATCAGCTACGCCGATCTGCTGCGTCTGTTCTGGGAAAACCACGACCCGGCACAGGGCATGAAACAGGGCGGCGATATCGGCTCACAGTACCGTTCGGCAATTTACACTCAGTCTGACAGCCAGCGCGTGCAGGCACTTGCCTCGCGTGAGCAGTACCAGCAGGCCATGAATGAGAATCACGACAGCCGCAGTATCACCACGGCTATCCGCCCGCTCGGGCCGTTTTATGTGGCGGAGGATTACCACCAGCAATACCTGGATAAGAACCCGGAAGGCTACTGCGGACTCGGCGGGATCGGTGTTTGCCTGCCGCCTTCGCTGAGAAACTAGCCGCTTTTCCCCTTCCGGTGCTATACTGCACATCCGCGCACAGACAAATTGGATGTTCTGTGCGCCTTTCTTTTTTAATATCCGATACTTACGCTCTATATATCTAAAATAACCGGTCGCCACGCATAATCAACAACAGCGCGCCCAGAGGCAATCGTGCCGGCCATTCGGAACTTATATGTTAAATAGTTTATTAATCGTCCTGTTACTGTGCGCGATCAGCGCATTCTTTTCGTTATCTGAAATATCACTGGCCGCCTCGCGGCGTATCAAACTCAAAGTCATGATTGACGAAGGCAATACCAATGCCGCCCATGTGCTCCGTTTGCAGGAAGCACCGGGGATGTTCTTCACCGTGGTGCAAATCGGCCTGAACGCCGTGGCGATCCTCGCCGGTATTGTCGGTGAATCCGCCTTTTCACCGGCGCTGCGCACCCTGTTCGGTAATTTTATGGCTGATGCCGCCGCACAGCAGCTCGGTTCAGTACTGTCATTTATCATTGTGACCTCCATGTTTATCCTGCTGGCGGATCTGACTCCGAAACGTCTCGGCATGATCAAACCGGAAGCGGTCGCCATCCGGATTGTCCAGCCGATGCGTTTTTGCCTGACGGTACTGCGCCCGCTGGCCTGGTTGTTTAACGGGTTATCCAATCTGTTCTTCAAATTATTCAAAATTCCGCTGGCGCGAAATGAAGATATCACCTCAGATGATATTTACGCGGTGGTGGAAGCGGGCGCGGTCGCCGGTGTGCTGCGCAAGCAGGAACACGAACTGATCGAAAACGTGTTTGAGCTGGAATCCCGTACCGTGCCGTCCGCCATGACCTCCCGTGAGAGCGTGGTCTATTTCGACAAGCAGGAAAACGAAGAGAGCATCAAAGAGAAGATCTCCACGCAGCCGCACTCGAAATTCCTGGTGTGCGACGGCGGGCTGGATCATGTGCTCGGTTATGTCGATTCCAAAGATCTGCTCAACCGCGTGCTGAACGGCCAGAGCCTGAATCTGCACGAAGGTGTCCAGATCCGCCCGGCACTGATGATCCCGGATACCCTGAGCCTGTCAGACACGCTGGAGAGCTTTAAGAATGCCGGGGAAGACTTCGCTATCATTCTGAATGAATACGCCATGGTGATGGGTGTTATCACTATCAATGACGTGATGATTACCCTGATGGGGGATCTGGTCGGTCAGGGACAGGAAGAACAGATTGTCGCCCGTGATGAAAATTCCTGGCTGATTGAGGGCGGTACCCCGATTGAGGATGTGCAACGGGTGCTGGATATCGACGATTTCCCGGATGACAGCAACTACGAAACCATCGCCGGGTTCCTGATGTACAAACTGCGCCGCATCCCGAAACGGACAGATTCCGTGAAATTCTCAGGCTACAAATTTGAAGTGGTGGATATCGATAACTACAAGATTGACCAGCTGCTGGTCACACGTATTGCGGATACACCGGTAATGCCGCGTCCGTCAGCGGCGGAAAGCAGTAAAGAGGGTCAGTCTGACGTGGCACACGGCGAACAGCACCAAAAACCGTAAAACTAACCCTTCTTCAATCAGTCAGGTATTGTGATTTATGCCAGCTGCGCCTGCAGCAACGATACCTGCTGATTAATTTCACTCATTGCACTCAGATGGCGTTTGTCTCTGATTTTCGGCGGTAAAATCTTGCCATAGTCAAATTCAAACGCGCCCATTCCCTGTATATACAGGCGGCCGCGGAATAAGGTTTTCACGTAGCGGGCGATCTGAGCCGGGTTGTAACGGGCGAAAATTTTCATCGTACTTATGTCCTCCCCTTTACCTTTTCTTTCATGCCTAAGGTATGACTCAATTCTACCACCCGGGTTCATTAATCAAATGATTTAATCACTATTTTTACATAAAATGACACTTCACTACGATTTACTTCACAAATCAGAGTGAAAATCGATCACTGTCACACTATAACAGCGGAATAATAACCTCATAATTACTATAAGTTTTATAAATAATGTGAGGCTGAAACACCGGGATTAGTGTCAGCAGATACGGAATGTAACAGGCGGGAAAAAATCAGTGTAATTTGCATAACCATGCAAATTACACTGTTATTCAGGAATAAAATGGCAGTCAGAAACTGCTGACGCGGAATCCCGGGTTTATCAGCGATTCACGCGGTGTATAGTCGAGCGTTTTTCCGCTCCAGTCCGTGATATGTGCCCCTGCAGCAAGAGCAACGGCGTGTCCGGCTGCTGTATCCCAGATGTGGGTCGGGTTGAAACGGGGATAGAGCTGGGCTTTACCTTCCGCCACCAGGCAGAATTTGAGGGATGAGCCGATAGCACGGGTTTCATGCGGCCCCAGCTGCTCCAGATAATCCGCCAGTTCCGCATCCTGATGTGAGCGGCTGATCACCACCATCGGCAGATCCGTGTTCACCACTTTGATCGCCATCCGCTGCCCGCCCCGCTCACGCCAGGCGTGTTTGCCTTCTGCCAGATAGAGCACATCCGGTACCGGGGCATACACCACGCCCATTACCGGTATACCGTCAGAAATCAGGGCAATATTGACCGTAAATTCACCGTTGCGGCTGATGAATTCTTTGGTGCCGTCGAGCGGGTCCACCAGCCAGTATTGTGTCCAGTGCTGCCGCTCAGACCATGGCTGCGGATCTTCCTCTGACAGCACCGGGATGTCCGGTGTCAGGGCTTTCAGTTCCTGCACAATAATGTGGTGCGCAGCTAAATCCGCAGCGGTCAGGGGGGAGTTATCCGCTTTGGCGGAAATGGTCAGTGTGTCGGGATGATGGTAGATATCCATGATTGCATCGCCCGCCCGCCGGGCCAGCAGACAAATTTGATTGAGCATCCTTCACCTCTTTCACAAAACGGTTAGTGAGTCGCGTAATCCTGTTCACGTCTCCGGAGACCTGAGTATAGAAATAAAAATGGCCGGTGAAAACCGGCCATTTCGCATATTCTGTTATTGCTGACAAAGAGAGATTACAGGATCTCCAGCAGCTCCACTTCGAATACCAGTGTGCTGTACGGCGGGATCGCTGCACCGGCACCGCGCTCACCATAAGCCAGGTTGCTCGGGATATACAGTTCCCACTTGGAGCCGACCGGCATCAGGGTCAGTGCTTCAATCCAGCCTGCGATCACGCCGTTTACCGGGAATTCAGCCGGTTCACCGCGCTGTACAGAACTGTCGAATACAGTACCGTCGATCAGACGACCGGTGTAGTGAACACGGACACGGTCAGTACGGGCCGGGATAGCTCCGTCACCCTGATTAATGACAGAGAACTGCAGGCCGCTTTCTGTAGTGGAAACGCCGTCTTTCTTCGCGTTTTCTTCCAGGAAACGTATCCCGTCTTTGACCAGTTCAGCCTGTTTTTCATTGCGGACAGCATCAGCACGCTCATGCATTTCACGCAGGGCACGATGCAGAACATCCACCGCCACCGCCGGCTGGTTATTTTCCAGTGCATCGGTGATACCGGCCAGGATAGCTTCCGGTACTAATCCGCTCAGCCCGGATTCCTGTAATTGCTGGCCGATTTGTAAGCCGATTCCGTAGCTTGCCTGTGCTTCCATCGTGTCAAAAGTCGGTTGTGTCATGAGAGATACCTGAGTAATAAGTAAGACAGACAAGCATAACAGCAGGATGTACCCCGGTAAACCCGATAATCAGTGAAAGCTGATGCAACACGGCGATTCCCGGAAAACAGCGCAATCAATTTATAAAACAGGACTAATTCCGAATAATTTCAGTAAGTCTGCTGCTACACTGGAACAATACCGGATGATAATGATTCATGCTGAACAGCGGGAGATTATGATGAGACTACTGCCAAAGCGCCATTTTTACGCTATCGCCGCCATTGCGCTGATTGTCATGCTGATCCTGTTTTTCTGGCCCGCTGCACAGAAACCACCGGTGACCGTTCCGCCTCAGAATATCACGCTGACGCCACCGGCTGATCCGCTGGGTGATCTGATCGCTGAGCAGACCGGCACACCACCGGAGACATCATCCGGTATCCCGGATTTGCCGCTGCCGGATAATCTCCCGCCCGGCGCACTGAATACCGAACCAGCCCCGCAACCGGAGACCACAACGCCTGCTGCTGAACCGCCGCCTTCTGCCCCTTCCGCCCCTTCCGCCCATTCCGCCCATTCCGCACCGGACAGACAGCTCGTGGCACAACAGTTTACGGTGAAAAAAGGTCAGACGATTGCGCAGGTATTCCGCAGCAAAGGTTTACCGGTGGATGATTTATTCCGGATGACCGCCGCTGAAGGCCCGCAAAAACCACTGAATCAGGTAGAAGCAGGGGATAAAATCCGGGTGATTTACGGGAAAGGAAAAACCATTTCAGAGCTGAGAATTGATAAGGCTAACGGGCAGTCCGCCACCTTTAAACGACAGAAAGACGGCAGTTACCGCCGCTCTTAATCTCTGTGTTTACCGCATAAAAAAAACGCTGGCCTGAGCCAGCGTCTTTCAAAGATGTTTACCGTGTAATCAGCGATTACTCAGCAACAATCTTCACATTCAGTTCTGCAAACACGTCGCTGTGAACCTGGAAGTGAACTTCGTGATCACCCAGAGTACGCAGAACGCCGTTTGGCAGACGAACTTCGCTTTTCGCCACTTCAACGCCTGCTGCAGTTACAGCATCAGCGATGTCACGGGTACCGACAGAACCGAACAGTTTACCTTCGTCACCCGCTTTGGAAGACAGAGTCACAACGCCCAGGGCATTGATTTTTTCTGCACGAGCGTGTGCTGCTGCCAGAACGTCAGCTAATTTAGCTTCCAGTTCTGCACGGCGCGCTTCGAAGAATTCGATGTTTTTCTTGGTTGCAGGAACTGCTTTACCTTGCGGTACTAAGAAGTTACGTGCATAACCAGATTTAACATTTACCTGGTCGCCCAGGCTGCCCAGGTTTGCTACTTTATCAAGCAGAATAACTTGCATTACCTTATCCTCTTAAAGTCATTAATGGACTGTGCCGATTACTGATGACGATCAGTGTAAGGCAG
Organism: Morganella sp. TYF_1; assembly: GCF_043105645.1. Classification (NCBI taxonomy): domain Bacteria; kingdom Pseudomonadati; phylum Pseudomonadota; class Gammaproteobacteria; order Enterobacterales; family Morganellaceae; genus Morganella; species Morganella sp. TYF_1. The sequence continues at coordinate 80,542 of NZ_JBICLU010000027.1, read as the reverse complement.
TAAAGACAGGTAGCGTGCACGCTTGATAGCACGAGCGAGCTGACGCTGATATTTCGCACTGGTACCGGTGATACGGCTTGGTACGATTTTACCACTTTCAGTGATGTAGTTTTTCAGCGTAGCGATGTCTTTATAATCAATCTCTTGAACGCCTTCTGCGGTGAAACGGCAGAATTTACGACGACGGAAATAACGTGCCATATGGCTAGTCTCCAGAATCTATCAATTCAATATGTTCGGCATGAAGAACCAGTTTCGATAATCCATTTCGCCCCTGATGGGTGCTGATGAATCCCTGAACGGTTATCTGACTGCCGACCGTTATACTGCGAGTAATGGTTTGGATCGTCTGTCCGCTGGCAACCACGGGCATTCTGCACCATGCCTGCCGGGTGAGTCCGGCTTCCTGCTGTTGTGAGCGGTGCTCAAGCACAAACTGACAATGCGGAATTCCGGCCGGGCTGACTTTCCGGATGGGTTCCCTGCACACTGTGCCGGATAACACCAGACGGTTAGCGGACACCGTTATTACTCTTCAGTTTCCTCAGCTTCATCATTTTCTTCAACGTCGTCAGACATGTCGCGCGGGCGACGTTCGTCTTTCGCTTTAACCATTGGAGAAGGTTCAGTCACCGCGTGCTTAACGCGCATAACCATGCTGCGGATAACGGCATCATTGAAGCGGAAAATAGTTTCCAGCTCGTCAATCACTTCCTGCGGAGCTTCAACGTTCAGCAGAACGTAGTGTGCTTTGTGCAGTTTGTTGATTGGGTAAGCCAGTTGGCGACGACCCCAGTCTTCGAGACGGTGGATCTGACCTTCTGCGTTAGTAATAGCAGTTTTATAACGCTCGATCATTGCCGGTACTTGTTCGCTCTGGTCCGGATGAACCATGAAGACGATTTCGTAATGACGCATTAGTAGTGCTCCTTACGGATTATTAGCCTCCTGTCCGGGCAACCGCAACCCTGAGAGGCAAGGAACTTGTTTAAGTGCGGCTGAAAAATTTGACGCATAACTATACTCATACCCGCCTCAAAAGACAAGGTAATAAGTGTGTGATGCGGGATTATTTTCCGCGCTGACGCACAGCCTCAAACAGGCAGACGCCTGTTGCCACCGAGACATTCAGGGAGGATACCGCCCCGGCCATCGGAATGCTGATCAGTTCATCGCACAGGTCGCGGGTCAGGCGGCGCATGCCTTCTCCTTCCGCACCCATCACCAGCGCCACCGGGCCGGTCATTTTGCTCTGATACAGATCATGAGTCGCTTCACCGGCCGTGCCGACAACCCAGATATTTTCGTCTTTCAGCTGGCGCAGTGTGCGGGCCAGGTTAGTGACACGGATAAGCGGTACACTTTCCGCCGCGCCGCACGCGACTTTTTTCGCTGTCGCATTCAGCTGTGCGGAGCGGTCTTTCGGAATGATCACCGCATGCACACCGGCGGCATCTGCGGTACGCAGACAGGCACCGAGGTTGTGCGGATCGGTCACACCGTCGAGCACCAGCAAAAACGGTATTTCATGCTCTGCCAGCAGATCAGGCAGATCCTGCTCCTGATACTGACGGCCGCCTTTGACTTTGGCAATAATGCCCTGATGAACAGCCCCTTCGGTCTGGCCGTCCATCCACTGACGGCTGGCCACCTGGACGCGGATACCCGCGGCTTCCAGAGCATGCACAACCGGAGTCAGACGGCGGTCTTCACGCCCTTTTAAGATAAAGACTTCAAGAAAACGGCTGGGATCACGCGCCAGCAGAGCATCCACGGCGTGGATACCATAAATAATTTCACTCATAACGTTCCGTTTGTTGCGGGACAATAAGCGTAATGAGGCGGTAACGCCTCATTACGGGAAGAGATAAACCAAAGGCGGTTACTTCGCGGCTTTTTTCTTCGCGCGTTTCGCCTTTATATTGGCCTCGATTTTTTTGGTCCGGGCTGATTTTTTGCTTTTCGGGGCTTTCGGGCCGTCCTCTTTTTTCTTCTTGCGGAACGCGCTGTCCGGTTCGAAGTTTTTGTCGCGGCGCGGATCCCCTTTCTTACCGTCCCGGCGCTTGTCCCCGCGTTCACCGGTTTTTGCCCGGGTTCTCGCGGTTTTGCCTTCATTACGGGCACGGCGGGTGGTTGAAATCAGCGCGAAATCAATGGTGCGCTCATCCATGTGTACTGCTTCCACCCGGATTTCAACTTCATCACCCAGGCGGTATACATTCGAGGACGATTCACCAATCAGACGCTGACCGACATTATCGTAGCGGTAGTAATCGTTATCAAGTGTTGATACGTGTACCAGGCCATCGATAAACAGATCATTAAGACGGACAAAGAAACCAAAGCCGGTCACGCTGGTGATAAGCCCGGTAAAGACATTCCCCACCTGATCCTGCATAAAGTCGCACTTCAGCCAGTCCGCCACATCACGGGTGGCTTCATCGGCACGGCGCTCCGTCATGGAGGTATGTTCACCGAGCTGGAGCATACTCTGCATATCATAATGCCATGCACCGGTCTGTGATTTCGCCTCGCCGCGCTCTTTTGCCAGCAGGTACTTAATCGCACGGTGCAGGCTCAGATCCGGATAACGGCGGATAGGTGAGGTAAAGTGGGCATACGCCGGTAACGCCAGACCAAAGTGGCCGCGGTTATCCGGATCATAAATCGCCTGTTTCATCGAACGCAACAGCATGGTCTGTAACAGCTCATGGTCAGGACGCTCCGCCACTTCCAGCATGACACGGGCGTAATCTTTCGGCTCCGGTGTCAGACCGCCCGGCAGCGTCAGCCCCAGCTCATTAAAGACGGTACGCAGATTGATGACGCTGTCTTCTTTCGGACGATCATGCACACGGTACAGCGCCGGTTCGTTGTTTTTCTCAACAAAGCGTGCCGCCGCAACGTTCGCCATGATCATGCACTCTTCGATCAGTTTGTGTGCATCGTTGCGCAGTACCGGCTCGATACGCTCAATGCGTTTTTCCGCATTGAAAATAAATTTCGCTTCTTCGGATTCAAAGGCAATCGCACCGCGCTCATCACGGGCTTCCGCCAGTGCTTTATAGAGTTTGTGAAGTTCTTCCAGGTGTTTGACCAGCGGCGCGTAGTGTTCGCGCAGCTCTTCATCCCCTTCGAGGATTTTCCACACTTTGGTGTAGGTCAGACGGGCGTGGGAACTCATTACCGCTTCATAGAAACAGTAACCGGAAAGCTTACCTTTTGCCGAAATGGTCATTTCACACACCATACACAGGCGATCAACCTGCGGGTTCAGTGAACAGACCCCGTTAGACAGCACTTCCGGCAGCATCGGCACAACCTGTGACGGGAAGTAAACCGAGGTTCCCCGGCTGCGGGCTTCGTCATCCAGCGCCGTCTGCGGACGCACATAATAGCTGACGTCAGCAATCGCCACCCACAGACGCCAGCCGCCGCCGCGTTTGGCTTCGCAGTGTACCGCGTCATCAAAGTCACGGGCATCTTCGCCGTCGATAGTCACCAGCGGCAGGTCGCGTAAATCAACACGGCCTTTTTTGGCGGATTCCGGTACTTCCTCGCGGATATCCGCGACCTGGCGTTCCACCTGTTCAGGCCAGGTGAACGGAATTTCATGTTTGCGCAGGGCAATATCCACCGCAATACTGGTGCCCATTTTCTCGCCCAGCACTTCAGTGATAACCCCGAGCGCCTGCACGCGCTTGCCCGGACGGCGGGTCAGTTCCGCCACCACGATATTCCCCATCCGTGCGCCGTTAATCGACTCTTTCGGGATCAGAATATCAAAGCACAGGCGGCTGTCATCCGGCACGACAAATCCCATGCCTTCTTCGGTAAAGTAACGGCCGACAATCTGGCCGGTTTTTGGCTCAACGACACGCACAACGCGTGCTTCGCGGCGGCCTTTGCGATCAGCTCCCATCACCTGAACCAGGATCACATCCCCGTGGATGCATAATTTCATCTGATCCTGCGGGATGTAGAGATCGTCTTTTTGTCCTTCGACACGCAGGAAACCGAAACCATCACGATGGCCGATCACGGTGCCTTTAATTAAATCAAGACGTTCCGGCAGTGCGTAGCACTGACGACGGGTAAAGACCAGCTGCCCGTCACGCTCCATGGCGCGCAGACGACGGCGCAGGGCTTCCTGAGCCTCTTCACCGCTGATCCCCAGTTCCTGAGCGATATCGTCGCGGCTCACCGGTTTGGTGTGGCGGCGGACGGTTTCAAGAATAAATTCACGGCTCGCGATCGGGGATTCGTATTTTTCCGCTTCGCGCTCACGGTAAGGGTCGTTTGATTGTTTTTCCACTGACATTGTATCCTCCGTGGTTTCTGAACGGCGTTATTCGTCCGTCAGTAACAATTTATAAAGATGCTGATTGTCCTGCACCATATCAGCGAGCGTGTGTTTATCCAGTTCCTGTAAGAACTCCCGGATGGCTTTATTCAGTACCGACTTCAGCCGGCAAGCCGGGGTAATGTGACAAAATTCACCGCTGCAGTTCACCAGTGTTAACGGCTCGAGCGCGCGGACAACCTCACCGATACCTATAGTATTAGCAGGTTTTCCCAGGCGGATCCCGCCATTTTTGCCGCGAATCGCCTCGACATAACCCAAATGGCTCAATTGGTTAATTATCTTGACCATATGGTTACGGGATACGCCGTAAACGTCCGTCACTTCCGTAATACTGGTCATTTTACCATCAGGAAGTGACGCCATATAAATCAGCGCCCGCAAGCCATAATCTGTAAAACTGGTTAACTGCACATTTTACCCCGGAAATTCTGTGAACCCGTACGGGGGAACACATGATAAGTAATGGATAATCATTATGTGTGTCTTTTGCTTATTAAGCAAAATTTGTCGTTAAAAACGCCGGGGTTCCTGTCATTACACAGTCAGAAATCCCGGCGTCAGAAAACAAAAGGCCGGACAAACATGCCCGGCCCTGACTGGTATCACCTGAACGATCTTATGCGTCGAACGGGTCGCGCAGGATCATCGTTTCAGAACGATCCGGACCGGTTGAAATAATATCAACAGGAACACCTGTCAGTTCTTCAATGCGGCGGATGTAATCCAGTGCAGCCTGAGGCAGTGCTTCGCGGGTCTTCGCCCCGAACGTGGTTTCAGTCCAGCCCGGCATCACTTCATAGATTGGCTCGATGCCTTCCCAGTTATCCGCAGCCAGTGGTGTGGTTTCAATGATTTCACCATTCGGTAAACGGTAACCGACACACACTTTCACTTCTTTCAGACCATCCAGCACATCCAGCTTGGTCATGCAGAACCCTGACAGGGAGTTAATCTGCACAGCGCGGCGGATAGCAATGATGTCCAGCCAGCCGCAACGGCGGCTGCGTCCTGTGGTCGCACCGAACTCCTGGCCTTTGGTACGCAGGTATTCACCGGTTTCATCAAACAGTTCGGTCGGGAACGGACCGGCACCCACGCGGGTAGAGTAAGCTTTGATGATACCCAGGACATAATCCACATAACGCGGACCTAAACCGGAACCGGTGGCAACACCGCCGGCAGTGGTGTTTGAGGAGGTCACATACGGATAGGTACCGTGGTCGATATCCAGCAGTGTACCCTGCGCGCCTTCAAACATCACCAGCTCACCGTTAACGGTGGCTTTGTACAGCAGATCAGACACATCCACAACCATACCGGTCAGGATATCCGCCACTGCCATGATTTCGTCCAGGGTTTTCTGATAGTCAACCGCAGGCTCTTTGTAGTAGTTCACTAACTGGAAGTTGTGATACTCAAGGATTTCTTTCAGTTTCTGAGCGAAGGTCTCTTTATCGAAGAGATCACCCACGCGCAGACCGCGACGGGCAACTTTATCTTCGTATGCAGGCCCGATACCGCGCCCTGTTGTGCCGATAGCTTTCGCGCCGCGTGCTTTCTCACGGGCATTATCCAGCGCAACATGATAAGGGAGGATCAGCGGACATGCTTCAGAAATCAGCAGACGCTCACGCACCGGAATACCACGCTCTTCCAGTGCAGTCATTTCTTTCAGCAGTGCATCGGGTGCGAGTACAACACCGTTAGCAATGATGCTGACGACGTTTTCGCGGAGAATACCTGACGGAATTAAATGCAGGACGGTTTTCTCACCGTTGATAACCAGAGTGTGACCCGCGTTGTGGCCACCTTGATAACGAACAACATACTTAGCCCGTTCAGTCAGCAAGTCGACGATTTTGCCCTTGCCCTCGTCACCCCATTGGGTGCCCAATACGACAACGTTCTTACCCATTTCGTTTTTACCTGGTTGCTTAAAAAAGGATTCTAGCATCTCATGACCGCCCTTTCAGCACTTTTTATCCACTTTATGAAAGTCACCTGATCAATGTCCATAATAAAGCCCGCCTAAGCGGGCTTTCTTCATCAGAGTGCGACCATCAGCATGCTGACGATTTTTCAGTACCGGTTATGCGGTTACCGGACTTACTGGCCTGAAGCCGGACGCAATGATGTCGGTGCCTTCATGTAACGGAAGAAATCCGTATCCGGGCTTAACACCATAATGTCGTTGCCATCGGGTTTGAAGCTTTGCTCATAAGCACGCAGGCTTCGGATAAACGCATAGAAATCCGGGTCCTGACTGAATGCATCCGCAAACAGTTTAGCGGCTTCCGCATCACCCGCACCACGCAGGGAGAGTGACTGGCGCTCCGCTTCGGCCAGGATTTCAGTACGGGTTTTATCTGCCACCGCACGAATCTTCATGGCTTCTTCCAGACCCTGTGAGCGGTGACGACGTGCCACAGCTTCACGTTCTGCACGCATACGCTGGAAGATAGCTTCGGAGACTTCCGCCGGCAGGTTAATCTGCTTGATACGGACGTCCACCACTTCGATACCTAACGCCGCCATACTGTTCGGATTCACCTGAGGCTGTGCGCCTTTGGTTTCTTCCTGAACACGCGCTGCCGCATCGGCAATAGCGTTATCAGCATCAGTTGCCTGCGGATCGTTACCGGAGCTCCCTTCGTTCAGTGCATTTTTGACTTCCGTCGTTAATGTACCGCGGGAATCCGTCACAATCTCTTTCACGCTCAGACGACCGAACTCAGAACGCAGACGGTCACTGAATTTACGCTTCAGCAGGTTTTCAGCCTGATTAATATTACCGCTGTTTGTTGCGAGATAATACAGGCTGAAATCACTAATCCGCCATTTCAGGTAAGAATCGACGATCAGGTCTTTGTTTTCGTTTGTCAGGAAACGGTCAGCCTGGATATCCAGTGTCTGGATACGGGCAGGCAGCATTTTCACTGTTTCAATAAACGGTACTTTCAGGTGCAGACCCGGTTCATAGACAATCGGTTTGTTCTCCGCATCACGCAGAACTTTACCAAAGCGCAGCACAATACCGCGCTCGGTCTGCTGAACGGTAAAGACAGACGCATACAGAACGCCTAAAACCAGAATAACAATAACGGCTAAATACTTACGCATGATTATTGTCTCCCTGTGCGTTCAGTGTTACCACGGATACCCGAACTGCTGAGATCATACGTGTTGTTGTATTCAGCGGGTACATTCGGATTCCGGGTGCTGTTTTGTGCCTGACGGCCTGCCGGTGCCTGTGTTGCCGGTGCGGATGATGACGAGGCAGCGGCTTTCGCCGGTGCAGTCTGAGAAGCAGCTCTCTGCTCACGCATAATCTGATCCAGCGGCAGCACCATCATGCTGTTGCTTTTATCATTGGCAATCACTTTACGGGTATTGCTCAGCACACGTTCCATTGTCTCAATGTACAGACGTTCACGGGTGATATCCGGTGCCGCACGGTATTCCGGCAGCATTTTCGAGAAGCTGGCCACTTCACCGCGCGCTTTCAGCACGATACTGGCTTTATACGCCTGTGCGCTTTCGATCATGCTTTGCGCGTTACCTTTTGCCAGCGGCAGAACTTCGTTCGAGTACGCTTCCGCTTCACGGATGGACTGCTGTTCGTTTTCACGCGCGGCAATCACGTCATCGAATGAGGCCTGGACTTCAGCCGGCGGACGGGCTTCCTGGAAGTTGACGTCGACAATCGCAATCCCCATTTTATAAGGTCTGATTGTCTCTTCGAGAACTTTCTGGGTTTCGTTACGGACCACGGTACGGTTCGCCGTCAGGATTTTCTCCATGGTGAACTTACCGATAACCCCGCGCACCGCACTGTCCATCGCCTGACGCAGACTGTTGCCCGGGTTGGTGACGCTGAAGAGATACTCTTCCGGGTTCACAACCTGGAACTGGACGTTCATATTGACGCGGACGACGTTTTCGTCAGCCGTTAACATCATGCCGTTGGTCGCCAGATCCTGGACGGTCGCCACATCAACCGCAGTGACGCGATCAATGAATGTCGGTTTCCAGTTCAGACCCGGCTGAACCACATGACTGAATTTACCGAAACGGGTAACCACGCCTCGTTCCGTTTCTTTAATCGTATAGAAGCCGGTTGCGGCCCAGACAACAACAATGGCGGCAATGGCGAGACTGATAATTCGTCCGCCGGCAAACTGTACCGGAGGACGATTGTTTCCGCCGGACTGCCCGTCATTATTATTTCCGCCTTTACCGCCACCCAGACCACCGAGTTTTCTGCTCATTTTCCGGAACAGATCGTCGAGATCAGATGCCCCACGGTTCCGGCCGCCTTTGTTACCGTCGGAGTTGCCGCCTTTATTGCTGCTCCCCCACGGGTCGCGGTCCTGTCCGTTATTACCGGGCTGATTCCACGCCATGCCTTCGCTCCACTCTTTTATGATCGGTTTTTCAGGGCTAAGAGCACAAAAACGCGCTCTCAATCAATATATTACGCCGCTGATAATCAGATAACGTAATCGGCTAACTGTTGTTCCTGCTTGCAGAGGCGGCGCCAGTCAACAATGGGCAGCCTGATTTCAAGGCAAATCCGGCCATCATCATCAAGCCACTCACGTTCAATCGCCTGAAGCTGATAAAAACGGCTGCGCAGACGGCCCTCCGAAGGAGGCAGACACAATTCCAGGTGTGCGATCTCACCGGAAAGGCGTTCCGTCAGCGCCCGGAACAACAACGGGATCCCTGCTCCGGTCTGTGCTGAAAGCCAGACCCTGACCGGCAGGTTATCCTCATTTCTGTCGATACGCGGTTCGAAATCGTCCAGCATATCGATTTTATTCATCACTATCAGAACCGGAATTTCATGTGCATCAATCTCTTCCAGAACTGTATTAACCGCATGAATATTTTCATCCACACGGTTATCCGCCGCATCCACCACATGAAGCAGCAGTGTCGCTTCGCGGGTTTCCTGCAGCGTGGCTTTAAATGCCGCCACCAGGTCATGCGGCAGATGGCGGATAAACCCGACCGTATCCGCCAGCACCACCGTGCCGACATCATCGACATCAATCCGCCGCAGGGTTGGATCGAGTGTCGCAAATAACTGATCCGCCGCATAGACTTTCGCATCAGTTATGTGATTAAACAGACTGGATTTCCCGGCGTTGGTGTAACCGACCAGAGACACCGTCGGAATATCCGCTTTGCTGCGCGCCTGACGGCCTTGTCCGCGCTGGCGTTCCACTTTTTCCAGACGCCCTGAAATCTGTTTGATTTTATCCCGCAGCATCCGGCGGTCGGACTCAAGCTGCGTCTCACCCGGCCCCCGCAGACCAATCCCGCCTTTCTGGCGTTCAAGGTGCGTCCAGCCGCGAACCAGACGCGTGGAAAGATGGCGTAACTGCGCCAGTTCCACCTGTAATTTACCTTCATGTGTCCGTGCCCGCTGGGCGAAGATATCGAGGATAACCCCGGTTCTGTCAACCACCCTGCACTGGCATAAACGCTCGAGGTTGCGTTCCTGCGCCGGACTTAAGGCATGGTTAAAGAGCACCACATCGGCGTCACTTTCCATGACAGCATCGGCAATCTCTTCCGCTTTACCTTCACCCGCAAAATATTTCGGGTGCGGGGCACTGCGGCTGCCGGTGACTATCTGAACAGGTGTCACACCCGCGGATGTCACAAGGGATTCAAATTCACTGAGATCATCAGTGTTCTTATCCTGTGAGAAAAACAGGTGGACCAGTACGGCCCGTTCACCGCCTTCATACCTGTCAAACAACGGCAGAACCTCTCAGGCTGAGTGAAAAACACGCAGGAAAAAACACAGGTAAAGTCTCCCTACCTATGTTTTCCCGCGATTGATAACTGCACACTGACTTATTCAGCGCCATCAGTATCCTGTTGCGCACCACCGTTACCGGCTGACTGGTGGTAATTGCTGCCGCCGGTCCCCGGGTTTGCGCCACCGCTGTGGTGAGAAACCGGACGGGAAGGTACGACGGTAGAGATCGCGTGTTTGTAAACCATTTGGCTGACCGTGTTTTTCAGCAGAATAACAAACTGGTCGAATGATTCGATCTGACCCTGCAATTTAATACCGTTGACCAGATAAATAGAAACCGGAACCCTTTCGCGACGTAATGCGTTCAGGAACGGATCTTGCAAAGATTGCCCCTTAGCCATTCTGTATTTTCCTTATTTTGTTGTTTTTTAAATGAAACCCAAACCGGGTTCGAAAAATAACTACTCAAAAACTTTCGTAACCCGTTAATTGTACACAATCAACGGCGCTATGCACGAAGAACCTGCATAACGGCTTTAAGAGATTGTTCAGGCTGTTCACTGTCAAGCCACTGAACGCCTTCCCAACCCCGCAACCACGTCATCTGCCGCTTGGCAAGCTGACGGGTGGCGCAAATGCCCCGATACACCATGTCATCATAACTGATTTCACCGGCCAGATATGACCACATCTGGCGGTAGCCGACACAACGGATCGACGGCAAATCCGGATGAAGATCCCCGCGCTGATACAGCGCACGGACTTCGTCCTCAAAACCGGCTTCCAGCATCATCTGAAAGCGCATCTCAATGCGCTGATGCAATATTTTACGGTCTGCCGGTGCAATGGCAAACTGATAAGCATTAAAGGGCAAATTTTCCCCGGCCGTTTCCGTCAGTTCTGTCATCGTTTTTCCGGAGATATAATAGACCTCCAGTGCCCGGCTGAGCCGCTGCGGATCATTCGGATGGATCCGCGCCCCGGCGACCGGATCAATCCGGCTCAGTTCATCATGGAGAACCTGCCAGCCTTCCTGTGCCGCCCGCGCCTCAATCTGTGCCCGGATTTCCGGGTCAGCGGACGGCAGCGGCGATAATCCTTCCAGCAACGCCTTGAAATACATCATGGTTCCGCCGACCAGCAGCGGAATTTTTCCCTGCGCGGTTATCTCATGCATTGCCGCCAGCGCATCACGGCGGAAATCGGCGGCGGAATAGGCCACTGATGGATCGAGAATATCAATCAGCCGGTGCGGGGCGAGGGCCAGCTCGGCAGCATCGGGTTTTGCGGTCCCGATATCCATCCCCTTATAAATCAGTGCGGAATCTACACTGATGATTTCCACCGGCAGGTGCTGACGCAGTTCAATCGCCAGCGCGGTTTTTCCTGAAGCCGTCGGCCCCATCAGAAACAGGGCAGCGGGTTTATGATGATTCTGTTCACTCATGACGTAATGCTGCAACGACCTCAGTTAAATCAATTAATTGCACTAAATCTGACGGCGGTCTGCGCACCAGTTGCGGGCACAGCCGTTCCACATCGGCCAGCAGCTGCACTGCCTGCGCTTTGCTCTGAACCGCCGGTTCACTGACCAGCATCTCTGCCAGCCGCGAGGCAATGGCGTTTTCATCCGCCTCCGGGTTATCAGCCAGAAAACGCAGTAATTCAGGGATAAGATGCGGTAAATTTTGCTGACGAAGCGGTAACGATACCGTACGAATCGTCGCTTTTCCACGGAAAACTGAGCCTTCTATGCCGAAAGTACGCAATACCCCGGCAAACCGCGTAAATGTCTCACACTCCTGTGCATTTAACGCCATCTGAAGCGGGATCATCAATGGCTGGGATTTCAGTCCCTGCTCTCCCGGGATCAGTTGCTGACAACGCAGATAATGTGATGCTTTGCTGAGGGAAAACAGCGCAATACCGGCATCTGTCTCAATTAACGCATAACACGGCGGATAAAGCGTAAGGATTTTACCAAAACTTACACGCTCACTTTTTTCCGTCACCGGCTCACTTGCGGCGCTGATCCGGTTTTCTGACAGAAAAGTACTTTTTTCCGGAAACAGCTGCGGCTTAGTTTCTGCCGGTGTCTGCATCAGTGACTGATATATTCCGGCTTCTTTCGGGCTGTATCCGGGTTTATCCGCAGAATATGCCGGTTTTCCGCTGCTGCGGCTGCTGTGAGACGCGCCGCCCCCGGTGGTTTCCCGGTGCGGCGGCGGTGTGAGTACGTCCTCACGCTCAAACATATTTTTACCGGCTGCCGCACGGTTTTCCGGCACATGCTGCGTCTGCGGCGCTGACGGATCCGGTTCAAACAGAGAGACCGGCTGCTCATGCTGTTTCAGCACACTGAGCACCGCCTGGTAAATAAAGTCATGCACCAGCCGCGCCTGATGAAAACGCACTTCATGCTTGGCCGGATGGACATTCACATCCACCTGACGCGGATCGATGGTCAGATAGAGAACATAAGCCGGTTGCTGATCGCCGCTCAGCCGGTCTTCATAGGCCTGACGGATGGCGTGGTTGATCAGGCGGTCACGCATCATCCGCCCGTTAACATAGCAATACTGTAAATCCGCCGGGCCGTTGTAATCTGCCGGTGAGGCCACCCAGCCGCGGATCTCCAGCGCTTCGTGAGTCCAGGTTACCGCCAGCGCCTGCTGCATAAAAGCCGTACCGCAGATAGCCCCGAGACGACGCTCCTGCTGATCATCCGCTTTAACCGGCCGGTACTGGCGCATCAGTTTGCCGTTGTGGGTGAGATTAATGGCCACATCAAAACGGGACAGCGCGATACGCCGCACCACTTCATCAATATGACCGAATTCGGTTTTTTCAGTACGCAGAAATTTGCGCCGCGCTGGCGTATTAAAAAAGAGATCCAGCACTTCCACGGTACTGCCCGCCGGATGCGCCGCCGGTTTCAGCGTCACGTCCATTTCACGCCCTTCGGCATACGCCTGCCAGGCTTCATTCTGCTCACGGGTGCGGGAGGTAAAGGTCAGGCGGGATACCGAGCTGATACTGGCAAGCGCCTCACCGCGGAACCCCATACTCATGATGGCTTCGAGATCGTCAAGTGTGGCAATTTTACTGGTGGCGTGACGGGCCAGCGCCAGCGCCAGCTCGTCTTTGGCAATACCGCAGCCGTTGTCACGGATACGGATAAGCTTTTCACCACCGCGCTCAATATCAATATCGATACGGGTGGCACCGGCGTCCAGGCTGTTTTCCACCAGTTCTTTCACCACCGATGCCGGGCGCTCAACCACTTCGCCTGCGGCTATCTGGTTTGCCAGCTGCGGCGGTAAAATCCGGATCGCCATAATTGCCCCCGTTCTCCTGTTATTTGGACGGTGCTGCCTGTAACGGATTCGCGGTAAAATATGCGCGTAATCCGCCGTGGATCGCGGCAGCGACCTGTTCCTGGTAAGTATCGGATCCTAACAGCTGTTCTTCAGTGCTGTTACTGATAAAGCCGGTTTCCACCAGAATGGACGGAATATCCGGTGAACGCAGCACCCCGAGGCTCGCGTGCTCCGGCGTGCTTTTGTGTACTTTGCCTATCTGGCGCAGCTGACGGATCACATCCTGCGCCACGGCATAACCGACGCGCTGAGAGTTACCGAACTGCAGATCCAGCACCGCCTGGCTGAGATACGGATCGGCACCGTTTGCCAGTGCATCACCGGCACCGCCGAGCAGTTCGGATTGTTTCTCGCTCTGTTCCAGCCAGTTACCTAATTCGTTGTTTGCCCGCCGGTTGGAAAGCACCCAGACTGATGAACCGGTCGCGGTGCGGTTTGGTGCGGAATCCGCATGGATAGACACCAGCATGTTGGAGCCGAATTTACGCGCCACTTCTGAGCGCCCGGCCACCGAGATAAAATAATCGCCGTCACGGGTCAGTACCGGTTTGAACATCGGGTCATCTTTCAGACGCTTTTCCAGCTTGCGGGCGATACTGATAGTGACATTTTTCTCTTTCAGCCCGTTCTGACCGATAGCGCCCGGGTCTTTCCCGCCGTGTCCGGCATCAATCGCCACCACGACCTGACGACTGTTTTTAGGCAGTTTGCCTGTCGGTACCACCGGAATTTTTGCCTGTGCCGGTGCGGCGGCCGGGGTGGTTGCTGCCGGAGCCGCACTGCCGCTGTTCATGCGCAGCGGTTTACCGGTTGTGGTGGTGACCGGTTGTACGGCAGCCACCGGGGCGGCGGTATAACTGTTTTTGCCGGTCAGGGTGATAGTCAGGCCGCTGCTATCCGCAGCATCACGGAAACTGTTTTTATCCGCCAGTTCCAGCACGATACGCTGATGCTGAGCATCCGGCGCGCGGCTCTCTCTGACCACTTTAATCAGCCCGTTATTCAGATTGATCGGCAGACCGGTAATTTTCTGCGGCTGACGGATGTCGATCACCAGACGCTCCGGGTCATGCAGCGGAAACAGTTTATATTGCGGTTTGCCGTCAAAACTGAGCTGTAATGTGCCCTGAGAGCCGTTGTTGCTCACATTGATGTTCGTCAGGGACGCCGCGTTTCCGGCTGCACTGAACAGCAGGCTCACGCTGAAAAACAGCGCCGTCAGCCATGAAACGGCAGCCACATCAGATTTCCGTGTCAGATATGCATTCATTATCGGTAATTCCTCACATCTCCGCTAACTTATCCAGGAGTTCTTCACCATAAGGGGAACGGGCGGCAAAACGGGCTTCCCGTCCTTCCCCATCATACCGTAAGTGCAATTCCAAATCTGCATCCGGCAGAAAACCGGCCCCTTTTTGCGGCCATTCGACCAGACAGACAGTGTTTTCCCCGAAATAATCGCGGATCCCCATAAACTCCAGTTCTTCCGGATCCGCCAGGCGGTACAGGTCAAAGTGATAGACCGGGCGCGGTGAAAGCTCATACGGCTCAACCAGGGTGTAAGTCGGGCTTTTCACATGGCCGGGATGCCCCAGCGCCTGAAGAAAACCGCGGCTGAAGGTGGTTTTTCCGGCGCCCAGATCGCCGAAAAGATGCAGGACAAATCCGCGCTGACTCTGCTGTGCCAATGCACGGCCGAGCGCGACAGTGGCAGCTTCATCTGCCAGCGTAAACAGACGTTCTTTCATTCTCGTTGTCGTCACAGGTTATTTTATTGAAATAATTGAGCGTGTAATCCGTTAAACATACCACATTCCGGTGATATACCTGCATAACGGCGTGCAGAAAAACGACAATAATGCACAGTTTTTGTGCCGGACGGTCTGTGATAAACTCCGCACCATTCACCATCACACCTGCAATGTAAGTAAACACTCACTAATGAGCACTCACCCTGATTTACACCAGCTTGCCACCCGGATCAAACAATGGGGACGCGAACTCGGCTTTCAGCAGGTCGGTATCTGCGATACGGATCTCAGTGCGGAAGAGCCGAAGCTGCAGGCATGGCTGGATGCGGGCTATCAGGGAGAGATGGACTGGATGGCGCGCCACGGCATGATGCGCGCGCGCCCTCATGAACTGCTGCCGGGTACGCTGCGGGTGATCAGTGTGCGGATGAACTACCTTCCGGCCAAAGCATCCTTTGCCGCTGTACTGCAAAACCCGGAACAGGGTTATATCAGCCGTTATGCGCTGGGGCGTGATTATCACAAGCTTCTGCGCCAGCGCCTGAAGCAGCTGGGAGAGCGGATTCAGGCTGAGTGTGATGAGCTGGCTCTGGATAATACCTTCAGTTACCGTCCGTTTGTTGACTCAGCGCCGGTACTGGAACGCCCGCTGGCAGCCAAAGCCGGTCTTGGTTGGGTTGGTAAGCACTCACTTATTTTAAACCGTGAAGCCGGTTCCTGGTTTTTCCTCGGCGAGCTGCTGATCAACCTGCCGCTGCCGGTTGATACCCCTGTTGAGGAACAGTGCGGCCGCTGTGTTGCCTGCATGACCACCTGTCCGACTCAGGCGATTGTCGCGCCTTATACTGTCGATGCACGCCGCTGCATCTCCTACCTCACCATTGAGCTGGAAGGCGCTATCCCCGAAGAATTCCGTCCGCTGATGGGAAACCGCATTTACGGCTGTGATGACTGCCAGCTTATCTGCCCGTGGAACCGTTTTTCACAACTGACAGACGAGGCGGATTTCTCCCCGCGCAAGCGGCTGCATACACCGGAACTGCTGGATCTATTCGCCTGGGATGAAGCCACTTTCCTGCGGGTGACAGAGGGTTCCGCTATCCGGCGCATCGGGTATCTGCGCTGGCTGAGAAACATCAGTGTCGCGCTCGGCAACGCACCGTATGAAGATAAAATTATTATTGCGCTGACAGAAAAAACCGGACTGGCTGACTGGCTTGATGAGCATATCCGCTGGGCAGTTACCCGTCAGTATGCAAAACGGGGTGAATCAGCTATTGAAATACAGACTTCACAACAAAAACGCCTGATCCGCGCCATTTCCAAAGGTTTACCGCGCGACGCCTGAACCCGCCTCATCATCCCGTTAAGTTATCCACAATGTTCAGTGTTGTGAATAATATAAAAAGACCTTGCCTATCAATGTGAAGAAAAAATACAAGAGCGCTGTCACACAATTCACATAAATTAAATTAACATATAAATATCAATATATTAAATATACGACCGTTCGGTATTTCGCGGGATTCTGTGATTCAGCCGTCAAAATCAGCCTGTGGATAACTCTGTGCAGAAAAGTGTGTCAGAACCGCCGGGATGTGAATAACATGCCCCGCTGCGCTGTGGATAAAAAATGACATCCGGACAAAAAAATTGTCCCTGTTTGACTTAATCACCCCATGAAAGGTGATGAAAAGCAG
The DNA here is from genome assembly GCF_043105645.1 of Morganella sp. TYF_1. Lineage (NCBI taxonomy): Bacteria > Pseudomonadati > Pseudomonadota > Gammaproteobacteria > Enterobacterales > Morganellaceae > Morganella > Morganella sp. TYF_1. The sequence goes on along the minus strand of NZ_JBICLU010000027.1, from coordinate 63,572 downwards.
AAACTGACATAAAGATAGTGCAGAAAGTGCCGGTGGTAATCTTTCACTGTCTGAATAATCACCGCTGGTGATCGTTCATCTGCCCTTCGTCAGAGAGGGCGAAAATTCTATTTCACCACGCCGGGATTAGCAAGTCTTTTCCCTGTATTTACGAAAAAAAGTCATCTAACCGATTAAATTATCAGCAAAAGTTCAGTGTGTCCGGTTTTAGGCTGCGGATACCTGTGAGTGATGATTATTTGCACCGCACAGCAATTTTCCCGGCAGAACCGGTAACAGAAATCACGCAAAGGATTATTCAGAAAATAATGTTTGGGGGGACTGAAGAGAAGAAAAAGATTGGAGCGGGAAACGAGACTCGAACTCGCGACCCCGACCTTGGCAAGGTCGTGCTCTACCAACTGAGCTATTCCCGCATCACAACGGTATATATCCGGCTATCTGAAAATTGGAGCGGGAAACGAGACTCGAACTCGCGACCCCGACCTTGGCAAGGTCGTGCTCTACCAACTGAGCTATTCCCGCGTCACAACCGGTATATTACCTGACAATCTGCAAAATTGGAGCGGGAAACGAGACTCGAACTCGCGACCCCGACCTTGGCAAGGTCGTGCTCTACCAACTGAGCTATTCCCGCATATTTTGCAATTTGCCCGCACCGCTTTCGATTGAAAATCTATCTCGGTACGGGGAGCGCATTATACGAAAAATTCATTTTCTGGCAAGCCCTCCGGCGCGAAAAAATGAATTTTTTTGTTCAGATGCCGATAAAACCGGCAAATATGCTATAAAACACGCAATCCGAACTAATATTAACCGATCGGCGGCTGAAAATCAGCCCCCGTTTTTTATCACAGACGGATAAAGGTTTCGCGGTAGTAAGCCAGTTCCGCAATTGACTCACGGATATCATCCAGCGCCTGATGGGTGTTTTTCTTGGTGAAGCCGTCCAGCACTTCCGGCTTCCAGCGGCGGGCCAGCTCTTTCAGGGTGCTGACATCCAGGTAACGGTAGTGAAAATATTGCTCGAGAGCCGGCATATAACGGAACAGAAAACGGCGATCCTGACCGACGCTGTTACCGCAGATAGGAGAAACCCCCTGCGGCACCCACTGTTCCAGAAACGCGATAGTCGCCTGCTCGGCCTGTGCGTCAGAATACGTGCTGGCGCGGACACGTTCAATTAACCCGCTGGCACCGTGTGTGCGGACATTCCAGTCATCCATCAGGCCTAACTGTTCATCAGACTGATGTACCGCCAGAACCGGGCCTTCCGCCAGAATATTCAGGTTTGCATCCGTCACAATGGTGGCGATTTCGATAATCCGGTCACGTTCCGGGTCAAGTCCGGTCATTTCCAGATCGATCCAGATAAGGTTCTGTTCACTTTTAGCCATGTTGTATCCTATAGTTACCTGAGTATCCGCCTGTTTTTTGTTCACACGGATTGAATGATGACGGGTAAAATGAATGGTGTATCATAGCGCGTAATCCGCCCTGCCGCGAGTCACCCCGGCGGGCACTTTCTTCTTTACGTGGTGTCAAAACAGACGAGGTTTCGTTGGCTAAACAAAAACTTTCCAAAGGTCAGGTACGGCGTGTTCAGGCAAACCAGCAGCGCAAACTGCGCAAAGAGAACCGCCCGGAGCCTGAAGACAGCCTGTTCGGTGAGGCTCAGGAAGGACAGGTAATCAGCCGTTTCGGGCAGCATGCGGATATTGAAGCCGCAGACGGCTCGGTACAGCGCTGCAACCTGCGCCGCACCATCAAATCACTGGTCACCGGTGACCGTGTGGTCTGGCGTGCTGCATTGCAGAATAACGAAGAAGGCCGTGTTAACGGCATTGTTGAGGCGGTGCATGAGCGAGAGTCGGTACTGACCCGGCCGGATTTTTATGACGGTTTAAAACCGATCGCCGCCAATATCAACCAAATCGTGATTGTTTCCGCGATTTTACCGGAACTATCACTCAATATTATTGATCGCTATCTGGTCGCCTGCGAAACACTCGGTGTGGAACCGCTGATTGTCCTCAACAAAATTGACCTGCTGAATGACGAAAGCCGCGACCAGGTCAATGATTTAATGAATATCTATCGTAATATCGGGTACCGTGTGCTGGAAGTGTCCGGCCACACCAACGAGGGGATTGATGCACTGACGGCGGCACTTGCCGGACGTATTTCCATTTTCGCCGGACAATCCGGTGTCGGAAAGTCCAGCCTGCTCAATACATTGCTGCCGGAAAACGCCGATATCCTGGTGAATAACGTTTCTGATGTTTCCGGGCTGGGTCAGCACACCACCACCGCCTCACGGCTGTATCATTTCCCGCACGGCGGGGATGTGATCGACTCACCGGGAGTGCGTGAATTCGGGTTGTGGCACCTGACACCGGAACAGGTCACGCAGGGATATACCGAGTTCCGCGATTATCTCGGCGGCTGTAAATTCCGTGACTGCAAACACGGGGATGACCCGGGCTGTGCGCTGCGCGACGCTGTGGAGAACGGCGAAATCAGTGCGGAACGCTTTGAAAATTATCACCGCATTCTGGAAAGTATGGCACAGGTCAAGCCACGCCGTAATTTTACGGCCGGTGAAGACTGACAAGCGCAATAAGCACAGGTACAATAGCCCCCTTTTGTTCAGAATTCGCCGGAAAAACCGGCAGATAACAAACAATACCAGAGGTCGATGTGCTGGATACTCTTAAAATAAAATTACAATATTTGCTGCCTAAACAGTGTCTTACTCAGCTGGCAGGCCGCTTTGCCAACAAAAAACTTGGCTGGCTGACGCAGCTGGCGATCAAAGCATTCGCCAAAGCCTACAACGTGGATATGCAGGAAGCGAAAGAGAGCGAGTTTATCGCTTACAGTACCTTCAATGAGTTTTTTATCCGCGCGCTGAAAGAGGAAGTCCGTCCGATCGTGCAGGGCAGTGAAACCCTGGCGCTGCCGGCAGACGGCACCATCAGTCAGCTGGGGCTTATCCGTGACGATCAGATTTTACAGGCCAAAGGGCATAATTACACCCTGGAAGCCCTGCTCGCCGGAAACTGGCAACTGGCGGATCAGTTCCGCAACGGGCAGTTTGTAACCACTTACTTATCTCCGCGTGATTACCACCGCGTGCATATGCCGTGTGACGGTCATCTGCGCGAAATGATCTATGTCCCGGGCGATCTGTTCTCCGTCAATCCACTGACCGCCGCGAATGTACCGAACCTGTTTGCCCGTAACGAGCGTCTGATCTGTGTGTTTGACACGGATTTCGGCCCGATGGTACAGATTCTTGTCGGCGCCACGATTGTCGGCAGTATGGAAACTGTCTGGTGCGGTATGGTCACACCGCCGCGTGAAGGGATTGTCCGCCGCTGGACTTACCCGGCACACGACAGTGTCTGTGCGGTAAACCTGAAAAAAGGCGAAGAGATGGGCCGCTTTAAGCTCGGCTCCACCGTGATCAACCTGTTCCCGGCGGATACCGTTGCACTGAACAGCGCACTGGCAAACGGCGTTTCCACCCGCATGGGTGAACTGCTGGCCACCCGCATCACCGCAGATGATGCCGCCTGCGCGGAAGAAAGCCCTGTAAGTCCGTCACAACCGGACACCGCTGCCACTCACTGAGGACTCTCCCCTGTGCGCCTGATTATCTCATTTTTACTGGCGGTTTTTCTTTTCTCCCCGCTGACAGCGGTATATGCGGCATCGGACATCAACGAGCCGCAGATCCGCCAGGAACTGAAGCGGATTGAGAGCAGCAAAGATCCGAAAGATATTGAGATGGCGCAGGCGTTACAGGCGACCCTGAACTGGCTGGCAGACAGCAAAGCCGCAAATGAGCGGGCACAGAGCTATCAGGACACCATCGATAACTTCCCGAAGCTGGTCAGGGCGTTACGCCAGCAGTTGCTGGAAGAGAGTGATTCCCCGGCCAAAATTCTGACCACCCGCCCTATCAGCGACCTTGAGCAGCAGGTTATTCAGCTCAGCGGACAACTGCTGGAGCAGGGACGGCTGTTACAGCAGGAGCAGGACAAAAACCGCGAAATCAGCGATTCCCTGACTCTCCTGCCCCAGCAGCAGTCCGAAGCCCGCCGTCTCCTGAATGAAGCCACCTCCCGCCAGCAGGGACTGGCAACCCCGCTGACCCCGCTTGCCGAGGCTCAGGCCATACTGGCCGCCGCAGAAGTCCGGGCGCGCAAAGCAACGGTCAATGAGCTGGAACTGGCACAACTTTCTGCCAATAACCGCCAGGAACTGACCCGTATCCGTCTCGAACTGCTGCGTAAACGCTATCAGCGGCTGGATCTCGAACTTCAGCAGCTGCGCAGTGTGCTTAACGGCAAACGTCAGCAGAAAGCGGAACTGGCGCTGGAGCGCACCGAACTGCTGGCCGAACAGGCCGGTGATTTACCGCCGTACCTGAAAGAACAGATTGATATCAACCGCGAGCTGTCGCAGGTACTGAATGATCAGGCCGCGCACATGAGTGATATCGGGGAGATGCAGCGCCAGGCGGCGACCGATATCCAGAAAGCCCGCCAGGTGCTCAGCACTATTCAGGAGCAGGCACAGTGGCTGAACGGCTCAACCGCGCTGGGAGAAGCCCTGCGCGCCCAGCTCAGCCGCCTGCCGGATATGCCGAAACCGCAGCAGCTGGATAAAGAGATCACCGACCTGCGTGTTGAGCGTCTGAAATATGAAAATATGCTCGATGCCCTGTCCGGCAATAATAATGAGCCGGATACGTCACAGACAGCCTCTCTCCCGGCGGATCAGGCCTCGCTCTATCAGCAACTGATTCAGAACCGCAAAGAACTGCTCGGCTCCCTGCTCTCCGGTTACGATACCGAAATTCTGGAGCTGACCAAGCTCAAAGTGACCACCAGTCAGCTCAGTGATGTACTGATTGAAGTCCGCGACGACACCCACCGCTATCTGTTCTGGGTGGCGGATGCCACACCGGTTTACCTCAATTACCCGATTGAAGTACTGACCAGCCTGACCAAACTGCTGTCCCTGGATACCCTGGCGCAGCTCGGCGGTGCATTTAAAACCATGTTCTCGTGGCAGAACAAAGAGATTTCACTCTATATTATCAGCACCCTGCTGCTGGCGATTTTCGGCCTGAACTACCGCCGCCATTATCAGGCATTCCTGGACAGAACCAGTCAGCGCATCGGTAAAGTGACACTGGATCGCTTCTCTATCACGCTGCGCACTCTGTTCTGGTCTGTACTTGTCTCCCTGCCGCTGCCGGTGCTGTGGTCAGCTATCGGCTACGGGTTACAGAATGCCTGGCAGTACCCGATGGCAAAAGCGATCGGTGACGGTGTCAGCGCCACCACGCCGGTGCTGTGGCTGTTTATGTTCTGTGCGACCTTTGCCCGGCCTAACGGGCTGTTTATCGCACAGTTCCGCTGGCCGGAAGCCCGCGTTAAACGGGCAATGCGTTTCTATCAGCTTTCTATTTTTGTCATTGTGCCGCTGATGATGGCAATGACCACTTTTGAATATTTCAATGACCGGGAGTTCGCCCCGACACTCGGCCGCCTCTGCTTCCTGCTGCTGTGTGCCGCACTGTTTATCATTACCAGCAGCCTGCGCCGTGCGGGGGTTCCGCTCTATCTTGACCGCCACGGCAGCGGCGACAATGCCGTCAGCAAAGGGATGTGGTGGCTGCTTCTGCTGGCTCCGGTTGTGGCAGCGATTGCCGCTCTGCTCGGCTATCTCGCGACCTCACAGGCGCTGCTCGGCCGCCTGGAAACCTCGGTCGCCATCTGGTTTATGCTGCTGGTGATCTATAACATCATCACCCGCTGGATGCTGATCCAGCGCCGCCGTATCGCCTTTGAACGCGCCAAACAGCGCCGTGCTGAAATCCTGGCCCAGCGGGCAAAAAGTGATGATGACAGCGGCGTCAACAGCAATGCCAACAGCGCGGAAGGTGTGATTGATATTGAAGAGCAGGTCATTGACCTCGATACCATCAGTGCGCAGTCGGTCGGGCTGGTCCGCTCCATCCTGACCATGATTGCCCTGGTATCCTGTATTCTGCTCTGGTCTGAATTGCACACCGCCTTCTCCTTTATGGAAAATATCCGCTTGTGGGATGTCAGCAGCAGTATCAACGGCGTGGATACCCTCCAGCCCATCACGCTCGGCTCTGTCTTTGTGGCTATTCTGGTGATTATCATCACCACGCAACTGGTGCGGAACCTTCCGGCACTGCTGGAACTGGCGCTGTTACAGCATCTGGATCTGACACCCGGCACCGGTTACGCCATCACTACCCTGACCAAATACGCGATCACACTGGTCGGCGGAATTGTCGGCTTCTCACTGATCGGCATTGAATGGTCGAAAATGCAGTGGTTTGTTACTGCAATGGGTGTCGGGCTGGGCTTTGGTTTACAGGAGATTTTCGCCAACATTGTTTCCGGCCTGATGATCCTGTTCGAAAAACCGATCCGTATCGGCGATACCGTGACTATCCGTGACCTGACCGGCAGCATCACGCGCATCAACACCCGCGCCACCACGCTGACAGACTGGGACCGCAAAGAGATTATCGTTCCGAACAAAGCCTTTATTACCGAGCAGTTTATCAACTGGTCGCTCTCGGATACCGTCACCCGTATCGTCCTGACCATCCCGGTCCCGGCAGAAGCCAATCCGGAGCAGGTCACTATTCTGCTGCTGATGGCGGCACAGGACTCGGCAATGATTCTGGATACGCCAAATCCGGAAGCTTACCTGGTTGATTTACAACAGGGTATTCAGATCTTTGAACTGCGCGCCTATGCCGCTGAAATGGGGCACCGCCTGCCGGCGCGTCATGAGATCCATCAGAATATCCTGCGCAGCTTCGCGGAAAACAACATTATTCTGCCGTTCCCGCCGTTTGAAGCGCGGGTGGATATGGTGGGGAATATTCTGCGCAGCGGCACCAAAAACCTGTCGGGCCGTAACCCGTCACGGAAATCAGGGGCGTTGTGATATCACAGACAGTGATCCATACCGCCGTGGTGTGAACAAGTGCCGCGTCCTTTCGGGGCAGAATAAGAGCCGTCTCTGCAGACGGCTTTTATATTCGGGTCATAAGTAATATAACCGAATGCACCGATAATATCGTACATTTTTTCCGACAGAAGATGAGTAATAATCTGAATGCGGACAACCTGAACTTCAGATGTTATTTCTGAGATTCCTACTGACAATAAAACCATACTTTAATCGTCAACCAGAATATCTTTCACTTTTTCAGCTATTTTCTGATTTATTTACCTCATTTAATAACAGGTTTTTTTCATCGCCAGATTTATTAACCACTCGTTCGAACTGAGATAAACTATGTATTCAATCTGATAATAACGCTGATTTTAATATGCCGCTGTCCGGAGGCCTCATCCGGAAATGATCATTGCACATACCCCCAGTCGAAAAAGCAAAAAAACACATAAAAAAAATAAAAACTATCTTATTGATTTAACTTTACTTTTTAAGTAAAAACTCAGTAATAATACCATGATTTATTATTATATCTGTATCTGACACATATCCCTTTCAGGTATATTCTCAGGCAGAATTTAATTTTATGAAGTTAATTCAATTATCTACCCATAAACAAAGTGTATTTTTGCAAAAAATTTAAGGTGATGATAGAGTTTAATTAAACGCTATCATTTTTATACCGGCAACGACCAAACCTACAACCACCTTACAAGAAAAACGATATGGAAATTAAAAATATTTTAACGGATAGTGTCAAATCGCTTGGTATCATGGCATATATTGATAACTCAGAAAAAATGTTAGAGGAATTCAGTTGGTTGTATAAAAGCTGGATTTACAGTGGTTGTTATCATTCCTCTGATTTACTTATAGTACATCACCCGGAAGTGGAACAATTTTTACCTAAAGAACCTGGTGTTATTCTTATTCCGTGCCTGCCACACGCTACAGCAGGGACACCTTTTGAAGGCTATCATTATTTTAATTCAATTGGCTGTCTTTCAGGTGAACATATTGATGATATTGCAGCTCAGTATCCCTGGCTCCTGAGAACAGATGCAGATATCTTCCTCACCCCCAAACTGGCCGATTTTCGCCCCAATTTTCCTGTGCACGGACGGGGGAGATATCACATCGATGATGATTTCAAAGAAAAAATGCTGGATTTCTGCCAACGGCACGGCGTTAAACACTTTGGTCATTTCGGCTGCGGCAGTTCTCTGATGTCTTCCTCTGAACTCATGATTCCTTTTTTACGCCGCCAAATATACTGGTGCCGGCAATTAATGGATGAGTTTGGTAAAGACCCAAAAAACTGGGGAGAGTGGCCCGGCTGGTTTCGTGGAGTGACGACCATGTATGCCGCAGAAATAGCCGCAAATGAAGATTACTGGAACATGCTGTATAACGGGTATGAGCGCATTCTGGATATTTCATGCAGTGATAATTATCCGATTGATTCAATGACTTTTCATATTCATGCGGTGCATAACTCTAACTACTTTTCTAAATTTAAACTGCGTGACGGAGCGTATCAGTCAATAGATCCTGACACACTGGATCGCAGTATTATCCCGCAATATTGCCACTGGCTGGCGGTAGCATCAGTTGAACAGGTAAAACAGGAAGCGAATTATCCCTGGTAAGCCACCGGGGAGAAAATGTTCCCCTGAATGAAAAGGCCAGCCGGGTGTGATTAGCGCTTATTCAGGTAAAAACCGCCGGGATAATAACATCCGACGGTTTTTTGTGCAGCGGAATATAACACTTACTGCTGATATAACCGGCGCAGATAATGAGCAACCGCGTCATCCGCATTAGAGCCAATCACTTCCATCTCCGGCAGAATATCTTTCAGGCGCTGATGTGCTCCCGCCATAATGCAGCCTTTTCCGGCCATTTCCAGCATCTCGCGGTCATTCATACCATCACCGAAAGCAATACAGTCATTCAGGCGGTAGCCCAGAGATTCTGCTACCTGCTGCAGCGCTTCACCTTTTGAAACCCCCCCGGCCATCACTTCCAGGCAACTGCGCAGCGAGAAACTGACATTCACTCTGTTACCGAAACGCACACGGATTTTGGCTTCCAACGCGACAAGTTTCTCGTGGTCATCACAGGTGAAGTAGACTTTGCAGACCTGATCCACCGGAAAATCATTGCGGTCGAACAGCTCATACATAAAAACAGATTCCTGAAAAAACGCTTTCTGTTCCGGGCTTTCCCGGTTGATCATCCAGCCGTCACCCCGGTAATAGTTGGTGAGGATATCCGGATTATCAAACTCCATCAGGCACAGCTCGCGGACCACATCCGGGTCCACATCATGACTGAATACCAGTTCGCCTTTGGTGTTGTGTACCCGCGCGCCGTTGGAGGTGATCATAAACGCATCAATCCCCAGTGCATCACGGATCTGCGCCACATCCACATGATGGCGACCGGTGGCAAACACAAAATGCACGCCTTTATTGATGGTCAGCAGGCGGAGGGTTTCCTTGGTGTAGGGGGTTAAACTGTGGGCAGGTGATAATAACGTTCCGTCTAAATCTGAAGCAACCACATGATACATATGCAAATTCCTGAAAATTGATTAGTGGAGTCCGAAAAAATGACAAATCGCATTGAGCGCGACAGCGCGCAACGCGTCTTCTTCGAACAGGATCTCGTGATAAGCTCCCTCAAACGTCAGAGGCATATGTTCTTCTTCTTGTCCTGTCCGGGCTTTACGGCGGTTTTCGCAGAAAGCCAGCAACTCCCGATTGTCCACCACCTTATCTTCTGATGCCATCAGCACCATCAGCGGGGTGTTTATCTCTCCCGCCTGCGCAATTATTTTCTGCCCGATATCAATGCTTTCGCGTAACCAGTGATACGTGGGTCCGCCGAGACGTAAAGCAGGATAATCAGCATAACAGCGCAGGTAACGCCGGTACCGCGGGTAACTGTGGGTCAGCATGTTGATTAAAAACGGCAACGGCTGCCACTTCCCGGTTGATACCGCATACTCATTGCGTTCCGACGGCCGTTTATCGGCCCGGTTCACAATCATATTCGCCAGCCACATCGGCATCGGTAAATTGATGCCGAACATCGGGGCACATAATACTGCAGCACGGAAGGTGTCCGGCTCGCGTAACAGATAACCGCTCAGTATCGCACCGCCCATCGAGTGTGCCAGTGCATAGCGGTAAGCGTAATTTTTCTCCGCCAGCGCGATGCCGGTGAACTGAGAAAAATCATCAATATAGTCGTCAAAACGCTCGACATGGCCTTTTTGCGGATCATCCAGCATCCGCCCGGAAAGCCCCTGCCCCCGGTGATCCATAATAAAGACATCAAAACCGAGGTGGAAAAAATCGTACAGCACTTCCGGATATTTGACGTAACTTTCGCTGCGCCCGGAACTGATCACCAGCACTTTGTCATGGGCAGGATCAGTAAACTGCACATAACGGATAGTGACATCATCCGTGCCCTGAAATGTCCGCTCATCCCGCCGGTTCCAGAAATCAAGTAACGGACCGTTCACAAAGGCAGAATATTCCGCTTCGCGTTCCAGCCAGCTTGCTTTCAGGGTATCCGGTGGCAGCATAGGGTGCTCCTTTAGTCGTCAAATCCGGTGAGATGTTCGCGGATAAGGGCCATAAATGCATCGCCGAATCGTTCCAGTTTCCGCTCTCCGACGCCATTTATCAAGAGTAAATCATTTGCCCTGACCGGGCATTGTTCCGCCATTTCAATGAGTGTGGCATCGTTAAACACCACAAACGGTGGAATATTTTCCTCATCCGCAATGGATTTGCGCAGTTTACGCAGTTTTGCGAACAGTTTTTTATCGTAATTACCACCGTAACTGCGGGCAGTCTGACGCGGTTTGATATTCTGGATCCTCGGCACCGCAAGTTGCAGCGGCACCTCGCCGCGCAGAACCGGGCGGGCGGATTCGGTTAATTGTAACGCAGAATAATTGGCAATGTTTTGCGTTATCAGCCCTAAGTGGATCAGCTGACGCAGCACACTCACCCAGTGTTCCTGGCTTTTGTCTTTGCCGATGCCGTAAACCGCGAGTTTGTCGTGTCCGTATTCGCGGATCCGCTGGTTATTTGAGCCGCGCAGCACATCCACAACATACCCCAGACCAAAACGCTGCCCGGCGCGGTAGATACAGGACAACGCCTGTTGTGCCTCAACCAGCCCGTCATACTGTTTCGGCGGATCCAGGCAGATATCGCAGTTGCCGCACGGTGTCTGGCGGTTCTCGCCAAAGTAATTCAGCAATACCAGGCGGCGGCAGGTCTGCGCCTGGGCAAACGCTCCCATGGCATTCAGTTTGTGCTGTTCGATATCTTTTTGCGGCCCGGCCGGTTTTTCATCCAGACAGCGGCGCAGCCACGCCATATCCGCCGGGTCATAAAACAGAACCGCTTCCGCACTGACCCCGTCACGACCGGCGCGGCCGGTTTCCTGGTAATAGGATTCAATATTGCGCGGGATATCGAAGTGCGCGACAAACCGGACGTTGGATTTGTTAATTCCCATCCCGAACGCCACCGTGGCGACCACGACCTGTAAGTTGTCCTTGAGGAAGGCATCCTGAACCCATTCACGCTGTGAATTATCCAGACCGGCATGGTAGGCCGCGACACTCAGCCCGCGTTTTTGCAGACGGGCGGCAACATCTTCCACTTTATTACGGCTGTTACAGTAAATAATGCCGCACTGGCCTTTCTGACCACGGACAAACATCCACAGCTGATCAAATGCTTTATATTTTTCCACCAGCGTGTAGCGGATATTCGGGCGGTCAAAGCTGCTGATGTGGATCAGCGGATCACTGAGGCGCAGCCGCGAGCAGATATCAGAGCGCGTGGTGTTATCGGCGGTGGCTGTCAGGGCAATGACCGGCACACCCGGCAGATGCTGGCGAAGCTCGCCTATCGCGCAGTATTCCGGCCGGAAATCGTGTCCCCACTGGGATATGCAGTGTGCTTCATCCACCGCCAGCAACGACGGCTGCCACTGCTGTAACTGACGGATAAAGCTGCCCATCAGCAGGCGTTCCGGTGCCACATACAGCAGTTTGATGCGGTTATTGTGACAGCCTTCCAGTACCTTCTGCTGTTCCTGCGGGGTCTGCGCCGAGTTCAGATAACCGGCTTCCACCCCCAGCAGGCGCAGCTGATCGACCTGATCTTTCATCAGGGAAATCAGCGGTGACACCACCACTGTCAGCCCCGGCAGCATTAGTGCCGGAATCTGATAACACAGTGATTTTCCGCCGCCCGTCGGCATGACCACCAGACAATCGCGTCCGCCGGTGACGGTACCGATAATATCGGACTGTCCGGCACGAAATTGCTGATAACCAAAGACCTGGCGCAGGATAGCGTCAGCGTCGGGCAGGGTATTGATGACTTCGGCGGTAGACACGCAGCTCCTCAGGTGAAACAGAAATCCGGGCAGTGCATTCTGCCGGTAAAAAGATGCTTCTATGCTAGCTCAGTTTGCCATCAGATAACAGACTATCCGCACGGACGGTGATAATATTCGATCAGTGCTGAGTTTTTTTGCGTACAGCTGCTGGTGTAATTTTGTGATGCACGTTACACTTTCACATCTTTTTAACGTCTTTACCGCCATCCGGCGTATCGCAGGCGATCACATTTTACGAATAATTAATTAATGACGTGATTAATCACGCTGTAACTATATAATTTCAATATGATGTGATGACAATGCGCAACATGATCACACCGGCAGGTATCTTCTTTTCTTTTTCTTTCAGACTTGGACTATCATGAGCCAGCAACAGACCGTAAAAGGCGTCCTTTGTGCTCTCGGCGCTTACTTTATCTGGGGTATTGCCCCGGTGTATTTCAAACTGATCCAACAGGTGCCTGCGGATGAGATCCTGACACACCGGATTATCTGGTCATTCTTTTTTATGATCCTGCTGATCACCGTGTCACGCCAGTGGCCGCGTATCCGCCAGATTATCCGCCAGCCGAAGAAAATCATGATCCTCGCGCTGACCGCCTGTATTATCGCCTCAAACTGGCTGATCTATATCTGGGCGGTGAACCACAACCATATGCTGGAAGCGAGCCTCGGGTACTTTATTAACCCGCTGGTGAATGTGCTGTTCGGGATGCTCTTTCTCGGTGAACGTTTCCGCCGCCTGCAATGGTTTGCGGTGTGTCTCGCCTTTACCGGCGTGCTGATCCAGCTCTGGCAGTTCGGCACCGTGCCGGTGATCGGGCTGAGTCTGGCCATGACATTCGGTCTGTATGGTCTGCTGCGTAAAAAGCTGGGGGTGGATGCCCAGGCCGGTATGCTGGTAGAAACCCTGTGGCTGCTGCCGGTTGCCGGTATTTATCTGCTTTTCTTTGCCAACAGCGCCACCAGCAATATGACCATGAACAGCCTGACGCTGAATCTGCTGCTGATTGCCGCCGGGATTATCACCACCGTGCCGCTGCTGCTGTTTACTGAGGCCGCTAATCATCTGCGTCTCTCCACGCTCGGCTTCTTCCAGTATATCGGCCCGACCCTGATGTTTGTGCTGGCGACCACCGCGTATGGCGAGGCTATTTCCGCCGAACGGCTGATCACGTTCGCCTTCATCTGGGCAGGGCTGATTGTCTTTACCCTGGATGCGCTGTACACCCAGCGACACCGCTACAAAAAAGCGTGATATCCTGTAAGACAGCGCCGGATGTGCCGGTGCTGTCACCGGGAGGATAACGATGGACTGGATCACGCATCATCTGGCGGTACTGCACGACCACCCGCTCTGGCTGCTGGCCATTCTGTTTGTTATCGCCCTGAGCAAATCCACGATTATTCTTTCCTCCGTCCTGCCGCCCGCCTCGGTCATGCTGATGACGGTGGTGACGCTGGCATTTCCGGTCGTTCCGGTGGTGATTATCTGGCTGGTAATTACGCTGGGTGCCGCTTGTGGTTCGATGATTTCGTATTATCTGGGGCGTCTGATTGTCACCCGCAACTATTTTCCCGGGCTGATGGCGAAATACAAAACCGCCCTCGGCAAAGCCCAGGCGCGGCTTCAGACCAGCGGGCTGCTGATCCTGTTTACCTCACGGTTTATTGCGGTGCTGCGCTATCTGATCCCGATGGCGGCCGGCTTGCTGCGTTTCACACAAACCCGCGTGCTGGTGACCTGTCTGCTGTCCGCCGGGGTCTGGACCGCCCTTTACATGCTGATTGCAAAGGGCATTGAGTTTACATTTTTCTGAGGAAGGCGGTTACAGCCAGTTCTTGCGTTTGAAATAAAGATACGGCGCGAGTGCAGCGGCAACCATCACCCCGATCGCGGCAGGATAGCCCAGCGACCAATCCAGTTCCGGCATAAATTTGAAGTTCATCCCGTAGCTGGATGCCACCAGTGTCGGCGGCAGGAACACCACGGATACCACTGAGAAGATTTTGATAATGCGGCTTTGTTCGATATTGATAAAGCCCATTGCCGCCTGCATCAGGAAGTTCACTTTCTGGAACAGGGATTCATTGTGTGGCAGCAGGGATTCGATATCGCGCAGGATCTCACGCGCCTGCTCAAGCTGATTCGCGGGCAGACGGGTACGGCGGACCAGGAAGTTCAGCGCACGCTGGGTATCCATCAGACACAGACGGACTTTCCAGCCGATATCTTCCTGTTCAGCCAGGGCAGACAGGGCTTTATCAAACTCATCATCCTGTTTGCCTTTCATTATCGCCCGGCTGAGTGTTTCCAGATGACTGTAGATATTTTCGATTTCATCCGCGAGCTGCTCGATTTTGGTTTCAAACAGATCCAGCAGGATTTCGTAACCGTTGCCGTCCTGCATGGTCTGTTTGCGCGCGCGCATACGGTACAGACGGAATGCAGGCAGTTCCCGCTCACGCAGCGTGTATAAACGCCCGTCGCGCAGGGTAAATGCCACCGTGGAGTTTCCCGCGTGGTCGTCCGCATCTTCGTAATAGAAAAAGGAGTGGACGTGCAGACCGTCATCGTCCTCAAAGAAACGCGCGGAGGCTTCGATATCATCCAGTTCCGGGCTGGTTGCCAGTTCCTGGTTGAACTGGGTCTGGATCAGCTGCCGTTCATGCTCTTCCGGTTCCGAAATATCCACCCACAGCGCATCTGTCAGGGCGTCGCCCTCTTCTAAATCAAGACGTTGCAAACGCTTATTATCAACTTTAAATGCGCTCAGCATGGTGTGCGGCCTCCGGAAACGAAAGGAAAAGAAAAAGTGTGCGCATGTTATGCGCAGATGAAAAAGAGTGTCAACCGGTTATTCCCCGGTTAACACTTTACTCTGCGGGAAATCAGGGTTTTTCCAGTTTGGCGTAGGAGGCCACCAGCCATTTGATCCCTTCACCCTGGAAAGCTATTTGTAAGCGGGTATGCTCACCGTTTCCTTCCATATTGATGATAGTGCCCTCGCCGAATTTCGGATGACGGACACGCTGCCCGAGGGTGTAACCACTGTCATTGGCGGTGATCGGTGTGCCGAGCCGCTGATGGTTGACCGGGCGGGATACGGTGGCACGCAGGCGCACTTCCTCCACACACTCCGGCGGCAACTCACCGATAAAACGGGATGGCCGGTGATACACTTCTTTGCCGTACAGACGGCGGGTTTCGGCATAGGTCAGGGTCAGTTTCTGCATGGCGCGGGTCACGCCGACATAGGCCAGCCGCCGCTCCTCTTCGAGACGACCGCTCTCTTCCATCGACATCATGCCCGGGAACATGCCCTCTTCCACCCCGACGATAAAGACCTGCGGAAACTCCAGCCCTTTGGCGGAGTGCAGTGTCATCAGCTGGACGGCATCCTGATAGCGGTCCGCCTGACCTTCGCCGGATTCCAGCGCGGCGTGGGACAGAAATGCCTGTAACGGCGTCAGCCCTTCATCAGCATCCTGATAGCTGAACTGATTGGTTGCGGTGACCAGTTCCTCTAAGTTTTCGATCCGCGCCTGGGCTTTTTCCCCTTTTTCCTGCTCGTAGTGTGCCCGCAGACCGGAATCGCGGATCACGCGGTCAGTCTGCACATGCAGCGGCATGCCATCGGTTTCCTGTGCCAGCAGATTGATCAGTTCGAGGAAACGTCCCAGCGCGGAGGCAGCGCGTCCCGCCAGTGCTTTTTCTTCCAGCAGCACACCGCAGCTTTCCCAGAGGGTCAGTTCCCGCTCACGGGCAGTCTGACGCACCACGTCCAGTGTGCGGTCGCCGATCCCGCGTGTCGGGGTGTTCACCACGCGCTCAAATGCGGCATCGTCATGACGGTTTGAAATCAGGCGCAGATACGCGAGTGCATCTTTGATTTCCTGGCGCTCGAAGAAGCGCTGACCGCCGTAAATACGGTACGGTAATGCAGCCTGTAACAGTGCCTCTTCCTGTAAACGGGACTGGGCGTTGCTGCGGTAGAGAATCGCGCAGTCCGCCAGCGCACCGCCGTTCTCATGCCACTGTTTAATGCGCCCGACCACATAGCGTGCTTCATCCAGATCATTAAAGGCACAATACAGGGAGATAGGTTCGCCGTCCTCGCCGTCCGTCCAGAGGTTTTTCCCCAGCCGGTCGCTGTTGTGCGAGATCAGGGCGTTCGCCGCTTTCAGGATATTGTTGGTGGAACGGTAATTTTGTTCGAGGCGGATAGTGGTCGCGCCCGGGAAGTCTTTCAGGAAGCGCTGGATGTTTTCCACCTGCGCCCCGCGCCAGCCGTAGATAGACTGATCATCATCACCGACAATCATCACTTTGCCGGTATCACCCGCCAGCATACGCACCCAGGCGTACTGGATGCTGTTGGTGTCCTGGAATTCGTCCACAAGGATATTGGTAAAACGGTCGCGGTAGTGCTGTAAAATCGCCGGTTTGTTGAGCCACAGTTCATGTGCGCGCAGCAGCAGTTCGGCGAAATCCACCAGCCCGGCACGATCACAGGCTTCCTGATACGCCTGGTAGATCCGCAGCCAGGTGGCTTCCACCGGGTTGCCGTAGCTCTCAACATGCTGAGGCCGCAGCCCCTCATCTTTTTTGCCGTTGATATACCAGCAGCCCTGCTTGGCCGGCCACTGTTTTTCATCAAGGTTCATGGCTTTGATCAGGCGGCGGATCAGGCGGATCTGGTCGTCACTGTCGAGGATCTGAAAATCCTGCGGTAATCCGGCATCAAGATGATGCGCGCGCAACAGGCGGTGTGCCAGACCGTGGAACGTTCCGATCCACATCCCCCCCTCACTGGTGCCGACCAGCTCTTCAATACGGTGACGCATTTCCGCCGCCGCTTTGTTGGTAAAGGTCACTGACATCACGGAAAACGGAGACGCATTCTCCACTGCCAGCAGCCAGGCGATACGGTGCACCAGCACCCGGGTTTTTCCGGAACCGGCACCCGCCAGCACCAGCATGTTTGAGCGGGGAGCCGCCACCGCTTCGCGCTGTTTATCATTAAGGCTTTCAAGCAGATAAGAGACGTCCATAATTTCCATCAGTGTTTTGTGCGGCAGCGCCGCGAAAGAAAAAGCGGCTTCCGGACAGCCGGATCCGGAAGAACTGGTTTTTTATACAGATAAAATTATAACAGTCCGGTTAAAGAATCCAACTGTGTAATTTCAATATGCGGCAGCAGGCGGGTTTCCGGGTCGTGATAAACATCGCGGCCGTCGAGGTTGATCCAGCAGGCCTGCATACCGCTGCACAGCGCACCTTCCACATCGGTATTCAGGTTATCACCGACATGCAGAATATTTTCTGCCGGGAGAGCCAGCCGCTGCGCCGCCGTGCGGTACATATCGCAGAACGGCTTGGCGCGCCCGTCAGGACCGGCTTTGAGAATAAAAGCAAAATAGTCCGCCAGCCCGCATTTCTCCGGTTCCATATTGCCGTTGGTGATCGCCACCAGCGGGATTTTTGCCGCCAGCGCGGTCAGCGTGTCATGCGTGGACTGCGGTACATCAATACGGCTGCGCCACTGCGCAAAATGCGCCATCACCGCATCCGCCCCGGCCTGAGCACGGGCGGCGGTATAGCCGTAATGCAGGAAAAAGGTGCGCCAGGAGAGCAAACGCCAGCGGCTGACATCATGGAAAATCGCCGGCTGCTGACGACGGATCCGGTCACGGAACACATTAATATAGTCAGCCGGTAAGTCACTGAAACGCGGATCATACTGACGGATAAACGCAATGACCTCCTCCTCGGTTTTATCCATCACCGGACGATTATCATACAGCGTATCGTCAAGGTCGAACGTCATGGCGCGGACAGGTGAAAGGGGACGGTAAAAACGCATTACGGTTTTCCTCGTTTGGCCCGCGGATGGGCAACATCATACACATTGGCAAGATGCTGAAAATCCAGATGGGTATAGATTTGCGTGGTGGACAGATTAGCATGCCCCAGCAATTCCTGCACGGCGCGCAGGTCGCCGCTGGATTCCAGAATGTGTGTCGCAAAGGAATGGCGCAGCTTATGCGGGTTCAGATGGCTGTTCAGCCCCTGATGCAGACCCCAGTATTCAAACCGTTTCTGCACATTACGCGCTGAGATCCGCTTACCGCTTTTGGTGGAGATAAATACGGCCCGGTCTTCCGGGTCATACAGTTCACGCAGCGGCAACCAGCGTTCCAGACAAGACACCGCTGTTTTGCCGAGCGGCACTTTGCGCTCTTTGCTGCCCTTCCCCAGCACCCGTACTTCACCGGTGGCCAGATCAAAATCCCCGGTATTCAGCCCGACCAGTTCAGATAGACGCAGCCCCGCACCATACATCACTTCCAGCATGGTACGGTCACGCACGGTCAGCGGATCATTACTGCTGATATCCATCAGCCGGGCAATGTCATCCACATCCATATTTTTCGGCAAATGCCGCCCCTGTTTCGGGGCACTGACCGCTTTCGCCGGATTGGCGGGCAGCAGGCCGTTACTGACCTGCCAGTCAAGAAATGAGCGCAGGGCAGAAAGACGCAGCGCCAGACTGGCGGGCTGCAGCCCGTTGCGGCGGCTTTTTGCAGCCAGCATCCGCACGGTTGCCGGTTCCAGCTGTGCCCAGCTGCGGAGTTTGCTGCTGACCATCATGTCCGCCAGCGTGGTGAGCTGACGGCGGTAATTGGTAATCGTGACCGGACTTAACCGGCGCTCCACCCGCAGATACTGCAGAAACTGCTCTGCCGTGACCAGCAGGTCATCCGCCGTGCTGTCTGTCATGCCAGTTCCACCCAGCGTTGCAGCAGCTGCGGCAGGAAATACGCGATATGTTCCAGCATCGCTGTGCCCATATCCTTCTGATAGTGCTGCTTATCACGGCTGACAAAAATCACCACACCGAGATCATGCTGTCCGCCCAGCAGCGATACCGCCGCTGAGCCGACAAACGCACTGTCCGGCAGCAGCAGCTGAATTTCAGGGGCCGTCAGCTGCCCGAGATAATGGTTGTGGTCACCGAAACGGGAGAGGCGGATGGTTTCAAAGTGTGCGCGGGACAAGGCCAGATCCTGATGACGGAATGGCGCGCCCAGCCGCCAGCTGTCGGTAAACAGACGGATTTTGGCATGGCTGAGTTTCAGCCCTTTCGCCCACTGATTCAGGCGTTCGGAAAAATCATCAAGAGAAGTGGCAGCGGACAATGACGCCAGCAGTTTCAGCAGACGTGAAAACAGGTGCTCATTTTCACGGGCCTGTACCATCAGCTGCATCAGATCACCGGTCAATGTGCCGATCCGCTCACGCTGGCGTCCGAGCTGCCATTCCACCAGCGAGATCGCACCTTTTACCGGGTGCGGGATGGTCATCTCCGTGAGCTGCGCGGCATTGCGGATGAAAAAATCCGGATGTGCTTTCAGATACGCCAGCACTGTCGCATCATCCGGCTCTCCGGAAGCGGCGAATACCGCGGTATCCTGTTGACTGTCCATTGCTATTTATCCTCTTTATGATGATTAAAGATGGATAACACCATCATATACATGCGTGGCCGGGCCGGTCATAAACAGGGGTTTTCCCTCCCCTTCCCAGCTGATAAACAGAGTGCCGCCGGGTAAATCCACCTGTACATTCTCTGCCAGCAACCCCTGGCGGATCCCGACAGAGACCGCCGCGCAGGCACCGCTGCCGCAGGCCTGTGTTTCACCGACACCGCGCTCATACACCCGCAGACGGATATGGTCACGCGACAGGATCTGCATAAAGCCGATGTTTGCCCGTTCCGGGAAACGCTCGTGGCTTTCCAGAACAGGGCCGATAACCTCAACTTCCGCCGTTTCCGTACTTTCCACCTGGATAACACAGTGCGGATTGCCCATCGACACCACACCACACAGAACAGTGCGTTCGGCGGCGCGGATAATATAGGTTTTCTCTTCTTTGACCGCACGGAACGGTACCAGCGCCGGTTCAAACACCGGCACACCCATGTTCACGCGGACATTATCATCATCGGCGATCGTGAGCACCATACGCCCGGATTGCGTGCTGACACGGATATCCCGCTTGTTGGTCAGCCCTTTCAGGCGGACAAACCGGGCAAAACAGCGTGCGCCGTTACCGCACTGCGCCACTTCACTGCCGTCAGCGTTAAAGATGCGGTAGTGAAAATCCAGTTCCGGGTCATAGGGGGCCTCCACCACCAGCAGCTGATCAAAGCCGACACCGGTGTGCCGGTCTGCCAGACGGCAGATAAGCTCCGGAGAAAAATAGATATTCTGGGTGACGGCGTCCACCACCATAAAATCATTACCCAGGCCGTGCATTTTGGTGAACTGCATGTTCAGATCCTGTTTGCGCCTCAGTAACCGGGAGTTATCCGGTGATCATTTTTGCGTTTTGCCGGTCTCAGCGTTGTCAGCCGGCACAGCAGACTGCTCTGCGGCAGGAGCGCTTTTCGCGGCGGCAGGCTCTTCCGGCGGGAAGTAAAGCGGGCCTTTCAGTCCGCAGCCGGACAGGGTCAGCAGCATCACGGCGGATACCGCACAGATCATTTTTTTCTTCATTTACAGTCATGCCTGTTAATCATCAGTCAATACCCTCTATAATCGCAGTTAGATGTCGAAAAGCAAATAGGAAATGACAATGAACGATACAGAATTTCATCAGACAGCGGATACACTGCTGCAGGATATTGAAGCAAAATTAGATGATTACGACGGCGATGCGGATATTGACTGCGAAACCAACGGCGGCGTGATGACACTGAGTTTTGAAAACGGCTCAAAAATTATCATCAACAAGCAGGAAGCATTTCATCAGATCTGGCTGGCGGCGCGCAACGGCGGCTATCATTTTGATCTGAAATCAGATAAATGGATTTGTGACCGCAGCGGCGGCGAGCTGTTTACCATGCTGGCACAGGCCATCAGCGAGCAGAGCGGCGAACCGTTCAGCTTCTGAAAATCAGACTGACGGCACAGAGCCTGTGCCGTCGCATGTCAGCCGCGTTGCCCGGCGGCCTGATACTGTAACGGCCGGACATCCGCCCGGAAATCCGGATACGGGGTATCACGCGGCTCTTCCGTGACCGGCGGGGAGAACATCGTGCTGTGGAACGGCGTGACCTGTGTTTTACCGTCCGTTTTCAGGATTTGATAAAACTGCGGCAGATTAAAATTGATAAAACTGGCACCGTATGTAAAGCGATCATGGGAAGAGGAATAGAACCGGCTGACATCCCGGATCAGATCTTCTTTACTACCTTCACAGCCGGAATAGATTTCCACCCGGTTTGATTCATCCAGCACATAAATATTGAAGCCGTTATCATCACGGTTTTCAAAGAAGAACTGAATAATCCCCTCGCTGGCATAGCCGTCCACCACATCCGGCAGATGACCGGTTTCCGTGCTGATTTTCACCGGAAACCCGCGCAGCTTGTTGTTGGAAATCGCGCCGTAAAATTCCACGGCATTTTCCAGTTTCTGCACCGAGACGTTAAGGCGCTCAAAGAACAGCCCCCAGGTCTGACCGGCCAGGCGCAGCGCCTTAAAGCGGCCCGGATCCTGACGGTTGGTGGTCAGGCGCAGCTCAATACATTCGGAAACCAGCTGGCGGATGCGGGTGCTGATCAGCCCGCGCAGATGGCGGCTGTAGCAGAACACTTCCACGCCGGACGGTGGTGCGGCATCCTGGTGCATCTTGCCGAGAATGGTTTTCAGTGCTTCCAGCACAGATTGCTCACCGCTGAAATGCAGTGTGCGCACTTCATTCCAGGAGTTGCGGTACAGCAGATCAATACTGCCGACCAGGCATTTCTGCTCCTGACCGAAGCTGAACACATCCAGCTTACTCATATCGAAATGCACGACCTGCTCGGCGAAACCGGCGGTCGGATCCTGCTCCAGATTGACAATAATCGCCAGATGGCGGATTTCGCACGGGCTGTACAGCGCACGCGGGGTCGGGGCCGGCAGACGGATAGGGAAATTCTGTGATACATCATGCACCAGCTCGTGCAGTTTCTGTTCGTCGCAGTGCGACTCACCGTTATGAATATAGACGCGGGTTCTGTCTGTCAGCAGGCCGTTGAAGTAAGTCCAGGAAACCAGCTTATTCAGATAGCGGTTATATTCCAGCGGCTGATGGCCGATGATGGTATGGATTGTCGGCGCCTGATTATACAGATACCAGCCGCTGCGGTTGGCCCGGCCCGGCGGGACATAGATAAAGGTCAGATTCTCTTCTGACAGATCCGGTGAAATCTGCGGGTTGACCAGGGTGACTTTCCCGGGCAGTGCCTCGAACGCGGCATACAGTTTCCGTGTCAGCACGCCGATATCCTGCGGGCTGGCACTGACACTCAGATTATTACGGCGTGCAAAGCGGATAAGGTTGCGGTAGCTCTGCATCATGGTATCGAGCAGCTCATTATGTGCATCCCGCACCTGCTCAATTTTCCACGAATTCCGGCGATCCAGCACCGCCAGCCGTTCCGGGGACCATCCCCAGCCTTTCACCATCTCAGACAGCACCTGACAGCGCCAGCCGCAGCAACCGCAGGAGGCGCGTTCACTGACATCCGCAGGCGGTTTCTCACAGACTTTCAGGTAGAAACAGCGGCGGATCAGATCAAGACGGGTTTCATCATTGATAGCTTTCAGATAACGGGTGACACGGTCGAGCATCATTGCGTACGCATCCAGACCGTGATGAACAATCTCACCGGCATGCAGATGCTTTTTAAACTCGGTCGCCAGAAGCTGCCCGTTCGGGTAATCCCACGAGTACGCTTCCAGCAGTAAACTTTTGATCACGGCTTTATACGGGGAATCCACACTCTTATAAAGCTGCCACAGGCTGGCACCGAAATACTCTTCCGCCGACAGTTCGCCCAGTCCGCCCAGATCCAGCCACTCGTTCGGGGTTAAGACACCCTGCGCATAAAGGGAAAGAACATATTCATCATAGTGATGTTCTTCTTCTGCAGGAACCATGGTCCACAGCAGGCGCTTACCGGCCATCCGCACGGCGGTCCGGTAAAATTCATCAAGCAGTAAAATATGCTGAGTTGAGCCGCAGTCCTCACCGTTGAGGCTGCCGCTGGCATTATGACGGAAACGGTTTTCATCGATCAGGAAGAAGGTGACATCGATACCTTTTGCCGCCGCCCATTCTTCAATCAGTGTGCATTTGCGGCGCAGATTTTGTTTTTCATCGTGATCAAGCCAGGACTGATGACAGACCCAGATATCGAGATCAGAAGAGTGGCTTTGCCCGACAGATGAGGTACTGCCCATGGAATAAATACCGGTGATCGGCAATTCCCCGCCGGTATTGCATGGCAGGCACCCGCCGTGCTGACGGGAAAACTCCGCCAGCCAGTGTGACTGGTCATCATCGGACGCCCAGAAACAGACACCGTGCGGTACATTACCCGGCACATAGCCCGGCATATCCGGATGGTGATGATGCAACAGTACCGGCAACAGACTGTACACATCTTTAAACGCACGACTCATCCCGATGGTCGCGCGCTCTGATCTGAGCTGATTTATTGCATCCAAACGCTGCTTGAGTGTTTCAATATAAAGATACAAAGGATTCGCCTGATTTTATTTCATGTAACTGGAAACGACCTGATGCCCGGCTTTATACGTATATGAATACAGACTGATAATGTAATGCTGAAAAATGATAAGAATCGAACCAAAGTTAAATTGCCGGAAACGTGATCAATCTAACACCTTCGGGACAAAGGGTAAAGCTTCGCACTAAAAAAGGCACGATTACACAAAGTTGTTATCACCCGGATAACTAGTTGTAAAATATATATTTTCGTTGAAAATCACCGTGATACACACAAAAAATCTAAGGAAATATCCGGGAAATTCTGTGCGCACCTGCTTTTGCCTGTTTTTTAACCAAAAATGTAATGCGGCTTACTCATACCGGGTGTGTTCATTTATTTTAATTATGCTATGAAATAGTTATTTAAATTAAACCTGATTAATTAATATATTTCTTATAATTACAAAATATTTTTATTATTTAAAATATGTTTTAATTATTTACTGACAGATACCGGCCGCCGGACTGAGACTATTTATTCCTGATCGTCTTTTTTCGTTGTTATCTGCCGGGCAGGTCTCGTCACGTAACTGGAAAAATAATCAGCAAAATGATAAAACAAAGGCAGTTTTTCTTATTTTTCCGGTCGGGTTTCGCCTGAAAAACACCGGATAAAAAGACAAGGATCCCTGACAATTATCATGACCACTCACTCTCTGCGTATTGCCACCCGCCAAAGCCCGCTTGCACTGTGGCAGGCTGAATTTGTCAAACAGGAACTGGAACAGCATCATCCGGGACTGCACGTCGAACTCGTCCCGATGGTCACCAAAGGTGACATTATTCTCGACACGCCGCTGGCGAAAGTCGGCGGTAAAGGGCTGTTTGTCAAAGAACTGGAACTGGCATTACTGGAAAAACGGGCGGATATCGCCGTGCACTCCATGAAGGATGTCCCGGTCGATTTCCCGGACGGACTGGGGTTAGTCACTATCTGTGAACGGGAAGATCCGCGTGATGCTTTTGTTTCCAACCATTATGACAGTGTGGATGCCCTGCCGCCCGGCAGTATCGTCGGTACCTCCAGTCTGCGCCGTCAGTGCCAGCTGCGCGAACGCCGTCCTGATCTGGTGATCCGCGATCTGCGCGGCAATGTCGGTACCCGGCTGGGTAAACTGGATAACGGCGACTATGACGCCATTATCCTGGCCGTTGCCGGGCTGAAACGCCTGAAACTGGATGAACGCATCCGCTGTGCGCTGCCGCCGGAAGAGTCCCTTCCCGCCGTCGGTCAGGGTGCGGTCGGGATTGAGTGCCGCCTGGATGATGAACGCACCCGCTCTTTGCTCAGCGCCCTGAATCACGCGCAGACCGATATCTGTGTCCGTGCCGAACGCGCCATGAATACCCGGCTGGAAGGGGGATGTCAGGTACCGATCGGCAGTTATGCTATCTGGCAGGGGGATAAAATCTGGCTGCGTGCGCTGGTCGGCGCACCGGACGGCAGTGACATTGTCCGCGGGGAACGCCTGTGCGACCCGCAGGATGCCGCCGCTGCCGGGGTTTCTCTCGCAGAGGAGCTGCTGGATAACGGTGCGCGGGCTATCCTGACGGACGTCTATCAGGGGCACGCGCCTGCATGACCATCCTGGTCACCCGTCCCTTTCCGGCCGGTGAAACCCTGGTCAGCGCCCTGCGCTCACGCGGGCAGAGAGCCCTTTCTGCCCCGCTCATCCGTATCTCCCCGGGACATGAACTGCCGCTGCTGATCGCCAAAACAGCGGCACTTTCTCCCGGAGATGCCCTTTTTCTGCTGTCAAAGAATGCGGTTTATCACGCAAATGAACAGCTTATTCAACAGAATTACCTGTGGTCTGATAAGCTTTGCTATTATGGAATTGGTCAGTCAACCGCAAACTGTTTTGAACAACTGACCGGATTACCCGCCGCCTTTATGCCCGGCGGGGAAACCAGCGAGCATCTGCTGACCCTGCCGGACTTACAGGATATGACCGGCCGCCGCGCACTTTTGCTGCGCGGTAACGGCGGCAGAGAACATCTGGCACAGACGCTGCGCGCACGGGGGGCAGTGGTGGATTACTGTGAATGCTACCGCCGCGAACCCGTAAATTACGACGGCGGGGAATGCGCCCTGTTGTGGCAGCAGCAACAGGTTCAGACGCTGGTGGTGACCAGCGGCGAAATGCTGCACCTGCTGCGGCAGCTGATACCGCCCGCGCACCTCGGCTGGCTGCTGCAATGCCGGATTATTGTTGTCAGTGACAGACTGGCAGCTATCGCACAATCACTGGGCTGGCAGGAAATTGATGTCGCCGCCGGTGCAGATAATGAAGCCTTACTTCAGGCTCTTCAATGAACAGACATGGGATGCCACGAATGACGGAACACGAGAAAAAACCCGGATCGGCCGATGTACCTGAAACACAGGATGCCGTAACCAATACCGATCCGCAGGCAGAGAAAAAAGACACGGCTGCCGGGAAAAATGCGGCCGCGAAAAACGTCACTGATAAAGCAGCGTCTGAGAAGAAGCAGGCGGAGACGCCGGCTGCGGACAGTAAACCGGCAGATACCACAGCAAAACCGGCAGCGGAGGAAAAACAACCGGCCGGTTTTCTGCTCGGTGCGATCGCACTGGCGGTTATCCTGCTGGTCGGCGGTGGTGTCTGGTATGCCTCGCAGGCCGGTACACAAGCTCTGTCAAAAGACCTGGCAGCAGAAAATGCACAGCTGAAATCTCAGGTGGCGCAGTTGCAGCAGACGCAACAGCAGACACAAAAACAGATGCAGGAATTTAAGGAATTTATCGCGCGGCAGTCTGCACTCAGCACACAGCAGCAGCAACAGGAAGCCGCCCTGAAACACGAGCTGGAGTTACTGCGCAGCCGTATCACCGTGCTGTCGAGTACCGATGTGAAAAGCTGGCTGCTGGCTCAGGCGGATTTCCTGGTCAAAATGGCAGAACGTAAATTGTGGAATGACCAGGACGTGGTCACCGCCATGGTGCTGCTGAAAAATGCCGATACCAGCCTCGCCGAAATGAATGACCCGAGTCTGCTGGATGTGCGCACCGCGCTGCGTAATGATATTACGGCACTGTCCGCCGTCAGTCAGATCGATTTTGACGGCACAATCCTGCGTCTGAACCAGCTTGCCGGTCAGGTGGATAATCTGCGTCTGGATGACGGCAGCCGTGACGGTGCGCCGATGGACAGCAGTGACAGTGAAGGGCTGACGTCTTCGGTTGCGGACTGGCGCACTAACCTGACCAAAAGCTGGAAAGGGTTTATGAGTGATTTCATCACCATCCGCCGCCGTGACAACACCTCGGCTCCGCTGCTGGCACCGAATCAGGACATTTATGTCCGTGAGAATATCCGCGCCCAGTTACTGATCGCCGCTCAGGCGGTGCCGCGTCACCAGGAAGAGAGCTACAAACAGTCACTGGATGCGGTCTCCACCTGGGTCCGTGCCTATTTCTCAGATAACGACCCGGCCAACACCGCCTTCCTGGCCGAAGTGGATGCCCTGGCCGCCCAGCCGATTTCAATGAGTGCGCCGGACAGCCTGACCAGCCAGCCACTGCTGGATAAACTGGTACAGACCCGTATCCGCCGTCTGCTCAACGATGAAACCCCGCCACCGGCACCGGCGGCACCGCAGCAGGCAGCACCGGCTGCTGCACCGGCGCAACCGGCAGCAGCACCGAGACAGGAGGGATAACAGATGTTTAAAGTCTTTATTCTGTTTCTTATCCTGATTGCCGGGATTATTGTTGGCCCGCTGATGGCCGGACATCAGGGTTATGTCCTGATCCAGACCAATAATTTTGATATTGAAACCAGTGTCACCGGCCTGATCATCATCTTCCTGGTACTTCAGGCGGTTCTGATGCTGCTGGGCTGGTGCTGGCGCCGCCTGAAAAACGGCAGTTCCCGCACACTCGGCTGGTTTGGCGGTCATAAACGTAACCGCGCCCGTGCGCTGACCAACGATGCGCTGCTCAAACTGGCGGAAGGGGATTTCCGGCAGGTGGAAAAATTACTGAGCCGCAGTGCGGATAACGCAGAGCAACCGCTGGTCAACTATCTGCTGGCAGCAGAAGCGGCACAGCAGCGCAGCGATAATCTCCGCGCCAATCAGTATCTGGAGCGGGCTTCCGAGCTGGCGGGGCGTCATCAGTTACCGGTGGATATCACCCGCGCCCGTATTCTGCTGAGCCGCAATGAAATTCCGGCGGCAAGAACCGCTATTGATAATCTGCTGGAAGTTGCACCACGCCATCCGGAAGTATTGCGTCTGGCGGAACAGGTGTATGCGCGCTCCGGTGCCTGGAAATCCCTGATCGCTATTCTGCCGCAGATGAAAAAATCCGGCGAATTTACGGATGAACAGATCGAACAGACTGAAATCCGCGCCTGGCTCGGTATGATGCAGCAGGTTGCGGATCAGGACGGCAGCGATGCACTGCGCCACTGGTGGAAGAACCTCAGCCGCCATCTGCGCCACAACCCGGAGATGGCCGTAGCGGCGGCGCAGCACTTTATCGCCGGTAATGATATGGCGGATGCCGAAGCGGTGGTGCTCGACGGACTGAAGCGTCAGAAAGATCAGCGTCTGCTGATGCTGCTGCCGCAGATCCGGACAGACAATCCGAAAGCCATCCGCAAGGTACTGAACCAGATGCAGAAGGAAGATGCGGATCAGCCGCTGCTCAACAGTACCCTCGGGCAGTTAGCCATGCAGGAAACACGCTGGGAAGATGCGGAAAAATACTTTAAATCTGCCCTGAGCAGCCGTCAGGACACGCATGATGCCGCCTGGCTGGCCGATGTGCTGGATAAGCAGAAAAAGTATGAGGAATCTGCCATGGTCCGCCGTAATGCTCTGCTCAATACCCTGACATTACCGGATGAAAAAACGCCCCGCGAATAAGTACAGGCGGGTTATTTTTTATCACACAGAGCCAATCCTGCCGGATTGGCTTTTTTATACCGGCACATCATTAAAAGGGATTGACGGAACACGTTATTGATGGCAAGAATAAGACATAAAAAAACACCTATCGCGGAACGATAGGTGCATAAAATACAATCAGGTCTACAGACGGATGGTGCCTCACTCAACGTTACGTCCTGTTGCTGATGTAAAGATTTCGGGATCTTTTACATCGATAACCCGGACAATAGGCACCGAATTTAGCTCTGCGTCATCTCCGGGTTTATGAAGCTTACGCAAACATAAGAAATGAGATGAGCATCTACACCCTGATATAATGCACAAGACGTGCCAACTTTTACGCCCTCTCAATTTCCCGCGGTTCCCGTGGGTTTATTTTTTTTATCTGCCCTTCCGCTTACCAATCACTGATGTAATTCTGTCCGCAGTGTCTCTGTTTTGCGACGCTTTATGACAGCATTATTAAAATATTTATATATCAATAGATTAAATGTCTCATTTTAACGACAAGCATTATGCTCTTTGTCGCCGGATCTATACAATATCCATAACACAATGATTTATATCGAAATTGTCAGATACCATCAATAGCGGTGGTTTCACGGAAAACGCCTATGTTTTTGTCTGCCTGAACACCCCATCAGCATCAGCACAAACGAAACAAAAATCAGCGGCGGAACGGCAGCGGGAAGAAAAGCAGGACAGGAAAAAACAGAAACCGCAGAAACGAAAAAGCCCCGCTGTAAGCGGGGCTTTCTCTGAATATGGTCGGCGAGATAGGATTCGAACCTACGACCCACTGGTCCCAAACCAGTTGCGCTACCAAGCTGCGCTACTCGCCGAAAGGCTGACTTGTCATGATGATGGTGCGAAGGGGGGGACTTGAACCCCCACGTCCGTAAGAACACTAACACCTGAAGCTAGCGCGTCTACCAATTCCGCCACCCTCGCAGGTTCATCACTACAGTCATGTTACATGTTATTAAATGGGGTGGCTAATGGGACTCGAACCCACGACGACTGGAATCACAATCCAGGGCTCTACCAACTGAGCTATAGCCACCATAACATCGCAACATTTTACTACTTACAACAACGAAATACTATACCGTAACTCTTACACGCATAATGGCGCGCCCGACAGGATTCGAACCTGAGACCTCTGCCTCCGGAGGGCAGCGCTCTATCCAGCTGAGCTACGGGCGCTTTGCGCCGTTGCGGGAGAGGATAGTACGGATTTCTCATCCGTCTGTCCAGTGCTTTTTTTCACAAATGTATTGTTTGCTCAGTCTTTGCCCGCTTTGCTGATAAAGAGAGCATTTTCCCGCAAAAAGCCGCCCGGACAGGGGCAATTATAATTTATTACCGTAGTAATAACCCAGAAATTTCAGCAGTTTTAACTGACGGCGGAAACGGGTCGGTTGTGATAGCAGGCGGTAGAGCCACTCCAGCCCCATGTTCTGCCACACCTTCGGCGCACGCTTCACATGACCGGTAAAGACGTCATACGTACCGCCCACGCCCATATACAGGGCATCCGGGTGGATCTTACGGCAGTCGCGCATAAAGATTTCCTGTTTCGGCGAGCCCATTGCCACCGTCACGATTTTTGCGCCGCTGTCGCGGATGCGCTCAAACAGGGCATCACGCTGTTCTGCGGTAAAATAACCATCCTGCGTGCCCGCCAGATTGACATTCCACTGTGCTTTCAGTTTGGCTGCGGTTTCCGCCAGCACTTCCGGCTTGCCGCCGACCAGAAACACCGGCGTATTTTCCTGCCCGGCACGTTCCATCAGCCCTTCCCACAAATCCGCCCCGGCAATCCGCGCGACATCCGCCTGCGGGTATTTGCGGCGGATAGCACGGACAATGCTGATCCCGTCCGCATACAGATATTCCGCGTTGCTCAGCAGTGTGTGCAGCGCCTCATCCTGTTCGGCAGTCATGACTTTCTCGGCATTAATGGCCACCAGTGTACCGGTTCTGACCTGCCCGTCCTTACACAGATAATCCAGAAAATGCGCCTGATTCCGGAAACCCTGAATCGGGTGGTTACGGATAGAATACTGCGGGATATTTTCCGCGCTGCCGGCATCAGAAGATAACGGTTCCATGCTAATTCCTTACGATGAAAGACGGGTGCGTTTGCCCTTGGAAATCACATAATGGCGGATAAGCCCGGCCGTTTCGAACAGCCAGTACAGTAATTTCGCCACCACCAGACAAAAGCCGAAAATAAGACAGAAAAACACCACGCGGGAAACGAATGAATCCATTCCTTCACGGGCCAGCACAATCATGTTAAATATCGCGCCGAAACAAAATGCATGCAGAATGGCCGCTTTGTAACGGTTTGTCTCCCGTTTGCCCAGCTCATACAGCCAGTCGAACCATTTGATTATCAACCCGACCACCACTGCACCGAGCGGAATAAACCAGAAGCCGCCCATCACCACCAGCGAGCCGATCAGGGTCGGTGAAATCGCCAGCCCGGAATGGTTGTTCAGCACTTCCCAGGTAAAATAGTTTGCCGCATTCAGTACGGTATCCGGCCGGTCCGGCCACAGCCAGGACGGGATAAAGACATAGAAGTCACGGATAATCGGTGCCAGCCCCTGGAACTCAATTTTGTCGTAGTTATTCAGCAGCAGGCCGAGGTTTTCCCACGGTGAGAAGGTATCGCGGGTCAGATAGAGGAACGTGTAAAACGCCTCTGCCCCGCTGACATCCAGGCTGTAGCGTTTGAGTGCCAGCCAGAACATCCCCACCACGCCGAAGACCCCGGCGCTGACCAGCATCCACAGCGAAATCCAGCCGCGCACAATGCCGATAAACAGAAACAGCGCAAACGCGATAATGATGTTGGCACGGGTACCGCCGACAATCACATAGGTCATAATCCCGAACGCCACCGTGGTGATCAGGAAGAAAATCCAGCGCCGGAATGTCGGTTTCAGGAAGAATACCACCAGCATCGCCGGGATAAAGAAGTAGAAAAAGCGCTTTAAGGCCACGCCGGTGACCTGGCTCGAGAAAATCTGACTGTAGGTTTTCAGTTTAAACAGCAGCAGCCCGTTTTCCATAAAGAAAATACCGGCGGTCGCGACAGCAATCGCCGCCAGCAGCAGCCAGGTAAGCCGGGTTTCTGTTTTGTTCATAGAAAACAGCGGTGTGCCGCTGTAAACCGCGTCAGGTCTGCGCAACCGGGTTTTATACGCCACATAATAAATGGCATAGAAACTGACTGACGCCAGCAGCGCCTGCAACAGCGCGGACGGCGGCACCACCTGCACATCAAACTGGAACACCAGCGCAAAGGTAAACGGGAAGCCGAAAAAGAAGGTCAGCAGATAGAGCATGGAGAAAAAGATATTAAAACTGAAGCGGACCCGGCGGAATTCCCGGTAGGTCAGCAGCAGAATAAAGGCCAGCGAAATAAACCAGACGGCAAACAGCCCGATGAAATCAAACTGACTCATGCCTGTTTCTCCTGCGCGGCAGCCAGTGCCTGCTCCCAGCCCTGCACAAAGTTTGGACTGAAAAAGGCAATTTTTTCCCGGTCAAGGGCGAACAGCTGCTCCCGCGCCTGCGCCACCACATCCGGTGTCACGTCATCACCGTAAAACAGCACCGGCACCTGCTGCTCGGTCATATCCTGCCAGAACGGGTTCTGACGGCTTATCACAAACGGAATACCGAACTGGATCAGCAGACACAGTGTGCCAATCCCCTGCTGGCGGTTAAAGATAAAGTAACCGAGATCGCATTGTTTCAGCAGATTCAGATAGATATCAAAATCCATTTTGTCTTTCAGGATCTCCGTCTGCTGCTGAGGGAACAACTGCTGTGCGAAAGCATCCACTTCGGCAATATAGTCACTGTTGTTTTCCGGATAACCCATCGGGATGATAATTTTCACCTTATCGCCGAATTGCTCATGAATGCGCGTCAGCGCCTCTTTATGGCGGTTTGAGCGGTCACCCGAGTTACCCAGCAGGATCATCATATTATCGTCACCACGCGGCTCAGGCGGCGTTAAAACCGTCAGAGAGGGATCCATCCGCGTCGGAAAATAGAGCAGGTCAGCCGGGATCTTCGGGCAGAACTGAGCAAAATAGTTTAAATCACCGCGCGTACCGAACACATGGCCGACCCGCTTCTGTGCCAGGCGGCGCAGATGATAAAACAGTCTGAATTTCAGCTGACGGGAATCCTCATACAGATCCGCGCCCCAGATATGCCAGTAAAACTGATGACGTTTAATTTTTCCTGACAATAATGCCAGCCAGATCAGGGCATTAAACTGACCGTGGAAGAAAAAGCGGCACTGCCGGTCACGTTTTGCTTTCGCGGTGACGGCATTCGCCAGGCTTTTTTTATCCGGCCAGACATCCAGTTCCAGGTTGGGATATTGCGCCAGAAGCTGCCCGGCGGTGGAAACAACCATAAATTCAGGCATTTCCTCACGCGGCAGCTGCGGTGCCAGCACATCATTGAAGAAGCGCAGCACGGTCTGGTTATGATGCGGGATATCAGATCCTAAAACGTGAATTAAAGTTGTCATGCTCGCCTGCAATAGATCAGAAATACGCTACAACACAAAAGGAAGTAGATAATATATGTCAGCATATAGGCCTGTGCCGCGCCGACGGCACCGTGTGCCGGAATCAGCCAGTACGCGGACAGCGTCAGTAAAGCAAACTGGGTCACTTCCGTCAGGATATAAAACCGCAGTGCGGCTTTGGCAATCACCAGATAACCGAAAACGTAAGCGCCCACTTTCAGGACATCACCGACCAGCTGCCAGGCAAACAGGTCACGCATGCCGGTAAACTTATCTGTGAACAACAGCCAGATAGCAAAATCGCGCAGCAGCCAGACCATAAAGCTGGCCGCCGCCACCGCCGGTAGCACAAATTTCAGCGATTTGATGATCTCACGGCGGATATCACTTTTTGCCTGTAACCGCGATAACGTCGGCAGCAGATAGACAGAAAACGACGCGGTAATAAACTGGAGGTAGGCATCCGAAATACTGGTCACGCCGCCCCATATCCCCACTTCCTCCCAGCTGTAGCGGGAGGCCAGCAGGTTCCGCATCATGATATACGCCACCGGCAGTGTGACAGCCGTCATCAATGCCATCAGGGTGAATTTCCCCAGATGGGAGGCAATCGCCCGATCCCAGGCCGGTTTCAGCTCGGAAAGCGGGAAATGGCGGCGGCGCAGCAGCATAGCAAACGCCGGAATAATAATCAGCGCCGGCACCAGCGCAAGCCCGGCCAGTGCGCCGTCATAGCCCCACCAGCGCTGGCAGAGATAATACGCGGTGACACCGATCAGACTGCCCGCGATAAGCGCCAGCGCATTGCCGGACGCATCCCGGTATCCTTTTATAATCGCGAGAAAATAGTTGGCGTAAGCAATACCCATCTGGATAAAGGCCACCGCCGCAACAACATCCTGATAAGCGTCATTGCCGTCAAACAGTGCCATGCTGATCGGCCTGCTGAACAGCAGAAACACAATCGCCAGCAGTGTCGAGAACACCAGAATCAGGGTGGAGGACGTGCCTAATACCGCGCGGCGTTTTTCCGCATCATCACGGTGCTCGGCGATATACTTGGTCACGCCGTTAAAAATACCGGCGCCTGACAGTACTCCCAGCACCGTAATCAGCTGGCGGAAGTTCAGGGCCTGACCGATACCGGACGGGCCGAATGTCAGCGCCATTAATTTAATGACCAGCAGCCCCGCTCCGATTTTGATCAGGGTGGAGCCGGCGGTCCAGACAGAGGCTTTGGCTAAGGACATACTACGCGAAGAAGCCCTTAATCAGGTGGATAACGCGCTGCTGCTCGTCTTCTGTCATGTTGTAGAACATCGGCAGACGTACCAGGCGCTCGCTTTCACGGGTGGTAAAGATATCCTCACCGTCAAAACGGCCGAACTCCATACCCGCCGGGCAGCTGTGCAGCGGCACATAGTGGAATACGGTCAGCACGTCATTGGCTTTCATGTATTCGCTGAATGCGGTGCGCTCTGCCACATCTTTCAGTTTGATGTAGAACATATGCGCGTTCTGTTCCAGATTTTCCGGAACAACCGGCAGGGTCAGCAGGCCATCCTGCGCCAGCGGGGTCAGGGCATCATAGTAAATCTGCCAGAATGCCAGACGGCGCTCGTTGATTTTTTCCGCTTCTTCCAGCTGTGCCCACAGATAGGCGGCCTGTAAGTCAGACATCAGATAGCTGGAGCCGATATCACGCCAGGTGTATTTATCGACCTGACCGCGGAAGAATTCACTGCGGTTGGTGCCTTTCTCACGGACAATTTCCGCACGGCCAATCATTGCCGGATCGTTAATCAGCGTGGCACCCCCCTCACCGCCGGAGGAGTAGTTTTTGGTCTCGTGGAAGCTGTAGCAGCCGATATGACCGATAGAGCCCAGCGCGCGCCCTTTGTAAGTTGACATCACGCCCTGCGCGGCATCTTCCACCACAAAGAGGTTATATTTCTTCGCCAGCGCCATGATGATGTCCATTTCACAGGCCACGCCTGCATAATGCACCGGTACAATCGCTTTGGTTTTATCGGTGATAGCCGCTTCGATTTTAGTTTCATCGATGTTCATGGTGTCCGGACGGATATCAACAAACACCACTTTCGCACCGCGCAGCACAAAAGCGTTGGAAGTGGACACAAAGGTATAGCTCGGCATGATGACTTCATCACCCGGCCGGATATCCAGCAGGATTGCCGCCATTTCCAGTGAGGCGGTACAGGACGGGGTCAGCAGAACTTTGGCGCTGCCGAACCGTTTTTCCATCCACTCTTCGCATTTTTTGGTGAACGAACCGTCACCGCACAGCTTGCCGCTTTGCATGGCCTGCTGCATATATTCAACTTCAGTGCCGACTACAGGTGGTTTATTAAATGGAATCATTGCATCCTCGGTATAACCAGTAGGCAGTGCTGTCAACCGCACCACCGCTTTTTGTATAAAGGCGCATTGCCGCAAGATTACTGAGTTGTGTTGCCACCCGTAATACCCGGCAGTGATGTTCTGCACACCACTGTTGCGCCGCCGACATTAATGTCAGGCCGATACCCTGACCCTGATTGCCCGGCAGTACCGCCAGCAGCCCGATACGGGCGCTGTGTTCATCTGTCTGACGGAGAGTGACAAACCCGGCAATCTCATTGTTTTTATTGCGGATCAGCAGACAGTCTTTATCAAATGTCCCGCGTACCGCTTTTTCCGCCCACACCGCATAAAACCGGGCGCTGTCATCCGGCTGATACCACGGCGCACGGAAACGGCTCTGACTGAAAACCTGTGCCGCTGCCTGTTTTATCACCGGGATATCCGTTTCATCCGCATAACAGAGTGTACTGTCAGACATTGCATTTTCTGTGCCACTCTTAAGTGACAATGCAAAATCCACCTCACTTTCCGCGAGGGAAAAGCCGAGTGCCGATAAACCGTCCAGTGCCGCGTTATCCCCGGCACTGATTTTGGCCTGCACCAGGTCATACGGCACAAAATCTGCCTCAGACAAGGGTGCTGCATCCGGGGAAAATGCCAGTTTTGCCGTTTTCAGGGCAAAAAAGTCACTTTCCCAGACGAGATGCTCAATACTGGCGCGGACGGACATGGAGTAAATTCTTCAGATACTGACCATAACCGGTCTTCGCCAGCTGACGGGCGGATTCTGCCACCTGTTCGTCATTCAGCCAGCCGTTGCGCCAGGCAATCTCTTCCAGACAGGCAATTTTAAAGCCCTGACGTTTTTCA
Source organism: Morganella sp. TYF_1 (assembly GCF_043105645.1). Lineage (NCBI taxonomy): Bacteria > Pseudomonadati > Pseudomonadota > Gammaproteobacteria > Enterobacterales > Morganellaceae > Morganella > Morganella sp. TYF_1. Next base: position 26,757 of record NZ_JBICLU010000027.1, on the reverse strand, counting down.
ACGGTCTGCACAAAAGTGCTGGCTTCAATCAGGCTGTCATGAGTGCCGGTGTCCAGCCAGGCAAAACCACGGCCGAGCAGCTCAACATTCAGTTCACCGCGCTCCAGATACATCTGGTTGATACTGGTGATTTCCAGTTCGCCGCGCTCAGACGGCTTCACCTGTTTGGCGATATCAACCACCTGATTATCATAGAAATACAATCCGGTAACTGCCCAGTTGGATTTCGGCTGTACCGGTTTTTCCTCAATCGACAGTGCGCGGAATTCATCATCAAATTCCACCACACCGAAACGTTCCGGGTCCATCACCTGATAGCCGAATACCGTTGCGCCGTGTGTCCGGGCCGCCACGCTTTTCAGTTTCGGACTGAACGCGTGACCGAAGAAAATATTATCGCCCAGCACCAGACTGCAACTGTCATCACCGATAAATTCCTCACCGATGATAAAGGCCTGTGCCAGGCCATCCGGTGACGGCTGTTCGGCATAGCTCAGAGAGATACCAAACTGATCACCGTTACCCAGCAGACGGCGGAATGACGGTAAATCTTCCGGCGTTGAGATGATCAGAACATCGCGGATCCCGGCCAGCATCAGCACGGACAGCGGATAGTAGATCATCGGCTTGTCGTAAATCGGCAGCAGCTGTTTTGACACCCCGCGGGTAATCGGGTGCAACCGTGTTCCGGAGCCGCCCGCCAGAATAATTCCTTTCATACCAGCCTCTTACTTATCCTGACCCAGTCCCAGACGCTGTCCGGCATACGAGCCGTCCTGCACCCGGCGCCACCAGGTTTCATTATTCAGATACCATTCCACCGTTTTGCGGATACCGGATTCAAAGGTTTCCTGCGGACGCCAGCCCAGGTCACGCTCAATTTTATCAGCATCAATCGCATAACGCAGATCATGCCCCGGGCGGTCTGTCACATAGGTGATAAGGTCGCGGTATTGCGCGACACCAGCCGGCTTCTGCGGGTGCAGTTCTTCCAGCAGCTCGCAGATAGTTTCCACCACCTGAATATTTTTGCGCTCGTTATGACCGCCGATATTGTAGGTTTCGCCAATATTTGCCTGCGTTACCACGGTATACAACGCACGGGCGTGATCATCCACAAACAGCCAGTCGCGGATCTGCTCACCTTTGCCGTAGACCGGCAGCGGTTTACCGGAAATCGCATTGAGGATCACCAGCGGGATCAGTTTTTCCGGGAAGTGGTACGGACCGTAGTTATTTGAACAGTTGGTGATCACCGACGGGAAGCCGTACGTCCGCTGCCAGGCGCGCACCAGATGGTCACTGGAAGCTTTGGACGCAGAATACGGGCTGCTCGGTGCATACGGTGTGGTTTCCGTGAAAAAGCCGTCAGGCCCTTCCAGGTCACCGTACACTTCATCAGTGGAGATATGGTGGAAACGGAATGCGGATTTTTTCTCCGCATCCAATGCCGTCCAGTAATGGCGCGCCGCTTCCAGCAGTGTGTAAGTGCCCACAATGTTGGTTTCGATAAACGCCGCCGGGCCGTCGATAGAGCGATCCACATGACTTTCCGCCGCCAGATGCATGACGGCATCCGGCTGATACTGTGCAAACACGCGGTCAAGCGCCGCGCGGTCACAGATATCGACCTGTTCAAAGGCATAGCGCGGGTCATCCGCCACCGGTGCCAGTGATTCGAGGTTACCGGCGTAGGTCAGTTTATCCACCACCACCACACTGTCAACAGTGTCACTGATGATATGACGAACAACCGCAGAGCCGATAAAACCGGCTCCGCCTGTCACTAAAATACGTTTCAACGCCATACTCCTTTGGTGTCGATAATCCATTTCTGCGGGATCTGGCTGCCCGGGATGCCTTTGAACGGGGTGTGATCCACCAGCAGCAGAATGATATCCGCATCCGTAATGGCTTTTTCGATGGAGACCAGCTCTGCCAGACCCTTCAGTTTGTTCGGCAGTTCATGAACGTTCGGCTCGACCGCCAGCGTTTTCCCTGCATGCCACTCAGCCACCATTTTGGTCACCTGAACCGCCGGGCTTTCACGCAGATCGTCGATGTTTGGTTTGAATGCCAGGCCAAAGCAGGCAATAGTCACTTCATTGGCACGTTTGCCGGTTTCTGTCAGGCAATCAGCAACCGCTTGTTTTACCTGATCAATCACCCACAGTGGTTTGCCGTCGTTGACCAGACGGGCAGTGTGGATCAGACGGGCCTGTTTCGGGTTCTGCGCCACGATAAACCACGGGTCAACCGCGATACAGTGACCGCCGACACCCGGACCCGGCTGTAAAATATTCACACGCGGATGGCGGTTTGCCAGGCTGATCAGTTCCCAGACATTGATGCCCTGGTCAGCACAAATCAGTGATAATTCATTCGCAAACGCAATGTTCACATCGCGGAAGCTGTTTTCGGTCAGTTTGCACATCTCCGCAGTACGTGCGTTAGTGATGACACACTCACCTTCCAGGAAGATGTTATAGAGTTCACTGGCGCGTTTTGATGATTTTGGTGTCATCCCGCCGACCACACGGTCGTTTTTAATCAGTTCAACCATCACCTGACCCGGCAGTACGCGCTCGGGACAATAGGCGATATCGATATCCGATTCTTCACCCGCCTGCTGCGGGAAGGTCAGATCAGGACGTGCTGCTGCCAGCCACTCTGCCATCTGCTCAGTCGCACCGACCGGCGAGGTGGATTCGAGAATAATCAGGTCACCTTTTTTCAGTACCGGGGCGATAGATTCCGCCGCAGACTGCACAAAAGCCAGATCCGGCTCGTGATCACCTTTAAACGGTGTCGGTACCGCAATCAGGAACGCATCAGCAGGCTGAGGTTTGGTGAAGGCTTTCAGGAAACCGCCTTCCACCGCTGTTTTCACAACCGCGCCCAGGTCCGGCTCCACAATATGAATTTCACCACGGTTAATAGTATCAACCGCATGCTGGTTCACATCCACACCAACCACATTCTTCTGACGGGAGGCAAATGCTGCCGCTGTTGGTAAACCGATATAACCCAGACCGACAACAGAAATAGTTTCAAAACTCATAATGTCACCTGATTGTTTTTCAATGCTTCAAGAATACGCTGGCACGCTTTTCCGTCCCCGTAAGGGTTATGTGAACGGCTCATCTCATGATAAGCCGACGGATCGGTCAGCAATCGCGTTACTTCACGAACGATAGTGCCGGTTTCGGTGCCGACCAGACGAACAGTCCCGGCGTCAACCGCCTCCGGACGTTCGGTGGTATCACGCATCACCAGAACCGGTTTACCTAATGACGGTGCTTCTTCCTGAATGCCGCCGGAGTCGGTCAGGATCATATAAGCATGGTTCATAAGGTAGACAAAAGGAAGGTAATCCTGCGGACTGATCAGCACAATGTTGCTGATATCATGCAGGATCCGTTTTACCGGCTCACTGACATTCGGGTTGAGGTGAACCGGGTAGACAATCTGGACTTCCGGATGGGTCGTGGCAATTTCCGCCAGCGCGTGACAAATCCGCTCAAATCCGCCGCCGAAACTCTCACGGCGGTGACCGGTAACCAGAATCATTTTTTTGCTGCTGTCGATAAACGGATACTGTTCATCCAGTTGTGCCAGCAGGGCTTTGTCCTGCATGATGCGGTCGCGGACAGCAAGCAGGGCATCGATCACCGTATTGCCGGTGACGAAAATATGGTTGTCGCGGATACCTTCATGCAGCAGGTTTTCGCGTGAATTTTGTGTCGGCGCGAAATGGTACATTGCCAGGTGTCCAGCAATTTTGCGGTTGGCTTCTTCCGGCCACGGTGAATACAGATTGCCGGTGCGCAGACCCGCTTCCACATGCCCCACCGGGATCCGCTGGTAAAACGCCGCCAGGCTGGTTGCCATGGTGGTTGCGGTATCGCCGTGAACCAGAACGACATCCGGTTTAAAGTCGGCCAGAACCGGCTTTAACCCCTCAAGAATACGACAGGTAATATCTGTTAAATCCTGCCCCGGGCGCATAATATTGAGATCATAATCCGGTGTGATCTCAAAAAGGTGTAATACCTGATCCAGCATTTCACGATGCTGCGCGGTCACACAGACTTTTGCCTCAAAAGCCTGATCCGCTGCCAGCGCATGTACCAGCGGCGCCATTTTGATGGCTTCCGGGCGGGTACCAAATACAGTCAATACTTTCACTGAGAGTCTCTTTTATTTTATATGATATCCGGCTTTCCGGCCGGTGACGGTTTCCCGCCTTAAAACAGGCCGGGAACAGTGCCCCGGCCGGTTGTTCTGCCGCTGCCGTTACGGACGGCGGCGAACCAGTGCCACCCCGGCACCGGTCAGTGCACCAATAAAGCCCCACATAATCATCATGAAGGCACGGCGCGGGCTGTCACGTTTTACCGGCTCGTCCGGGGTTCGCAGATAGCGGTAGGCACGGAAGTTATCTTCCAGCGCCGGGCCGACATTCAGCGTTGACAGCATGGCAATGTTTTGCTCGTAGTCTTTGTCAAACTCCGGCCCGGCGGCTTCCAGTGTCTCCAGGCGCGCCTGCAGCATCGGTGTGCCTAACAAAAACAGCTGGGAGGATGGCAGTTCGTCAGCAGGTATATCTGTCCGGCTGCGGCTGATCCCCTGTTTCTGTGCGGCCGCGATAGCATTTTTCAGCTGTCCGGTTTCACGCTGATACAGCGATTCCGCCACCATCTTCTGGCGTTTGACCAGTGCTTTCAATGACTGAGTGCGGGTCGCCCAGGCACCTTTCAGCTCATCGTTAAGATTCTGAGCCGCACGCGCATTGGCGAAATCCACATACTGACTCAGCAGTTTCGCCGAGTCCGCTGCCGATTCCGCTGTCAGGGTCAGCGTATCATTCACCAGTTTTTTCGTGTCATCACGCGGGGTCAGCGTGATGTTGTTGATCATTTCGTCCAGCAGTGCCGCATCCGCTTTGGCATCATTTTCCATACGGGATTTGTAGTAATCCGTCTGTAACCAGAAATCGCGGCGGGTATCGTAAGAGGCCGCCTGGGTAATAAACTCCTGGTAAGCCTCATTCGGGATCGGCAGCAGTGCGGAAGATTCCTGCGCGGCATTCAGATGCGTGTCCAGATTGCGCATAAATTGCTGCTGGGAATAATATCCGCCTAAATTATTAACGGTCGGATAGTCAGTGATCGCCGTGGAATTCCACTTCTGCTGCATAAAATAACTGGCACCTAATGCAACCAGCGCAAACACAACCGCCGTCCCGGCAATCCATAATTTTCCGCGCCATAACGACATAAATAACGCACGGATATCTAATTCCTGGTCATACTGCGTTTGTTGCGGGTCCGGAGTATTTTCTGAACGCATATCAACATGTGCCTCTGTGGTTAAAAATTTAGTGTGTGACCGATTTACGACGCATACGGCGTCTGTGGCGTTTGATAAAACGAGCCACTTTCCAGGCGCGTTTTATGCAGTAGCCGTACATAATAAAAGCAAGCAAGAACAGTGCCAGCATTACCCATTCAGGGACAAAGCTGAGTATCTGTCCGGTAATACCGATAGCCGCTAATACGGCTGCAGCAAGGGTTATCACCACAAAGGATTCGCGGGACGTAAACCCGGAACGCATAATCAGATGATGAATATGCTGGCGATCCGGTGAAAACGGGCTCATCCCTTTACGCAGACGGCGGTACATAATCGCCACCATATCCATCAGCGGAATAGCGATCACCCACAGTGCGGTCACGGCATTAATCGCATGCGGCTCCCCGCCCTGTGAGGCTGATGTCAGCAGCCAGATAATAGTGAACCCGATCAGCGTACTGCCCGCATCACCCATAAAGACTTTAAAACGGCGGCCGAACAGCCCGAGGTTAAAACAGATATACGGCAGAATGGCAGCGATAAAGGTAAAGCACCAGAATGCCAGACCGCTGTTACCGCTCAGGGCAAACAGGATCCCCAGCGCGCCGAAAGAGACACAGGAAAGCCCGCCGAGCAGACCGTCGATACCATCCACCATATTGAACGCATTCACCGCGCCCCATACCGCAAACAGTGTCAGCACATAGCTGAACGGCCCGAGAGTCAGCTCCCACGGCCCGAATGCATGACCCAGGCTGTCAATTTTCAGGTTGGCAAACACCATCATAATGATAGCAACCACCGCCTGAACACCGGCCCGCAGTTTCACACTGAGGTCAAACCGGTCATCGAGCGCCCCGACCAGCACCAATGCACCGGCGCACCCGAGATATATAAATTTATGCGCAATAAACTCATCACTGATGAGGAAAGCAAAGCAGACACTGATAAAAATAGAAATTCCGCCGACTAACGGGACCAGTCCCTGATGCTTTTTGCGGTAATTGGGTTTATCCACCAAACCGACAGCGACGCCGGCCTTACGGGCTGCAAAGACCGTCGCGGTGGCGAACACAAATATGATTAGGAGTTCAGTTAACATAGTGAGATTCACAACAACCCTTTCAGATATTTTTATTATCCCTGCCGGCCGACATCACCGTGCAGAACCTGCCATTACCAGGCAAATAATACATGCAAGAAACATACCATGCCCTGTAAAACGGGCGCTCCGTGCATAACCGGTAAAAAAAAACGCCACAATACATGCGGCGTTAGTTATAAAGTGTCGTCGAAAAGCTACGAGCGTTTCATGAAGTCGAAGAACTCTTCGTTGGTCTTCGTCATCGCGAGTTTGTTAATCAGGAACTCCATCGCATCAATCTCACCCATCGGATGGATAATTTTGCGCAGGATCCACATTTTCTGCAGTTCATCCTGAGTGGTCAGCAGCTCTTCTTTACGTGTACCGGAGCGGTTGTAATCAATCGCCGGGAAGACACGTTTTTCTGCGATCTTACGGGACAGGTGTAATTCCATATTACCTGTACCTTTAAATTCTTCGTAGATAACTTCATCCATCTTCGACCCGGTATCAACCAGTGCGGTCGCGATGATAGTCAGACTTCCGCCCTCTTCCACGTTACGCGCGGCACCGAAGAAACGCTTAGGACGATGCAGGGCGTTGGCATCCACACCACCGGTCAGTACTTTACCGGAGGAAGGAACGACGGTGTTGTAGGCACGGGCCAGACGGGTAATGGAGTCGAGCAGGATGATGACATCTTTTTTATGCTCAACCAGACGTTTGGCTTTCTCGATAACCATTTCCGCGACCTGAACGTGACGCGCTGCCGGTTCATCAAAGGTGGACGCGATAACTTCACCTTTAACCAGACGCTGCATCTCGGTCACTTCTTCCGGACGTTCGTCGATCAGCAGAACCATCAGCACACAGTCAGGGTAGTTATGCGCGATATTAGCCGCGATATTCTGCAGCAGCATGGTTTTACCGGCTTTCGGCGGTGCCACAATCAGACCACGCTGACCACGGCCGATAGGAGCGGCGAGGTCAAGCACACGGGCGGTTAAATCTTCTGTTGAACCATTACCACGCTCCATACGCAGACGGCGGTTTGCGTGCAGCGGTGTTAAGTTTTCAAACAGGATTTTACTGCGGGCGTTTTCAGGTTTGTCGAAGTTGACTTCGTTAACTTTCAGCAGGGCAAAATAACGTTCGCCTTCTTTCGGCGGGCGGATTTTACCTGAAATGGTGTCACCGGTACGGAGGTTAAAACGGCGGATTTGGCTGGGAGAAACGTAGATATCATCAGGGCCTGCGAGGTATGAACTGTCAGCAGAACGGAGGAAACCAAAGCCGTCCTGCAATATTTCCAGCACACCGTCACCGAAAATATCCTCGCCGCTCTTCGCGTGCTGCTTGAGGATAGAGAAGATGATGTCCTGCTTTCTCATACGGGCCAGGTTTTCCAGCCCCATATTTTCGCCGAGAGTAATCAGCTCTGATACCGGCGTATTCTTTAATTCGGTAAGATTCATAATGGTGGGTTCTTTGACTCGGGGTGTATCTCGAATTATGAACGTGAATAATACGGTAACGTTATCGCTACCAGGTTAATTTTTTACAAAACCGATTTTCACTGTTAATACGAATATTTTTGCATTTCCAGGTAATCGTCTGCAAGGCTGACTGTGAACACCCGGCACAGGGCAAGATGTGATGCACATCCTATTTGGGAGAACAAATTGGGTGACATTCCCGCAAATTAGATTTATCTCCGAGGGATAACCGGACACCGGGACCGGGATATCGGATACCTTGATGTATCCGGAGATAACAGACTTTCAGACACTACAGAGTTGTCAGTATGCTATGCTGTCTGAGGAGCTTCAGCGATACCTGATCAGCTGGCGCTAACTTATCATGCTTCAGAGAAGACGTCCAGCGGGTGAACAAGGATTAATTCACGTTCCCGCGGGACATCTTAACGACAAATGCTGAAACCGGCTATCAGATATTGTTATCGATAAAGGTTTTCAGCTGGGTTTTGGATACCGCACCAACCTGCGTTGCCTTCACCATGCCGTCCTTGAACAGCAGTAATGTCGGGATACCGCGGATGCCGTATTTTGGCGCTGTCTGCGGGTTATCATCAATGTTCAGTTTTGCGATAGTGATTTTCCCTGCATATTCGTCGGCGATTTCGTCTAGAATAGGGGCAATCATTTTACACGGGCCACACCAGGCTGCCCAAAAATCAACGAGCACAGGGCCGTTTGCTTTTAATACGCTTTGTTCGAAAACGGAATCAGTCAGGTGAATAATTTTATCGCTCATTGTTCCACTCCAAAATTTGTACGATACCCGATTAGTCTACCATTATTTAATGATAGGATTTACCTATTTCAGCGAATAGACTTCCGTAACGCAACATTAAACTGATATTCTACCTAAATATGAGCAAAACACATTTAACAGACAAGAAGTTTTCTGACTTCGCCTTGCATACTAAAGTGGTAGAAGCGCTTGATTCTAAGGGCTTTTATAACTGCACGCCTATTCAGGCGCTGACACTTCCCCTGACGATCAACGGCCGGGATGTTGCAGGACAGGCACAAACAGGAACAGGGAAAACGCTGGCATTTCTGACGTCAACGTTTCATCATTTACTTACCCATCCGGCACCGGAAGGCCGCAAAATCAATCAGCCGCGTGCGCTGATTATGGCCCCGACCCGCGAACTTGCGGTACAGATCCATTCTGACGCCGAACCACTGTCTCAGCTTACCGGGCTGAAAACCGGCCTGGCTTACGGCGGTGACGGCTACGACAAACAAATCAAAGTGCTGGATGACGGCGTCGATGTGATTATCGGCACCACCGGGCGCTTAATCGACTTCGCCAAACAGGGCCGTATCGACCTGAGCGCCATTCAGGTTGTGGTTCTCGATGAAGCAGACCGTATGTACGATCTCGGCTTTATCAAAGATATCCGCTGGCTGTTCCGCCATATGCCGCCATGCGCCGAGCGTATGAACCTGCTGTTCTCCGCGACACTCTCCTACCGTGTCCGTGAGCTGGCATTTGAGCAGATGAACAACCCGGAATACATTGAAATTGAACCGGAACAGCGTACCGGTCACCGGATCAAAGAAGAGTTATTCTATCCGTCCAATGAAGAAAAAATGCGTCTGCTCCAGACACTGCTGGAAGAAGAGTGGCCGGATCGCTGCATTATTTTCGCCAATACCAAACACCGCTGTGAAGATATCTGGGCACACCTGGCGGCTGACGGCCACCGTGTCGGCCTGCTGACCGGCGATGTGGCGCAGAAAAAACGTCTGCGTATTCTCGAGGATTTCACTCACGGTAATCTGGATATTCTGGTGGCAACGGATGTTGCAGCCCGTGGTCTGCATATCCCGTCAGTGACTCACGTCTTTAACTATGACCTGCCGGATGACTGTGAAGATTATGTTCACCGTATCGGCCGTACCGGACGTGCCGGGGAAAGTGGTCACTCCATCAGCCTGGCCTGTGAAGAGTACGCACTGAACCTGCCTGCGATTGAAGAATATACCGGTCATCCGATTCCGGTCAGTAAATACAACAGCGATGCGCTGCTGACTGATCTGCCGGTACCGAAGCGCCGCCGCCGTCCGCCGCGCACCGGAGGTGGTCAGAACCGCCGCAATATGCCGCGCCGCAACAGCAACGGGCCGCGTCATAACAATAACCGCACCAAACGCTGAAGGCCGCCATGCTGAGATCGTCTTCACTTTATGCTGCCATCGATCTGGGTTCCAACAGCTTTCATATGCTGGTGGTACGGGAGATCGCGGGCAGTATTCAGGTACTGTCACGGATAAAACGCAAGGTTCGTCTGGCAGCCGGGCTGGATAAAGAGAATATCCTGTCTCCGGCAGCGATGGCCCGCGGCTGGCAGTGTCTGCGCCTGTTTTCCGAACACCTGCAGGATATCCCGGATTCCCAAATCCGCGTGGTGGCAACAGCGACCCTGCGCCTGGCTAAAAATGCCGGTGAATTTCTGGAAACAGCGGCGGAGATCCTCGGTCATCCGGTCACCGTTATCCGGGGTGAGGAAGAAGCACGTCTGATTTATCAGGGCGTTGCCCACACCACCGGCGGGTCGGATAAACGTCTGGTGGTCGATATCGGCGGCGGCAGTACCGAACTGGTGACCGGCAGCGGCACCAAAACCACGGAACTGTTCAGCCTGGAAATGGGCTGCGTCACCTGGCTGGAGCGCTATTTTACCGATCGCTCCCTGACCACAGAGAATTTCGCCGGTGCCGAACAGGCTGCCCGCGATATTATCGCCCCTGTCGCCCCGGCACTTCTGGCGCAGGGCTGGCAGGTGTGTGTCGGCGCATCCGGCACCGTTCAGGCACTTCAGGAAATTATGATTGCTCAGGGCATGGATGAACAAATCACCCTGCCGAAACTGCAGCAGCTCAAACGCAAAGCGATTGAGTGCGGCAAACTGGAAGAGCTGGAAATTGAAGGGCTGACGCTGGAGCGGGCACTGGTGTTCCCGAGCGGGCTGGCTATTCTTATCGCGATTTTTGAAACGCTCGGCATTGACAGCATGACACTCGCCGGGGGAGCACTGCGTGAAGGGCTGGTCTACGGCATGCTGGAATTGCCGGTAGAGCAGGACATCCGCACCCGGACACTGAAAAATATTCAGAAGCGTTTTCAGATAGATGCCGACCAGGGCAAACGGGTCCGCCAGTTAGCGGATCACTTTTTTCAGCAGGTGGCAACTGCCTGGCAGCTGGATATCCGCTGTCGTGAACTGCTCAGCAGCGCCGCACTAATCCATGAAATCGGGCTGAGTGTTGATTTCCGCAAAGGCCCTGAACATGCCGGTTATCTGGTCAGTAATCTGGATTTACCCGGTTTCACACCGGCACAGCGCCGCCTGTTAGCGGTACTGCTGCGTAATCAGAGCGGCCCGTTAGATATCCATTCTCTCAATCAGCAAAATGCACTGACGCCGCGTGAAGCCGGTTGTCTGTGTCGTCTGCTGCGTCTGGCGATTATTTTTGCCAGCCGCCGCCGTGATGACACCCTGCCGTCGCTGCGTATCCGTGCATCTGCCGAAGGGCTGATTGTCACACTGCCGGTCGGCTGGCAGCAATCGCATCCGCTGCGCGCAGAAGCATTACAGCAGGAAATTCAGTGGCAGAGTTATGTGCAGTGGTCACTTATGCTGGAAGAACAGAAACCATCCACCCTCGGCTGACAGATAATAAGCCCTGATTATCCGTTTTCGGACATTATCAGGGCTTTAATTTTATGAGCCTTTTCAAAGTGATCCAACTTACGGGTCATAATCCACCACGTAGCGGCTTCCATCAGTAATTCCGGATCATCATTTTTATTGGCAAAAAACGCGTAAAACGATAAACCTGTATTTTCACCTTTTTTCAGTATCTTATCATCACATACCGCGATCATTTTTGCTCTGAGTGATTCCCTCATCCGTTTTCTTCCTTTTTCTTTGCCAGCATCGCCTTCAGCCCGGCCACACCGCGCAGCCCGGCCTGTTGTTTCTCTTCGGCGGTTTTCACCACTTTTTTGCCGTCATCCCAGTGCAGATCATCCTGCGGCAGTTCATAGAGAAACCGGCTCGGTTCAGGGCGGATCAACTCGCCGTACTGGCGGCGCTCACGGCACAGGGTAAAAAAGAGGGATTTCTGCGCACGGGTAATCCCCACATAGGCCAGACGCCGCTCTTCATCCACATTATCCTCATCGATACTGGACTGATGCGGCAAAATCCCCTCTTCCATCCCCACGAGGAAAACATACGGAAATTCCAGCCCCTTAGAGGCATGCAGTGTCATCAGTTGCACCTGATCCAGCTCCTCTGCTTCCTCGCCGCGCTCCATCATGTCGCGCAACGTAAAGCGGGTAACCACCTGTGCCAGCGTCATCGGCTCGTTGAGATCATCCCCTTCCAGCATTTCCGCCATCCAGCTGAACAGCTGATCGACGTTTTTCATCCGCATCTCAGCGGCTTTCGGACTGGCGGACGTTTCAAAAAGCCAGCTCTGATAATCCAGGCCGTGCAGTAAATCACGCACCGCGATCAGCGGCTCGCGCTCAACCAATTTTTCCACTTCCGCCAGCCAGCCGGTGAAATTCGTCAGCGCCGCCAGCCCCTGACCGGACAGTGTCTGCCCCAGTCCGAGGTCAAAACTGGCCTGATACAGGCTTTTGTCCCGCGTATTGGCCCACTCACCCAATTTCTGGATAGTAGCCGGTCCTATTCCCCGGCGCGGCGTGTTCACGATACGCAGGAAAGCACTGTCATCTTCCGGATTGGTCAGCACACGCAGGTACGCCAGCAAATCCTTAATTTCCGGACGGGAGAAGAAAGAGGTTCCGCCGGAGATCCGGTACGGGATCCGGTTTTGCATCAGCATTTTTTCAAAGATCCGCGACTGATGGTTGCCGCGGTATAAGATCGCGTAATCTTTATAATCGGTCTTATTGATAAAATGATGGGCGATCAACTCCCCGACCACCCGCTCCGCTTCATGATCTTCATTATTCGCGGTGATCACTTTCATCGGATCTCCATACCCGAGGTTTGAAAAAAGCTGTTTTTCAAATACATGCGGGTTATTGGCGATCAGGATATTCGCTGCATTCAGAATACAGCCGGACGAGCGGTAATTCTGCTCCAGCTTGATCACCCGCAACTCCGGAAAATCTTTACTCAGCTGTACCAGGTTTTTCGGTTGTGCGCCACGCCATGAATAAATTGACTGATCATCATCACCCACAACGGTAAAATACGCGCGTTTACCGACCAGCAATTTCACCAGCTGATACTGACTGGTGTTGGTATCCTGATACTCATCCACCAGCAGATAACGGATACGCTGCTGCCAGCGCTCACGCGCCTGTTCATCACGGGCAAACAGCAGGGTCGGTTTGGTGATAAGATCATCAAAATCAAGCACATTACAGCTGTTCAGATGCAATTCATAACGGCGGTAACACTCAGCAAACGTATGTTCACGCTCTGATCGCGCCAGCCCTTTTGCCTGTTCCGGCGTCAGCAGGGCATTCTTCCAGTTCGAGATCTGACTGACCAGTTGTTGCAGTAACTCTTTATCTTCTTCCAGATGATCAAACGTCAGCTCTTTAAGCAACGCGAGCTGATCCTGATCATCGAACAGGGAGAAATTACTTTTCATCCCCAGTGCTTTGTATTCCCGCTTGATAATCTCCAGCCCCAGGGTATGGAATGTGGAGATCATCAGCCCTTTGGCCTCTTTGCGCCCCAGGGTTTGTGCAACACGCTCTTTCATTTCCCGCGCGGCTTTGTTGGTAAAAGTCACCGCCGCAATCTGGCGCGGCTGATAGCCGGTATTGCGGATCAGATGGGCAATTTTATTGGTGATCACACGGGTTTTGCCGGAGCCGGCACCCGCAAGCACAAGGCACGGCCCCTGAACATACTCAACGGCCTGCTGCTGGCCGGGATTTAATTTCATACGCGCTGTTAACTCGACTCAATACTGGAACAGAAGGGAATTGTAGCAGAAAGGTACAACAGAAGTGTAACCGGACGTCGCCCATTAAAACGGAAAACGGCACCCGCAGGTGCCGTTTTATCATTAAACGATTTTGTTATCAGCCGCCGACTGCGATACGTTTCATATCCGTCATATAGCCGCGCAGGGTTTTGCCCACAGTTTCAATCGGATGCTGGCGGATCGCTTCATTGATATCACGCAGCTGTGCGTTATCCGTGCCGTAATCTGCCCCGGATTTACCCAGGTCGCCCGGCTGCAGTGATGCCATAAAGTCTTTCAGTAACGGCACGGCTGCGAAGGAGAACAGGTAGTTGCCGTATTCTGCGGTATCGGAGATAACCACGTTCATTTCATACAAACGCTTACGGGCAATAGTGTTGGCGATCAGCGGCAGTTCATGCAATGATTCATAATAAGCAGATTCTGCAATGATCCCCGCGTCAATCATAGTTTCAAATGCCAGCTCAACACCGGCTTTCACCATTGCGACCATGACAACTCCGTGGTCAAAATATTCCTGTTCACTGATTTTCTGCTCAGAATCCGGATAGTTTTCAAATGCCGTCTTGCCGGTCTCTTCACGCCATGTCAGCAGATTTTTATCATCATTTGCCCAGTCTGCCATCATCGTTGAGGAGAAATGACCGGAAATGATGTCATCCATATGTTTTTCAAACAGGGTCTTCATCTGTGCTTTCAGGGTTTCAGACAGCTGATAAGCACGGACTTTTGCCGGGTTGGACAATCTGTCCATCATCAGTGTGATCCCGCCCTGTTTCAGTGCTTCGGTAATGGTTTCCCAGCCGTACTGGATCAGCTTACCCGCATACGCCGGGTCAGCCCCGTCAGCAACCATTTTGTCATAACAAAGCAGTGAACCGGCCTGCAACATACCGCAGAGGATAGTCTGCTCGCCCATCAGGTCAGATTTCACTTCTGCAACAAAAGATGATTCCAGAACACCGGCACGATGGCCGCCGGTCGCCGCAGCCCAGGCTTTGGCAATCGCCAGGCCTTCACCTTTGGCATCATTTTCCGGATGAACTGCAATCAGTGTCGGAACACCAAAGCCGCGCTTGTACTCTTCACGCACTTCCGTTCCCGGACATTTCGGTGCCACCATCACAACCGTGATATCAGGACGGATGGTTTCGCCGACTTCGACAATATTGAAGCCATGTGAGTAACCCAGTGCCGCACCGGATTTCATCAGTGGCTGAACCGCTTTCACCACCGCAGAGTGCTGTTTGTCCGGCGTCAGGTTAACCACGAGGTCAGCCTGCGGGATCAGGTCTTCATACGTGCCGACGGTAAAACCGTTTTCGGTGGCACGACGCCATGAGGTGCGCTTCTCATCGATCGCTTCCTGACGCAGCGCATAAGCGATATCCAGTCCGGAATCGCGCATGTTCAGTCCCTGGTTCAGCCCCTGCGCACCACAGCCGACAATCACCACTTTTTTGCCTTTGAGATACCCCGCCTCGTCCGCAAATTCTTCGCGTGCCATAAACCGGCATTTGCCTAACTGCGCCAGCTGCTGGCGCAAATTCAGTGTATTAAAATAATTCGCCATGGTGACTCCGTGTATTGTGTTTGCTCAGATTGCTGTCTTCGCAGCACTGATTTCGTTATTTACCGGGGTGATATACCCTTTATTTATAATGACTATATGTCATGATTTTCATTGCTTAAATTGATATATTCACAAGATAGTGATGCAATTTATGCAACGTACTGACTAAAACATAATCCCCTGAGAGGTTGTGATGGATATCCGGGAACTCAGACTGTTTTTACATCTTGCGGAGAGCTGCCATTTCGGCAAAACCGCGGCTGCCATGTATATCAGCCCGTCGACACTCTCACGGCAGATCCAGCGCCTGGAAGAATCCCTCGGGCATCCGCTGTTTCTGCGGGATAACCGCACTGTTCAGCTGACAGCCGCCGGGGAACAGCTGAAAAAATTTGCGCAGGAAACGGTGCTGCAATACCAGCAGCTGCAACATGCGCTTAATCACCAGAGCCCGTCACTGACCGGTGAATTACGTCTGTTCTGTTCCGTCACCGCCGCATACAGCCATCTGCCGCAGATTCTGGATCAGTTCCGAGCAGAACATCCGCAGGTGGAAATCAAGCTGACCACCGGAGACGCGGCGGATGCAGTGGAAAAAGTGCAGTCACAGGAAGCCGATCTCGGTATTGCGGGTAAGCCGGAAAAACTGCCGGATAATGTCCGCTTTCACCAGATAGGCGAAATCCCGCTGTCACTGATAGCGCCCGCGCTGCCGTGCCCGGTCAGACAACAGGCGGTACAGCCGGTGCCCGACTGGGAAAATATCCCGTTTATCATTCCAGAGCATGGCCCGTCACGTAAACGGATTGATTTATGGTTTAAAACTCACCGGATTCAGGATCCGCAGATTTATGCCACGGTGTCCGGCCATGAAGCGATTGTGTCGATGGTGGCACTGGGCTGCGGTATCGCGCTGATCCCGAATGTGGTGGTGGAAAACAGCCCGGACGCAATCCGCAGCCGGATACTGCAACTCGATAATATTTCGATGGCCGCGCCGTTTGAGCTGGGTGTCTGCACACTGAACAAGCGGCTGCATGAGCCGCTGATCAGAGCCTTCTGGCAACTACTGCCGCGCCACCCCGGATAACTGCGGGGCAAGGAAACGGGTAAATGCGGCGTTACCGGTTTCATCGCGGAAGTCATAACCAAGTGCATTCAGATGCTGCTCAAACTGCACATCCCCTTCCTGTATTTCAAACGCCGCCAGTACGCGGCCGTAATCCGTGCCGTGGCTGCGGTAATGGAAAAGCGTGATATTCCAGTGAGTACCGAGTGTTTCCAGGAATTTCAGCAGTGCGCCGGGCGCTTCCGGGAATTCAAAACTGAACAGCCGCTCCTGCAACGATGCTGACGGACGCCCGCCCACCATGTAGCGGACATGCAGTTTCGCCATTTCGTCATCGGATAAATCCGTCGCACTGAATCCGGCGGCGGAAAGGCCATCCAGAATCGTCTGCCGTGCGCCCGGACCTTCATCGGCACGAACGCTGACAAATACCGATGCTTCATCTGAACTGCTGTAGCGATAGTTAAACTCTGTCACCACACGCGGGCCGAGCGCCTGACAAAACCGCAGGAAACTGCCTTTCTCTTCCGGAATCGTCACCGCGAACACACCTTCGCGCTGCTCACCCAGTTCACACCGCTCTGACACATAGCGGAGCACATGGAAATTCACATTGGCACCGGACAGCACATGCGCCAGATTTTCTCCCTGAATATTGTGCTGCTGAATGTATTTCTTCATTCCCGCCAGCGCCAGTGCCCCGGAAGGCTCCGCCACTGCCCGCACATCATCAAACAGATCTTTCATGGCTGCACAGATGGCGTCACTGTCCACTGTGATCACATCATCCAGATACTGCTGACACAGACGGAAGGTTTCATCACCAATCCGTTTGACTGCCACACCTTCGGCAAACAACCCGACTTTCGGTAATTCGACCGGATGTCCGGCATCCAGCGCGGCTTTCAGACAGGCAGCCTCTT
Organism: Morganella sp. TYF_1; assembly: GCF_043105645.1. NCBI lineage: Bacteria > Pseudomonadati > Pseudomonadota > Gammaproteobacteria > Enterobacterales > Morganellaceae > Morganella > Morganella sp. TYF_1. The sequence goes on along the minus strand of NZ_JBICLU010000027.1, from coordinate 9,239 downwards.
CCGCTTCCACCCCGATCACTTTAATATCCGGCATCAGGTGTTTGATAAATACCGCCACCCCGGCGGCCAGTCCACCGCCGCCGACCGGCACAAACACCCTGTCGAGCCGGGCATTCTGCTGCAGCAGTTCAAGGGCAATCGTAGCCTGACCGGCGATCACCGACGGATGATCGAACGGCGGGATAAATGTCATGCCGAGAGAGGTTGCCAGTTCAAGCGCATGCGCTTTAGCCTCATCAAAATTAGCGCCGTGGAGAACCACTTCACCGCCGAACCCGCGAACCGCATCTACTTTGATATCCGCCGTCGCCACCGGCATCACAATCAGGGCTTTCACCCCGGTTTTCCCGGCAGATAACGCCACGCCCTGAGCATGGTTTCCGGCTGATGCCGTCACCACGCCACGCCGTTTCTGTTCTTCTGTCAGCTCCGCAATCATGGCATACGCGCCGCGCAGCTTAAAACTGTGCACCGGTTGTCTGTCTTCCCGTTTCACTGAAATGGTATTGCCGAGCCGCGCGGACAGCTTCGGCATCAGTTGCAGCGGCGTAACCTGAGCGACATCATAAACAGAGGCGCTGAAGGCCGCTCTCACATACTCAGCCGCTGACGGCTGAGCAGACAATGGTTGTTTTGCGGTCATCCTTAACCTCCGAGTTTACTTTTATCCCGCACTGCGCCTTTATCGGCACTGGTCGCCAGCAGCGCATATGCGCGCAGCGCAAAAGAGACCTGCCGTTCACGGTTCTGCGGTGACCAGGCTTTTTCACCCCGGGCTTCTTCCGCTGCCCGGCGTGCTGCCAGTGTCTGCTCATCCACGTTCAGTGAAATCTGCCGTGACGGAATATCAATGGCGATCGTGTCCCCGGTCTGAACCAGCCCGATCAGTCCGCCGTTGGCTGCTTCCGGCGAAACATGGCCGATGGACAACCCGGAAGTACCGCCGGAGAAACGTCCGTCAGTGATCAGCGCACAGCTTTTTCCCAGGCCCATTGATTTAAGATAGGTCGTCGGATACAGCATCTCCTGCATCCCCGGCCCGCCTTTCGGCCCTTCGTAGCGGATCACCACCACATCCCCGGCAACAACCTCGCCGCCCAAAATCGCTTTTACCGCATCATCCTGACTCTCATACACTTTTGCCGGTCCGGTAAAGGTTAAACTCCCCTCATCCACCCCGGCGGTTTTCACAATACAGCCATCTTCGGCAATATTGCCGGACAGTACCGCCAGCCCGCCATCCTGGCTGTAGGCATGGGTTTTGCTGCGGATACAGCCATTTTCACGGTCATCATCAAGGGACGGCCAGCGGCAATCCTGAGAGAATGCTTTTGTTGTGCGGATCCCGGCAGGCCCCGCGGAATACATCTGTTTTACCGCAGCATCTTTCGTCAGTGTAATATCATATGCCGCCAGCAATTCCGGCAGGGTCATCCCCAGCACATTGCTGACTTCCCGGTGAAGTAACCCGGCGCGATCCAACTCGCCCAGGATGCCGATTACCCCGCCGGCGCGATGCACATCTTCCATATGGTATTTCTGCGTACTCGGCGCGACTTTGCATAAATGCGGCACCGCACGGGAGAGACGATCAATATCCGCCATGGTGAAATCAACCTCCCCTTCCTGCGCTGCCGCCAGCAGGTGCAGAACGGTGTTGGTTGAACCGCCCATGGCAATATCCAGAATCATGGCGTTCTCAAATGCCGCTTTGGTGGCGATATTGCGCGGCAGAAAACGGATATCATCCTGTTCGTAATATTTTTTGGTGATTTCCACAATCCGGCGTCCGGCACTGAGGAACAGATTTTTACGATCGGCGTGGGTTGCCAGCAGCGAGCCGTTACCCGGTTGGGATAAACCCAGCGCTTCGGTCAGACAGTTCATTGAATTCGCGGTAAACATACCGGAACAGGAGCCGCAGGTCGGGCAGGCAGAGCGTTCGATTTGTTCACTGTCGGCATCAGAAACTTCGGGATTTGCGCCCTGGATCATGGCATCCACCAGATCCAGTTTGATGATCTGGTCAGACAGTTTGGTTTTACCGGCTTCCATCGGGCCGCCGGACACAAAAATAACCGGGATATTCAGGCGCAGTGACGCCATCAGCATCCCCGGGGTGATTTTGTCGCAGTTAGAGATACACACCATGGCATCCGCACAGTGCGCATTCACCATGTATTCCACGGAATCGGCAATAAGTTCGCGTGACGGCAGAGAATAAAGCATCCCGCCGTGCCCCATCGCGATCCCGTCATCCACAGCAATGGTATTGAATTCTTTGGCAACGCCACCGGCGGCCTCAATTTCCTCTGCCACCAGTTTACCCAGATCCCGCAGGTGAACATGACCCGGAACAAATTGTGTGAATGAGTTAACAACCGCGATAATCGGTTTGCCGAAATCGGCATCTGTCATTCCTGTCGCACGCCATAATGCGCGCGCACCCGCCATATTTCGGCCATGTGTGGTTGTCGCCGAACGGTACTGAGGCATTGTAATCTCCCGTGTTTGCAAAAATCAGGCGGGGAACGACCCGCCTGTAAATCGGTTTCGTTATTATGGATTTACCGGATCTAACCAGCCCCATTTGTCTTCTGTTTTCCCGGTGAACAACCCGAAGAATGCCTGCTGGATCTCTTTGGTGACAGGACCGCAGCGACCAATACCCACCTGAATGCCGTCAACACTGCGTACCGGTGTAACTTCCGCCGCGGTACCGGTCATAAAGACTTCATCCGCCAGATAAAGTGATTCGCGGGATAGCGTCTGCTCGCGGATTTCATAACCCAGCTCTTTTGCCAGGGTCAGAATCGCATCACGGGTAATACCCGGCAGTGCGGAAGAGGTAAACGGCGGTGTGAAGATAATGTTATTTTTCACTTCAAACAGGTTCTCGCCTGCGCCTTCAGAAATATAACCGTGTACATCCAGCGCAATCCCTTCCTGATAACCGTGACGGCGGGCTTCACTGCCGACCAGTAACGAGGACAGGTAGTTACCGCCGGCTTTGGCTGCGGTCGGAATCGTGTTCGGTGCAGCACGGTTCCAGGATGACACCATCGCATCAATCCCGGCATCCAGTGCTTCCTCACCCAGATAGGCTCCCCACGGGAATGCCGCGATGATGACATCGGTTTTATAGCCCTGCGGCGGGTTAACCCCCATGCCGACATCCCCGATAAAGACCAGCGGGCGGATATAACCACTTGAGAGGTTATTTTTGCGCAGCGTGGCGCGGCAGGCTTCCATTAATTCATCAACGGAATATTCCACCGGCATACGATAGATTTTGGCGGAATCATGCAGGCGTTGCATATGTTCGCGATGACGAAAAACGACAGGGCCCTTATGAGACTCATAACAGCGGATCCCTTCAAAAACAGAGGTTCCGTAATGCATAGCATGACACATAACATGCACTTTTGCCTCTGCCCACGGAACCATCTCATCATTGAACCAAATAAAATCAGCTTTTTTTGTCATTGTAATTTTCCTTTATACTGCACAGCTAATATGTTGATAATTTTGTGTATTTTTTGTGAGGACTTCGACATCCGCCACATCCGCCAGCTTAACTAACTGTGTACAGAGCAGCGCCGGCGACCGCAGGCTTGAAACTGTTAACTCAATGTTTACATTATCACCTTCGGAACCTTTCGCCAGATCCATTTTCATGGCGCAGACGTTAAATCCGCGGTGGCGGACAACCCGCAGAACCCGTTCCAGGATTTCCGGGCATGAACGAGCCTGAATGGCTAACTGATGCTGCATCATAATGCGCTCTCCAACATATGTTCGTTACCCGCGCCCGGCGGTACTAATGGCCAGACGTTATCTTCTTCACGGATGGCGACATGTAATAAATACGGGCCCTGATGGTGTAACAGGGTCTCAATTGCGGACGGCAGCGCGGATTTTTCCGTCACCCGCTGTCCCGGGATATCAAACGAGCGGGCCAGAGCAACAAAATCAGGATTGTCATCCAGCACCGTCTCGCTGTAACGTTTATCGAAAAACAGTTCCTGCCACTGGCGCACCATGCCGAGACGCTGATTATCCAGCAGCAGGATTTTGACCGGCAGGCGTTTGCGTTTGATGGTGGTCAGTTCCTGCACATTCATCATGAAAGAGCCGTCACCGGACACACACAGCACCGTTGCCTGCGGGCGGGCAATCTGTGCGCCGATCGCCGCCGGTAAACCAAACCCCATCGTGCCCAGACCACCGGAAGTCAGAAAATTTTCCGGGCCGTCAAAGGTCATATGCTGCGCTGTCCACATCTGGTGCTGACCGACATCCGTTGTCACCACACAATCTGCCGGTTTGGCTGCGGAGACCTGAGATAACAGCAGCGGTGCATAAATACTGTCACCGGCATGTGAATAATCCGGAGCATATTCCGCGTTCATGGCCTTCACCTGATGCTGCCAGGCCGATAATGACAGCGGCTGTGACAGCAGCGGCAGAACCTGTTTCGCATCACAGGCAAGAGAAACATGTGTCTGCCGTAATTTATCCAGCTCGGCAGGGTCGATATCCACATGGATCACCTTTGCATGCGGAGCAAATGCGTTCAGTTTACCGGTCACCCGATCATCAAAACGGGCTCCGACCGCAATCAGCAGATCCGCCTCCTGAACTGCAAGGTTCGCTGCTTTTGCCCCGTGCATCCCGAGCATCCCGAGGTAATACGGATAATCCGGAGATACCGCCCCCAGCCCTTTCAGGGTACTCACCGCCGGCATACCGGTTTCATCCAGAAACGCCCGCAGCTGTGCAACTGCGCCTGACATACCGACACCACCACCGGCATACAACACCGGCTTCCGGCTTTCCCGCATCAGCTGCCGTGCACGGGAGAGCGCCGTCGGTGACAGCGGTTCTGCATCATTCACCGGCAAAAAGTACGGGGTAAATTCACTAATCTGTAATTGAATGTCTTTCGGGATATCAATGAGTACCGGCCCCGGACGGCCGCCTGCGGCAATCGCGAAAGCCTCGGTAATAATTCGCGGCAAATCAGTAATTGATTCAACCAGGAAGCTGTGTTTTGTGCATGACAAAGACAGCCCCAGCACATCGATCTCCTGAAAGGCATCCGTACCAATCAGTGATGAACCTACTTGTCCGGTGATGGCAACAACCGGTACTGAATCAAGCAGTGCATCCGCCAGCCCGGTGATAAGGTTTGTTGCCCCCGGCCCTGATGTTGCGATGCATACCCCTGTTCTCTGCCCTGCCCGTGCATAGCCGATTGCCGCCATAACCGCCCCCTGTTCATGACGGCAGAGCACGTGCTCCACACCACCGTCATACAGCGCGTCATAGATCGGCATGATCGCTCCGCCCGGGTAGCCGAACACAGTGTCAACGCCCTGTGTTCGTAGTGCCTGCACTAACCACTGTGCCCCGTTCATGTGTGACTCCTTAGTCCGCCGTTTTCTATCAGTGAAAAATCATAATTTTAAGGTTAAAAAAAACCCCGCGCCTTTCGGTGCGGGGTTCTCGTGAGATCCTGGCTCGTATCAGCCATTTTCGTATCCGAGTGCAGCCCCGCACGGTGGGATAATAATCACCACCACGCTCACGATAATTAGGCTGATAACCCGGACAATCTTATTCATGGATAAATTCTTCTGTCTGCCGTATTCAGTTGGTCTCTTTATTTTAGAGTTATCATGTTATCGAATTCCTGACAACGGCTATTTGTCTTTTTTTTAACAACAAGAATAAAAATCCATATAATTCAGCTAACTGCCTTTTTAATTAAAATATTTCACTGCCATTTACTAATCCGACAACATCCTTCTCTGTCAAAATCGTCGCTTCCGGAACAACACCGGAAAAACAAAACATTCTCCGGTACAATTTACTTTTCCCCCTCGCGTGACGTCTCCTGAATACGATGAAAAGCGTGACAGATTTTTTATTCTGAAACCCGGAAATTAATTCCCTGTTGTTCTGTTTTCCGCACAACACGCAGAACAGAAATCACTTTTATGCAACATACATAAAATCTGTCGATATACATTGTAAAAAACAGAATTTTGCTGCGAAATGATGCAAAAAATCACCATCATGATAATTCGTTTATGTAACTGCAGGATGACCTGATGTCATTTGCCATTGTTTATACCCGTGCCATGATCGGGACAGAAGCACCGCTGGTCACGGTCGAAGCACATATCAGTGCCGGGCTGCCCGGATTAACACTGGTGGGATTACCGGAAACCGCGGTTAAAGAGTCGAGGGATCGCGTCCGCAGTGCCCTGATCAACGGTGGATTTGAATTTCCGGCAAAGCGGGTCACGATCAATCTTGCCCCAGCTGATTTGCCCAAAGAAGGCGGGCGATATGACTTGCCTATCGCTGTTGCCATACTCTCAGCTTCAGAGCAAATAGATGCAAAATTAACAGAAAATTATGAGTTTTCGGGGGAGTTGGGCCTTTCGGGAGAACTCCGGTTCTGCCGCGGGATATTACCGGCAGTACTGGCTGCCCGTCAGTCCGGAAGACAGGCTGTGGTATCAAAACAGCATAATGATGAATTATGTATCCTTCCCGCAGGTTCGGCGTTGATGGCAGATAATTTACTGCAGATCGCTGCTTTTTTTCATCAGCAGCAGGAATTAAATGAAAACATCCATCTGACGGGAAAAACAGAAAATGATAGCGGTACAGGTATCGATGATATTACCGGACAGCAACACGCCAAACGGGTTCTGGAGATCAGCGCAGCCGGCGGGCACAATTTACTTCTGCTCGGCCCGCCCGGTACCGGAAAAACCATGCTGGCCAGCCGGCTGGGAACACTGCTCCCGCCGTTAACCGCACAGGAAGCTCTTGACGTGGCGATAATCCGGAGCCTGACCCAAACCTCATCAGAACCCAATAAATGGCCTCAGCGTCCGTTCAGAGCACCACATCATACCGCATCCTCTGCGGCACTCACCGGTGGCGGCAGTATTCCGCTGCCGGGAGAAATATCACTGGCACATCACGGCATCCTGTTTCTTGACGAACTCCCTGAATTCTCCCGTAAATCCCTGGACTCCCTGCGTGAACCGCTTGAATCCGGAGAAATCATTATTTCCAGAGCCAAAGCAAAAGTATGTTTCCCTGCCCGTATACAACTCATTGCTGCGATGAATCCCAGCCCGACGGGCCATTATCAGGGCATACATAACCGCAGCGGCCCTCAGCAGCTTCTGCGTTACCTTTCCCGTATCTCAGGACCGTTTCTGGACCGGTTTGATTTATCGATTGAAGTGCCGATGCTGCCCCCCGGCACATTAAGCCGGACAGACAAAGATCCGCCGGTTCATGAGCAGGTAAAAGCACGGGTACAATCCGCACGCAAACAACAATACCGCCGTAACGGGCAGGGAAAACTGAATGCGGGACTGTCAGGCAAAGAAACAGAGGAAGTGTGTGCACTATCAGCACAGGATGCCCGTTTTCTTGAGGATTCCCTGACACAACTTAATCTGTCTGTGCGGGCATGGCACCGTATACTGCGCGTCAGCAGAACGATAGCTGATCTGCGGGATGAAGGAGGACAGGTGTCACGAAAAGATATACTGGAAGCACTCAGTTACCGGGTAATGGACAGATTAATCCATAAACTGCAGCAGGCGGTCTCTTAAAAAGAGAAAGGGGCACGAATGCCCCTTTTAACTTATTATTTCTGATGATATTAATCATCTGTGTCGGTATAGTCTTCCGACGGATCGATCTGAGGTTTACCACCGGACAGCGTGTGGAAGCGTTTTGGTTTGCGAATACGCTCCAGATACTTAATCCACACTTTTTCTTCTGCTGTTTCCGGCATACGCTCACCACGGCATACAGAAACAAACTGTTTTTCTTCGTCCGTCTGGGGGGCGCGTTTACCCATATCCAGTTCGTTGAAAGCAAAACCATGGCGCTCAAGTAACTGAGCTTCTTTTATGGTGAAATGACCATGGCGTGAAAAACCACGAGGATAATGTTTATTATCAAAAAAACGATTAGTCGTGATAAAGCTTTCTGCCATCTGACACACTCCTAATTCTCTACTGACATACTCTTTATGGCGCGGAGTATTAGATAGCATTAGGATTCTGTAAAACAAAATATTTAAATCTTAACGACAAAAATTTTTGGAGATACCAGTGGATACAGAATTACTGAAAACCTTTCTGGAGGTCAGTAAAACCCGTCACTTCGGGCGTGCGGCTGAATCCTTATACCTTACACAATCTGCAGTCAGCTTTAGGATCAGACAGTTAGAGACAAATCTCGGGGCAAATCTTTTTACCCGCCACCGGAATAATATCCGCCTGACCGCAGCAGGCGAGCGGTTAGTACCTTATGCCGAAGCGCTGATCAATACCTGGCAACTGGCAAAACAGGAAATTAATCATGCCTCCGTACATAACCCGCTTTCCATCGGAGCGACGGCATCATTGTGGGAAGCTTGTCTGACCCCCTGGCTCGGACGGACCTACCAGTCACACGCAGATCTGCGCCTGGAGACCAGAATTGCATCCCGTCAGTCTCTGGTAAAACAATTACATGCACGCGAACTGGATTTACTGATCTCTACTGAGCAGCCTAAAATGGATGAACTGAAAAGTGAAATTGTCGGTGAAATCACACTTCAGCTGTTCAGCATACAGTCACTGACGGCAGAGAACTCTCCGGGTCTTATCCGCCTGGAATGGAGCGCCGACTTTCAGCAACATGACGAGGCCGTTTTTGCCCGCTGCCAGTCTCCGGTGCTGACAACATCGTCTGCTTTTCAGGCAAAACAATTATTGTCAGTGACATCATCCGTTGCATATTTACCGGCACACTGGAAAAAAACGTTTCCGGAGCTGAAACCTGTGAATGATGACCTGATTACAAAGCCTCTGTATGCTGTCTGGTTGCAGAACAGTGATCAACAGGGGCTTATCGGGCAATTAATCGCAATACCGGTATAACACCGGTTACGGATGATTTTAAAGATAGGTAGGGCGGTAACTATTGCACTGAAGGGAGTGGTCGCAAAAAAGAAAGGAAATTCGGCAGGATACAACACATAAGAAGGCGAAATTCAGATAATAAAAAACCCAGTTCATAACGAACCGGGCTATTAATAAATAAAGATCTTTAGTTATTACTTATCAAGTAAATGGCAGGGGCGGAGAGGCTCGAACTCCCAACACCCGGTTTTGGAGACCGGTGCTCTACCAATTGAACTACGCCCCTAA